>NZ_JBWKMZ010000002.1:0-666844 GCF_059415325.1 Variovorax sp. GW821-FHT10D07 | reverse complement strand
TCGGTTGTCGGCAGCGTAAGGTGGGGAGAAGAGACAGGCCCGCCCCTCGGCGTTGCGCTCCTAGCGTGTGCGGACGCACACGCGTCGTCACGCGCCTTGATGGGCGGGCTCTGGCGAGCTTCGCGACCCCCTGAATAGGGTTAACAGGCCCTGGCTGCGCACGAAGGCGCCGAACTCGTCGGGGCCGGTGCCCATCGGCACCAGGCCTTCGTCCCTGAAGCGCGCGCGCATGAGCTCGGAGCCCAGCGCGGCGCGCGCGGCGTCGGCGATGCGCGCCACCAGCGGCGCGGGCATCTGCGCCGGCCCGAACAGGCCATACCACGAGCTGTACGCATAGCCGGGCAGCACTTCCGCCACGGCCGGCACGTCGGGAAAGGCCGCCAGGCGCTTCTCGCTCGTCACGCCCAGGGCCTTGAGGCGCCTGGCCTTCACGAGCTGCTGCACCGTGGCGACACCCGCGAAGGCCAAGTCGATCTGTCCCGCCACCACATCGGCGATGGCCGGCCCGGTGCCCTTGTAGGGCACGCCCACGATGTCGATGCCCGCGTCGCGCTTGAGCATCTCGCCCGCGAGGTGGTTGGCGCTGCCCATGCCCGCGATCGCCACGTTGAGCTTGCCCGGTTCGCGCCTGGCCAGCGCGATCAGCTCGCGCACGTCGTTGGCCTGGAGCGTGGGCCGCGCGATCAGGATGGCCGGCAGGCTGGCGATGCCCGCGAGCGGCGTGAAGTCCTTCTGCGGATCGAAGGGGAGGCTCGGGTACAGCGAGGCATTGATGGCGTGGCTGGTGTAGCTCAGCAGCAGCGTGCTGCCGTCCGTGGGCGCCTTGGCCACGGCCAGCGCCGCGATGTTGCCGGCCGCGCCCGGGCGGTTCTCGACGATGAACTGGTGGCCCAGGCGCGTGGTGAGTTCCTGCGCCAGCGCGCGCGCCACGATGTCGGTGCCGCCGCCGGGCGTCGCGCCCACGAGCAGTCGCGTGACCTGCTGCGCGCGAACGCCGAAGCTCGCGAGTGCCGAGGCGGTGGCGCCCGCGGCGATGAATCTGCGTCGAAGCATGCTTGTCTCTCTTTCGTTGTCATCGGGGGCCGGGCCGGCCGGTGCCGGCGCGCGGTTCAGGCCAGGGCGTCCGCCGCCAGCCGCTTCGGCCGCCAGGGCTCGAGCCGCATGTTCAGGGCCTGGGCCTGCCGTTGCTCGTAGGCCAGGAACTCGGAGGTGATCGCGCTGCCGCGAACGCCACCGCGCACCGCGCCGGCACGCACGTCGCCGTAGTACTCCTCGAAGGCAGCGGGCAGCGGTTGCGACGAGGGGATCGCGAGCCACAGGCGCAGCAGGTGGCGCTTGTCGTCGGGCGCCTCGAAGTCCTCGAAGGGCGTGCGCGAATGCAGGGTCACGTAGTTGTTGAGCAGCTGCAGGTCGCCGCGCTCCAGGGTCATGGAGTAGCACAGCAGCGGGCTCGGCATCAGCGCGTCGAGCAGGTCGAGGGCCTCGACCTGCTGCGGCGTGAGGCGCGGCACCTCGGGGAAGTCGCGCTGTGCCGCATCGGTGTTCTTGCGGTTGGTGCGGGCGGCGAAATGCACCGGGTCGCTGCCGAAGATCGGGCAGCGGTAGAACGGCGGCTGCGACGGATCCTGCGTGCCCTGGTAGCTGTGGAAGAAGGGCTGCTGCAGCACCGGGATCAGGTCGGGGCGCAGGCGCTGAACCTCGTCGCGCAGCCGGATCGAGCTGATGACCTTGCTGGTGCCGCCGCTCTTGGCCGTGCGCCGGCACAGCAGGCCCACCACGTCGCACGAGTCCTGGTGGAAGTCGAGGCCGGCGCTGGTGTTGTAGCCGCGGCCGCCCTTGACCTTGTAGTCGCCGCCTTCGTCGCGCACGTCGTTCATGACCTGGCTGGCGCGGTTCTGCGTGCGGCCGACGCCCATGTGCAGGCTCATGCCCCAGTAGGCGGTGCGCGTCTCGTCCTCGCTCCATTCGTCGACCGGGAAGCCCTTGAGCAGGCACATGCCCCAGCGGCCCTGCGTGGTCGCGATGGCGCGGGCCAGCGCTTCGCGCGAGGCCGCGGGCAGCGGGAAGTCGGCCTGCGTCATCGAGAGCAGCGGCTTGCCGAGCGCGGCCGCATACCGCAGCGCCGAGCGGAAGCCGTCGACCTCCGTCTCGCTGAGGCGCTGGATCCAGGAACTGTCCTGGCGCACCTCTTCGGCGGTCCAGGCGAGGGGGGCGGCGGGTTGCGTGTCTTTCATTCGATCGGGTCCTCGGGTGTCGTTCGAAAAAGTCTAGGACCGCGCGATGCAAAGAAAAAGCGACACTATTTCAAGTCTTAGATAAGGAAATTTGATGAAGATCGATGCCTTCTCCACGCTCGATGCCGTGCTGCGCGGCGGCACCCTCGCGGCTGCCGCGCACGAGATGAACCTCACGCCCAGCGCCATCAGCATGCAGATGAAGCAGCTTGAGGCCTACCTGGGCCAGCCGCTGTTCGACCGCTCGGGCCTGCAGGTCAAGCCGATGAAGCTGGCGCACGAGGTCTCTTCGGTCATGCGCGATGCGCTGCAGCAGCTCGAGTCGCTGCGCAAGCGCGCGACCGTGAGCATCGAGGGCAGCGTGCGGCTCGGCGTGATCGAGTCGATGCAGCCCATCGTGCTGCCGGCCACGATGCGGCTGCTGCGCGAGCGCTATCCGCGGCTCGAGCTGCGCCCGGCGCGCGGCCGCAGCGCGTCGCTGATCGCGGCGGTGAAGGCCGGCGACCTCGATGCGGCGCTGGTGGCGCAGCCCGAGAGCGGCGGTTCGGCGCGGCTGCGCTGGCAGCCGATGCTGCGGCGCGAGCTGGTGCTGGTGGCGCCGCCCACGGCCACCGAGAGCTCCGTGGCCGCGCTGTTCAAGCAGTACGACTGGATCCGCTACGACCGCTCCACCGTCACCGGCACGCTGGCCGCGCGCTTCGTGAGCACGCAGGCGCGCGAGAAGCGCGGCACGCTGGAGTTCGACAGCACGCCCGCCATCGTGGCCATGGTCAGCGGCGGGCTCGGGATCTCGGTGGTGCAGATCGCGGACCCGGGGCTGGTGGCCACCTACCCGGTGCGCATCGTGCGGCTCGGTCGCGGCGCGCCGATGCTGCAGCTGTCGCTGGTCACGCGCAAGACCGACGACGACAGCCGCACGCTGGCCGCGATGCGCGAGGCCATGCACACGGCGCTGATGACGGCGCAGCGGCAGCGCAGCGATCGGGGGATGTAAGAAGCGGCGCTACAGGTCCTCGGGCCGCAGGCCGCCATCGACGCGCACGGCGCCCGACACGGCCGCGATGTTGCCGGCCGCGTCCGAGGCGCGCACCTCGATCACCGCATGGCCCGCGCGCGCCGGTGTCCAGGTGCAGACGTAGGGCGCGGCGCGCAGCGTGCAGACGGTGCGGCCGTCGGCGATGAACTTGAGCTCGGCCACTGCCACGTTGTCGGCCGCGCTCGCGGCCAGGCGCAGCGGCAGGCCGGCGGCGGCGGTCGGCGGCGCGACGAAGGCCACGGTGGGCGGCAGCGTGTCGGCCGGCGGGTTGACCATCACGTTGGCCGAGGCCAGCGCCGTGTTGCCGGCCGCGTCCATCGCGATCACGCGGATGGTCTGCATGCCCGGCGCGGTCGGCGTCCAGCTGCAGGTGTAGGGCGGCGCGGTGAAGCTGCAGATCGGCAGGCTCTGCGCGCCCATCACCTTGAGGCCCCACACGCCCACGTTGTCGACCGCCACCGGCGCCAGCGTCACCGGCTGGCCCACGGTCGCCATGGCCGGTGCGGCCAGCGAGACCACCGGCTTGTGCTCGTCGGGCAGGCCCAGCGGCAGGTCGATGGAGAACATGGCCTGGCCGCGCACCGCCTTCTGCTCGAAGGCATCGAAGATGGTGAACCAGCTCGCGCCCGGCGCGCGGCCCGGTGCCTGCGCCTTCACCAGCAGGTTGGTCTTGCCGACCGCGAAGCAGGTGAAGCCGCAGCGCCAGTCGAAGACGAAGCGCCCGCCCGCGTCCGACACGCCCTGCGCGATCGGCTCCAGCGGCTTGCCCGCGCCCGGATCGCGCCATACCCAGACCTGTGCGCCGGGCAGCGCCGCGCCGCCTTCGCGCTCGCTCACGCGCACCTGGGTGGCGGTGGTGCCGGCCATGAACTTCGAGCTGCCGAGCTTGGGCCAGTTGCTCCAGTCGGTGTCGAGGTTGGCCTTCGTGCCCTCGGTGAAGCGGATCATCTCGAGCGTGGCGACGCGGTTGGCCGCGGGGTCGAAGCGCTCCTCGAACACCGTGCCCAGCAGCGGATCGAGCCGCCAGTGCTGGCGCGGCCACCAGTAGCGGTCGGCGGGCTTGGTGAGGTCGAGGTCGGCCTTGGGCGCGACGTCGGTGGTGTCGGCCACCGCGATCGCGTTGTAGTACTCGCCCGAGCCGGCGCCGAACACGTGCTCGAGTTCGTGCAGCAGGGTCTTGAGCTGGCGCCCGAGGTAGTCCTTCTCGGTGGACTCGACGGCGCCGGGCGCGATGGCGCGCGACAGCCGCAGCGGGTCGTGGATCGCGGTCCAGTTGAGGTTCCAGGTCGCGCCGCGCGCCGGAAAGGTCCAGCTCATCGTCAGGCCGCCATGGCTGTAGCCGCGCGTCGACTTGTTGATGCAGACCGCGATCTCGCCGTTGACCAGGCCGTTAAGGCTGCACTGCGGTGCCTGGGCCGGCGCGATCCATTGCAGGTCGGCGGCGGGATCGAAGCCGAAGCCGCGCACCGATTCGCGCGTGAAGACGGTGTTCACGTCGGCCACGTACTGCGCGAGCCGGCGGCCGGCCTCGGCGCCGCCGATCTCGGCCGCGAGTTGCGGATCGACGAAGAACTTCAGGCGGTGGACGCTGGCGGTGCCGCGGCCGATCTCGTCGAGCACGACCGCGCCCGCGGGCGATGCGACCAGCAGGGCCACCGCCCCCAGCAGGGCGGCGCACAGCCGGCGTGTACCGGCTTGCAGCGAGGAGAAGGCTCGCATCGGTCTTCCCCGCGGCGGGGGCGCAAAGCGCGAACGGTCGGCGCCGGGAGCCGGCCGTTCGCCGTGCGCGACCCCCGTCGGGCGGCCCTGCGATGCAGGGGGTGCCGGGAGTGCCGATCGGGCCGCGCCTCAGGGGCGCGCGGACAAAACCCATCCGTCAACTACCGAAACCGGTAGTAATTCTAGATGGATTGTGTGTTTGTGTTTCAAACGTTGTTGCAATGTATCAAATTGGCGGCCCCGATGCCGCCGCGGCGACCGCTTCCTCGGGCGGCGCGCTGCCCAGCGCCTTGCAGACCACGACCCAGTCCACGGCCAGCCGGCTGCGGCTCTTGGCCCGGTCGCGCTGGGCCTGCAGCAGGGCGCGGCGGGCATCGAGCGCCACGCCGAAATCGGTGAGCCCGCCCGCGTAGCGCGCCTGCGCGAGCGCCAGCGCATCGGCGCTCTCGCGCTCGCGCTCGGCCAGCTCGGCCTGGCGGCGGCGTTCGGCCGCATAGGCGCTGAGCGCGCCATCGATCTCGTGCCAGGCCTTGAGCACCGTCTGCTGGAAGGCCACCGCCGCTTCCTGCTGCTGCAGCTCGCGCAGGGTCACGGTGCTGCGGCGCCTTCCCATGTCGAAGATCGGCAGGCTCAGCGAGGGGCCGACCTGCCACTGCCGGCTGCCCCAGTCGCCGAAGCGCTCGTGGCCCACCGACTCGTTGCCGAAGCTCGCGCCCAGCGTCACGCGCGGATAGAGCTCGGCCACCGCCACGCCCACGCGCGCGGTGGCTGCATGCAGCTGGGCCTCGGCCGCGGCGATATCGGGCCGGCGGCGCGCGAGTTCGGCCGGCAGGCCCAGCGCGAGTGCGGGCAGGGCGCGGTCTTGCGCGGTGGCATCGGCCGGCGCGCCGAGCTCGGCATTGAGCGCGCCCGGCGCGGCGCCGAGCAGCAGCGTGATCTGGTTCATCGCCTGCGCCTCCTGCTGAAGCAGCGCCGGAATGCGGCCGCGCAGCTCGGCCAGCAGGCCGCGCTGGCGCACCGGGTCGAGTTCGGTCACGAGGCCGCCGCGCGCGCGGGCCTGCACCAGCTCGAGCGACTCGCCGGCGGCCGCGAGGTCGGCGCGCGCCAGTTGCAGTTCGCGCTGGCTGCCGCGCAGTTCGACGTAGTTGCGCGCGACCTCGGCCTGCACGCTGAGCTGTGCCTGCCGCAGCAGCGCGGCCGACGCGGCGCTGTCGGCATCGGCGGCCTCGACCGCGCGCCGCACGCGGCCCCAGAGGTCGATCTCCCACGAGGCGTCGAAGCCGGCCTGGTAGAGGTCGAAGGGCTGCGACAGCGAGCGGATCAGTTGCTCGCGGTTGCTGGCCGACGAACCCAGCGCATCGATCATGCGCGTGGCCGCGCCGCTCTCGCTCTGCCGCTGGCGGTTGATGCCTGCGCTCGCCTCGAGCTGCGGCCCCCGCTGCGCCGCGGTCGCGCTGCGCTGCGCGCGGCTCTGTGCGAAGCGCAGGGCGGCCGTCTGCAGGTCGTGGTTGGCCGCGAGCGCGCGCGCCTGCAGGCTCTCAAGCAGCGGATCGCCGAAGGCCTGCCAGTCGCTGGCGGCGGCCGAGGCGCCGGCGCGCCGCTCGGCGCCGAGCAGCGCATCGGCGCCGCCGTGCCAGGCCGACCAGTCGGCGGGGGCCGGCGCCTCGGCGGGGCGATGGTCGGGGCCGACCGCGCAGCCCGACAGCGCGAGGGCGAGCACCAGCGGCGCGAGGGCATGAGGGATGGACATGTCTTCTTCTCCAGACGTGGAATGGCGCGCGCTCAGGCGAGCCGGTTCCGGAACAACCAGGCCGCCAGCGGCAGCGTGACCACGGCGATGACCGAGAGCGGAATGAGATTGGCCGCCACCGTCGAGAGCCCGACGCCCTCGAGGTAGACGCGCTGCACCAGGTCGATCGCGAAGCGCAGCGGATTGGCCAGCGTGGCCATCTGCAGCACTTCGGGCATGTTGCGCACCGGCGTGGTCAGGCCCGACAGCAGCATCATCGGCATCAGCAGCACGAAGGTGTAGAGCATGGCCTGCTGCATGTTGGCCGACACCGCCGAGATCGACAGCCCGATGCCCACGCTCGCGACGGTGAAGAACACCAGCCCGGTGTAGAGCGTGAACAGCGAGCCCGCCATCGGTATGCCGAACCAGAAGCGCGCCACCAGCAGCACCAGCGAGGACTGCACCAGCCCCACCAGCACCGGCGGCAGCGCCTTGCCGATCATGATCTCGAGCGGCGACATCGGCGTCACCAGCAGCTGGTCGAAGGTGCCCTGTTCGCGCTCGCGCGCCACCGACAGCGCGGTCAACAGCAGCGTCTGCACCATGCTGAGCGCGGCGATCATGCCGGGCAGCAGGTTCCAGCGCGTCTCGAGGTTGGGGTTGAACCAGGCGCGCGACTCCACGGCCAGCGGCGCCGGCGCCAGGCCCGCGCGGCTGCGCAGCTCGGCGTTGTAGCGCTCCACCACCGCGCCCACGTAGCCCGCGGCCGAGCCCGCGGTATTGGAGTTGCGCGCATCGAGGATCAGCTGCACCGGCGCGCGCTGGCCGGCCGCGAGCCGCTGCTCGAAGTCGGGGCCGAGCTGCACCACCAGCAGCGCCTTCTGCGTGTCGATGACCTCGCGGATGTCGGCCTGGGTGCGCAGCGTGGCGACGCGGTGGAACACGCCGGTGCCGTCGAGCCGCGCGACCAGCTCGGTGGCCGCGCCGCCATGGCTCTGGTCGAGCAGCGCATAGGGCACGTTGCTCAGGTCGTAGGTGGCGGCGTAGCCGAAGATCAGGCTCTGCATCAGCGCCGGCACGACCAGGATCACGCGGCTCGCGGGGTCCTTGAGGATCGCGAGCAGTTCCTTGCGGCAGAGGTTGGCGATGCGCAGCAGGAAGTCGAGCATGGTGCGGGTCCTTTCAGTCCAGGCGCTTGCGCGTGACCGCGCGCGCCAGCGCCAGCAGGCCCACCGCATAGGCGGCGAGGATGGCGCAGTCGCGCCAGATCAGCGGCCAGACGTCGCCCGCGAGGAACAGCGTCTTGACCAGTTCCATGAAGTAGGTGGCCGGCAGTGCATGCCCGATCACCTGCACCGCCAGCGGCGTGTTGCGCAGGTCGAACAGGAAGCCCGACAGCATCATCGAGGGCAGGAAGGTGGCGATCAGCGCCACCTGGCTGGCGAGGAACTGGTTGCGCGTGACCGAGGAGATCACCAGGCCCAGGCTCACCGCCACGACGAGGTAGAGCATCGAGCTCAGCACCACCACGACCAGCGAGCCGTACATCGGCACCGCGAACAGGAAGCGCGCGGCCAGCAGGCACAGCGCCAGCCCCAGCATGCCGACCGCGAAGTAGGGCACGATCTTCGCCAGCAGGATCTCGACCGGCCGCACCGGCGTGACGAACAGCGCCTCGAGCGTGCCGCGCTCCCATTCGCGCGCCATCACCAGCGCGGTGAGGAAGGCGCCGACCAGCGTCATGATCAGCACGATCAGCCCCGGCACCAGGTACCAGGTGCTGGTGTTGGCGGCGTTGAACCACATGCGCTGCTCGACCGTCACGCTGCCGATGGCGGGCGCGGCGCTGGCGTTGCCGCCGCGGTCGGCCTGGCGCAGCGCCGACTGGCCGATGGCCGCGTTGAGGTACTGCAGCACGATGGTCGCGCGGCCCGCGTCGGCCCCGTGCACGATCACCTGCACGCGCGCCTGGCCGGCCGCGAGCGCGCGCGAGAAGTCCGAGGGCACGCGCACGATGGCGTCGATGCGGCGTTCGCGCATCAACTGCTCGGCCTCGTGCATCGAGGCCAGCGGGATTGGCGCGAGCGTGGGCGAGAGTTGCAGCCCGGCCATCGCCTCCTGCGCGCCGGGCGAGGCGTCCTCGAACACGATCGCCACCGGCGCATGCTTGACGTCGAGCGACATGCCGTAGCCGAAGATCAGGATCAGCACCATCGGCAGCAGGATGCCGATCGCGAGGTTGCTTCGGTCGCGCAGCAGCTGGCGGAACTCCTTGCGCGTGAGCGAGACCAGGCGGGACCAGAAACCGCTCATGCGTGCACCTTCTCCTTCCGTGCCTTCTCGACGATGCCGATGAAGGCCTGCTCCATGTCGATGCGGCGCGCATCGTGCTCGCCGTGTTCGCCGTGTTCGTCTCCCAGCGCCTGCGCGCGCACCTCGCGCGGCGTGCCGATGGCCAGCAGCCGGCCCGCATCCTGGATCACGATGCGGTCGCAGTACTCGGCCTCTTCCATGAAGTGGGTGGTGATCACGACCGTGGTGCCGGCCTCGGCCAGCGCGGTGATGCGGCGCCAGAACTCGCGCCGCGCGAGCGGGTCGGCGCCGCTGGTGGGCTCGTCGAGGAACAGGATCTCGGGCTCGTGCAGCAGGCCGGTGGCCATCGCCAGGCGCTGGCGGTAGCCGCCGGGCAGCTGGCCGCTGGGCGCGTCGATCTCGCGCGCCAGGTCGAACTGGCGCAGCACCGCGTCCATGCGTTCGCGCAGCCGCTGGCCGCGCAGGCCGTAGGCGCCGCCGAAGAATTCGAGGTTCTCGCGCACGCTGAGGTTGCCGTAGAGCGCGAACTTCTGCGAGACGTAGCCGATGCGCCGGCGTGCCTGCGCGCGCGCATGGCGCAGGTCGACCCCGGCCACGCGCAGCTGCCCGCCGCTGGCCGGCAGCAGGCCGCAGAGCATGCGGAAAGTGGTGGTCTTGCCCGCGCCGTTGGGGCCCAGCAGGCCGAAGATCTCGCCGCGGCGCACGCTGAAGCTGGTGCTGGCGACGGCGGTGAAGTCGCCGAAGCGGCGCACCAGGTCCTTGACCTCGATGACGGTGTCGCCGGGCGTGGAGGAGGAGGGCGCCGGCTGCCGCGCGATCGGCTCGGCGGGCTTCGGCGCCGGCTCTTCCTGCGTGCGCAGCAGCGTCATGAAGCCGTCCTCGAGCCGCGGCGCCACGGGCTCGGCGGCCGCGCCATCGAGCAGTGCTTCGATGCCTGCCTCGTCCGCGTTGTCGCGCCGCACGAAGCGCACTTCGCCGCCCTGCGGCACCGCGTCCACGATCTCGGCGCGCGCATCGAGCAGCCGGGCCTGCAGCCGTCGCGGCGGCTCGCCGGCCGGCGGCGCCGCCACGAAGCACAGGCCCTGCGCGCGGTCGCGGATCTCTTCGGGCGCGCCCTGCGCCACGAGCCGTCCCTCGCGCAGCACGAACACGCGCGCGCAGCGCTCGGCCTCGTCGAGGTAGGCGGTGCTCACGATGACCGAGAGCTTCTCGTCGTCCACCAGCTGCTGCACGATCTGCCACAGCTCGCGCCGCGACAGCGGATCGACGCCCACCGTGGGCTCGTCGAGCAGCAGCAGCTCGGGCGAACGCACCAGCGTGCAGGCCAGCCCGAGCTTCTGCTTCATGCCGCCCGAGAGCTTGCCCGCGGGCCGGTCGGTGAAGCGGCCGAGGTCGGTCATCTCCATCAGCCGGCCGTAGCGCGCGCGCCGCTCGGCGCGCGGCACGCCGTGCAGGTCGGCATAGAGGTCGAGGTTCTCCTGCACGCTGAGGTCGTCGTAGAGGCCGAAGCGCTGCGGCATGTAGCTGATGCGGTCCTGCACCGCCTGCGGATCGGCGGCCACGTCGATGCCGAGCACGCGCAGCTCGCCGGCATCGACGCGCAGCAGGCCGGCCATCAGCCGCAGCAGCGTGGTCTTGCCGGCGCCGTCGGGGCCGACCAGCGCGGTCAGCGTGCCGGGCGGCACCTCGAGCGCGATGTCTTCGAGCGCGTGCACGGTCTTCTTCGCGGGCTTGACGACGAAGCGCTTGTGCAGGCCGCGCGCGAGGACGGCGGGCGCGTTCACTTGCCGGCCGTTCCGGAGGACGCGAGCCGCAGCGTGACGGTGGCCGGCATGCCCAGCCGCAGCCGGTCCTCCCTGTCGTCAACCATCACGCGGATCTCGTAGACGAGGCTGCTGCGCAGCTCCTCGGTCTGCACGGTCTTGGGCGTGAACTCCGCCACCGAGGCGATGTAGCCCACCTTGCCCGCGATCGCATGGTCGGGCTGGCTGTCGGTGCTCACGCTGGCCTCCTGCCCGGCCTGGATGCGGCCGAGGTCGGGCTCGGCCACGTAGGCCCGCACCCACTTGGGATCGGTGATCGCGAGCGTGAAGGCGGGGCGCTGCGGCGAGGCCATGTCGCCGGGCTCGAGCAGCCGCGCGCGCACCACGGCGTCGATCGGCGCCTTGAGCTCGGCCTCCTCGAGCTCGTGCTTCATCAGCGCGAGCTCGGCGCGCGCCGCCTCGAGCTGGGCCTGGGCCTGGCCGATGTCTTCCTTGCGCGGCCCGCTCACCACCAACTGCCGCGCCTTGCGCGCGTTGTCGAGCTGGGCCTGCGCGACCTTGCGCCGCGCCTGGGCGCTCTCGAGGTCCTGCTGGCTCACCGCGCGGCCCGCGGTCGACTGGCCGATGGCCTGCAGCCGCGCGAGCTGCTGCGCCGCGAGCTCGGCATCGGCCTGGGCGGCGCTCACCTGGGCCTCGGCCTGCGCGATCTCCTCGGGCCGGCTGCCGGTCTTCAGCCGCAGCAGCGCCTGTTCCTGCACGCCGATGCGCGCCTGCGACTGCGCCACGCGCAGCGCCAGGGTGCGGGTGTCGAGCCGGCCGATGACCTGGCCCGCGCGCACCCGGTCGCCCTCGCGCACCGCGAGCTCGGCCACGCGCTCGCTGCCGCTGAAAGCCAGCGACACCTGGCGCAGGTCGACGTTGCCGTAGAGCACGATGCGGTCGGACGGTGCCGGCGAGCGGCCGAAGTACCAGGCACCGGCGGCCGCGGCGGCCAGCACGACGACGGCGAGGGCGATCAGGGGTTTCTTGGTCATGGCGTTTTTTGGCGAAAGCGGAAGGAGCGTCCGGATCGTATCAAATTCAAATTTGAATTTGAAGTAGGCCGGAAGTTGGGGTAGGCTCGCGCCATGGCCAGCCGCTCCCGTTCTCCTCGTTCGACCGCCTCCTCCGCACCGTCCGCCGTCGAGGCCGAACCGGCCGTGCGCGCGCCGCGCACCGACGGCAACACGACCCGCGCCCACATCCTCGAGACCGCGGGCCGGCTGTTCGCCGAACGCGGCTTCGCGGCCAGCACCAGCAAGGAGATCTGCACCCGCGCCGGCACCAACATGGCGGCGGTCAACTACCACTTCGGCGGCCGCGACGGCCTCTACGAGGCGGTGCTGGTCGAGGCGCACCGCCAGATCGTCAGCGTGGACGAACTGGTGGCGCAGGCGGGCAGCGGCGCCGATCCGCGCCAGCGGCTGCGCGCCTTCCTCGGCCACCTAGTCGAGATGGGCCACCAGCCGCAGGCACCCTGGGGCTTTCGCGTGATGCTGCGCGAGGCGCTGTCGCCGTCGAGCGCGATGCCGGTGCTGATCCAGAAGGCGGTGCTGCCCAAGGCCAAGGTGGTGCGCGGGCTGATCGGCGAGATCATGGGCCTGGCCGACGACCATCCCTCGGTGCAGCGCAGCGTGATGTTCACGGTGCTGCCGTGCATCGTGATGATGGTCGCGCCCAAGGAGCTGGGCCAGCGCGTGCTGCCCGCGGTGCGCGACACCGAGGCGCTGGTCGACGACCTGATGCGCTACGTGCTCGCGGGCCTCGACGCGGTGGCGCGGGAGGCGGGCGGCCAGCAGGCCGCCGCGCCCGTCAAAGCTGGAAGGCGACGGTGAGCAGCAGCCCCTCGGCCACGTCGCGCAGCAGGCCCGGGCGCCGCGCGCGGTAGGCCTCGCCGGCCGAGGCCGTGGTTTCGATCCACTCGGCCAGCCATTCGATCTCGTGCTCGCCGTAGAACACGACATTGGCCTCGTGGTTCAGCAGCAGGCTGCGCAGGTCGAGGTTGATCGAGCCGCACATCGCGAGCTGGTCGTCGACCACCACCGCCTTGGCATGGGCCATGAACGGCAGCATGCGGAAGCTCACGCCGGCGCGCGCCAGGTCGCGCATGGCACGCGCGCGCACGAAGTCGGCCAGCCGGTGGTTCGACTGCGCGGGGATCGCGATCGTGACCTGCACGCCGCGCCGCGCGGCCAGCCGCAGCGCGTCGCGCAGGCCGTCGCCGGGCACGAAGTAGGGCGTGATCGCGAGCAGCCGGTGCTCGGCACGGAAGCAGGCGTCGATCAGCAGCGCATGCGCGGTGTCCTCGGTCTGGTCGGGGCCGCTCGGCAGGAACTGCGCCATCGCGGCACCCGGGCCCTCGGGCACGTCTTCGGCGGTGATCGCGCGCGGCTTGCGGCTGCGCACCGAGGCCCAGTCGTGGTCGAACTGGCGCGCCGCGGCGGCCGCCACGCTGCCGCGCAGGTCGAACGAGAGATCGTGCCAGGCCTCGGGATGGGCGGCGTCGCCGTTGAAGTATTCGCAGGCGAGGTTGCGCCCGCCCGACCAGAGCCAGCCGTCGTCGGCGATGGTGAACTTGCGATGGTTGCGCAGGTTGCGCGGCCCGATGCGGCGCAGGCTGAAGAAGGGCCGGAACACCGCCACCTCGCCGCCGGCCGCGCGCAGCGGGTCGAAGTGGTGGCGCGGCAGCGTGAGCGCGCCGAAGCCGTCGAGCAGCACCCGCACCTTGATGCCCTCGCGCGCGCGCCGCGCGAGCCGCTCGATCACCGAGCGGCCGAGTTCGTCGTTGCCGATGATGAAGGTGCAGACGTCGAGCCGTTCGCGCGCGCCGTCGATCACCTCGAACAGCGCGAGCCGCGCATGCTCGCCGTCGGCATGCAGCCGGATCGCGCTGCGTCCGGGCGGCGCCAGGCCGAAGCTCTCGATCAGGTCGGCCGCCCAGTGGCCGGCCGGCGCCGAACGCGGCGGCCGCGCCGAGCCCGCGGGGCGCAGCTTGCGCTGGCCGAACAGCAGGTACATCGGCAGGATCAGGTAGGGCAGCAGCACCAGGCCCATGACCCACGCGATGGCGGTGGTGGGCGCGCGCTGCTCGCGACGCGCGCGGGTGGTCAGCACGTAGACCAGCAGCGCGAAGGTGACGACGAGGAAATGCTGGGACGGAGAGGGAAGCCAGTCGAACCCGTTTTTCGGCATGGACCGATGATGCCTGAGGCGGCCGCGCGCCGCCGCGCTTGCCCCCTCAGCGCCGAAGGAAGGCCGGCACGCCGCGGCCCTGCGAGGCCAGGAAGTCCATCATCGGATCGACCACCGCGCGCACCGCGGGCCGCTCGCCGACGCGGTCGCGCCAGGCCACGAGCCGCGGCGTCTCGTCAGTCATGCCCGCGCCCTTGCGGTCGGCGAACACATGGGCCATGTAGAAGGCGATGTCGGCATAGCCGTAGTCGCCGGCCAGGAACGCGCGGCCGTCGGCCAGCAGGGTGTCGAGCTGGCCGTAGAAGCGCGCGCAGGCGGCGCAGGCCTCCACCGCGGGCGGGCTCTGCATCGCCTCCTGCAGGCCGAAGAGCTTGACCACCTGCGGGAAGAAGACCTCGTCCGAGCGGTGCTCGAGCTGGCGCGCGCGGGCCCGCGCGGCCGGCTCGGCGGGCCACAGCGCGGGCTGCGGATGCCGGTCCTCGAGGTACTCGAAGATCTGGGTCGAGTCGAACAGCTCGACCGCGTCGTCGATCAGCACCGGCACCTGGCCCTTGGGGTTGATGCGGAGCACCTCGGGATGCTTGGGGCGGTAGTTGTCGTCGCGGTCGAAGGGCACCATCACGAGCTCGAAGGCGATGCGTTTCTCGAGCGCCGCGATCTGCACCTTGGCGCCGAACATGCTGAGGGGGCCGGAGAAGATGTGGGTCGTCATGGCCCCGAGTTCAGCAGAAAGCGCGGCTCAGGTCGATCCCCAGACTTCCTGCGCGGTCTCGACCACCAGCCGCAGCTTGGCGCGCTGCGCCTCCACCGCGATGTTGTTGCCGTGCACCGTGCTCGAGAAGCCGCACTGCGGCGACAGCGCGAGCTGCTCGAGCGGCGCGTACATGGCGGCGTTCTCGATGCGGCGCTTGAGCTCGTCCTTGTCCTCCATCTGGCCGAACTTGGTGGTCACCAGGCCCAGCACCACGGTCTTGCCCTTGGGCAGGAAGCGCAGCGGCTTGAAGTCGCCCGAGCGCGCGTCGTCGTACTCCATGAAGTAGGCGTCGAGGTCCATCTCCTGGAGCAGCGCCTCGGCCACCGGCTCGTAGTTGCCGGCCGCGGCATGGGTGCTCTTGAAGTTGCCGCGGCACAGGTGCATGGCCAGCAGCATGCCCGGCGGCTTCTGCGCCACCACCTTGTTGATGAAGGCGGCGTAGCGGTGCGGCAGCTCGTTCGGATCGTCGCCGCGCTTGCGGGCCGCCTCGCGCATGTGCTCGTCGCAGAGGTAGGCGAGGTTGGTGTCGTCCATCTGCACGTAGGTGCAGCCGGCCGCGGCCAGCGAGCGCAGCTCGTCGCCATAGGCCTGGGCCACGTCGTCGTAGAACGCGGGGTCGAGCTCGGGGTAGGCCTCCTTGCTGATGCCGGCGCGGCCGCCGCGGAAGTGCAGCATGGTCGGCGAGGGGATCGTGACCTTGGGCGTGCGGCCGGCCGAGACCTGGCTCTTGAGGTACTCGAAGTCGGCCAGCTGGATGTTCTTGACGTGGCGCACCTTGTCGATGACGCGCATGGCGGGCGGTGCCAGTTCCTCGCTGCCGTCGGGCTTGCGGATCGTGACCGGGATGTCGGTCTTCACGCCGCCGAGCTGGTCCAGGAAGTCGATGTGGAAGTAGGTGCGGCGGAATTCGCCGTCGGTGATGCTCTTGAGGCCGATGTCTTCCTGGAACTTGACGATCTCGGCGATGGCCTTGTCCTCGACCGTGCGCAGTTGCTCGGGCGTGATCTCGCCCCTGGCCTTCTGCTCGCGCGCTTCGAGCAGGTATTGGGGACGCAGGAAGCTGCCCACGTGGTCGTAGCGGGCGGGCAGGGTGGCGTGCTGTGACATGAGGATGGAACTCCGGCTTGTCTGAACGAAAAGGTGGAACGGAACATCGTATCGCCTTGTGTGACGACGTTGATGTGTACAGTGAGATCGGTGTTTTCCCTTGAATTGGCCGAATCGGCTGGAAATTCTCGTATTTCTGTATACATTGAGTATCCATGGACACGCGATCGCCCCATTTCCCGCTCAACGCCTGGTACGCCGCCGCCTACGACGTGGAGGTGCGGCATGCGCTGCTGCCGCGCACGGTCTGCAACCAGAAGCTGGTGCTGTTCCGCCGCACCGACGGGCAGGTGGCCGCGCTCGAGGACGCCTGCTGGCACCGGCTGCTGCCGCTGTCGATGGGGCGGCTCGAGGGCGACGAGCTGGTCTGCGGCTACCACGGCCTGGTCTACAACAGCCAGGGCCGCTGCACCCACATGCCGAGCCAGGAAACGCTCAATCCTTCCGCCTGCGTGCGCAGCTTCCCGGTGGCCGAGAAGCACCGCTTCATCTGGATCTGGCCCGGCGATCCGGCGCTGGCCGACCCCGCGCTGGTGCCCGACATGCACTGGAACGACGACCCGGCCTGGGCCGGCGACGGCAGGATGATCCGCGTGAACTGCGACTACCGGCTGGTGGTCGACAACCTCATGGACCTGACGCACGAGACGTTCGTGCACGGCTCCTCGATCGGCAACCGCGAGGTGGCCGAGGCGCCCTTCGTCGCCACCCACGGCGACCGCTCGGCCACCGTCACGCGCTGGATGGAGAACATCGAGGCGCCGCCGTTCTGGGGCGGCCAGATCCGCCATGCGCGCGGCTACGCGGGCAAGGTCGACCGCTGGCAGATCATCCGCTTCGAGGCGCCGTGCACCGTCAACATCGACGTCGGCGTGGCCGAGGCCGGCAGCGGTGCGGTGCCGAAGAACGGCAACCCGGGCGACCGCGGCAAGGGCGTCAACGGCTACGTGCTCAACACCATCACGCCCGAGACCGACAAGACCTGCCTCTACTTCTGGGCCTTCGCGCGCAACTACTGCCTGGGCGAGCAGCGCCTCACGCACGAGCTGCGCGAGGGCGTGTCGGGCATCTTCCGCGAGGACGAGCTGGTGCTCGAGGCGCAGCAGAAGGCGATCGACGAGCATCCCGACCACCGCTTCTACAACCTCAACATCGACGCCGGCTCGATGTGGGCGCGGCGGCTGATCGACCGCATGGTCGACAAGGAGCGGCCCGCGCGCGCCGCGATCCCGATCCGCGTCGACCAGCGGCAGGCCGCATGAAGGTCGCCGCCAGCAGCACCGCCGGCGAGCCCGGCGACAGCGGCGCCTCGCAGGCCGTGAAGGCGCAGCTGCGGCTGCGCGAGATGATCCTGGCCGGCGAGCTGCCGGGCGGCGCGCGCATCGCCGAGGTCGCGATCTCCGAGCAGCTCGGCGTGTCGCGCACGCCGGTGCGCACCGCGCTGATGCGGCTCGAGCAGGAAGGCCTGCTCGAGGCCCTGCCCAACGGCGGCTATGCGGTGCGCACTTTTTCCGAACGCGACGTGGCCGATGCGATCGAGCTGCGCGGCACGCTCGAGGGCCTGGTCGCGCGGCTCGCGGCCGAACGCGGCGCGGCGCCCGTGGTGCTGCGCGAGGCGCGCGGCTGCCTGCAGCGCATCGACGAGCTGCTGCGCGAACCCGCGCTCGATGACGCCGCCTTCTCGCGCTACGTGACGCACAACGAGCGCTTCCATGCGCTGCTGTGCGAGATGGCCGGCAGCCCGGTGATCGCGCAGCAGCTCGAGCGCGTGATCAACCTGCCGTTCGCCTCGCCCTCGGGCTTCGTGATCGTGCAGGCCAATTCGCCGGCCGCGCGCGACATGCTGGTGATCGCGCAGGACCAGCACCTGCAGGTGCTCGACGCCATCGAGTCCGGCGAGGGTTCGCGCGCCGAGGCGCTGATGCGCGAGCACAGCCGCATCGCGCGGCGCAACCTGCGCGAGGCGCTGCACGGCGCACCCGCCGAGCAGCAGCGTCCGTTGCCCGGCGTGCAACTGATCCGCCGCCGCGGCTGAGCGGCTTTTCCTTCTTTTTTCCGGTCCTGGTTCCCCGATGAAAAGCGATCTCCAATGGATGCAGGCGCAGGTGGTGGCGCTGCGCGACCTCACGCCCACCGTGCGCGAATTCGAGCTGCGGCCCGAGGCGGGCTCGGCCGGCGGCCACGAGCCCGGTGCCCATCTGCAGGTGCAGGTGACGAGCGCGCAGGGCCAGTTGCAGACGCGCTCGTATTCGCTCGTGGGGCAGGGTGAGCACGGCGGCTGGCGCATCGCCGTCAAGCGGCTCGACGACGGCCGTGGCGGCTCGCTCGCGATGTGGCGGCTGGCCGTGGGCGATCGCCTGCAGGTCAGCGCGCCGCAGAACCACTTCGCGCTCGACCTGTCGGCGCCGGGCTACCTGCTGGTGGCGGGCGGCATCGGCATCACGCCGCTGGTGGGGATGGCGCGGCGGCTGAGCGCCCATGCGCGGCGCAGCGGCGTGCCGCTGGCGATGCACTACGGCGCGCGCCATGCGGGCGAGTTCGCCTACCTCGACGAACTGCGCGCATCGCTGGGCGAGACGGCATTGCAGACCCACGAAGGCGTCGCGGCCATCGACCTCGCGGCCGCCATCGCCGCGCTGCCCGCGGGCGGCCAGCTCTACACCTGCGGCCCGGCACCGATGCTCGAGGCCGTGCAGCGCGCCTGGGCGGCGGCCGGTCGCGCCGCGGCCGACCTGCGCTTCGAGACCTTCGGCAGCAGCGGCCGGCTGGCCGCGCAGGCCTTCACCGTGCGCGTGCCGCGGCACGACCTCGCGATCACGGTGCCGGCCGACTGTTCGCTGCTCGATGCGCTCGACGCGGCCGGCGTGCAGACCCTGTGGGACTGCCGGCGCGGCGAATGCGGGCTGTGCGCGATGGACGTGCTGGCCGTCGACGGCGAGATCGACCACCGCGACGTGTTCCTCAGCGCGCACGAGAAGCAGGCCACCACCCGCATCTGCGCCTGCGTGTCACGCGCGGTGGGTACGCTCACGCTCGATTCCGCGTACCGCGCGGACGCCTGACCGGCACCGATCCACCCCGTTGCGCGATCATCGCGCAGTTCATTTGTCTATCGCGCAACAAAGCGCCGCGCGGGCCCGCGCCTAGGTGAAGGTCCGCGACAAGGAATGTTGCAAAGTGTTGAAAAATAGGCCGATTCCGCTCGTCGCCCCCAAAGGAGAACTCATGCAAAGGCGTCAACTCATCCAGTCCGCGAGCCTCGCCGCGCTCGCGCTTTCCGGCGCGCTGTCCGTGACGGCCGCCCAGGCCCAGGACAACAAGTTCAAGATCGGCCTGATCCTGCCGATGACCGGCCAGTCGGCGTCGACCGGCCGTCAGATCGAGGCCGCCGCGCGCCTGTACATGGCGCAGAACGGCGACACCGTGGCCGGCAAGAAGATCGAGCTGATCGTCAAGGACGACACCGGCCTGCCCGACGTCACCAAGCGCCTGGCGCAGGAGCTGGTGGTGAACGACAAGGTCAACGTGCTCGCGGGCTTCGGCCTGACGCCGCTGGCGCTCGCGGTGGCGCCGATCGCCACCCAGTCGAAGACGCCGCAGGTCGTGATGGCAGCCGCCACCTCGAGCATCACCGAGGCCTCCCCCTACATCGTGCGCAGCGGCTTCACGCTGCCGCAGGTGTCGGTGCCGATGGGCGACTGGGCGCCGAAGAACGGCATCAAGACGGTGGTCACGCTGGTCAGCGACTACGGTCCCGGCAACGACGCCGAGAAGTTCTTCAGCGAGCGCTTCGCGCTCAACGGCGGCAAGGTGATCGACAAGCTGCGCGTGCCGCTGCGCAATCCCGACTTCGCGCCCTTCCTGCAGAAGGTGCGCGACGCCAAGCCCGACGCGCTGTTCGTCTTCGTGCCCTCGGGCGCGGGCGCCGCCGTGATGAAGCAGTTCCTCGAGCGCGGCATGGACAAGGCCGGCATCAAGCTGATCGCCACCGGCGACGTGACCGACGACGACCAGCTCAACGACATGGGCGACGGCGCGCTCGGCGTGGTCACCTCGCACCACTACTCGGCTGCCCATCCCTCGGCCGCCAACAAGAAGTTCGTCGAGGCCTTCGAGAAGGCCAACCCCAAGCTGCGCCCCAACTTCATGGCCGTGGGCGGCTACGACGGCATGCGCGTGATCTACGAGGCGCTCAAGACCAGCAAGGGCCAGGGCGGTGGCGAGGCGCTGCTGGCCGGCATGAAGGGCCAGGTCTTCGAGAGCCCGCGCGGCCAGGTGCTGATCGACGCCCAGACCCGCGACGTGGTGCAGGACGTGTACCTGCGCAAGGTCGAGAAGAAGGACGGGCAGCTCTACAACGTCGAGTTCGACGTCATCAAGGGCGTCAAGGACCCGGGCAAGGCAAAGTAAACACGGGATCGAGCAGCCGGACTCAGAGGACGCGAAGGTTGCGCGAAGGACGCGAAAGAAACTTCATTTGAATTCTTTCGCGTCCTTCGCGTAGTTTTCGCGTCCTTCGCGTCCGGTCAGCCCGCATTCAGCAGCCGCGAACAAGCGCACATGCTCACCATTCTTTTCGACGGCATCGCCTACGGCATGCTGCTGTTCGTGCTCGCCGTGGGGCTGGCCGTGACGCTGGGGCTGATGAACTTCATCAACCTCGCGCACGGCGCCTTCGCGATGGCGGGCGGTTATCTCACCGTGTTCGCGATGCAGAAGTTCGGCGTGCCGTTCATGCTGTGCCTGCCGCTGGCCTTCGTGGTCGTGGCGCTGGCCGGCGCGCTGCTCGAGCGCACGCTCTACCGGCCCATGTACGGCAAGCCGCACCTCGACCAGGTGCTGTTCTCGATCGGGCTGGCCTTCATGGCGGTGGCCGCCATCGACTACTTCGTCGGCTCCTCGCAGCAGAACGTGCAGCTGCCCGAGTGGCTGCGCGGGCGCACCGAGCTCGGCGATGGCGCGCTGATGCTGGGCATGGGCCACTACCGGCTGTTCATCATCGCGGTCTGCGCGGTGCTCACCGTGGTGCTGCAGCTGATCCTCTCGAAGACCCGCTTCGGCAGCCGGCTGCGCGCCGCGGTCGACGACCCGCGCGTGGCCGCGGGCCTGGGCATCAACGTCAACGTGGTGTTCCTGCTGACCTTCGCGGTCGGGTCGGGGCTCGCCGGGCTGGGCGGCGCGCTCGGCGCCGAGATCCTCGGCCTCGATCCGACCTTCCCGCTCAAGTACATGATCTATTTCCTGATCGTGGTCTCGGTCGGCGGCACCTCGTCGATCACCGGTCCGCTCGCGGCCGCGCTGCTGCTGGGCATCGCCGACGTGGCCGGCAAGTACTTCATTCCGAAGATGGGCGCCTTCACCGTCTACCTGCTGATGATCCTGATCCTGATGTGGCGCCCGCAGGGCCTGTTCACGCGCAAGGGAGGCCGCTGATGGGCGCGCCTTCTTCTTCCTCCTCCGACTTCCAGTCGCCGCTGCTGCGCAAGGCGCGCTGGCATCCGGTCGAGTTCGTCGTGTGGGCCGTGGCCTTCGCGCTGCCGCTGATCACGCCCTCGCACTCGCTGCTGGTCAACGAGATCGCCATCGTCGCGCTGTTCGCGATGTCGCTCGACCTGATCCTCGGCTACACCGGCATCGTCTCGCTGGGCCATGCGGCCTTCTTCGGCTTCGGTGCCTATGCCGCGGCGCTGTTCGCCAAGCTGGTGATGCCCGACCCGACCGTGGGCCTGCTGTTCGCCATCGTCGTGTCGGCGCTGCTCGGGCTGGTGGCCAGCGTCACCATCCTGCGTGGCAGCGACCTCACGCGGCTGATGGTCACGCTCGGCACCGCGCTGCTGCTGCTCGAGCTCGCCAACAAGCTCGACTGGCTGACCGGCGGCGCCGACGGCCTGCAGGGCGTGGTGATGGGGCCGGTGCTCGGCCTGTTCGAGTTCGACCTCTACGGCCGCACGGCCGCCTGGTATTCGCTGGCCGTGATGCTGGTGCTGTTCCTCGTCATGCGCCGGCTCGTGCATTCGCCCTTCGGCGCCACGCTCAAGGCGATCCGCGACAACCGGCTGCGCGCCATGGCGATCGGCATCCCGGTGGTGTCGCGGCTCGCGGTGATCTACACCGTGGCGGCCGGCGTGGCCGGCGCCGCGGGCGCGCTGCTCGCGCAGACCACCGGCTTCGCCTCGCTCGACGTGCTGGCCTTCGACCGCTCGGCCGACGTGCTGCTGATGCTGGTGATCGGCGGCGTGGGCTGGCTCTACGGCGGCGTCGCGGGCGCCATCGTCTTCAAGCTGCTGCAGACCTGGCTGTCATCGGTGACGCCGCAGTACTGGATGTTCTGGATCGGCCTGATCCTGGTGTTGCTGGTGCTCGTGGGCCGCGATCGTCTGCTCAAGCCCTGGACCTGGTTCGGTGCCGGCAAGAAGGGCGGTGCGGCATGACCGACACCGTGCTTTCCACCCATGGCCTGGTGATGCGCTTCGGCGGTATCACCGCGACGAACAACGTCTCGATGGAACTTCGGCGCGGCGCGCGCCATGCGCTGATCGGCCCGAACGGCGCCGGCAAGACCACCCTGATCAACCAGCTCACCGGCGTGCTCACGCCCTCCGAGGGCCGCATCACCTTGCTCGGCGAGGACATCACGCGCCTCGCGCCGCACAAGCGCGTGGCGCGCGGGCTGGTGCGCACCTTCCAGATCAACCAGCTGTTCGACTCGATGACGCCGCTCGAGACGCTGGCGCTGGTCGTGTCGCAGCACCAGGGCATCGGCGCGCAATGGTGGCGCCCGCTCGGCGCGACCAAGGCGGTGGCCGAGCGCGCGGGGCAGTTGCTCGAGCAGTTCCACCTGGCCGACGTGGCGCACCAGCAGACGAAGCATCTGGCTTACGGCAAGCGCCGGCTGCTCGAGATCGCGATCGCGCTGGCCTGCGAGCCGCGCGTGCTGCTGCTCGACGAACCCGTGGCCGGCGTGCCCGCGGGCGAGCGCGAGGAACTGCTGCAGACCGTGGCCGCGCTGCCGGCCGACGTGTCGGTGCTGCTGATCGAGCACGACATGGACCTGGTGTTCAGCTTCGCCGACCGCATGACGGTGCTGGTCAACGGCACCCTGCTGACCGAGGGCGATCCCGAGGCCATCGCCAACGACCCGCGGGTCAAGGAGGTCTACCTCGGCCATGGCCAGTCCGCGGAGGCGGCCCATGTCTGAACTGCTGCGCATCGAGAACCTGAGCGCCGGCTACGGCGAGGCCGTGGTGCTGCACGACGTGTCCTTCGCGCTCGGCGAGGGCCGCACGCTCGCGCTGCTGGGCCGCAACGGCACCGGCAAGACCACGCTGATCAACACCCTGGCGGGCGCCACGCGCCAGCATGGCGGCAGCATCGCGCTCGGCGGCCAGGCGCTGCACCGGCTCGCGCCGCACCAGCGCGCGGCGGCCGGCATCGGCTGGGTGCCGCAGGAGCGCAACATCTTCAAGTCGCTCACCGTGCACGAGAACCTCACGGCCGTGGAGCGGCCCGGGCCGTGGAATCCGCGCCGCGTCTACGAGATGTTCCCGCGCCTGGCCGAGCGCAAGACCAACCTCGGCACCCAGCTGTCGGGCGGCGAGCAGCAGATGCTGGCCGTGGGCCGCGCGCTGGTGCTGAACCCGAAGCTGCTGCTGCTCGATGAGCCGCTCGAGGGCCTGGCGCCGATCATCGTGGAGGAGCTGCTGCGCGCCATCCGCCGCATCACGCGCGACGAGGGCCTGGCCGCGATCGTGGTCGAGCAGCATCCGCAGGCGATCCTCGCGATCTCCGACGAGGCCGTGGTGCTCGACCACGGGACCATCGTGCATGCCGACAGCGCGGCCGCGCTGCGCGCGCAGCCGCAGGTGCTCGATCGCTTGCTGGGCGTGGCGCGCTAGGCGGTCGACGCATCGGCCGGAAAGACAAGGAGACAGAAGACCATGACGATCCGGAACACGACGATGCGACGAACCGCCGGCCTGTCGGCCCTGGCGATCGCCGCGGGCCTGCTCGCCGCCTGCGGCACCGGCGGCCCTTCCGCGCCGCAAAGCCTGAGCCTCGGGCCCGACCCCGCCGCGGCCTGCGCGCGCCTCGCGGCACCGGTGCCGCCCGGCGCGATCGGCCTGCCCAGCGGCATGGCGACCATCGACACCGCCACCCTCGTGGCCGCCGCGCCGCTGGCGGTGGCCGAGCGCGGCCCGAGTCCGGCGGCGCGCATCACGCCGGCCACGCCCGCGCATTGCCGGCTGCTCGGGCGCATCGCGCCGCTCGATGCCGCGGCGCCGCCGATCCTGTTCCAGGTCAACCTGCCGCTGGCCTGGAACGGCCGCAGCCTGCAGTACGGCGGCGGCGGGTTCAACGGCGTGCTGATCACCGGCCTGGCGCTGGTGCCGGCGGCCCGCTTCGACCAGCCCACGCCGCTCGCGCAGGGCTACGTGACCTACGGCACAGACTCCGGCCACCAGAACGTGGCCGGCCAGCCGCCGCAGGCCTTCGCGCTCAACGACGAGGCGCTCGAGAACTTCGCGCATGCCTCGTACAAGAAGGTGCGCGACGTGGCCGTGGCACTGATGCAGCGCGCCTACGGACAGGCGCCGCGCAAGCTCTACTTCATGGGCAGCTCGGAGGGCGGGCGCGAGGCGCTGACCATGGCGCAGCGTTATCCGCGCGACTTCGACGGCATCTTCAGCCGCGTGCCCGTCATCAACTGGACCGGGCTGCAGCATGCGGGCACGCGCAACGGCATCGCCACCTTCGGCGAGGGCTGGCTGCGGCCCGCGCAGGTGCAGCGGGTGCACGAGGCCGTGCTCGCGGCCTGCGATGCCGCCGACGGCACGGCCGATCGCATCGTGTCGAACCCGGTGGCCTGCCTGCAGCGCTTCGATCCGGCCAGCCTGCGCTGCGCGGCGGGCACGCGCGGGGACGACTGCCTCAACGACGCGCTGGTGCAGGCGGTGCGCACGCTGCGTTCGCCGTGGCGCTCGCCCGTGCCGCTGGCCAACGGCATCGCGGAGTACCCGGGCTGGGGCATCGGCGGCGAGGCCACGCCGGCCTTCGCCTCGATGGGCGGCTGGAACGCCTGGTGGACCGGCAGCGCCGCGCCGACCGTGCCGCCGCAGCCGAGCAACGGCATCGCGTGGTTCTACGGCAGCGGCGCGCTGCAGTACTTCTATGCCCGCGATCCGTCGCTCGACGTGCGCAACTACCGCGCCGAGGACCATGCGGCGCGCATCGCCACCGTCTCGCGGCTGATGGATTCGACCGACCCCGACCTCGGCGCCTTCAGCGCGCGCGGCGGCAAGCTGCTGATGCTCGAGCACATGGCCGACTATGCGCAGAGCCCGTTCGCGGGCATCCGCTACCACGAGTCGGTGGTCGCGCGCATGGGCCGCGCCGAGGTGGACCGCTTCATGCGGCTGTACACCGCGCCCGGCGTGGACCACGTGGGCAGCGGGGCACCGGCCAACGTCGACATGCTCGGCGTGCTGGTCGACTGGGTCGAGCGCGGCCGAGCGCCCGCCGGCCTGCAATTGCTCGAGCAGGAGCTGCAGCCGCCCTTCAGGACGGTGCGCGCGCGCCCGCTGTGCGAATGGCCGCTGTGGCCGCGCTACGTGGGAGGCGATGTGGCGCAGGCGGCGAGCTTCCAGTGCACGCGCTAGCGCCGGGCCGATCTTCAAGCGGCGCTTGAAAGAGTTTCCGGGCGCGAGGGCTTTTTCATGCGCGGGCCTGCTCGCACACTGCGGGGTCCCTGTCACACCCTCCACGCCCCATGAACACGACCCCCATCATCGGCATCGCCGTTCTGAAAGCCCGGCCCGGTCGGCGCGAATCCCTTCGCGCCGCATTGAGCGCGCTGGTGCCGCCCACGCGCCAGGAGCCCGGCTGCCTCGACTACACGCTGTTCGAACTGCGCGACGAACCCGGCAGCTTCTACATGCGCGAGTCGTTCCGGGACCAGGCCGCGCTGGATGCGCATCTGGCCACGCCGCACTTCAAGGCCTTCGAGCAGCGCTTCGACGAACTGCTCGAGGAGCCGATCCGGCTGGTCTTTCTGGAGCAGGTCGCGTAGCGCTCAGATCGCGCAGCCGTCCGGGCCGCAGGCCGGCGTTGCCGACGAGGTTGACGCCGGCGCCGCGAAGCTCGCGAGCTGCGCTTTCCACGCGTCCGGCCGCCCCAGCCACGGGCCGATGTCGACGCGGCTCGCATTGCCATCGGGCCGCGCGAGCACGAAGGTCGGAAAGCCCTGGCCGCCCACGCGGCGCAGCAGCGCGCGGCTGGCCTCGATGTGTTGCGCGGTCGCTTCGCCCGAGAACCGCGCGAAGGCCGTGGCGAAGGCTTCGCCGTCGAAGCCCAGTTCCACGGCCAGCGCCCGCAGCACTTCGGTATCGGCGATGCGCCGGCCCTCGGCGTAGTGCGCGCGCTGCACGCGATGGGCCATGTCGAGCGCGCCGCCCGCGCGCAGCGACTCGGCCGCGAGGATCGCGGTGGTCGGCGGCTCCGAGTCCATCACGGCCGTGCCGTCGCGCAACAGTCCCTCGAAGTAGGCCTCGCCGAAGGGCTGGCCCGTGAGCTCGGCGATGCGGCGGTCGTGCGGGAGCACGTAGTCGCGCCACTGCGGCGTGATGGCGCGGCGGTTGGCGCCGGTCATCATGCCGCCGCCATGCAGTTCGACCCGCAGGCCCGGCACCTCGCGCGCGGCCTCGACCAGTGGCGCGGCGGCATAGCACCAGCCGCACAGCGGGTCGAAGATGCAGTGCAGGGTGGCGCCTTCGTGGCTGCCCGGGTTCATTGCGGCCATTTCATTTCTCCCTTGATGACCTTCGCGCTGAGTTCCAGCGAGGAGGCGTCTTCCAGCTTGGGGTAGCGCTTCTTCATCGCGGCGATCAGCGCGGCCGAGTCCTTGGCCTTGGCGGCCTCGGTCTCGAAGGCCTGCAGGTAGGCGCGCGTGAAGTTCACCGAAGCGAGCGTGGAGGGCGTCGAGCCGTCGGCGTTCGGCAGGTAGTGGCCGGGCACCACGGTCTTCGGCTTGAGCGCCGCGATGCGGTCGAGCGTGCGGCGCCAGTCGCGGCGCGACTCGGGCGTCTGCGTGTCGGCCACCCAGAGGTGGATGTTGGCCGATACCGGCACGCCGCCGACCACGGTCCTGAGCGAGGGAATCCACGCGACGGTGCGCGCGGGCGTGGGGCCGACGACCTGGATCTTGCGGCCCTCGAGCTCGATCGTGTCGCCCGCGAGCGGCTCGGGCACGACCAGCGACTGCGGCGCGTTGTCCTTGAGGATCGGGCCCCAGTGGGCCAGCTTGCCGTCCTTCGAGGCCTGGATCGCGGCCACGGTCTGCGGCGTGGCGACGATCCTCGCGTCGGGGAAGGCGGCACGGATCACGTCGAGGCCGAAGTAGTAGTCGGGGTCGCTGTGGCTGATGTAGACGGTGGCGAGTCTGCGGCCGCCGGCCTGGATCTTCTTCACCAGCGCCTGGGCGTCGTTGCTCTGGAACTGGGCGTCGATCAGCACGGCCTCCTTCTCGCCCGAGACGATGCTCGAGGAGACGGGGAACAGCGAGGCCGCGCCCGGGTTGTAGACCTCGAGGGTCAGGGGCGCGGCGGAGGCGGCGATGCCGAAGGTGGGAAAGGTCGAGAGGGCGGCGAGCGCGGTGGCGGCGAGGAAGCTGCGGCGGAACATGGCGATTCTTTCTGCGGATGGGGGTGTGACAGGTGAAGCCCGCAGTGTGGATTGCGCCGAACGAAACAAAAACCGGCTCCCGCGTAAAGGATCGTTTCGGAATCCGGACGAATGAGCCGGCTCAGTCGCGCCGCGCCAGCTTCTCGAGGTGCGCCACCAGCAGCTGCGCCGCGGGCGAGAGCGAGGCCTCGTCGCGAAAGCAGATCGCGAAGCGGCGCTTCGCCCACGGGTCGGCCAGCGGCATCAGGCGCAGACCGTAGGCCTCGGTGAAGGGCTGCGCCACCTCGGCCGGCACCACGCTGATCGCGAGGCCGGCGCGCACCACGCGCAACGCGGCGTCGAAGTTCGACACCAGCACGCGGTGCACCAGCGGCTTGCCCGCGGCCGTGGCCTCGCGCGCGAGCAGCAGCTGCACCGCGCTGAGCGCGGGCATGCCGACGAACTCGTGGTCGAGCAGCTGTTCGAAGCGCACCTCGCGCATCCGCGCCACCGGGTGCGAGGGATGCGCCACCACCGCGAGGTGGTCGCTGCGGTAGTCGCGCCGCTGCAGGCCCTCGAGGTCGGCCGCGTCCCAGCACAGGCCGATCGAGGCCACGCCCTCGCGGATGCCGCGCACGATCTCGGGGCTCACGCGCTCTTCCATGTCGACGCGGATGTTGCGGTGCGCCGGGTCCTGCAGGAAATCGGCCACGTCCTCGGCCAGCGACTCGGCCATCACCGAGGCCGAGGCCAGCATGCGCACGTGGCCGCGCATGCCGCCCGCATAGGCCGCCATGTCGCGCTCGATGCGGTTCACGCTGCCGAGCATGGCGCGCGCATGCTCGAGCAGGGTTTCGCCGGCGGCCGTGGGCACGACCCCGCGGCGGCGCCGCACGAACAGCGGCGTGCCCAGCGTGTCCTCGAGCTGGGCCAGCCGCTTGCTGATGGCCGAGCCGACGATGCTGGCCTGGGCGCCGGCGCGCGCGATGCTGCGGGTCTCGCAGACCGAGACGAACAGGCGCAGGGTGGTGAGGTCGAGGTCGCGCATGGCGTCGGCTCCGTGGCTTCGTGGTGTTCCGATTTGGAACGAATCGGCTTCCGAAATATAGCTTCTGCATCGAATCGGAAAGTCTAAGAATGACGCCGATTCCAGACCCACATCCCACGGAGACACCGCCTTGACCGAACCTTCCGCCCCGGCGCGCCCGCACGCCTTCCTGCCGCCGCGCGCCACCGTGCGCGAAGTGGGCCTGCGCGACGGCCTGCAGAGCATCGCCCGCACCCTGCCCACCGCGCACAAGCGCGAGTGGATCCGCGCCGCCCACGCGGCCGGCCAGCGCGAGATCGAGGTCGGCTCCTTCGTGCCCACGCGGCTGCTGCCCCAGCTGGCCGACACGGCCGAGTTGCTGGCCTTCGCGAAGACGCTGCCGGGCCTGTTCGCCTCGGTGCTGGTGCCCAACCTGAAGGGCGCCGAGCGCGCCATCGAGGGCGAGGCCGATCTGCTGGTGGTGCCGCTGTCGGCCAGCCATGCGCACAGCCTCGCCAACCTGCGCAAGACGCCCGACGAGGTGGTGGCCGAGGTCGGCCGCATCCGCGCCGCGCGCGATGCCGCGGGCTCGAGGACGCTGATCGAGGGCGGCGTGGGCACCGCCTTCGGCTGCACGCTGCAGGGCCCCGTGGCGCCCGAGGAGGTGCTGCGGCTGATGCAGGCGCTGCTCGATGCGGGCGCCGACCGCGTGAGCCTGGCCGACACCGTCGGCTATGCCGATCCGGCGATGGTGCGCCGCCTGTTCGAGCGCGCGCGGGCCATCGCGGGCGAGCGGCTGTGGTGCGGCCATTTCCACGACACGCGCGGGCTGGGGCTGGCCAACGTCTATGCGGCGCTCGAGGTCGGCATCGCGCGCTTCGACGCCTGCCTGGCCGGCATCGGCGGCTGCCCGCATGCGCCGGGCGCCAGCGGCAACGTCGACACCGAGGACCTGCTGTTCATGCTGCAGAGCATGGGCGTGGCCACGGGCGTCGACCTGCGGCAGCTGCTCGCGCTGCGCGGGCGCGTGGCGCAATGGCTGGATGGTGAGACCCTGCAGGGCACGCTGTGGCGCGCGGGCTTCCCGAAGACCTTCGCGCAGGAAGAGGTGGCGGCATGAGCGCCCTCGAAGAGAAGCGCCTGCCGCTGGCCGGCATCCGCGTGGTCGAGTTCACCCACATGGTGATGGGTCCGACCTGCGGCATGGTGCTGGCCGACCTCGGCGCCGAGGTCATCAAGGTCGAGCCGATCGAGGGCGACCGCACGCGCCAGCTGCTGGGCGCGGGCGCGGGCTTCTTCCCGATGTTCAACCGCAACAAGAAGAGCATCGCACTCGACCTGCGCCACCCGCAGGGGCTCGAGGCCGCGCTGCGCCTGTGCGCCGGCGCCGACGTGGTGGCGCAGAACTTCAAGCCCGGCACCATGGGGAAGTACGGCCTCGACTACGCCGCGCTGCGCCGGCTCAACCCGCGGCTGGTGTACGTCAACCACACGGGCTTCCTGCCCGGCCCCTACGAGCACCGCACGGCGCTCGACGAGGTGGTGCAGATGATGGGCGGGCTGGCCTACATGACGGGCCGGCCCGGCGACCCGCTGCGCGCGGGCACCAGCGTCAACGACATCATGGGCGGCATGTTCGGCGCCATCGGCGCCATGGCCGCGCTGATGCAGCGCGGCCAGACCGGCGAGGGCCAGGAGGTGCATTCGGCGCTGTTCGAGAACAACGTGTTCCTGGTCGGCCAGCACATGCTGCAGTACGCGATCACGGGCCAGGCCGCGGCGCCGATGCCCGAGCGCATCTCGGCCTGGGCGCTGTACGACGTGTTCACCGTGAAGGACGGCGAGCAGATCTTCCTGGCCGCGGTCAGCGACGCGCAGTGGCAGAGCTTCTGCGATGCCCTGGGCTTCGACGACCTGAAGGCCGACCCGGCGCTGCGCACCAACAACGACCGCGTGCGGCTGCGCCCCACGCTGCTGGCGGACCTGCGCGCGCGGCTGGCTTCGCGCCCGGCGGCCGAGCTGTCGGCGCTCTTCGAGGCGCGCGGCCTGCCGTTCGCGCCGATCGTGCGGCCCGAGGACCTCTACGCCGATCCGCACCTGCTGGCCACCGGCGGCCTGGCCGACATCCGCCTGCCCGACGGCGAGCGCGCGGGCCAGACCGCGCAGACCACGCTGTTCCCGATCACGCTGGGCGGCGAGCGCCTGGGCGTGCGTCTCGATCCGCCGACGCTGGGCCAGCACACGCGCGAGCTGCTGGTCGAGCTCGGCTACGACGAGGCGCAGATGCAGGCGTTGCTCGACGACGCGGCCGTGGCCTAGGCCGGTTTTCTTTCCCCACTACAACGAGAGACAAGACGATGCGCAACCCACTGCCTTCCTTCATCAACCGCCGCGCGCTGCTGGGCCTGGGTGCCGGCGCGGCCGCGCTCGCCGCCTGGCCCGCCTGGGCGCAGGGCGACCGGCCCGTGCGCTTCATCCTGCCGATCAGCGCGGGCTCGGGCGTGGACGCCATCGTGCGCGCCGCCACGGTCGCGCTCGGCAAGGCCTTCGGCCAACCGGTGGTGGTCGAGAACCAGCCGGGCGCGGGCGGCATCACGGGCACCTCGACCGTGGTCAAGGCCGCGCCCGACGGCTTCACCTTGGGCATGGTGTCGAACAACCACGTCATCAACCCGGCGGTGTTCAGGAAGATGCCCTTCGACCCGATCGCCGACGTGACGCCGATCAGCGTGGTGGGCGCCACGCCGCTGGTGCTGGCGGTGAACCCGAAGCTGCCGGCGAAGAACGTGAAGGAGCTGGTGGCGCTGCTGCGCGCGAAGCCCGAGGGCTACAACTACGCTTCCTCGGGCAACGGCACCATCATCCATCTGGCCGGCGAGATGTTCATGGACGAGGCCGGCGTGAAGGCGCGGCACATTCCCTACAAGGGCACGGGCCCGATGGTCACCGACATGATCGCGGGCCAGGTCGAGATGGGCGTGGTCGCGCTGCCGGCCGTGCAGCCGCACCTGAAGAGCGGCGCGCTGCGCGCCATCGGTCTGTGCGGCCCGGCGCGCTCGCCGGCCGCGCCCGAGATGCCGACCATCGCCGAGCAGGGGCTGCCGAACTACGTGGTCGAGGGCTGGTTCGCGGTGATCGGGCCCGCGAAGATGCAGGCGGCCGAGGTGCAGCGCGTGCACGATGCCGTGGCCGCGGCCTTCGCGAGCGCCGAGGTGCGCGAGGCCATGGACAAGCAGGGCAACCTCATCAAGCCGACCACGCCCGAGCAGGCGGCGGCCTATTTCCGCAGCGAGGCGGCGCGTTATGCGGCGCTGGTGAAGAAGGCCAACGTGGTGCTGGAGTGAACGCGCGGGCGCTCAGTGCGCGCTCGTGAGCTTCAGGCCGAGGATGCCCGCGACGATCAGCCCGACGCAGACCAGCCGCGCGGCATTCGAGGGCTCCTGGAACAGCACGATGCCCAGCACCACGGTGCCGACCGCGCCGATGCCGGTCCACACCGCGTAGGCCGTGCCCACCGGCAAGGTGCGCATCGCCCAGCCGAGCAGCACCACGCTGAGCGCCATCGATGCGATGGTGCCCACCGAGGGCCAGAAGCGGCTGAAGCCCTCGGTGTACTTGAGGCCGATGGCCCAGCCCACCTCGAGCAGGCCGGCGAAGAACAACACGATCCAGGCCATGCGCATGCCTCCTTGAAGAAAAAGGGGAGTCAGTTCCCGGGCCGCACCGCACTGTAGAGCGCGCGCACGAAATCCGACTGGGTGATCATGCCGGCCAGGCGCTTCTCGGCGTCGATGATCGGGATGTGGTGGTGGCCGCCCTCGGAGAACAGCGGCACCAGCTCGACCACGGGGCGGTCGGCGCTGGCCACGCGCACCTGGCGCGTCATGATCTGGCCCACCACCTCGGGCTTGTTCGACACCACGGTGCGGGTGGCGCGGATGAAGTCGCGCAGCCGGCCCGCGATGCCTTCGTGGTGCGCCAGGTCGAGCTGGCGGAAGAAGTCGGCCTGCGTGACGATGCCCACCACGCGGCGCGTGCGGTCGACCACCGGCAGCGCCTTGATGCGGCGCTCGTGCATCAGCGCCCAGGCCTCCTGCAGCGGCGTGCCGAACTCCACCGTGATCGGCGTGCGCGACATGATGTCGTCGCAGTGCAGCGTGCCGAGCCGCCGCTTGTAGCTCTCGAGCTCGGTCTGCTGGATCAGCGACTCGAGGTCGTCGCGGCTGATGTCGAGCACCTGGTTGTAGCGCGCCAGCACGGCATCGATGTCGGCCTGGCTGAAGCGCGCGTCGGCGCGCGGCGGCTGCGCCACCTGCACGTGTGGATAGCGCCGGCCGGTGAAGCTGTTGTAGGCCGCGCCCGCGAGCACCAGCAGCAGCGAGTTGACGAAGAAGGGGAAGAAGGCCGACGACAGGTGCGTGGTGTGGGTGAGCACCGCGAGCAGCGCCGCGGCGCCGCCCGGCGGATGCAGGCAGCGCGCGACGAACATCAGGCCGATGGCGCCGCTGACCGCGACCGCGGCGGCCACGGCCGGGTCGGGAATCCAGTTGACGCTGGCGATGCCCACGATGGCCGACAGCGTGTTGCCGCCCACCACCGACCAGGGCTGCGCGAGCGGGCTGGCCGGCACCGCGAACACCAGCACCGCGCTGGCGCCCAGCGGCGCGATCAGCCACACGGCGTTGCCGCCGAGGGTCTGCGCGATCCAGCGGCAGATCAGCGCGGTGATCAGCAGCCCGAGGGCCGCGCCGCCCATGGCGCGCAGGCGCTCGCGCGCATCGACGGTGGTGCGGCCCGGCAGCCAGGCGCGCAGATAGACGAGGAGCTTGTTGGCGGAGGACATGCGGATCGAAGAGTGTCTCTGTGTTGTTCTTGTTCGTTCGCCTGCCGCCGCTTCAGCCCTCGTGGGCGACGCGCCGTCCGATGTCGGGCCAGCGGCCGTGCAGCCAGACCCAGGCCACCAGGCCGATGGCCAGCATCAGGGTCGAAGTGAGCGCGAGCGCGAGCGTGGAGTGCATCACCAGCGGCGCCACCGCGCCGGCCACGATGCCGTTGGCGGTGGAGCCGATCACCGCCTGCAGCGAGGAGGCCATGCCGCGGCGTTCGGGATGCAGGTCGAGCACCAGCAGCGTGACCACCGGCACCATCAGCGCCCAGCCGAAGGCGAACACCGCGAGCGGCCACAGCGCCCAGGCCACGTGGGCCTGGAAGAAGGTGTTGGCGATCACGTTGACCACCGAGGTGACCAGCATGATCAGGAAGCCGTCGCGGATCTGGCGCTTGGGCGCCACCTTGCCGGCCATGCGCCCGCTGGCGCGCGCGCCGAGCATGATGCCGCCGATGGTCAGCAGGAAGAACCAGAAGAACTGCTGCGGCTGCAGCGCGAGGTGGTCGCCGAGGAAGGCCGGCGCCGCCAGCACGTAGAGGAACATGCCGTTGAAGGGCACGCCGCTGGCGAAGGCCAGCAGCAGGAAGCGCGGGTCGGAGCACAGGTCCCAATAGCCGCGCAGCAGGTGGCGCACGTGGAAGGACTGGCGGTGCGAGGGATGCAGCGTCTCGGGCAGCAGCTTGTAGTTGGCGGCGAACAGCACCACGCCCACGGCCACCAGGAACCAGAACACCGCGTGCCAGCCCGCGTGCACGAACAGGAAGCCGCCGACGATCGGCGCGATGGCCGGCGCCACGCCGAAGTAGATCGTGACCTGGCTCATCACGCGCTGTGCCTCGGCGGGCGGGAACATGTCGCGGATCACCGCGCGCGAGACCACGATGCCCGCGCCGGTCGACAGGCCCTGCAGGCCGCGGAACAGCACCAGCTGCGTGATCGTCTGCGACAGCGCGCAGCCCAGCGAGGCCAGCGTGAACACCGCGAGGCCCCACAGCACCACCGGCCGGCGCCCGAAGCTGTCGGACAGCGCGCCATGGAACAGGTTCATGAACGCGAAGCCGAACAGGTAGGCCGAGAGCGTCTGCTGCATCTCGGCCGGCGTCGCGCCGATCGAGCGCGCGATGCCCGAGAAGGCGGGGATGTAGGTGTCGATGGAGAAGGGCCCGAGCATGCCGAGCACCGCGAGCAGCACGGCCAGCGCCCAGCGCGGGGCTTGCCAGAGTTTGTCTGCATCGGGATTCATGATGAGGATTGCTCCATTCTTCTTATCTGTGCGTCTGTCGCAGAGGGGCCCAAAAAAGAAAGCGCCCTTGCGGGCGCCTCCTTGTCGGGGAAATACCGGGAGACCGGCTCAGAGCGTATCAATAAAGCTGCGCAGCTTGTCCGAACGCGACGGATGCTTGAGCTTGCGCAGGGCCTTCGCCTCGATCTGGCGGATGCGCTCGCGCGTCACGTCGAACTGCTTGCCGACTTCTTCCAGCGTGTGGTCGGTCGACATCTCGATGCCGAAGCGCATGCGCAGCACCTTGGCTTCGCGCGGCGTCAGCGAGTCGAGGATGTCCTTGACCACGTCGCGCAGGCCCGCCTGCATCGCGGCCTCGATCGGGGCCGTGTTGCTGCTGTCCTCGATGAAGTCGCCCAGGTGCGAATCGTCGTCGTCGCCGATGGGGGTTTCCATCGAGATCGGCTCCTTCGCGATCTTCATGATCTTGCGGATCTTGTCTTCCGGGATCTCCATCTTGGCGGCCAGGATGCCGGCGTCGGGCTCGAAGCCGAACTCCTGCAAGTGCTGGCGCGAGATACGGTTCATCTTGTTGATGGTCTCGATCATGTGCACCGGGATGCGGATCGTGCGCGCCTGGTCGGCGATCGAGCGCGTGATGGCCTGGCGGATCCACCACGTGGCGTAGGTCGAGAACTTGTAGCCGCGGCGGTATTCGAACTTGTCCACCGCCTTCATCAGGCCGATGTTGCCTTCCTGGATCAGGTCGAGGAACTGCAGGCCGCGGTTGGTGTACTTCTTGGCGATCGAGATCACGAGGCGCAGATTGGCCTCGATCATTTCCTTCTTGGCATCGCGCGAGGACGATTCGCCCTCGTTCATGCGCTTGTTGATGTCCTTGAGCTCGGTCAGCGGCACCACCACGCGCGACTGGATGTCGGCCAGCTTCTGCTGCAGTTCCTGCACCGGCGGGATGTTGCGCGCGAGCACGGCGCTCCAGGGCTTGCCGGCGGCGGCCTGCTTCTCGACCCACTTGAGGTTCAGCAGGTTGGAGGCGATGCGGTTGCCGTTCTTGTCGAAGCCGCTGAAGTCGCGGATGAACTCGTCCTGCGGGAAGCCGCACTTGTCCACGATGATGCGGCGCAGCTCGCGTTCCTTCTTGCGCACGTCGTCGACCTGGGTGCGCACGAGGTCGCACAGGCGCTCGATGGTGCGCGCGGTGAAGCGGATGGTCATCAGCTCGTCCGACAGGGACTGCTGGGCCTTGGTGTACGAGGGCGTGCCGTAGCCTTCCTTGTCGTAGACCTTGTGCACCTTCTCGAACATCTCGGCGATGCGGTCGAAGCGCGAGAGGGCCTCGTTCTTGAGTTCCTCGAGCTTCTTGGTCAGGGCCTTGGAGCCGCCCTTGCCGTCGTCGTCGTCTTCCTCGTCGAATTCGTCGAAGTCTTCCTCGGCCACGTAGTCGTCGGCCTCGTTCGGGTTCGAGAAGCCGTCGACGATGGTCGAGATGACGACCTTGCCTTCGCGGATCTCGGCGGCCAGGCGCAGGATCTCGGCGATGGTGGCGGGGGAGGCCGAGATGGCCTCCATCATCGCCATCAGGCCGCCTTCGATGCGCTTGGCGATCTCGATTTCGCCTTCGCGGGTCAGCAGTTCGACCGTGCCCATTTCGCGCATGTACATGCGAACCGGGTCGGTGGTGCGGCCGAATTCGCTGTCCACCGTGGAGAGAGCCGCTTCGGCTTCTTCCTCGGCTTCTTCCACCGTGGTGGCGGTGGGGGCGGTGTTGTTCAGCAGCAGGGTTTCGGCGTCGGGGGTCTGCTCGTAGACGGCCACGCCCATGTCGTTGAGCATGGTGACCACGACTTCCATGGTCTCGGCGTCGACCAGCTTGTCGGGCAGGTGGTCGGAGATTTCGCCGTGCGTCAGGTAGCCGCGGGTCTTGCCCAGCGTGATCAGGGTCTTCAGGCGCGAGCGGCGCTTGGCGAGGTCTTCCTCGGACAGCACGGTCTCGTCGAGGCCGAATTCCTTCATCAAGGCGCGTTCCTTCGCCTTGCTGATCTTCATGCGCAGCGGCTTGACCTTCTCTTCGGTCGTCGCCACGGCCGCCACCGGCTCGTCACCGGCCAGGTCGTCCTCGATGTCCGACAGGTCGACGTCGCTCTCGGGCGCATCCTTGTCGGCCTTGGGCTTGCGGCCGCGCTTGGCGCCGGTGGCGGGCGCGGCGGCAGCGGTGCTGGCGGCCTTGGGCGGGCGGCCGACCTTCTTGGCGGCGGGGGCGGCAGCGCCTGCCGCAGCCGTCTTGGCGGCTGTCTTCTTGGTGTCGTCGGTGGTGGTCGTCGATTTCGTGGGCACGGTTTTCACTTTCGTTGCGGCTGCCGCCTTTGACGCGGCTGCACCCGTCTTAGTTGCCGGCAAAGCGGCTGCTTTCAACGGTTTTTCGGCTGCAGGCTTGGCGGCGGCGCTTTTGGCGGGTGAAGGAGCAGGCTTCTTTGAACTGGGCATACGACCTCGTTACAACAAGAATGGACAAGCGGGATCACACGAAATCACACGGGCGCGGTCCGCGAAGACAGCGCCGCCAGCCCGGCACAGCCGGACAGGAACAATTGGGCAAAAGAGGAATAAATCCTCAATAGGCAAGATGTCGGGCGATCATTTGGTGTGCAGTCCTTGCGGTTATTGGCCCTTTCCAGCGGGGTTGCCGTGGAGTGCGTTGCGCGAGGGGCCGGCCCGGAGGTGCTGCTGTCGCTCTTGCCGATTTCGCCAGTTGCGAAGCCCTACATTATAGCGTCTTGCGCAAATTTCAAGCAATTACACCGTCTTGGGACGCATGCGGGCACGCAATTCGAGCCGCCGCGCCTCGAGCGCCTTGTAGCGTTCGAGCGCCTTCGGGTCCTTGCCGACGGCCGCGATGGCCTCGCTCTGCTGGAACTTGAGGCGGTCGTCGAGCATGAAATCGAGCACGCTGCCCAGCTCGCGGGCGGCCTCGGCCAGCAGATCGTTCTCGCTCGCTTCCGGATCGATGGGGGCGCCGCCTTCCGAGGCCGTCATCAGCTTGTCGGCCAGCGCCTCGAACTCCTGGCCGCGCATGCCTTCGCGCAGCGCGGCCCAGGGCTGGGCGCCGTGCTCGTGCAGCTGGCTGTCGAGCCAGGTGAACAGCGCGCCGTGCGGCCCGGGCAGTTCGCACAGCATCAGGTGCACCTCGTGCGACAGCGGCTCCCACTGCGCCATGTTGGCGAGCAGCAGGCGCACCGCGATGTCGGGCCGGCTCAGCGGCTGGCTGCGCCCGCGCATCGGTTCGCGCGGCGGCTCCTTGCGGCCGAAGCGCTTGTTGAACGGTCGTTTCTTGCTATCGTTTTCGTAGTAACGCTCGCGCTCTTCGTAGACCGGCGGTTCGGGGAAGTAGCCGTCGTCGTCGGGCGGGCGCTCCTGGCTGCGCTCGGCCTGGCGCGAGGCCCCGCCACCGCCGCGCGGCGCCGCCGCCGTGGCCCAGAGGTCCGACAGCGCGGCCGCGTCGAGCTGCACCAGCGTGGCGATCTCGCTCAGCAGCTGCCGCTTGAGCGCGCCGTCGGGCAGCGCGCTCCACAGCGGGCGCACGTTGCTGCTCATGTGGGCGCGGCCCTCGGCGGTGCCGAGGTCGCAGCCCTCGCGCGCGGCCTCGATCATGAAGCGCGACAGCGGGGTGGCCTCCTGCACGAAGCGCGCGAAGGCCTCGGCGCCGAACTCGCGAATGAAGCTGTCGGGATCGTGCTCGGCCGGAAGGAACAGGAACTTGATGCTGCGCGTGTCGGTGGCATAGGGCATGGCGCCGTCGAGCGCCTTGCGCGCCGCGCGGCGGCCGGCGGCGTCGCCGTCGAAGCTGAACACCACCGACTCGGTGAAGCGGAACAGCTTCTGCACGTGCTCGGTGGTGCAGGCCGTGCCCAGCGTGGCCACCGCGTTCGGGAAACCGAGCTGGGCCAGCGCCACCACGTCCATGTAGCCCTCGGTGACCAGCGCGTAGCCGCGGTCGCGGAACGCCGCGCGGGCCTCGTAGAGGCCGTAGAGCTCGCGGCCCTTGCTGAAGACCGGGGTTTCGGGCGAATTCAGGTACTTGGGCTTCTCGTCGCCGAGCACCCGGCCGCCGAAGCCGATGCATTCGCCCTTGACGTTGCGGATCGGGAACATCACCCGGTCGCGGAAGCGGTCGTAGCGCTTGGCCTCGCTGGCCTCGACCTGGCCGTCCTCGGTGTTGACGATCACGAGGCCGCTCTCGGCCAGCAGCGGGTCCTCGTAGTCGGGGAACACGCCCGCGAGCGTGCGCCAGCCCGGCGGCGCGTAGCCGATGCCGAACTGCTTGGCGATCTCGCCCGAGACGCCGCGGCCCTTCAGGTAGTCGATGGCACCGGGCGCCTGGCGCAGGTGCTTGCGGAAGGCGTCGCCGGCCTTCTCGAGCACGTCGGTCAGCGTGGCCTGCTTCTGGCGCTGGCTTGCGGCGCGCGCGCGCTCGGCCGGCGAGGCGTCGTCTTCCGGCACCTGCAGGCCGTACTGGCCCGCGAGGTCGTGCACGGCTTCCACGAAGCCCATGCCGGCATGCTCCATGAGGAAACCGATGGCGTTGCCGTGGGCGCCGCAGCCGAAGCAGTGATAGAACTGCTTGGTCGGGCTGACCGAGAAGGAGGGCGATTTCTCGCCGTGGAAGGGGCACAGCCCCATGAAATTGGCGCCGGCCTTCTTGAGCTGCACGTAGCGGCCGACGATTTCCACCACGTCGGCGCGCGCGATGAGTTCCTGGATGAATGAAGCGGGGATGGTCATGTAGGCGGGGAGCGGCAAATCATACGCAAGCCGCGGGTCCCCCGCGACCCGACGGCATACTGGCGGCGACCGACCACCCCGCCCGCATGACGACGATCAATCCGCTGAAACACGCCGCCCCGCTGCTGCGCCACCCGCTTCGCTTCGGCTGGGACGCCCTGAAGGAGTTCCGCGCCAACCAGGGGCTGCTGCTGGCCGGTGCCGTGGCCTATTACGCGCTGCTGTCGATCGTGCCGCTGCTGATCGTCAGCGTGATCGCGCTGTCGCACGTGATCGACCAGGCCGAGCTGCTGCGCACCATCGGCCGCTATCTCGAATGGCTGCTGCCGGGCCAGTCGAAGGCCATCGTGGCTGAGCTCTCGAGCTTCCTGGACCACCGCGACGTGCTCGGGCCGGTGCTGCTGGTGACCATGGTGTTCTTCAGCTCGCTGGCCTTCAGCGTGCTCGAGAGCGCGATGGCGGTGATCTTCCACCACCGCAAGGCCGACCACAAACGCCACTTCCTGGTGTCGGTGGCGATGCCCTACGTCTACATCCTGTGCCTGTGCGTGGGGCTGCTGCTGGTCACGCTGGTGTCGGGCGCGCTGCAGCTCGTGGGGCAGGAGAGCGTCGACCTGCTGGGGCGCAGCTGGTCGCTGTCGGGCGTGTCGGGGCTGCTGCTGTACCTGCTGGGGCTGGGCGGCGAGATCTTCATGCTGACCTCGCTCTACCTCGTGATGCCGGCCGGGCGGATGTCGCTGCGCCATGCGCTGCTGGGGGGCATCACCGCCGCGCTGCTGTGGGAGGCCACGCGGCGGATCCTGATCTGGTACTTCTCGACGCTGTCGCAGGTGAACGTCGTCTACGGCTCGCTGACCACGGCGATCGTGGTGCTGCTGAGCCTCGAGATCGCGGCCACGCTGGTGCTGCTGGGCGCCCAGGTGATCGCGAACTACGAGCGCCTGGACCGCACCGGCAGCGCCAAGCCGCCGCGTGCGCCGCTCAGCGGGGCGGGAGTCGAATCGCTCCGTCCAGCCGAATCACCTCGCCGTTGAGCATGTCGTTCTCGATGATGTGCTTGGCCAGCTTCGCGTAGTCGGCCGGGGTGCCCAGGCGCGAGGGGAAGGGCACGCTGGCGGCCAGCGCGTCCTGCACCTCCTGCGGCATGCCGAACAGCATCGGCGTGCCGAAGATGCCGGGGGCGATCGTCATGTTGCGGATGCCGTTGCGCGCCAGGTCGCGTGCGATCGGCAGCGTCATGCCGACCACGCCGCCCTTCGAGGCGCTGTAGGCGGCCTGGCCGATCTGGCCGTCGTAGGCCGCGACCGAGGCGGTCGAGATCAGCACGCCGCGCTCGCCCGTGGCTTCGGGCTCGTTCTTGCTCATGGCGTCGGCGGCCAGCCGGATCATGTTGAAGCTGCCGATCAGGTTGACCGTGACGGTCTTGCTGAACACCGCCAGCGCGTGCGGGCCGTTCTTGCCCACGGTCTTCTCGGCCGGCGCGATGCCCGCGCAGTTGATCAGGCCGACCAGCTTGCCGAGCTGCAGCGCGGCCGCCACCGCGGCCTGGCCGTCGGCTTCCTGGCTCACGTCGCACTTCACGAACACGCCGCCGATGTCGCGCGCGACGGCTTCGCCCTTGTCGGCCTGCATGTCGGCAATGACGACCTTGGCGCCGTTGCCGGCCAGCATGCGTGCCGCGCCTTCGCCGAGGCCCGAAGCGCCACCGGTCACGATGAAAACCTTGCCGTCGATCTGCATGTAGGAGTCTCCTGAGGAAGAAAAGCCTTGCATTATCGAAGACGGCCCGGCGCGCCGCGGTTTCGGCGCGCGCATAAAAAAAAGGCCCCGTCCGAAGACGAGGCCCTGAATTGGATCCGTGAGGACCCAAGGAGACAACTGGTGGTGGTCGGCGGCTTAGCGCTTGCGCGACGAAGCGGTCGCGGTCTTGGCAGCGGCGACGGCTTGCGTGGACACGGCGTTGAAGTTGGCTTCGGCGACGTCCGACGCTTGCTTGACGGCCTTTTGCACCGATTCGAAAGCGTTGTTGGCGGCGGCGACGGCGCTCTTCAGCACGGCGACGGCGGTTTCCGAACCGGCGGGAGCGTTCTTCGAAGCGCTGTCGACCAGGCCGACGAAGGCTTGCTGGGCTTCGCTGGCCTTCGATTCGAAGGCCTTGGTGAATTCGGCGCCGGTGCCTTGGGCGATTTCGTACAGGTGACGGCTGTAGGCGGCGGTCTTCTCGGCCAGGGGCTGGAACAGGCTGGCTTGCAGCGTCAGCAGTTCTTGCGCGTCCTTCACGCTCAGGGCGGCCTGGGCGGTGGTGGCGGCTTCGGACAGGGCGGCCTTGGAGGCGGTCACGTTGAGTTCGACGAGCTTCTCGACGCCTTCGAATGCCTTGGTGGTCAGGCCGAACAGGGTTTCGAGGTTGGCTTTTTGGGCGGCGAGGATCTGGTCAGCGGTCAGGGCCATTTGGAATCTCCGAAAGGGATGATGGTTGGTCTATTCACGTTGCGCTGCGCCTCGTCGGCTTTGTTGCGGTGCAGCATGGGCTCAAGTATAGGCAGCTGAAATCTCCGGGCAAGGGGTTTTTGTTGCTTTGCAGCAATTTAGAAGCGGCTTTCTAAACCGGGCCGGCCGGCCTTGAAACGCAATGGCGGCCGCGGGTGTCGCGCAGTCGCCTGGAGCCGGCGAGGGCCGCTGGCAGAATCTCGCGCGATGACGACGCCTGCCTCTCCCAGCCCCAAGCCCGTGCCGCAACCGCGCGCCAGCTACCCCGTCTTCCGCAGCATTCCCACGCGCTGGATGGACAACGACATGTACGGCCACGTCAACAACGTCGTCTACTACAGCTGGTTCGACACGGCGGTGAACGCGCTGCTGATCGAGCGCGGCGCCCTCGACATCCACCAGGGCTCGACCATCGGCTTCGTGGTCGAGACGCAGTGCAACTACTTCGCGCCGCTGGCCTTCCCGCAGACCATCGAGGCCGGCATCCGCGTGGCGCAGGCCGGCCGTTCCAGCGTGCGCTACGAGGTCGGCCTGTTCGCGCAGGGTGCCGATACCGCGGCGGCCCAGGGGCATTTCGTGCATGTCTACGTCGACCGAACGACCCAGCGGCCGGTGCCGCTGCCCGAGGCGCTGCAGCGCGTGGTCGATTCGCTGCGGGCCTGAGCCCCAAGAGAAACGGCGCCCCTCGAGGCGCCGTTGTCGTTGCGAGGTAAGAGAAGCGGCTTACTTCTTGGCCATCGCCTTGATGTCGGCCTTGCCCTTGTCCTCGTCGGCCTTGGCTTGCTTCACGCAGGCGGACTTGGCGTCACCGGTCTGGTCGTCGCACTTTTCCTTCGCGACTTCATAGGTGGCCTTCACCTTTTCCTCGGCCACCTTGCGGGCGTTGCTGTCGCTGGGCTTGAACTGCTGTTCGAGCTCGGCCTTGGCGACGTTCTCCTTGCCCTTGGCTTCCTTCTGGCAGACGTCCTTGGCGTTGTCCTTCATCGTGTCGCACTGGGTCTTGGCGACCTTGTAGTCGGCCTCGATCTTTTCCTTGGCGACCTTGTGCTCGTCCTTGTTCATCTGGGCGCCGGCCTGGGTGGCGACGAAGCAGGTGGAGGCGAGCGCGAGCATGAGCAGGTGTTTCTTCATTTTGGAGTTCTCCTAGTCGATGGATGAGGGAAAGCGGAAGTCAGGACCTCAGTAGCGTTCGAACCAGAGCGCGTCGGGCGTGCGGCCGTCGCGCGATTCCCAGTCCTTGACCTGCTTCTCGGCCTCGTCGCGGCTGATGCCGTGGCGTTCCTGGATGCGGCCCAGCAGCTGGTCGCGCTTGCCGGCGATGACGTCGAAGTCGTCGTCGGTCAGCTTGCCCCATTGCTCCTTGACCTTGCCCTTGAGCTGCTTCCAGTTGCCTTCGATGGTGTCCTTGTTCATGCGAATCTCCTTGAGAGGTTGATTCGGCGGGCCATTTCGCCGCCGTGAAAAACACTGTCTACAGGTGCATTCACCCCAGTGGTAGGACGTGCAGTGCAGGGTCCGTAGGCACAGGCCGACGGGGGCCGTGATAATCGAGCGGCGCCCGAAAAACTTCGGGCCGGGACGACAGAGAGACAACGCGCGCCGCACCATGATCATCCACAGCCTGCTCGACACCGACCTCTACAAGTTCACCATGATGCAGGTCGTGCTGCATCACTTCCCGGGGGCACGCGTCGAGTACCGCTTCAAGTGCCGCAACCCCGGCGTCGACCTCGCGCAGTTCGCCAGCCAGATCCGCGAGGAGGTGCGCAGCCTCTGCTCGCTGCAGTTCCGCGATGCAGAACTGGCCTACCTGCGCTCGATGCGCTTCATCAAGAGCGACTTCATCGACTTCCTCGGCCTGTTCCGGCTCAACGAGAAGTACATCAACATCATTCCCCAGCCCTCGGGCGAGCTCGAGATCCGCATCCAGGGCCCGTGGCTGCACACCATCCTGTTCGAGATCCCGGTGCTGGCGATCGTCAACGAGGTCTACTTCCGCAACACGCAGAAGCGCCCCGACCTCGACGAGGGCCGACGCCGGCTCGAGATCAAGATCGCGCAGCTGCAGGAGGCCGGCCTCGGCGACCTCAAGATCGCCGACTACGGCACGCGGCGCCGCTTCTCGAAGGACTGGCACGAGGAGGTGCTGCGCACCCTCAACGCGCGGCTCGGCGCGGTGACCTCGCCGCCCTCGAGCTCGCAGCCCGGCGGCCGGCTGCCGCAGCTCGCGGGCACCAGCAACGTGCTCTACGCGATGAAGCTCGGGCTGATCCCGCTGGGCACCATGGCGCACGAATACCTGCAGGCCTGCCAGGCGCTGGGCCCGCGGCTGCGCGACAGCCAGATCTTCGGCTTCGAGAGCTGGGCGCGCGAATACCGCGGCGACCTGGGCATCGCGCTGTCCGACGTCTACGGCATGAGCGCCTTCCTGCGCGACTTCGACCTGTACTTCTGCAAGCTGTTCGACGGCGCGCGCCACGACAGCGGCGATCCGTTCCAGTGGGGCGAGCGCATGATCGCGCACTACCTCGCGAACCGCGTCGACCCGCGCACCAAGACGCTGATCTTCAGCGACGGCCTCACGGTGCCGCGCACCATCGAGCTCTACCAGCAGTTCCGCGGCCGCTGCCAGCTGGCCTTCGGCATCGGCACCAACCTCACCAACGACCTGGGCTACGAGCCGCTGCAGATCGTGATCAAGATGATCCGCTGCAACGACCAGCCGGTGGCCAAGCTCTCGGACACCCCGTCGAAGAACATGTGCGAGGACGAGAAGTACCTGGCCTACCTGCGCCAGGTGTTCGAGATCGAGCAGCCTGCCGCCTGATGCGGGTTCACGCGGGCCGCCGCGGGGCCTGGCTCTGTTACGGTACGGCCCCATGAAAAAATCGATGCGTCTCGTGGCGGCCATGGTGCCGTTGCTCGTTGCCGGGCCGGCCTTGGCCGCGGATTTCGACGGCGGCTCGCTGTCGCCGCTGTGGGGCGTGCCGTTCGCGGGCATCCTGCTCTCGATCGCGCTGATGCCGCTGCTGGCGCCGTCCTTCTGGCACCACCACTACGGCAAGGTCTCGGCGGCCTGGGCGCTGGCCTTCCTGCTGCCCTTCGCGGCGCTGCACGGCCCGGCGCTCGCGGGCACGCAGCTCATGCATGCGCTGGTGGCCGAGTACATCCCGTTCATCGTGCTGCTGACCACGCTGTTCACGGTGGCCGGCGGCATCCACATCCGTGGCAACCTGCACGGGGCGCCGGGCCTGAACACCGCCATCCTCGCGATCGGCGCGGTGCTCGCGAGCTTCATGGGCACCACGGGCGCCTCGATGCTGCTGATCCGCCCGCTGATCCGCGCCAACGACAACCGCGTGCACCGGGTGCACGTGGTCGTGTTCTTCATCTTCATCGTCTCGAACGTGGGCGGCTCGCTCACGCCGCTGGGCGATCCGCCGCTGTTCCTCGGCTTCCTCAAGGGCGTGGACTTCTTCTGGACCGCGCGCAACATCCTGCCCGACACGATGTTCGTGCTCGGCGTGCTGCTGGTCCTGTTCTACCTGATCGACCGCCACTACTACCGCAAGGAAGGCATCCTGCCGGTCGACCCCACGCCCGACACGCGCGGCATCGGCTTCGACGGCGCCGCCAACTTCTGGCTGCTCGCGGGCGTGGTGGCGCTGGTGCTCATGAGCGGCTTCTGGAAGTCCGGCGTGCACTTCGACGTGGCCGGCACCGAGGTCGGCCTGCCGGGGCTGCTGCGCGATGCCGGACTGATCGCCATCACGCTGGTCTCGCTCAAGATCACGGCGAAGTCGGTGCACCAGGCCAACCAGTTCGAATGGGGTCCGATGGCCGAGGTGGCCAAGCTGTTCGCGGGCATCTTCCTGACCATCATCCCGGTGATCGCGATGCTCAAGGCCGGCACGCAGGGGCCGTTCGGCGCGGTCGTCTCGGCGGTCACGCGGCCCGACGGCCAGCCCGACCCCGCGATGTACTTCTGGGCCACGGGCGCGCTCAGTTCCTTCCTCGACAACGCGCCGACCTACCTGGTGTTCTTCAACACCGCGGGCGGCGATCCCGCGGCGCTGATGACCACCTACGCGACCACGCTCGCGGCCATCTCGGCCGGCGCGGTCTTCATGGGCGCCAACACCTACATCGGCAATGCGCCCAACCTGATGGTCAAGGCCATCGCCGAGAGCCGCGGCGTGCGCATGCCGAGCTTCTTCGGCTACATGGCCTGGTCGATGGCCATCCTGCTGCCGCTGTTCGTCCTCTCCACCTTCCTTTTCTTCCGCTAGCGAGACAAAGCCCATGAGCAAGCCCAAGATCCTGGTCGCCCGCGCGATCTTTCCCGAGACCCTCGAGCGCCTGGCGCAGCATTTCGAGATCGAGTCGAACCAGTCCGACGAGAGCTGGACCAGGGAGCAGCTCGCCGCGAAGCTGCAGGGCAAGCAGGGCGCCTTCACCACCGGCAGCGAGCGCATCGACGCCGCGCTGCTCGACGCCTGCCCCGACCTGAAGATCTGCGCCAACATGGCCGTGGGCTACAACAACTTCGACGTCGACGCGATGGCCGCGCGCGGCGTGGTCGGCACCAACGCGCCCGACGTGCTGACCGAGACCACCGCCGACTTCGGCTTCGCGCTGCTGATGGCCACCGCGCGCCGCATCGCCGAGAGCGAGCATTTCCTGCGCGCGGGCAAGTGGCAGAAGTGGAGCTTCGACATGTTCGCGGGCTCCGACATCCACGGCGCCACGCTGGGCATCATCGGCATGGGCCGCATCGGGCAGGGCATCGCGAAGCGCGGCGCGCACGGCTTCGGCATGAAGGTGATCTATCACAACCGTTCGCGGCTCGACGCCTCGCTCGAGGCCGAATGCAAGGCCACCTACGCGAGCAAGGAAGATCTGCTCAAGACCGCCGACCACGTGGTGCTGGTGGTGCCGTACTCGGCCGCCTCGCACCACACCATCGGCGCGGCCGAACTCGCGCTGATGAAGCCCACCGCCACGCTGGTGAACATCGCGCGCGGCGGCATCGTCGACGACGCGGCGCTGGCCGTGGCGCTGCGCGAGAAGCGCATCGCCGCCGCGGGGCTCGACGTGTTCGAGGGCGAGCCCAAGGTCCATCCCGACCTGCTGACCGTGCCCAACGTCGTGCTCACGCCGCACATCGCGAGCGCCACGGTGCCCACGCGCAAGGCCATGGCCGGGCTCGCGGCCGACAACCTGATCGCCTTCTTCACGGGCAAGGGCCCGCTGACGCCGGTCACGCCGGTGGCCGCCAGGTAAGCCATCTCCGCCGAACAAAAAAGAATAGAAAGCGCCCCGCGATCCCCTTGGAACTCACCGACTTGATTCTTCTGGCCCTGGCGGTCGTGGCCGTCATCCAGCTCGTGCTCCTCGTCTGGCTGCTGGCCCGCCGGGCGCCGCCGCCCGATCATGGCGAACTGCTCGCCGCCAACGAGCGCACCGAGCGCGAACTGCGCCGCGAGATCGCGGAGAGTTCGCGCGGCGCGCGGCAGGAAACCGCGCAGGCCTTCGCCACCTTCCAGCAGTCGCTGGTGATGCAGGGCGCGGAGGCCACGCGCACGCAGAACGCCCAGCTCGATGCCTTCGCGCTGCAGCTCGCCGCGCTGCAGAAGACGCTGGCCGACACGCTGGCGTCGCAGCTGCAGGGCCTGTCGGAATCGAATGCGCGCCGTCTCGCCGAGGTGCGCGCCACGATGGAAAGCCAGCTCACGCAACTGCAGCAGGGCAATGCCGCCAAGCTCGACGAGATGCGCAAGACCGTCGACGAGAAGCTGCAGAGCACGCTCGAGGCGCGCCTCGGCGAGAGCTTCCGGCAGGTGGCCGAGCGGCTCGAGCAGGTGCACAAGGGGCTGGGCGAGATGCAGACGCTGGCGGTCGGTGTCGGTAGCCTGCAGCGCGTGCTGACCAACGTGAAGACGCGCGGCATCTTCGGCGAGGTGCAGCTCGAGGCGCTGCTCGAGCAGGTGCTGACGCCCGAGCAGTACGCGCGCCAGGTCGAGACCAAGCCGCGCAGCGGGCAGCGGGTGGACTTCGCGATCCGCTTCCCGGGCCGCGGCGACGAGGGCGCGCCGGTCTGGCTGCCGATCGACGCTAAGTTTCCGCGCGACGACTACGAGCGCCTGATCGAGGCCCACGAGCAGGCCGACGCGGTGGCCGCCGAGCTCGCCGCCAAGGCGCTCGAGGCGCGCATCCGCGCCGAGGCCAAGTCCATCGCCGAGAGCTACCTCGCGGCGCCGCACACCACCGATTTCGCGATCCTCTTCCTGCCGGTCGAGAGCCTCTATGCCGAGGTGCTGCGGCGGCCGGGCCTGATGGACGCGATCCAGCGCCAGCACCGCGTAACGCTGGCCGGCCCGACCACCTTGCTCGCGATGCTCAACAGCCTGCACATGGGCTTTCGCACGCTGGCGCTCGAGCGCCAGGCCTCCGAGGTCTGGAAGGTGCTGGGCGCGGTCAAGACCGAGTTCGAGCGCTACGGCGAGTGGGTCGAGCGCGTGAAGGAACAGGTGGCCAAAGCCTCCGACACGCTCGACAAGGCCGATACGCGCGCCAGGCAGATGCGCCTGGCGCTGCGCAAGGTCGAGGCGCTGCCCGAGGGCCAGGCGCAGGCATTGCTGCCGCCGCTGGCCGCGGGCGCCGAAGGCATCGACGCCGATCCCGACAGCGGCGGCAAGCCGTGAAGGGCAGCGAACTGCTGCGCGTCATCGGCGCGCAGGTCTGCCTCCACGCCACCATGGCCGGCATGCGGCTGGCGACGCCGCTGCTGGCGCTGCAGCAGGGCTACAGCGCGGCGGCCGTCGGCGTGCTGATCGCGCTGTTCGCGCTGACCCAGGTCTTCCTCGCGTTGCCGGCCGGGCGCTTCGCCGACCGCCACGGCTTCAAGCGGCCGCTGCTGCTGTCGGTGATCGCGGCCTCGCTGGGTGCGGGACTGGTCTGGGCGTTCCCGGTCTTTCCGGCCATGTGCGTGGCGGCGCTGCTGACCGGTGGCGCCACCGGCGCGACCGTGATCGCGCTGCAGCGCCACGTGGGCCGCTCGGCCACCACGCCGACCGAGCTCAAGCGGGTGTTCAGCTGGCTCGCGATCGCGCCCGCGGTGGCGAACTTCGTCGGCCCGTTCCTGGCCGGGCTGCTGATCGACCACGCGGGCCGCGCGGCCGCCGACATGCTGGCCTTCCGCGTCTGCTTCGCGGCCATGGCGCTGCTGCCGATCCTGTGCTGGCTGATGGCGCGCGGCGCCCACGAGCCGCCGCCCACGCCGCCGCTGCCCGGGGCCGTGCCCACGCGCGCCTGGGACCTGCTGCGCGAACCGATGTTCCGCCGCCTGCTGTTCGTGAACTGGCTGCAGTCCTCGAGCTGGGACGTGCATGCCTTCGTGCTGCCGGTGCTGGGGCACGAGCGCGGCATCAGCGCCTCGGTGATCGGCTCGATCCTCGGCGCCTTCGCGATCGCGGCGGCCGTGATCCGCATCGTGCTGCCGGCGATCGCCTCGCGCGCCTCCGAGCGCAGCGTGATCTTCGTCTCGACCCTGGTCACGGTTGGCGTCTTCCTGGTCTACCCGCTGCTGCCCTCGGCCCTGAGCATGGGCGTGTGCTCAGTGGTGCTGGGCTTCGCGCTCGGCGCGGTGCAGCCGATGGTGATGAGCATGCTGCACCAGATCACGCCGCACAGCCGCCATGGCGAGGCGCTGGGGCTGCGGCTGATGACCATCAATGCCTCGAGCGTGGCGATGCCGATGCTGTTCGGCTCGCTGGGTGCGCTGATCGGCATCGGCGGCGTGTTCTGGGTCGTGGGCGGGGTGGTGGCGCTCGGTGCGCGCGCCACCTGGGGCTTGAAGGTGCGGGAGGAGGGGCACTGAACGGCGCCGAAGCCACTGCCGGCTTCCAGGAAATCCTGATCCAAATAAGATCAATTCTCATCTGATTGACAAGATAGTGACTTGAAGTCAGTATCGCCGCCTCTTCAACGAATCCCGAAGGCGGTCCCATGGACTCCCCATCCCGGGCGGCGATCGACGATCCGCGCCGCCGGCTCGCGCTCGTCGCCGCGGTCTATCTCGGCAGCTTCATCGCCACGCTCGACGTGAGCATCGTCAACGTCGCGCTGCCCACCCTGCAGCGCGCGCTCGCCACCGACCTCGCGGGCCTGCAGTGGGTGATCGACATCTACGCGCTGTGCCTGTCGGCCTTCATGCTCTCGGCCGGTCCGCTTGGCGACCGCTACGGTCGCAAGCGCGCCTGGCTGGCCGGCGTGGTGGTATTCACCATCGGTTCGGCGATGTGCGCCATGGCCGGCACCTTGAGCACGCTGCTGGCCGGCCGCGCGGTGCAGGGCATCGCGGGCGCGCTGCTGATCCCGGGCGCGCTGTCGATCCTGGCCCATGCCTTTCCCGAGCCGGCGAGCCGCGCGCGCGTGATCGGCGGCTGGTCCTCGTTCACCGCGATCTCGCTGATCCTCGGGCCGATGCTCGGTGGTCTGCTGGTGGACCACACGGGCTGGCAGAGCATCTTCCTGATCAATCTGCCGATCGGCCTGCTGACCGTGGGCCTGGGGCTCTGGGGCATCCGCGAGACCTCGCACCCCGAGCATGCGGCGCTCGATCCGGCGGGGCAGGTGCTCAGCGTGCTGTGGCTCGGCGCGCTGACCTTCGGGCTGATCGCGGCCGGCGAGCACGGCTGGCTGTCGGGGCGCACCACGGTATCGCTGGCGCTGGCCGCGCTCGGTCTCGTGCTGTTCCTGGCGGTGGAGGCGCGCGTGCAGCGGCCGCTGCTGCCGCTGGGCCTGTTTCGCGACGCGCGCTTCTCGGTCACCAACTTCGCGTCCTTCGTGCTGGGCTTCTCGGCCTACGCGAGCCTGTTCTTCTTCTCGCTGTTCCTGCAGCAGGTGCAGGGCTGGTCGGCCACCGACACCGGCTGGCGCATGGTGCCGCAGTTCGTCGCGACCGGCATCGTGTCCTCGCAGTTCGGCCGGCTGTCGCGGCGCCATGGCGTCCATGCGCTGATGGTGGCGGGCTACGGCCTGATCGGCGCCGCGATGCTCGCGATGACGCTGCTGGCGGCCGACACGCCCTACGTGGTGCTCGCGCTGCTGTTCGTGGTTCTCGGCGCCGGCACCGGGCTGGCGGTGCCGGCCACCAGCACCGCGGTGATCGCCTCGGTGCCGGCGCAGCGCTCGGGCATGGCCTCGGCCACGATGAACGCGCTGCGCCAGGCCGGCATGCTGATCGGCATCGCGCTGCTCGGCACGCTGATGAGCGGCCGCGCCACCGCGCTGCTGGCGGCGGCACTCGAGCGCAGCGGCCTGCCGGCGGCGCGCGCGCAGGAGATGGCGGTGGCCGCCGTGGCGCGGCACGACACCGCCGCGCTGGGCGCGCTCGATCCTTCGCTGGCCCACGGCCTGGTGTCGGGCGCGCTGGCCGGCGGCTTCCATGCGGCCGTGGCCTGTGCCGGGCTGGCCGGCCTGCTGGCGGCCGGGCTGCTGCTCGGCGTCAGGCCGCGCACCGCCGCGCTGCCGGCCCGCGCCTGAGGAGCTTCTCTCCATGCCCGCCGCGCGCGTGCCGCTGCGCCTGTCCGCGCGTCGCCTTCCCGTTCTTCGTTCCCGGACTGTCATCAAGGAGTTGTCCATGATCCATCACGAACTCGGCCAGTGGCCGCTGGTCATCAGCGTGTCTTCGGGGTTGCAGACCCTCGAGGACATGCAGGTCTTCACCGAGGACTGGAACCGCTGGCTCGACCGTGGCGAGCCTTTTGCCTCGCTGCGCGTGTTCGCCGACGCCGACGCGCTGGTGCATCCCGAAGGCAGCGCGCAGAGCGCGAAGCAGTGGCTGCAGGCGCGCGGCGCCGACATCCGGCGCCATATGATGGGCATGGCCAGCGTGGTGCCGCCCGATCAATACGAGAAAATCCGCAAGATGAATGTCGAGAAGCTCTTCGGCGTGCCGGCCGACACCTTCGCGCGCACCGACGAGGCCATCGCCTGGCTCGGCGAGCGCGTGCTGGCGCCGCGCGGCCTGGCGCTCGACGCGGCCGCGGTGAACGCGGCCATCGCGGCGGCACGTGCCGCCGCAGCCACAACCTGAGGGAACCGAATGACGACGGGGCGCCGCACCATCACTTCTTCCACGCCCGATGCGGCGGACCCGTCACCGCCTTCGGAGGCGTCCGAACCGCGCCGCCGCGTCAAGGCGCCCGAAACCCGCGCCGCGGCGCTGATGGACGCGGCCGAGCGGCTGTTCATCGAGAAGGGCATCGCCACCACCAGCATCGACGACATCGCGGCCGGCGCGCAGGTGGCCAAGGGCACCTTCTATCTGTACTTCCCGTCGAAGGAGGCGCTGCTCGGCGCGCTGCAGCAGCGCTTCGTCGACAGCTTCTGCGCGCGGCTGCAGGAGGCGATGGACCGCCACCGTCCCGAGGACCATCATGGCCGCATCAAGGCCTGGGTCGAGACGGGGCTCGAGACCTACCTCGACAACGTCGCGCTGCACGACGTGGTGTTCCACGAGTACCGGCCCGAGGACCGGCGCATGCGCAACGACAACGCGGTCATCACGCAACTGGTCGGCCTGCTCAAGCATGGCGACGCGGCCGGCGTGTGGGAGGTCGAGGACCCGACGCTCACGGCCGTGATCCTGTTCAATGCGCTGCACGGCGTGGCCGACGACGCCGTGGCCATGGGCCTCGCGACCGGGCCGGGGCCCGAGCGGCGCCGGCGTGCCAAGGCGCTCACGCGCTTCTTCGAGCACGCGCTGCGGCCCGATGACGACGACGATGAGGACGAGGCCGCTTAGCTCCTGAGGCGCTGCGGCCCGCGCCGGCTCAGAGCTTGTAGAAGCGCTTGATCGCTTCCCACGCGTCTTCGGGCGCGTCCACGTACTCGAAGAGATTGACGTCGCCGGGCGAGATCACGCCTTCGTCGACCAGGAAGTCGAAGTCGATCAGGCGCTTCCAGTAGTCCGAGCCGAACAGCACGATCGGCACCGGCTTCGACTTGCGCGTCTGCACCAGCGTGATCACCTCGAACAGCTCGTCGAGCGTGCCGAAGCCGCCCGGGAACGCCACCAGCGCCTTCGCACGCATCATGAAATGCATCTTGCGGATCGCGAAGTAGTGGAACTTGAAGCTCAGCGCGGGCGTGACGTAGGGATTGGCCGCTTCCTCCATCGGCAGCGCGATGGCCAGGCCGACCGACAGGCCGCCGGCCTCGTGCGCGCCGCGGTTGGCCGCCTGCATGATGCCGGGGCCGCCGCCGGTGCAAATGAAGAGCTTGTCCTGCGGCTCCTTGTTCTCGCTGTGGCGCGCGACCAGCTTGCCGAAGGTGCGCGCCTTCTCGTAGTAGTGCGAGCTGCGCGCCAGCCGGCGCCAGCGCTCGGCCGCGGCGGTGTCGCCGGCCTTGTCGGCCTCGACGATCAGCGCGGCGGCTTCTTCCTCGCTGCGAAAGCGCGCGCTGCCGAAGACCACGATGGTGTTCTCGATGCCGTGGGCGCGCTGCTCGATGTCGGGCTTCATCAGTTCGAGCTGCATGCGCACGCCGCGGGTTTCGCGGCGCAGCAGGAACTCGGGATCGGCGAAGGCGATGCGCGAGGGATCGGGATCGAGCGGCAGCCCCTTGTCGGCATGGGACTGGAGCGTGGCCCAGGCATCGGCGAGGCGCTTGTCGTGAAGGTCGTGCGTGCTGTTGGTCATAAGGATGGGATTGTGCAGCGCGGGATTCGTTGCGTGCGGACGGGCCGCAAAGACAAAAGGCTCCTTGCGGAGCCTCTTGCGGGTGGTGGTCAGCCGGGGAAGGCGGCGCTCAGACGCGCTTGCGGTATTCGCCGGTGCGCGTGTCGATTTCGATCTTGTCGCCTTGCGAGACGAACAGCGGCACGGGCACTTCGAAGCCGGTGGCGATCTTGGCGGGCTTCAGGACCTTGCCCGAGGTGTCGCCCTTGACGGCCGGCTCGGTCCAGGTGATTTCGCGCTCGACGCTGGTCGGCAGTTCGACCGAGATGGCCTTGCCGTCGTAGAACACCACTTCGACGGCCATGCCGTCTTCGAGGTAGTTCAGGGCGTCGCCCATGTTCTCGGCTTCGACTTCGTACTGGTTGTAGTCGGCGTCCATGCAGACATACATCGGGTCGGCGAAGTAGGAGTAGGTGCAGTCCTTCTTCTCGAGCACGATCTGGTCGATCTTGTCGTCGGCCTTGAAGACCACTTCGGTGTTGAAGTTGGCGATCAGGCTCTTCATCTTCATGCGCACGGTGGCGCTGTTGCGGCCGCCGCGGCTGTATTCGGTCTTGAGCACGACCATCGGATCCTTGCCGTGCATGATGACGTTGCCGGCGCGGATTTCTTGAGCGATTTTCATATCAGGGTCTCTGGATGTAAGCCGCTCGGTGCGCGGGACTTCCAGAATCCGGGCAGGAGTGCCGGTTGGAAAAAGCCCCGCGGTACATGTCCCGCGGCAGGTTCAGCGGAGTGCATCTCGAACCCCCAGGAATTTCCCAGGATCCGGGCCGAAATCCGCAAAGCCCGCTATTTTAGCTTTTTCCGGCGACGAAATGCTGCAGTTGGGTCACGAGATCGTCCTGCGCGAGCAGGCGCTCGCGCCCTCGGGTCACGGCAAGACGCCATTCTTCGCCGATGTCGGCGAGCGACAGGGCTGCGTTGCCGAAGCCGTTCCAGGCGTGGTGGAAGCGCCGCATCGAGGCCGGCGCTTCCAGCCAGTCGAGCCAGGCGTTCAGCTTCACGTGGTGCGCGTCGTCGTCCTGCGCATAGATCTGCCAGACCAGCGGCGCGCCGGCCCAGAGGGCGCGCACCAGCGAATCCTCGCCGCGCACGAAATTCAGGTCGCAGGCCCAGAGCAGGTGGTCGAAATCGGGCTGGTCGAGGTGCGGCAGGTATGAAATCGATAGCGCACTCGCCTCGCTGGGCGAGCGTTCGAGCCATTCCGTGCTCGAAAGGCAGGCCCTGACGGCTTCGGTCGCCCGGCCCGGCGTCACCAGCAGCCGGGTCGGCGTGCCGTCATCGGCCAGTTGCGCCAGCAGCGCGGCCAGGGCCGGCGGCTCGTAGCAGAACAGCGACACCAGCCGTTCGCCTTCGCGCCAGGGCAATTGCCGTTGCGCCAGCCAGGCAACGCGATCGAAGGCCGCGCGCCGCCGGGCCAGGTCCGGTTCGCGCAGCAGGCCGCCGGTGGCCTCGGTGAAGCCTGGATAGAAGAAGCGCTTGGTGAGCCCGGCACCCGGTTCCCTGAAGACCGGCGAGGGCAGGCCATGCAGCCGCTCCACATAGGGTTCGGCCGAGAGGTATTCGAGGTTGATCCAGGCGCGTGGGGCATCGTCGGCGGCCGAGGCTGCGGCGAAGCGCGCGATCAGCGCGGGCGCCGGGTCGCAGCCGAAGGCCTCGATCAGCACCCGCGGCGCCGGCTCGGCCGCGGCCGCGCTCACTGCGGCCGGATCGCTCCAGTCGATCACGCGCACGCCCGCGCAGCCGTCGGGTGCCATCCAGGCCAGCGCGCTGGCGTCGTCGACCCAGAGCCGCACCAGTTCGCCGAGGCCGGCGAGCTGGCGTGCGAGCCGCCAGCAGACGCCGAGGTCGCCATGGTTGTCGATGACCTTGCAGAAGATGTCCCAGTCGCGTTGCATGGCCGCGAGTGTGCACCTTGCGCCTTTCTTCTGAATGGCCCTCGCGCGGGGCCGTCGCTATGCCTTCCCGATCAAGCTCGTCGACGTCACGAAGACCTATTTCGCGCGCAGCGCGCCCTTCGCCACCGGCCAGCTGGCCGAGGACATGCGCGCCATCGGCACCGGCAACCCCGATGCCGGCGTGCTCGAGCGCATGACGGCCAACCCGGCCTACAACGCCCAGCTGCGCACCACTTGCGTGGCGACCATGGTGCAGGCCGGCCATGCCGAGAACGCGCTGCCGCAGTCGGCCAAGGCCACGGTCAACTGCCGCATCCTGCCGCACGACGATCCGGACGAGGTCGAGCGTTTGCTGACCCAGGCCGTGGGCAACGACAAGATCGTGGTGCGCAACCTCGGCAAGCCGCTGCGCAGCCCGGCGTCGCCGCTGCAGGGTGACCTGGTGAAGACGGTGGAGCGGCTGACCGAGCAGATGTGGCCGGGCGTGCCGGTGATTCCCGCGATGAGCACGGGCGCCACCGACAGCCGCTTCCTGCGCAATGCCGGCATTCCGATGTACGGCGTGACCGGCATGTTCCTCGAGCCCTCGGATGCGCGCGCCCACGGGCTGGACGAGCGCATCGAGATCCAGCGGCTCTACGACGGGCGCGAGTTCCTCTACCGGCTGGTGAGCGAACTCGCGAAGTAGGCGCCGCCGGGCTTCGGACCCGGATCAGGGCGTGAAGGTATCGCCGAGCACGATGCCTTCGCGCCGCGGATCGGCGCCGCCCGTGAGCACCGGCTGGCCACCCACGTTGGTGCGGATGATGGTGCTGATGCCGCTGGACTGGGCGCCGAAGTTCACCGTGTGGCCGAGTGCGCGCAGGCCGGCGATCAGCGGATCGTTGTTGCCCGAGTTCGAGGTGTCGATGGCGGGGTGTTCGCCGCCCACGTTGGTGGTCACGCTGTTGGTGGCGCCGAAGTCGACCAGCGAGGTCGCCTGTTGCGCATCGAGGCCCCAGTCGAGCGCGCCGACCACGGTCTTCACCACGTACTGGATGATCGTGCCGCCGCCCGGCGAGCCGGTGCCCATCACGAACTCGCCCATGCTGCCGTCGGTGTTCTTCTTGAACACCAGGGTCGGCGCCATCGTGCTGCGCGGACGCTTGCCCGGGGCGACGCGGTTGGCGACCTTGATGCTCGGGTCGGTGGTGTCGTTCGGGTTGGCCGAGAAGTCGGTCAGCTGGTTGTTCAGCATGAAGCCCTGCGTCATGTGGAACGAGCCCAGCGTGCTCTCGACCGTGGTCGTCATCGTCACCACGTTGCCCTGCTTGTCGACCACGGTGAAGTGGGTGGTGCCATGCTCCTCGGTCTTGTCGATGCCCAGCGGCACGCTGCCGAGGTCGCCGGCCGCGGCCACGCCCATGCTCTTGGACAGGCTGATCAGGCTGGCCCGCTTCTGCAGGTACGGCTTGTTGAGCATCGTGTCGGCCGAGCCGCCGGGCAGCGGGATGAAGTCGGTGTCGGCCACGTACTTGTCGCGGTCGGCGTAGGCCAGGCGTTCGGCCTCGCTCACCAGGTGCACGCCCATCACGCTGGGCTTGCCGCCTTCGATGTCGATCGCGCTGGGCTTGTACAGGCCCAGGTTGAAGGTCTCGAGGATGCCGAGCGCCTGCACCACCGCGATGCCGCCGGACGAGGGCGGCGACATGCTGCAGACGTAGTAGTCACGGTAGGTGCCGCAGACCGGGTCGCGACGCTTGGCCACGTAGTTGGCCATGTCGGCCATGGTCGTCACGCCGGGCGTGATGGCCGAGCCGTCGTTGGCCGCGGTGGTGATGCCGATCTTGTCGACGATCGCCTGCGCGATGGGGCCGGTATAGAACGCGTTGGCGCCCTCGTTGGCGAGCGTGGTCAGCGTCTTGGCGTAGGCCGGGTTCTTGAGCTTGGTGCCCAGGGCCTTCGGCGTGCCGTCGTCGTTGAAGAAATAGGCGGTTGCGTCGGCGTCGCGCTTGAGGTTGGAGGCCGACGAGGAGATCGCCGCGGCCATGCGGCCACCGACCGGGAAACCATCGGAGGCCAGCGTGATGCCGTAGCTGAACAGGTCCTTCCATGGCAGCTTGCCGTGGTCCTTGTAGGCGACGTCGAGCATGCGCACGGCGCCCGGCGTGCCGACCGCGCGGCCACTGGCGCGCGCGTTGGGCTTGGGCAGTCCGCTGGCGGGATCGGTCTGCACCGCGTAGCGCAGGTAGTTCTCGGTGGCCGCGGCGGGCGCCATCTCGCGCCCATCGTAGGCCTGCACCTTCTTGGTCTTCGCGTCGTAGTGCAGCATGAAGGCGCCGCCACCCAGGCCGCTGGACTGCGGTTCGACCAGCCCCAGCACCGCCTGCACAGCGACGGCTGCGTCGACCGCGCTGCCGCCGGCCTTGAGGACGTCGCAGCCCGCGCGCGTGGCCAGCGGGTGGTTGGCCACCACCATGTAGTTCTTCGCGTAGACCAGCTTGTGGCCGACCACGTAGCCCGAGGCCGGTTCGGGCGCGGCCGGATCGCCGGGATCGCCCGAGCCCACCACCACCTGCGTGCCGCTGTCGCCGATCAGGCAGCCCTTGTCGGCTGCGGGCGGTGGCGGCGGAGTGTTGGCTGCGTTGATGGCGGCGATCGTCGCGATCAGCGCGGCGTTGTCCTGGCCGCCACCGCCGCCGCCGCAACCGGCCACCGTCAATGCCACCGCCAGGGGCGAGAGCGCCCACCAGGCGCGCGACTGGATCTTCTTCGTCATGGAGAGAGTTTCCCGAGTAGTTGTGTTGAAACGAGACGGGCGCTCCTCGCGCCCGCATCCATCATCAGCACATTTCATTCCACCCACCACGGGGTTTGCGCGCAGGCGCGCCATGGGGCCGCGCGCCGCGCGCCACAATAGCCGCCATGTCAGACGTGCATTCCGATCAACTGCTCAGCGAAGTGGCGGCCCTGCCGCAACTGCCGGGCGTCTACCGCTACTTCGACGCCGGTGGCGCCGTGCTCTACGTGGGCAAGGCGCGCAACCTCAAGAAACGGGTCGCCAACTACTTCCAGAAGAGCCACGGCGGCACGCGCATCGGCCACATGATCTCGAAGATCGCGCGCATGGAAACCACCGTGGTGCGTTCCGAGGCCGAGGCGCTGCTGCTCGAGAACAACCTCATCAAGACGCTCAAGCCGCGCTACAACATCCTGTTTCGCGACGACAAGAGCTACCCCTATCTCAAGATCGCCTCGCACCAGTTTCCGCGGCTGGCCTACTATCGCGGCGCGGTCGACAAGAAGCACCGCTACTTCGGGCCGTACCCGAGCGCCTGGGCCGTCAAGGAGTCGATCCAGCTGCTGCAGAAGGTGTTCAAGCTGCGCACCTGCGAGGACACGGTCTACGCCAACCGCACCCGGCCCTGCCTGCTCTACCAGATCAAGCGTTGCACCGGTCCCTGCGTGGACCACATCTCGACCGAGGCCTACGCGCAGGACGTGGCAAGCGCCGAGGCCTTCCTGCGTGGCGACACGCAACTGGTGCTCACCACGCTCGAGCAGCGCATGACCTCGCATGCCGAGAAGCTGGAGTTCGAACAGGCGGCCGAGCTGCGCAACCAGATGTCGGCGATCTCGCGCGTGCTGCACCAGCAGTCGATCGAGATCGCCTCCGACAAGGACGTGGACATCCTCGCGGTCAAGGTGCAGGGCGGCAAGGCCTGCGTGAACCTGGCCATGGTGCGCGGCGGCCGTCACCTGGGCGACCGGCCCTATTTCCCGGTGCACGTCGAGGATGCCTCGTTGATGCAGCACGGTGAACTCGACAACGACGAGGGCGAGGGCGCCGCGCCCGCCGTCACCGATTCGGTCGAGGTGCAGGTGCTCGAGGCCTTCATCGCGCAGCACTACATCGACGTGCCGGTGCCGGCCACTTTGGTGCTCAGCGAAACCGTGGGCCGTGAGCTGATCGAGGCGGTGTCGCTGCAGTCGGGCACGCGCGTGACGGCCGTGTTCCAGCCGCGCGAGCAGCGCCGCCACTGGCTCGAGATGGCCGAGAAAAACGCCAGCCTGCAACTGGCGCGGCTGCTGGCCGAAGAGGGTTCGCAGCAGGCCCGCACCCGCGCGCTGGCCGATGCGCTGGAGCTCGCGAGCGAGGACCTCGACAACTTCCGCGTCGAGTGCTTTGACATCTCGCACACCGCGGGCGAGGCCACGCAGGCCTCGTGCGTGGTGTTCGAGCACCACGCGATGCAGAACAAGGAATACCGCCGCTACAACATCGAGGGCATCACGCCCGGCGACGACTATGCGGCGATGCGCCAAGTGCTCCATCGCCGCTACGGCAAGCTGGCCGAGGCGATGGCCGCCGAGACCGAGGCGTTGCCGCCTGGCGATGCCGAGAGCGAAGGCGCCGAGGGTGCCGAGGGTGTCGAGGGCGCCGCGGCGCCGGCCAGGGCCCGGGGCGCGCGCATGCCGGAGTTGGTGCTGGTCGACGGCGGCAAGGGCCAGGTGTCGATGGCACGCGAGGTCTTCAGCGAGCTCGGCCTGCCGCTGTCGCTGATCGTCGGGGTCGAGAAGGGCGAAGGCCGCAAGGTCGGCCTCGAGGAACTGGTGTTCGCCGACGGCCGCGAGAAGGTCTACCTCGGCAAGGATTCGGCGGCGCTGATGCTGGTGGCCCAGATCCGCGACGAGGCGCACCGCTTCGCCATCACCGGCATGCGCGCCAAGCGCGCCAAGGTGCGCGTGGGCGGCAGCCAGCTCGAGGACATCCCGGGCATCGGCCCGAAGCGCCGGGCCCGGTTGCTGCAGCGCTTCGGCGGCATCCGCGGCGTGGCGGCGGCCAGCGTGGAGGACATCGCCTCGGTCGAGGGTATCGCCTTCGACCTGGCCGAGGAAATCTACCGTGCGCTGCACTGAACTTGCCGGCGCGGGAGCGGGGCGCCGGCACTGCTTTGTCCCCGTTCTCGAATCCATCGTTTTCGCGTGACACAATCGAGCGCATGTTCTGGACCCTGCCGACCATCATGACCTGGACGCGCATCGTCGCGATCCCCCTGATCGTCGGCGTGTTCTACCTGCCCATCGCCGACCCGATGCGCAATGTGATCGCCACGGTCATGTTCATCGTGTTCGCGGCCACCGACTGGCTCGACGGCTTCCTGGCGCGCAAGCTCAACCAGACCTCGGCCTTCGGCGCCTTCCTCGATCCGGTGGCCGACAAGTTCCTGGTCTGCGCCTCGCTGCTGGTGCTGGTGCACCTGAACCGGGCCGACGTGTTCGTGGCGCTGATCATCATCGGCCGCGAGATCGCGATCTCGGCGCTGCGCGAATGGATGGCCCAGATCGGCGCCAGCAAGAGCGTGGCGGTGCACATGATCGGCAAGGTCAAGACGACCGTGCAGATGGTCGCGATCCCGTTCCTGCTCTACGACGGGCAGCTGTTCGGCTTCATCGACACCGGCCTGTGGGGCCAGTGGCTGATCTGGGTCTCGGCCGTGCTCACCGTGTGGTCGATGGTCTATTACCTGCAAAAGGCCATTCCCGAGATCCGGGCCCGGGCCAAATGAGCGCCGCCTCAGCCCGCGAGGCGGGCTGGTTGCGGGCCATGCCCGCGGTCTTCGTGCTGATCTGGAGCACGGGCTTCATCGTCGCGCGCTACGGCATGCCGCATGCGCCGCCCTTCAAGTTCCTGGCCGTGCGCTTCGTGCTCTCGTTCCTCTGCTTCGGCCTGTGGGTCGCGCTGGCGCGCGTGGCCTGGCCGTCGACGCGGGCGCAGTGGGGGCACCTCGCGGTCACCGGCATCCTGATGCAGGCCGGCTACCTCGGCGGGGTTTGGGCCGCGGTGCGTGCGGGCATGGGCTCGGGGCTGGTCGCGCTGCTGGTCGGCATCCAGCCGGTGCTGACCGCGATCTGGATGTCCTTCAACGGCGGGCGCGTGTCGCCGCGGCAGTGGCTGGGCCTGGCCCTGGGTTTCGCCGGGCTGGTGCTGGTGGTGTGGCGCAAGCTGGGGGACGGCTCGGAGGTCAATGCCGAGACCATGAGCCTGGCGCTCATGGCGCTGGGGGCGATCACCGCGGGCACTCTCTATCAGAAGCGCTTCGTCGCGCCCTGCGACGTGCGCAGCGCCAGCGCGGTGCAGATGGCGGCGGCCGTGGTCGTGACCTTGCCGTTCGCGCTGCTCGAGCCCGAGGCCATCGCGTGGAACGCGCATTCGATCGGCGCGATGGCCTGGTCGGTGCTCGCGCTCTCGCTGGGTGGGAGCTCGCTGCTCTACATACTGATCCAGCGCGGCACCGCGACCGCGGTCACGAGCCTGCTCTACCTGGTGCCGCCTTGCACGGCCCTCATGGCCTGGCTGCTGTTCCGTGAGCAGATCACGCTGGCCACGCTGCTGGGCACGGCGCTCACGGCGGTGGGCGTGAGCCTGGTGGTGCGCGCGGCCCGCTGAGGCACGAGGGCGTTCGCCTAGCGCGCTGGCTTCCAGGGCTCGCCGCGAAAGCGTTCGGCCAGGTGGTCGACCAGCAGCCGCACCCGCCGCGGCGTCTTCGGCCGCCAGGGCGCGATCCAGTGGATGTCGGCATCGGGCATCGCGTACTGCGGCAGCACCCGGACCAGCGCGCCCGAGGCCAGCTGCGGCGCGATGTCCCAGAGGCTGCGCAGCATGATCCCGTGGCCCGCCAGGCACCAGTCGCGCACCATCTCGCCCGAATTGCTCGACAGCGGCCCTTGCACCCGCACGCGCGCCGTGCTGCCGTCGCGGCCGTGCCGCAGCGACCACAGCGCGTACTCCTGCCGGTGGATCTCGCCGTTCTCGCGCGCGACCAGGCAGTCGTGCGTGGCCAGGGCCTCGACGCTGGCCGGCGTGCCGCGGCGCGCGAGGTAGGAGGGCGCGGCCGCCAGCACGCGCTGGTTGCGCGCGATGCGGCGCGAGACCCAGTCCGAGGCGTGGCGCTGCTGCACCGCCCACAACCACAGCGCGCCGTCGTAGCCTTCGGCGCCGAGGTCGGGCAGGCGCTCGGTCAGTTGCAGCTCGATGCGCAGGGCCGGATGGCCGGCCTGGAATTCCGCCAGGGCCGGACCGAGCCAGCGCCGGCCGAAGCCGAAGGTGGCGGCCAGCCGCACCGCGCCCGTGAGCTCGTTCTGGCGCTCGCCGAGCTCGCCTTCGAGCGCCGCGAAGCCTTCGAGCAGCTGCTTCGCATGCCGGCACACCGCTTCGCCCTCGGCCGTGACGCTGAGCCGCCGCGTGGTGCGGTCGAACAGCCGCTGGCCCAGCCGCGCCTCGAGCGCGCCGAGCCGCTTGGTGACCACCGAAGGCACGACGTCGAGCGCGCCGGCCGCGCCCGCGAGGCTGCCGTGTTCGCGGATGGCGAGCGCCAGTGCCAGGTCGCCGCGCTCCAGTGCCAATGAATTCATGCCAGAACGGAAAGTATGAATTGGCCGATTGTTGCTTGATGGACCCGGGTGCGCAACGCACAATCGCCGCGTGACCGCCTCCTTCCTCGACTTTCCCGTCTTCGACATCGAACGCGATGGCGTGCGCGTGCATGGCCGCATCGGCGGCAGTGGGGCACCCCTGCTGTTGCTGCACGGACACCCGCAGACGCACGCGATCTGGCACCGTGTCGCGCCCGCGCTGGCCGAGCGTTTCACCGTGGTGGCGATCGATTTGCGCGGTTACGGCGATTCGGGCCGGCCCGCCGCCGATGCCGCACACGAGAACCATAGCAAGCGCGCGATGGCGCTCGATGCGCTCGCGGCGATGCGCCACCACGGCTTCGAGCGCTTCGGCGTGCTCGCGCACGACCGCGGCGCGCGCGTGGCGCACCGGCTCGCGGCCGACCATCCGGCGGCGGTCGAGCGCATGCTGCTGCTCGACATCGCGCCCACGCTCGCCATGTACGAGCACACCTCGGAAGCCTTCGCGCGCGCCTACTGGCACTGGTTCTTCCTGATCCAGCCGCCGCCGCTGCCCGAGGCGTTGATCGCCTCCGACCCGGTGCGCTACGTGCGCAGCGTGATGGGCGGGCGCCATGCGGGGCTCGCGCCCTTCGCGCCCGAGGTGCTCGCGGAGTACGAGCGCTGCGCGGCCATCCCGGGCAGCGCCGAATCGATCTGCGAGGACTACCGCGCCTCGGCCGGCATCGACCTCGATCACGACCGTGCCGACATCGCCGCGGGCGCGCGGCTCGCGATGCCGCTGCGCGTGCTGTGGGGCGCGCACGGCGTGGTCGGACGCGCCTTCGACGTGCTGGCGCTGTGGCGCGAGCGCGCCGACCGGGTCGAGGGGCATGCGCTGCCCTGCGGCCACTACGTTCCCGAGGAGGCGCCGGGCGAACTGCTCGCCGAGGCACTCGACTTCTTTGCACCGCTCATCCCATCGGAAGGACCCAGACCATGACCACCCACAGAATCGCAGTCATCGCCGGCGACGGCATCGGCAAGGAAACCACGCCCGAGGGCGTGCGCGTGCTCGATGCGGCGGCGCGCAAGTTCGGCATCGACCTGAAGTTCGACCACTTCGACTTCTCGAGCTGGGACTACTGCGAGAAGCACGGCAAGATGCTGCCCGACGACTGGAAGGACCAGATCGGCGGCCATGACGCCATCTTCTTCGGCGCGGTCGGCTGGCCCGAGAAGATCGCCGACCACATCTCGCTGTGGGGCTCGCTGCTGCTGTTCCGCCGCGAGTTCGACCAGTACATCAACCTGCGTCCCGCGCGCCTGATGCCCGGCATCGTCGCGCCGGTGGTGCGCCGCGACGGCTCGCCGCGCCAGCCCGGCGAGATCGACATGTACATCGTGCGCGAGAACACCGAGGGCGAGTACTCGAGCATCGGCGGGCGCATGTACGAAGGCACGCCGCGCGAGATCGTGGTGCAGGAGACCGTGATGTCGCGCGTGGGCGTGGACCGCGTGCTCAAGTTCGCGTTCGAGCTCGCGCAGTCGCGGCCGAAGAAGCACCTGACCAGCGCCACCAAGTCGAACGGCATCTCGATCACCATGCCCTACTGGGACGAGCGCGTGGCCGAGATGGCGAAGGCCTACCCGGGCGTGACGCTCGACAAGTTCCACATCGACATCCTCACCGCGCACTTCGTGCAGCGGCCCGACTTCTTCGACGTGGTGGTGGCGAGCAACCTGTTCGGCGACATCCTGTCCGACCTGGGACCGGCCTGCACCGGCACCATCGGTATCGCGCCGAGCGCCAACCTCAACCCCGAGCGCACCACGCCCTCGCTGTTCGAACCGGTGCATGGCTCGGCGCCCGACATCGCGGGCAAGGGCATCGCCAACCCGATCGGCCAGATCTGGTGCGGCGCGATGATGCTCGAGTTCCTCGGCCACAAGGACGCGCACGACGCGATCCTGTCGACCATCGAGAAGGTGCTCGCGCCCGGAAGCGGTGCGCCGCGCACACCCGATATCGGTGGCAAGGCGAGCACCAGCGACCTCGGAAAAGCGATCGCCGAGGCCTTGTGAGACGGCTGCGGCCCCGGCGGAAAAAGGTCTTCGCGAAACGCCCCTAGAATCGCGCGCTCCGCTGCGCCGCACGGGCTGATGTCGTATTGACACCCCGCAGGCCAGTGGTTGTAATCCCCGATGGCAGCGCGCTGCCGGGGCGTCAGGCCTGCCAAGCTTCTGCGTCGCACCACGTCGCGACCGACTCGCCAGCCGACGAAAGCCGACCAACTTTTTTCTACAAGGGGCCCTTGTGAACAAGACCGAACTGATTGAGCACATCGCAAAGAACGCCGATATTTCCAAAGCAGCCGCCACGCGCGCGCTCGAATCCACCATCGGCGCCATTCGTACAACGCTCAAGAAGGGCGGCTCCGTGTCGCTCGTCGGTTTCGGTACTTTTGCAGTCGGTAAACGTGCGGCCCGTACGGGTCGCAATCCTCGCACCGGCGACGCGATTAAAATCAAGGCCGCCAAGATTCCGAAGTTCCGTCCCGGCAAGGCCCTCAAGGACGCGTTGAACTAAGTCGACGACGAGAACTCGGAAGAAAAGTATTCCCGGTGGGGTGCTTAGCTCAGCTGGTAGAGCGGCGCCCTTACAAGGCGTAGGTCGGGGGTTCGAGCCCCTCAGCACCCACCACCACCCGATGCAAAGGCGAACAACGGTTCGCCTTTTTTATTGCCGTCCGACAGCCACCGCATGAGAGTGTTCAAGCATGTTTGATTTCTTCCGCAAGTACAACAAGATCATGATGATTGTCTTGTTCTTGCTGATCATCCCGTCGTTCGTGCTGTTCGGCGTCGAGCGCTACCAGGGCTTTTCCAAGGACGAGGCCGTCGCGCATGTCGATGGCGCCAGCATCACGCGGCCCGAATGGGATGCGCAGCATCGCGTGGAAACCGACCGCATCCGCCAGCAGTCGCCCAACGTCGACCCGCTGGTGCTCGACTCCGATGCGCTGCGCTACGCCACGCTCGAGAAGATGGTTCGCGACCGCGTGCTGACGGTGGCAGCCAACAAGGCCAACATGACGGTCTCCGAGGAACGCCTCTCGCGCATCTTCGCGCAGGATCCGGGCCTCGCGACCTTCCGCACGCCCGAGGGCAAGTTCGACCGCGACGCCTTCCAGCGCGTGACCGGCCGCACCCCCGAGCAGTACGAAGCGTCGATGCGCGCCGAACTCGCGACGCAGCAACTGCTGCTGGGCGTGTCGGGCACCACCTTCACGCCGCCCGCGCTGGCCGCCGCCACCATCAACGCGTTCTACGAGCAGCGCGAGATCCAGGTGTCGCGCTTCGCGCCCGAGGGCTTCGCGTCGAAGGTCACGGTCAGCGATGCCGACATCGAGACCTACTACAAGGACCACACGTCGCAGTTCCAGGCGCCCGAGCAGGCGAGCATCGAGTACCTGCTGCTCGACCTCGAAGCGGCCAAGAAGAACGTGACGGTCAACGAGGCCGAGCTCAAGAGCTACTACGACCAGAACACCTCGCGCTTTGGCACCAAGGAAGAGCGTCGTGCGAGCCACATCCTGATCACCGCGGCCGCCAGCGCGCCGGCGGCCGATCGCGCCAAGGCGAAGGCCAAGGCCGAGCAACTGCTGGCCGACGTGCGCAAGGCGCCCAACACCTTCGCCGATGTCGCGCGCAAGAACTCGCAGGACCCGGGCTCGGCAGAGAAGGGCGGCGACCTCGACTTCGTCACGCGCGGCGCGATGGTCAAGCCTTTCGAAGACGCGATGTTCGCGTTGAAGAAGGGCGAGATCAGCAACGTTGTCGAGACCGAGTTCGGCTATCACATCATCCGCCTGGACGACATCAAGCCGGCCGTGGTGCCGCCGTTCGAGCAGGTGCGCGCCACCCTCGAGAACGACTACCGCGCCCAGCAGGCCACGCAGGAATTCGCCAAGGCTGCCGAGACCTTCACCGATGCCGTGTACCAGCAGCCCGACAGCCTCAAGCCGGCGGCCGAGAAGCTCAAGCTCACGATCCAGACCGCGACCAACATCGGCCGCACGGCCGCGCCGGGTGCGACCGGGCCGCTCGCGAGCCGCAACTTCCTGAGCGCGCTGTTCTCGCCCGATTCGCTGAGCCGCAAGCAGAACACCGAAGCGATCGAGGTCGGCACCAACCAGCTCGCCTCGGGCCGCGTGACCCAGTACTCGGCCGCGCATCCGATCCCGCTGGCCGACGTGAAGGACAAGATCCGCGCGCAGCTCGTCACCGAGCGCGCGGCAGCGCTTGCGAAGACCGAGGGCGAGGCCAAGCTCGCGGCCTGGACCACGAAGGCCGACGGCGCCAACTTCGCGGCGCCCGTCACCGTGTCGCGCATCGATGCGAAGGCGCAGCCGGGCGTGGTGGTCGAGGCCGCGCTGCGTGCCGACGCCAGCAAGCTGCCGACCCTGGTCGGCGTCGACCTCGGCACGCAGGGCTATGCGGTGGTGCGCGTGACCAAGGCCGTGCCGCGCACCGCGCCGACGGCGGAAGTCGCCAAGCAGGAGAACGCGCAGGTCGGCCAGTCGATCGCCGCCGCCGAAGACGCCGCCTACTACAACCTTCTGAAGGACCGCTACAAGGCCGAGATCCTGGTGCCGCGTCCCGCGACCGACGGACTGCCGTTCGCCGGCGCACGCTGACCGGTCGCGCCGCGAGGCGCTTCCTCTTCCCTTCGCGGGCCGCCTTGTGCGGCCCGTTGCTTTTTCCGTCTCGCGTGGGACAAGCGCTGCGGTCGCTTCTTGCCAGAATCCGCGCATGGGAACTCTCTACCTCGTGCGCCATGGCCAGGCCAGCTTCGGCGCGGCCGACTACGACAACCTGAGCGAACTGGGCCACAGGCAGTCGGTGCGGCTCGGCGAGTACTGGCGCGAGCGCGGCATGCGTTTCGACGCCGTGATCACCGGCACCTTGCGCCGGCATCGGCAGACCTGGGAAGGCATCGCGCAGGGCCTCGGTCTGACGCGCGACGACGTGCTGCCGTGGCCCGGCCTCAACGAGTACGACAGCGAGGCGGTGATCGCCACCATCCACGAAGGCAAGCTCGAGAAGCCCGATTCGCCCGAGATGTACCGGCATCACTTCCGCCTGCTGCGCGAAGGACTGGGCGCCTGGATGCAGGGACGCACGAAGCCGGTCGGTATGCCCAGCTACGTGGACTTTCTCGCGGGTGTGACCACCGCGCTCGATCACGTGCGCGACAAGCACCATGGGGCCAAGGTGCTCGTGGTGTCGAGCGGCGGCCCGATCAGCACGGCGGTGGGCCATGTGCTGGGCACCAGCCCCGAGACCACGATCGAGCTCAACCTGCGCATCCGCAACTCGTCGGTGACCGAGTTCGCCTTCACGCCCAAGCGCCACATGCTGGTGACCTACAACACGCTGCCGCATCTCGACGGGCCGGCGTACGAGGACTGGGTCACCTACTCCTGAAGCTCAGGCCTGCCAGACGCCGTAGCCCGCCTTGCGCAGGGCGATGCCGAGCTCGACTTCCATCGAGCGCGCGTCTTCATAGTTCATCGGGTTGTAGCGCTCGTAGAGCGCGGGCAGCAGGTGCAGGCCGTAGTCCTGCACGAAGCTGTTGGCCTGGATGCCGGCCTTGTGCTTGTCGAAGCGGATGTCGGGATCGAGCCCGGTCATGCCCACGTAGACGAAGGGCTTGCCGAGCTGGTAATCGGGATTGGCGCGCCGGAAGCGGCCGATGTTCCAGACGCGGTCGTCGAGTTCGACCACGTAGACATGGTGGTGCGCGCGGGGTTTGCGTGGCATCGGCCCCGCCCGATGGCCCGGCGGCTCAACTCTTGCGCTTGATGAGGCCGTAGAGGATCAGCAGCACGATCGCGCCGAGCACCGACGCGATGAAGCCGGCGCCCTGGCCGGCGGTGTACCAGCCGAGCGATTGGCCGACGTAGGTGACGATCAGCGAGCCCGCGATGCCGATCAGCGTGGTGACGATGAAGCCCGCGGAGTCGTCGCCCGGCTTGACGGCGCGTGCCACCAGACCTACGACGAAGCCGATCAGGATGGTCCAGACGATGCTCATGAGTGATCCCTTTGGTTCGTGAATGAAGCGGCGCCCGCATGGCAGGGCGCGGCCATGATAGCGGCCGGATGCGCCGCGCGGGCGCTGCGAAAGCGCGTACCGGCGAATCGGGATGCAAGGCTGCGCAATTTGGCGCCGCTGGCTGCGGCCGGCCCGCTGTGGCGTCCTACAGGGCTGCGGCGAACGGGGCGCTATACCCTTGGCATGCTCGAAAATTTGCCCGAAGTCATCGGCCAGGCCCTGCACGGCGTGCGTGCCGGCCTGGACAAGATCGTTTTCAACACGCTCGGCCTGCGCGAAGGCATGGCCACTATTTCGCTGACCAGCGTGGCCTTTGCCGATCACGCGCCGATTCCGCCGCGCTACACGGCGGATGGCGAAGGGCTGTCGCCGCCCCTGCAGTGGGAGGGCGTGCCGCAAGGCACCGCCTCGCTGCTGCTGGTGGTGGAGGACGCGGATTCGCCCACGCCGAACCCGCTGGTGCATGCCATCGTCGTCAGCCTGCCGCCCGGCGACACCCGGCTGGTCGAGGCGGCGCTGCCGAGCCAGGGCAACGAAGGGCAGGACACGGTGCATGCCGGGCGCAATTCCGGGCTGCAGGCCGCCTGGCTGCCGCCCGATCCTCCGCCCGGGCACGGTGTGCATCGCTATGCCTTCCAGCTGTTCGCGCTCGACCGGGCACACGAGTTCTCGGTGGCGCCCGGGCGGGACGAGGTGGTCGACGAACTGAAGGCGCATGCGATCGCCAGCGGCCTGCTGATCGGCACCTTCGAGCGATCGGACGGTTCGATCCGGCAGAAGGACGCCGCGCACGAGGAGGCGCCGCAGGTGGCGCCTTCCGGCCCGCTGGCGGCGGGTTGAGTGGGCCGCGCGCATCATTCTTTCAAACCGGGGTCGGGCGCGCGGCTTTTATGGCTATAATCGTGGACTCTATTACGGTGGCTGTAGCTCAGCTGGTAGAGTCCCAGATTGTGATTCTGGTCGTCGTGGGTTCGAGTCCCATCAGCCACCCCATATGAATTCCGAAGAAACGGCCCTGGAGCGATCCAGGGCCGTTTTTCTTTTGGGCGCGGCTATAGCGCCTTTTGCATGCAATGCCGGGCTGGGCATTTCTTCCGAATAGGCGCGAGCGAGCCGAAACGGGCCGCAGTGGTACCGCGGCATTCAATTTCTTCGCTGTGCCATTGCAGCCGAGCGTTCAAAACCCTGGCCCGGCCTCCGATCTTGCCCAGGAACGGGGCGTTTTACCCCCTCGGCTGTTGTAAAACGCCAAGCGGTCCGGATTTTTCTGCTCGGGTTTGCTCAAAATCAATTGCAAACTGAATTAAACTGCGGGCGTTTTCATTTACAGGAGTTCGCCAATGGCCTCGACGCTCGCAGATATCAATTCCCAGATCCAGAAGCACGACGAACAGATCGCGCAATTGCGCAAGCAGGCCGAAGAACTGCGCAACCATGAACGTGCCGGGGTGATCGAGGAGATTCGCAAGAAGATCGCCGACTATGGTCTGACCGCGTCGGATTTGAAGCTTTCGGCCGGCCGTGCCGTTTCCGTCAAGCGCGCCGCGAGCACGCCGGCGCCCAAGGCCGCCGCCAAGTACCGCAGCCCGACCGGCGAAACCTGGTCCGGTGGCCGTGGCCGCAAGCCGCGCTGGGTGACCGAGGCGCTGGCCGCCGGCAAGTCGCTGACGGATTTCGAGATCAAGTGAGCGTGGTGCGCGAACACGCGCTGGCCGATTCCGCAATAAAAAAGCCCGCATGCGCGGGCTTTTTTATTGCGGGCATGGACACCCATCTAGCGATGCCCAGGTCCGTGGCGATCAGTTCACCATCACCAGCTTTCCCTTGACGCCGCGCGAGCCCATGTGCGCGTAGGCGGCTTTCAATTCGGCCATCGGCATCGTGCTGTCGATCACCGGCTTGATCTTTCCCTGGCCATACCATTGCGCCAATTCGGCCATCATCTGCGCGTTGGCCTTCGGCTCGCGCTTGGCGAAATCGCCCCAGAACACGCCGACCAGCGACGCGCCTTTCAACAGCGTGAGGTTCAATGGCAGCGAGGGAATCGGGCCCGACGCAAAACCCACGACCAAATAGCGGCCGCGCCATCCGATCGAGCGAAATGCGGGTTCCGCGAAATCGCCGCCGACCGGGTCGTATATGACGTCCGGGCCTTTGCCGTCGGTCGCGGCCTTGATGGCATCCCTGAAACCGTTCGGCAGCGCATGCGTGGTGTAGTTGATCGTCGCGTCGGCACCGATCGAACGGCACAGCTCGCATTTCTCGTCGGTGGACGCTGCCGCGATCACCTTGGCGCCGGCCGCCTTGGCGATCTGGATGGCGGCCGTGCCCACGCCGCCCGCCGCGCCGAGCACCAGCACGGTTTCGCCGGCCTTGAGCTGCGCGCGGTCCATCAGGGCATGCCACGAGGTCGCGTAGATCATGATGAAGGCGGCCGCGTCGACATGGCCGAAGCCTTCGGGCAGCGGCATGCACAGTGCCGCGGGTGCCAGCGTGTGGGTGGCGAAGCCGCCGGTGCCCGAGAGGCAGGCGACGTTCTGGCCGACCTTGAGGTGCGTGACGCCTTCGCCCACGGCCTGGACGATCCCAGCGTACTCCGAGCCCGGCACGAAGGGCAGCGGCGGCTTCATCTGGTACTTGTTCTGCACGATCAGCAGGTCGGGGAAATTCAGGCTCGCGGCCCGGATCTCGATCAGCACCTGGCCCGGGCCGGGTGTCGGCGTGGGTAGCTCTTTCCAGGTGAGCGCGTCGACGCCGACGGGGTTCTCGCAAAGCCATGCGTGCATGCTCGGTCTCCTTCGAAACGGGTAGTAATGTTGAGGCAATGAAGCGCGCGATGATAGGCGTCGCCCTCGCGTGTCCTTGTCCCTGCTGCGACGCACCCGACGCCTACAATCCGTTGCACCGCACCGCATCATGAAGATACTCATTTCCAACGACGATGGCTTCCAGGCGCCAGGCATCGTCGCACTGCACGACGCGCTCAAGGATCTGGCCGACGTCGAGGTGGTGGCGCCCGAGCACAACAACAGCGCCAAGTCGAACGCGTTGACGCTGGCCGCACCGCTCTACGTCCACACCGCGCACAACGGCTTCCGCTACGTGACCGGCACCCCGGCCGACTGCGTGCACATCGCGCTCAAGGGCCTGCTCGGCTACCGGCCCGACCTCGTGGTCTCGGGCATCAACAACGGCGCCAACATGGGCGACGACACCATCTATTCGGGCACCGTCGGCGCGGCCATGGAGGCCTACCTGTTCGGCATTCCCGCGATCGCGTTCTCGCAGATCGAGAAGGGCTGGGCCCATGTCGACGCGGCCGCCCAGGTGGCGCGCCGCCTGGTGCAGCGCATCGAGCGCGAGCGCATGCTCGAGGGTGGCGCCTTTCTTTTGAACGTCAACGTGCCGAACCGGCCGTTCGACGAGCTCAAGCCGGTGAAGGTGTGCCGCCTGGGCCGCCGCCACGCGGCCGAGAAGGTCATCACGCAGGAAAGCCCGCGTGGCGACACGATGTACTGGATCGCCGGCGCGGGCAGCGCCAAGGACAGCGGCGAGGGCACCGACTTCCATGCCACGGCCGAGGGCCACGTGGCGCTGACGCCGTTGCAGATCGACCTGACCGACCACGCCAACCTGGGCCAGTGGCGCGACGCGGTGGTCCGGCTCGCCGACTGACATGGCGACCCAACGGCCTGGATTTCCGGCTCGCCTCGCGCCCACCGTCTCGGCTTCGACGCCGGCTTCGTCCGCGCTGCGCGGACGGCAGCCCGCCGTGCCGCCCAAGCCGCCGGTCCCGTCGACGCCATCGATGGCATCCGACGCGGTGCGTGCGCGCATGGTGCAGAAGCTGGCCGCGCAGGGGATCTCGGATGCGCGCGTGCTGCGCGCCATGGGAGCGGTCGAGCGGCATCGCTTCGTCGACAGCGCGCTGGTCAACCAGGCCTATGAAGACACCAGCCTGCCGATCGGACTGGGCCAGACCATCTCCAAGCCCAGCGTCGTTGCGCGCATGATCGAACTTTTGCTCGCGGCCCCGGCTCTGAGTGGCAAGCCGCAGGACCGTCTGGGGCGCGTGCTCGAGATCGGCACCGGTTGCGGCTACCAGGCCGCGGTGTTGAACCACGTGGCCACGGAGGTCTACAGCATCGAAAGGTTGCGCGGCCTGCACGAGCGGGCACGGACCAATCTGCGGCATTTCCGGCTGGCCACGGTTCACCTGATGTTCGGCGACGGCATGGTCGGCTATGCCAAGGGCGCACCCTATGCGGGCATCATCGCCGCCGCCGGTGGCGAGGCGGTGCCCGAAGCCTGGATCGAACAGCTCGCGGTGGGGGGGCGGATCGTCGCGCCGACGCATTCGGCGAAGGGCGGCCAGGCCCTCGTCGTGATCGACAAGACGGCCCGCGGTCTCGAGCGCCTCATTCTTGAGGCGGTTCACTTTGTCCCCCTAAAATCGGGCGTTGCTTGAAGGAATAACAAATGCAGGGTTTTGGCAATCGGAGTTGGTACGCTGGCGTCACGTTGGCCGTCGTGCTCGTGATCGCGGGGTGTTCCACGCCGCGGGGCCCGGCACCGGTCGAAGACCGCGGCACGATGACCCGCGCCCCCGGCGCGGCCGCGCCCGTTCCGGGCGGTCCGACCATCACCACCGACGCCTCGGGCAAGCCGCTGGCCGGCATCGAGAACTTCGGCAAGCCGGGCTACTACGCCGTGCGTCCCGGCGACACCATCCGCCGCATCGCCAACGACACCGGCCAGACCTGGCAGAACCTCGTTCGCTGGAACAACCTCGACAACCCCGACCTGATCGAGGTGGGGCAGGTGCTGCGCGTGATTCCGCCCTCGGGCCCGGGTTCCACCGTGGCCGCCGCGCCGTCGGCGCCGAACGAGAACGGCGTCGTCACCAAGCCGGTGACGCCGCAGCCCGCGGTCGTGCCTGGCGCGGCCGCGAGCGGTGCCGCTGTTGCGGGCGCCAAGCCGCCGGTCACGGCTTCGCCCTCGAGCCCGGCTGCATCGGGTGGCGATGAAGACATCGGCTGGATCTGGCCCGCCCATGGTTCGCTGATCGCGGGCTTCGACGATGCCAAGAACAAGGGCTTCGACATCAGCGGCAAGGCCGGCGACCCGGTGCTGGCCGCCGCCGACGGCCGCGTGGTGTATGCGGGTGCGGGCCTGCGCGGCTACGGCAACCTGATCATCCTGAAGCACAACAACACCTACCTCACGGCCTACGCGCACAACCAGACGCTGCTCGTGAAGGAAGACCAGTCGGTCCAGAAGGGCCAGAAGATCGCCGAGATGGGCAGCAGCGATGCCGATCGCGTGAAGCTGCACTTCGAGATCCGTCGCCAGGGCAAGCCGGTCGATCCGGCGCGCTACCTCCCGAACCGGTGATGCCATGGCCGGTTCCCGCCCCCGTCGCACGCTGCCCGTGCGCCGGTCGGCGGGCAGCACGGCCGAAGCGGTATCCGGCGGTGAGGCCTCACCGCCCGTCTCGTTCCCCGATGGCCTGATCGCGCCCGAGCCGAACGCCGAAGCGCTCGCGCGCACCGGCGACGACACGGCCGACGCGCTCACCGTCTACCTGCGCCGCATCCGGCGCACCGAGCTTTTCACCCCCGAGCAGGAATACGCGGCTGCCTGCGCCGCACGGGCAGGCGACTTCGCGGCGCGCCAGTCCATGATCGAGCACAACCTGCGGCTCGTGGTCAACATCGCCAAGGCCTACCTCAACCGCGGCGTGCCGTTCTCCGACCTCATCGAGGAGGGCAACCTCGGCCTGATGCACGCGATCACCAAGTTCGAGCCCGAGCGCGGCTTCCGCTTCTCGACCTATGCGACCTGGTGGATACGCCAGTCGGTCGAGCGCGCGCTGATGACCCAGTCCCGCACGATCCGCCTGCCGGTGCACATCGTGCGCGAGCTGCAGCAGGTGCTGCGCGCGCGCCGCACGCTCGAGGGCGATCCCGAGTTCCTGGCGCGCCGGCCCGACGGCGTGCGCGTGGAAGACGTGGCGGCGCTGCTGGGCTCGGACGTGCAGTCGGTGGCCGACCTGCTGGCGCTGGCCGAGGCGCCGCGCTCGCTCGACGCGGGCGAGTCGCATGGCGAAGAGAGCTACGCGCTGTCCGACTCGGTCGCAGCCGACAGCGAGGAGAGCGATCCCACGGGCGCGACCCAGGCGCACGAGGTCGAACGCCTGCTCGACGGCTGGGTGGCCGCGCTCGATGCGCGCGAGCGCGAGGTGCTCGAAGGCCGCTACGGCCTGCACGACCGCGAGCCCGAGACGCTCGAGGTGCTCAGCGTGCGGCTGGGCCTGACGCGCGAGCGCGTGCGCCAGATCCAGAACGAGGCGCTCGCGAAGATGCGGCGCCAGCTCGCGCGTTCGGGCGTGGGTCGGGACGCCTTGTTCTAGCCCTGCCGGGTTCCGCGCGAGTGCCTCTTCCCACGCTGAGACAATCGGGGCATGACGGAATCCATCAAGAAAGATAAATCCCCCACGGACACCCCCACGAACGCCGGCGGCGAATGGCTGCACGTGGAATCGCTGGACCTCGACGCGCAGGGCGTGGCGCACAAGGCCGACGGCATGGTCGTGTTCATCGAGGGTGCGCTGCCCTTCGAAGAGGTGCAGCTCAACGTGCATCGCCGCAAGAACAACTGGGAGCAGGGCACGGTCACGCAGATCCGGCGCGAGTCCTCGCAGCGCGTGCGGCCCGGCTGCCCGCACTTCGGCCTGCACACGGGCGCCTGCGGCGGCTGCAAGATGCAGCACCTCGACGCCGCGGCGCAGGTGGCGGTGAAGCAGCGCGCGCTCGAGGACAACCTCTGGCACCTCGGCAAGGTCCGCCCCGAGAACCTGCTGCGTCCTCTCGAGGGCCCGGCCTGGCACTACCGCTACCGCGCGCGGCTGTCGGTGCGCCACGTGGTCAAGAAGGGCACGGTGCTGATCGGCTTTCACGAGCGCAAGAGCCGCTACCTGGCCGACATGCAGGTCTGTCCCGTGCTGCCCAAGCAGGTGAGCCAGATGCTGATGCCGCTGCGCGCGCTGATCGCCTCGCTCGACGCGCGCGATACCTGCCCGCAGATCGAACTGGCCTGCGGCGATGCGCCAGGCACCCAGGCGCTCGGCACCATCGCGCTGGTGCTGCGGCATCTCGAGCCGCTGTCGGCTGCGGACATCGGTCGCCTCAAGGCCTTCGCCGCGAAGAACGAGCAGGTGCAATGGTGGCTGCAGCCCAAGGGGCCCGACACGGTGCGGCTGCTGGAGGAGGGCGGCACACCGCTGGCCTACGGGCTGCCCGAGTTCGGCGTGACGATGCCGTTCCGGCCCACCGACTTCACGCAGGTCAACCCCCACATCAACCGCGCGCTCGTGGGCAAGGCGCTGCGGCTGCTCGACGTGCAGTCCGACGAGCGCGTGATCGACTGGTTCTGCGGCCTCGGCAACTTCACGCTGCCGCTGGCGAGCCGCGCGCGCGAGGTGCTGGGCATCGAGGGCAGCGACACGCTGGTGGCGCGGGCCACCGAGAACTTCCGCAAGAACCAGCCCGCGACATCCGCGCGGCGCGCGCTGTCGCCGGCGTCGTTCGTGGCGCGCAACCTGTTCGAGATGACGCCCGAGATGCTGGTCGCCGACGGGCAGGCCGACAAGTGGCTGGTCGATCCGCCGCGCGAGGGCGCCTTCGCGCTGGCCAAGGCGATGGCCGACCTGCACCAGCAACCTGAGCTGCGCACCGGCGGCTGGACGCCGCCCAAGCGCATCGTCTATGTGAGCTGCAATCCGTCGACGCTCGCCCGCGATGCCGGCTTGCTGGTGCATCAGGCCGGCTATCGCTGCACGCACGCGGGCGTGGTCAACATGTTCCCGCACACGGCGCACGTGGAGTCGATCGCGGTGTTCGAGCGCGAATGAGGCGGACCTGACGCCGCAATGAGAAAGGGCCCCGAAGGGCCCTTTCTTTTTTCACCGATCGATGGCCTACGAGGCCATCGAAAGAGGAAGCGTTAGTCGCGTTCGCCGCCCGCGAGGCCCAGCAGCGCCAGCAGGCTCTGGAACACGTTGAACAGGTCGAGGTACAGGGCAAGGGTCGCGCTGATGTAGTTGGTTTCGCCGCCGTCGATGATCTGCTTCAGGTCATAGAGCATGTAGGCCGAGAAGATGCCGATGGCGGCGACCGAGATCGCGAACATGCCGGCGGTCGAGCCGACGAACACGTTGATGACCGCGCCGACCATCAGCACCATCGCGCCGACGAAGAGCCACTTGCCCATGCCCGACAGGTCGCGCTTGATCACGGTGGCCAGCGAGGCCATCACGAAGAACACGCCGGCGGTGCCGCCGAAGGCCGTCATGATCAGTTCGGGACCGTTCTTGAAGCCCAGCACCATCGAGATCAGGCGCGAGAGCATCAGGCCCATGAAGAAGGTGAAGGCCAGCAGCACCGGCACGCCGGCGGCCGAGTTCTTGGTCTTCTCGATCGCGAACATGAAGCCGAAGGCACCGCCGAGGAAGACGATGAGTCCGAGGCCGCCGGTCAGCGAACGGGTGATGCCGGTCTGCACGCCCAGCCAGGCGCCCAGCACGGTGGGAAGAAGGCTCAGCGCCAGCAGCCAGTAGGTGTTGCGCAGCACGCGTTGGCGGTCAGCCTGCGGCAGCACCTGGCCGTAGCCGGTGGAAGTGTCGAGGGTTGTAACGCGGTCGTTCATGGCCGAAGCTCCTGTGGTTGCTGCCGTAGCAGTTGGGCGCATTCTAGAAGTCTGCAAGAGCGTGGCCCGCAAAGACCGTATGGGGGGTGTTCCTTAGACGGCGCGCCGTCCGACAGGGGGAGGCCGCACGGCGGGCCGGTATGCTCTGGGGTTCGACGCAACAAGACTTTGATCACCATCATGCAAACCAAATCATTCCTTGAACTCGCCGATGTCAAGCTGATCGCCGCCGCCGCCGAAGCCGAGGCACTCAAGAACAACTGGGCCGTGACGATCGCCATCGCCGACGATGCGGGCAACCTGCTGTGGCTGCAGCGCCTCGACGGCGCGGCCGCGCTGTCCTCGCACATCGCACCGGCCAAGGCCCACACGGCCGCCCTGGGCCGCCGCGAGAGCAAGGTCTACGAGGACATCATCAACGGCGGCCGCACCGCTTTCCTGACGGCACCGCTGGTGCACGGCCTGCTCGAAGGCGGCGTGCCGATCGTGAAGGACGGCCACGTGATCGGTGCCGTGGGCGTGAGCGGCGTGAAGTCGAACGAGGATGCGCAGGTCGCCAAGGCCGGTATCGCGGCTCTCGGTCTCTGAGCTGCCGCACGGGCGCCTCGGCGCCCTGCACGAACGAAAACGCCGACTCGAGAGTCGGCGTTTTGCATTGGACGTTCAGCGTGAAAAAAAGCTTGGCTAGTCGGCGAACCGTTGGCTAGCAAAAAACGACCCTTCGGAGAAATGAATCTCCTGGAGTCGCCCCACGATGAAACTTGCGCGAGGGGCGGGCTGACCGGGACCTACTTGGTCAGGATCAGCTTGCCCAGTTTGGTGGCCTGCAGGCGGTACAGCGAGCCGTTGTGCATGATGCCGACGGTCTTGCTGCCCTTGAGCAGTTCGGTGCTCTCGACCATCGGAACCGGTCGTTGAGCCTGGATGGTGGCGTGACCGCCGCCCGATTGATCGAGCGAAGGGTGGCTCAGAACAGCAAAGGCGTTGGTGGTGGCTGGCATCTCGAATTCCTCTTATCGAAGCGATGGTTGAATGATAATAATTCTCAACAAGAAGTCAATCGCTGCGATGAAAAATTTTGTGACCCGCGGGGCAGTTATTTCGCGTCGGGCTCGGTGATGAAACCGATCTTGCGCACGCCGGCCTCGCGCGCCTCCGACATCGCCTTGGCCACGCGCTCGTAGCGCACCGCCTTGTCGCCGCGGATGTGCAGCTCCGGCTGCGGCTCCTTGGCGGCCTCGGCGGCGAGGCGGGTGGGCAGCTCGCTGTCGGAGATCTTCTGGTCGTTCCAGTAGTAGTCGCCCTCGGCCGTCACGCTGAACAGGATGTTCTCGGGCTTCGGCTGCTCGGGTTCGCTGGTGGCGCGCGGCAGGTCGATGTTCACCGCGTGCTTCATCACCGGCACGGTGATGATGAAGATGATCAGGAGCACCAGCATGACGTCGACCAGCGGCGTCATGTTGATCTCGTTCATCACCTCATCAGGTTCGTCTTGGGTTCCGAAAGCCATGATGCTCAGCCCTTCTTGAGCGGAACCACGATCGATTCGGCACCGCTCTGGACGCGGGCACCGGTCACGAAGTAGGCGTGCAGGTCGTGTGCGAAGGCGTTGAGCTTGGTCAGCACGAACTTGTTGCCGCGCACCAGGGCGTTGTAGCCGAGCACGGCGGGGATGGCGACCGCGAGGCCCAGGGCCGTCATGATCAGCGCTTCGCCGATCGGGCCCGCGACCTTGTCGATCGTGGCCTGGCCGGCCGAGCCGATGCTCATCAGCGCGTGGTAGATGCCCCAGACGGTACCGAACAGGCCGATGAAGGGGGCGGTCGAACCGACCGACGCCAGCACGGCCAGGCCGGTCTGCAGGCGCGCGGTGAAGGCGTCGATGCCGTTGCGCAGCGAACGCGTGATCCAGTCGCTGACGTCGAGCGCGTCATGCAGGTGCGCCTTGGTGTTGCGGTGATGCGCGGCGGCCTCGCGGCCCTCGAGCGCCAGGGCGCGGAAGGGATTGCTGTCGTCCTTGCCGAGCTTGTTGAGCGCGGTGGCGAAATCCTCGCTGTGCCAGAAGTCCTGCGACTGCTTGGCGAGACGCTTGTAGCGGATGACGTCGAGCGCCTTGACGATGATCACGATCCACGACGCGAGCGACATGGCGATCAACAGCACCGCGACGGCCTTGGTGACGAAGTCGCCTTGGTGCCAGACATTCATCAAGCCAAATTGGGAATCCATAGGGGTCTCAGTTACTTAGGTTGGTTGAAAACGATGGGCGCGGGCAGCATGAAGAGGGTCTCGTCGCTCGCGTTCGGATAGTTGCTCACGGTCACGGACGACTTCAGCACCGCATCGCGGGCCGCGCGGTCGAGGCGGTCGTAGCCGCTGGACTTGAGGATTTCGGCACGGCGCACGAGGCCGCTGCGGTTGAAGTACACGGCAATGGTCACCGTGCCGGCCTCGCCGAGCCGCGAACTCAACTGCGGATAGACCGGGGCCGGAGGACGCAGCCACTGCGCCTGCGCGGCCGTCACTTCGACCACCTTGGGCGGTGCGGGCGGCGCCGGCGGAGGAGCCGGCGGCGCGGGAGGCGCGGGCGGCGGCGAGGGCGGTGTCGGTGCCGGCGGCGGTGGTTCCGGATCGCCCACGGGGGCTTGCGGCGCCGGCGTGGGCTTGGGCTCGCGGATGGCCTGCGGCCGGGGCGGCGGCGGCGCCTTCACGCGCGGCTGGGGCGGCGGCGGTGGGGGAGGCGGCGGGGGAGGCGTGGGCTTCGGCGGCTCGACGAACTGGCTCATGATCTCGACCGGGATCACCACTTCGGCGGCCCGGCGGAGCAGGCCGCTCTGCAGCGCCCAGAGCGCGGCGGCGTGGAAGACGATCACGCCGCCAGCGATGGCAGCGTTGCGCGAGAGGCCGAAAACGGAGGGAGGGGGGGCAAAGCGGTCAGACACGATCAACCATTCGAGTGCGAGCACGTGGGTACGTGCCCCGATTGCAGCAAAACCGCTACGACGACGTCTACTTCTATTTACGAAGGATCCACCAGACGGAGCCCGCCACCAGGATCAGGCTGCCGCCGAGTGCAGAGACGAGTTCCATGCTTTGCTTTCCTTGATGGAGTTGGCAAGCTGGATCGACTTCGGTTCCGATTCGCAGTGCAGGGCCGCGACCGGGTGCGAAGCGCTGCACTGCGCGACGATATCGCGCGCACATCCTTCACATTGGCCACACTGGGTGGCCACGCCGAGCTCGAATTGCACTTCGTCGAAGGTCATCCCCGCGCGCACATGGCGTGCGATTTCGCGGTCGGAGACTCGGCGGCAAATGCAAACGATCATGGCTGTGAAAGCGGCAGTTTGGCTGGCTGTTGGATGTAGCGATTATAAATAAGAATCCCTCGCATTTGCAATAACTATCGTATTCGTCAGCGCCCGGCGCGACAGCTATTCGCTATGAGGGGTGGTCCGGCTATATCTCCGACCAGAGCCGAAGCAGGTTGTGATAGTGGCCGGTCAGGGCCACGGTTTCCTCGGATTCGCCCAGCCGGGCGCGCAGTTTCTGGATGTTCTGGTCGAGTTCGAACAGCATCGCGCGCTGCTGGTCGTTGCGCACCATGCTCTGGGCCCAGAAGAAGGCGCACACGCGCGCGCCCCGGGTCACCGGATGCACCCGGTGCAGGCTGCTCGACGGATACAGGATCAGGTCGCCGGCCGGCAGCTTGACTTCGTGCGAACCGTAGGTGTCGACCACCTCGAGCTCGCCGCCGTCGTAGTCGTTGGGGTCGCAGAGAAACAGGGTGCACGACAGGTCGGTGCGCAGCGGCTGCTCGCTGCCGGGCACGGCGCGCACCGCGCCATCGACGTGCAGGCCGTAGTGCTCGCCGCCCTCGTAGCGGTTGAACAGCGGCGGCACGAAGCGCGCGGGCAGGGCGGCCGAAAAGAACAGCGGATTGCGCGCCAGCGCGGCCAGCACGGTCTTGGCGAGCTCGCGCCCGACCGGCGAATGCTCGGACAGCTGCCGGTTGCGCTTGACCTGCGCGCCCTGGTCGCCGACGGTCTCGCGCCCGTCGACCCACTGGGTGGCATCGAGCGTGGCGCGCATCCTGCGCACCTGGTCCGGGCTCAGCACTTCGGGCACATGCAGCATCATCTTCGGGAACTCCGGAAGGAAAAAAGCCCCGGCGCGGGCCGGGGCTCGAGTGTCGCACCGCGGCGCGGCGCACCGGCCCTGGCCGGTGGCGCGCCGTGGCGAACGATCAGAACGCGAAGTTCGCGGTGACCTTGAACGAGCGCGGCGTGCCCGGCGTGTAGCGGTAGCCCGACTTGTTGATGGCCGCCACGTAGTCCTTGTCGAACAGGTTGTAGACGTTCAGCTGCAGATCGACGTTCTTGTTGATCCGGTAGGACGCCATGGCGTCGACCACCCAGTACGACTCGACGTAGGCCGGCGTGCCGACCGCGCCGTCCGTGCCGCGGTAGAGCTTGCCGTTGTAGCGCGCGCCGCCGCCGATCGTCAGGCCGAACGGAAGCTGGTAGGTGGTCCACAGCGTGAAGGCGCGCTTCGGGGTGTAGGCCAGCGAGGTCGAGCCGTCGGCCAGCACCGAGGGGCCGCTGAGCACGCGGGTGTTCATCGTCGTGAAGCCGGTGGTCACGCCCCAGTTGTCGGTGATCGCACCCGACACGCCGAGTTCGATGCCCTGCACGCGCTTCTTGCCGGTCTGGTAGTACTGCTGCGAGATCGAGTCTTGCACCACCTCGTTGCTGACGTCGGTGCGGTAGAGCGCGGCCGTCAGCGCCACGTGCTTGTTGAGCACGTCCCACTTGGTGCCGAGTTCGTAGGTCTTGGCCTTCTGCGGCAGGAAGTCGGTGCGCGCGGCGCTGTTGCCGGTGCCGCCCGCGGCCAGCTGGAAGTTGGCGCCGCCCGGAGGCTGTGCCGCCGTGCCGTAGGCCGCATAGACGCTGCCGTTCTCGGTCGGCTTGTAGACCAGGCCGATCTTGCCCGACCACAGGCTGTCCGACAGCTTGAGGTTGGTCGGGGTCAGCGCGCCGGTGGTGGCGTTCAGTGCCGTCGAGTCGAACTTGGTCGAGTAGTGGTCGTAGCGCAGGCCGCCGGTCAGCATCCACTGCTCGTTGAACTTGACCGTGTCGAACACGTAGGCGCCGACGGTGGTGGTCTCGCCCGAGGTGGTGGTGCCGTTCTGGATGCGGTTGTAGCCGCCGAACACATAGGGGTTCGGTGCGTACACGTTGGCCGCTGGCCAGGCACCGCTGTTGGTGAAGCCGGGCACGTTGAAGACCTTGACGTTCTGGCCGTAGTAGCCGTTCGAGTCCTGCTTCTCGCGGATCAGCTCGACGCCGGCATTGAGCGTGTGGCCCACGCTGCCGGTGTTGAACTTCGCGCTCACGTTCGTCTGGTTCGTGAAGATCGTGTTTTCCTGGTCCTTGTTGGTGGGCGAGCTGCGCGCCACGGTCCAGCCGAGGGGGAGGAACTGATTGGGCGTCAGCAGGTTGGCCGTGCTGCCCATGAAGGAGGTCAGCAGGTAGTCCTGCTGCGTCTTGGCATAGCGCGTCGTGTTGCGGATCGTGATGTCCGGCGTCAGGTCGTGCTCGACGCGCGCGGTGAACATGTCGGTCGTGACGTTGTCGAAGTCCGCGCTGGTGCCGTAGAAGTTCTTCGAGCGCACCGGCGCGGCGTAGCTCAGGTAGCCGCGCTTCGGATCGGGCGTCGAGTAGCCTGGCAGGCCGATGGTGGGCACGCCGCCGTCGGGGATGTTGTTCTGCTTGACGTGCACCAGATCGAAGTAGAAGCGCGTCGGGCTGTTCAGGCCCAGGGCCAGCGAGGGTGCGATCGCCCAGCGCTTGTTCTTCACGAAATCGCGGCCGGCCACGCCGGCGTCCTCGGCCACGGCGTTCAGGCGGAAGGCCGCACCGATGCCGTTCTCGCCGCTGAGCGATTTGTTCCAGTCGATGCTGCCGCGCTTGAAGTCGGCGCTGCCGAAGCCCAGCGAGCCCGTGAAGCTGTCGTCGAGCTTGGGCTTCTTGGTCACGAGGTTGATGTAGCCGGTGGGCGAGGTGCGGCCCACGTCGGTGCCCGAGGGGCCCTTCACGACTTCGACCTGGTCGATGTTGAAGGTGTCGCGCGAGATCGAGCCGACGTCGCGGATGCCGTCGACGAAGATCGCGCTCGAGCTGTCGAAGCCGCGCATGAACACCGCGTCGCCCGTGTTGGTGTTGCCGTTCTCCCCGAGGAAGAAGGTGCCCACGCCGGGGGTGTTGCGCAGCGCTTCGGTCAGCGTGGTGGCGCCCTGGTCGCGCAGCACCTGTTCCTTGATCACCTGCACGGTCTGCGGCGTGTTCACCAGAGGTGCCGTGAACTTGGGATTGGCCGAGGTGTCGGCCTTGAAGTCGGCGGCGACCGAGCCCTCGACGCGGATCTCGGGCAGCACGCGCGAGGGCTGCTGCTGGGCGATGGCGGGGGCGGAGAGGGCGATCAGCGTGGCGGCTGCGGCGCCCGAGACCTGGGGAACGGCGCGCGCGACAGCGTGCTTCCGGCTCTTGATATAGGAGTTGGCCATGAAGGTTCTCGAAGAAGGAAAAAACGGCCCTGAGAACTCGACTGGCGATGCCCTGCGCGCGTGCCGAGGAGGCACCGGGGGCTGGCTGGGTGAGTTGACCTGCGGAAGGGCAAAGGTAAAAACCGTATCAAATGATAATGTTTATCAATACGGGGCTTAGTACTTTTGCCGGCAGGCGCTTTGTAAAGTAGATACTTTGTTGCACTGAAGCAACTCTAATTCTGGGGGAATTGTTGACAGCGCGGAGTCGCTGGTAGGCGTGCTGTCAGGCCTCCACGGAGGCCGGTGGACCTCGCGTGGCTCAGTACACGTCGCGCCTGTAGCGCCCTGAGCCGACCAGCTCGGCCCACAGCGCCTCGCCCGCGACCTGCCGCAGCGCCGCATCCACGCCCGCGGCCATCCCTTGCAGGCTGCCGCACACGTACACGGCCGCGCCCCGCGCGAGCCATTCGCGCAGCGCATCGGCGCGCTGCAGCAGCCGGTGCTGCACGTAGAGCCGCTCGGCCTGGTCGCGCGAGAACACCATGTCGAGTTTCGTCAGCGCGCCTTCGCGCTGCCAGGCCTCGATCTCGTCGCGGCAGAGGAAGTCGTGCGCCGCGTGGCGTTCGCCGAACACCAGCCAGTTCTCGTGCCGGCCCGCCGCGACGCGCGCGCGCAGATGGGCGCGCAGGCCGGCGAGGCCGGTGCCGTTGCCGATCAGGATCAGCGGGCGCGAAGCATTGCCCTCGAGGCGGAAGCCGCGGTGCGCGCGCAGGCGCAGCGCCACCGTGTCGCCGATGGCCAGCGTCGAGGTCAGATGGCCCGAGGCCGTGCCCAGCGAGCCGTCGGGGTGCTGCTCCTGCCGCACCAGCAGCTGCAGTTCGCCGTCGGCGGACAGCGAGGCGATCGAGTAGTCGCGCGGTCGCGTGGGATCGCTCGCGACCGCCATCTGCACCAGGTCGCCCGAGTCCCAGGCCGGCATCGCGCCGGCCTGCGGCACCAGGCCGAGCAGGAAGACCGGTGCGCCCGCGCTGCCGGGATTGAGCAGGCTGCGATGCATGAGACGCCACGGAACGAAGGCGCCGCTTTCTTCCTCGGCGTGCGCGACTTCGCCATCTCCCCACTGGGCATGCCATGTGGCCAGCGCTTCGGGATCACCGTTGTCGACCTCGACGCGCGCGAAGGAGGGTGTCGCGCCCCGGCCTTGCAGCCAGTCGTCGAGCTGGCGCCCGAAGCCGCAGAAGTTCGCGTACTGGCGGTCGCCCAGGGCCAGCACCGCATAGCGCAGCGCGGACAGATCGGGCTGCTCGGCCATCGCCTTTTCGGCGAACAGGCTGGCGCTATCGGGCGCATCGCCTTCGCCATAGGTGCTGGCCACGAACAGCGCCTGCCGCGCGTCGCACAGGGTGGCGGCATCGAGCGCATTGAGTTCCATCACGCGCACGGGCGTGCCGGCCGCACGCAGGCGGCGCGCGGTCTGCCAGGCGATGGCCTCGGCCTGCCCGGTCTGGCTGGCGAACAGCACCAGCGTCGAAGGCACCGTGCCATCGCCCGCCAGTGCCTGCGCGGCGCGCGCGGTGGCCGCGACGGCGCGGCGTTCGCGCGTGTAGATCGCCAGGCACATCGCGCCGTAAGCGGCCACGGTGGAGCCCGCGACCAGCGCGCGCAGCAGCGTGTCGTTCATGCGGAAGCAGTCCGTTCGGTCCAGGCCGAGGTCGCATGCAGGCTCGGCGGTCCGTCGCCGTCCGCCGCATGCGCGACGAACAGCGCCGCGATGCCACGCGCCTCGGCGAAGGCGAAGCCTTCCTCGGGCCCGAGCACCGTCAGCACCGTGGCCAGCGCGTCGGCGTGCATGCATTGCGCATGCAGCACCGTGACGCTCGCGAGCCCGGCGGGCACGGGCTCGCCGCTGCGCGGATCGATGGTGTGCGACCAGCGGCGGCCTGCGTGCTCGCGCTGGTGCCAGCGGTCGCCGGAGGTGGCGATCGCGAGGCCGTCGAGCGCCACGTGCACCGGCGCGGGCAGTTCGCCGTCGACCTGCACGCGCCATGGCTGTCCGCCGGGACGGCGGCCCACGCCGCGCAGCTCGCCACCGATCTCGAACAGGAAATCCTCGAGGCCCAGTGCCTGCAGGGCCTCGACGCCGTGATCGACCGCGAAGCCCTTGGCGATGCCCGACAGATCGAGCGCGAAGCCGCCAGGCTGGGTCAGCGTGGCCGTTGCGTCATCGGCCATGTCGAAGGCGAGCTTTCGCCAGCCCGTGCGCTCGCGTGCCGCTTCAAGGGCGTCCGTGTCGATGGGGCCATCGTTTGCATCGGGGCCGAAACCCCAACTGGCGACCAGTGCGCCGACCGTCGGATCGATCGCGCCGCCGCTGTCCTCGGCCCATTGCAGCGCGCAGGCCATCACGCGCGCGAACTCGGCCGACAGCGTGTGCCGCGTGCCCGCCGGCGCGCGGTTGAAGCGCGAGATCTCGGCGTCGGCCTCCCAGTGGCTCATCTGCGCGATCACGCGGGCGAGTGCCGACTCGACCGCCTCGCGCACCGTGGCGAGCGGCCGCATGTCGGGGTTGTCGAAGCGCAGCGACCAGGTCGTGCCCATGGTCCGGCCGGCCAGCTGGTGCAGGCGGGCCGGATCGGCAAGGCGCGGCACGACCGCGTCGGCGTAGCCGCCGTGCCAGGAACTGCGGGAGGCGAACGAAATGCCCAAGGCGGTGCGCGAAACGTCGCTCGGGGTCAGGGCATCACTTCGAGCGTGGCCGCATAGCTCAGGCGGCGCTCCTTGGCGTTCGGCACGGTGGTCTTGTTGTCGCGCGTGGACACGTCGAGCCAGTACATGCCGGCACTCGGCCAGGTCACGCTGAACTGGCCCTTGTCGTCGGTCTTGACCTTGAGCTCCTCGAGCTTGTCGCGGTACTGCGTGTTGCCCGCGGTCACCGTCACTTCGAGGTCCTTGGCGGGCTGGCCGTCGAGCTGCAGCGTGAAGCTGGCCTTCTCGCCCTTCACGAGGTCGGTCGGGCTGCCGCTGGCGATCAGCTCCAGGCCCTGGCCGATCGGCTTCAGCGCCGAGGGCTTGCCGACGGTGACGAAGGTCTCGATGCGGCCCGCCGACTGGGTGATGGTCACGTCCTGCGCGTCGGCCGGGATTTCCTTGGCGATGGTTTCGGGCGTGCCGCGCGCGCGCTTGTTCTGGCCGGTGGCCTTGTCCTTCCAGCTCGCGAAGGCGCCACCGTTGATCACGGCGATGCGGTAGGTGCCGGGCTGCGCGACCGGCACGTCGAACACGTTGCGCTGCTTGAGCTTGGCTTCGCTCTCGGGCTTGATGACGCTGCCGTCGGGCGCGGTGATCTGCAGGCCCTCGAGGCGCAGCGGCGCATGGTTGGCGACGAACAGGTCGTTCGACACCGCGGCATCGACGCTGACCGTGTCGGCCTTCGAGAACACGGTGCCCGAGGGCAGCAGCCAGGCGTTGTGCGCGTGGGACAGCGGGGCGATGGCGACGAAGGCGGCGGCAATGGCGGCGGCGCGCAGGCGGAGGGTGTTCATGGCGATTCCTTGAGATGGGGCTGCAAAGGTGCGGGGCGGTGCGGCGGTCAGGGCTTGAGCTCGAGCTTGATCTCGCCCAGTTCTTCCTTGCCCGAAGCACTCGGCTGCGAGGCGCTGGTCGGCGGCCACTGGAAGGGGATGCTCACGACCTCGCGGCCGCCGACTTCGCGCGCGGCTTCCACCACCAGCTTGTAGCTGCCCGGCGCCAGTTTCGGCATCGGCGCGCTGCCGTCGCTGAAGTTCAGCTGGTGCTTGCCCGCGGGCTTGGTCGCGCCGGTCACGCCGTCGATCGGCACCGACAGGTCGCGGCCGCCGCGGCGCCACCACTGGCGCATGTCCTTGAGCCACTTGGTGCCTTCGCCCTCGGGGTTGTTGGTCTTGGTGCGCACGTCGTACCAGACCGCCAGCGTGCCGGCCACGGTGTTGTCGGCGCGCTCGATCCAGGTCGCGATATAGGGGCGGTGGTACTCCGAGACATTGAGGCGCGGCACCTCGATGTTGACGCCGAGGCTGGCCGAGAAGGCCGGGGCGGCGAAGAGCGCCGACATGGCGAGCGGTGCGAGCGAGTAGCGGATGTGCACGAGAGAAACCTCTTTCACGAAACGGACGAAACCAAAGTCAGTGGATGAAAAGCAGCGCGAGCAGCACCGGCACCACCAGCCCCATGCCCACCATCGGCCAGGTGAAGGGGCGGTTGCCCGCATGCATCTTGAGGATGAACAGGCCGGTGATCGAGAAGACCAATGCAGCGCCCGCGAAGATGTCGATGAACCAGCTCCAGGCGGTGCCGGTGTTGCGGCCCTTGTGCAGGTCGTTGAAGTAGGAGAGCCAGCCGCGGTCGGTGCGCTCGTATTCGGCCTCGCCGTCGGCCAGGCTCAGGCGCAGCCAGGCGTCGCCGCCGGGGCGGGGCAGCGACAGGTAGATCTCGTCGTCCGACCATTCGGCCTCGCGGCCGGCGGTGTCGATGTCCCAGCGCTGGCGCGCCCAGGCCTGGAGTTCGGCGGGCAGCGCGGCCTTGCCCTTGATCGCGGTGTTCGACTTGACCTCGGCCATGGCCGATTCGAGGCGAGTGCGCAGCGCCTCGTCGATGCTCGCGTGCAGCCGCGTGACCTGCGGCTTGCCCTCAATCTGGCCCGCGTGGTTGAGCGTGAAGCCGGTGACGCTGAACAGCACCATGCCGATCAGGCAGATGGCGGAGCTGACCCAGTGCCATTCGTGCAGGGTCTTGAGCCAGTAGGCACGGCGGCGGTTGTCGGTCGGGGCGGCATTCATTGGCGGCCGGCATTTTAGGCTCGCAAATGAGAATTGATTTCGTTTGGCAATCGGGCCCGACCCTTGCCGAGGCGGTCGATCCCTCGGGATCGAAGGTAAATCCTTTGTCTTATGCTATCGATTCAATAGCATGTGAAGTTTGGTAAAGCGAAACGCCGGGCCAAAAAAAGCGGGACCGAAGTCCCGCAGTTGTTCGTGGCGTGCCGTGTGGCTTGCGAGGGCGAGGCTTACTCGAGTTCGCCCATCTGCGACTGCAGGTAGTTCTGCAGGCCGACGCGGTCGATCAGGTCGATCTGGGTTTCGAGGAAGTCGATGTGCTCCTCGGTGTCGTCGAGGATTTCCTGCAGCAGGTCGCGCGAAACATAGTCGCGCACCGATTCGCAATGCGCGATGCCGTCCTTGATCGTGGCCTGCGCGCCGGTCTCGGCGCCGAGGTCGCAGCGCAGCAGTTCGGGCACGTCTTCGCCGATGTTCAGCTTGCCGAGGTCCTGCAGGTTCGGCAGGCCGTCGAGCATGAAGATGCGGTCCATCAGCTTGTCGGCATGCTTCATCTCGCCGATCGATTCTTCGTATTCCTTCTTGGCCAGCTTGTCGAGGCCCCAATGCTTGAGCATGCGGTAGTGAAGGAAATACTGGTTGATCGCAGTCAGCTCGTTCTTGAGCTGCGCCTGCAGATGCTCGATGACCTTGGGATCGCCCTTCATGGTGTTTTTCCTTGTTATGAAAGCAGTAAAGGCCGCGATTGTCGGAGCGCGAAGGAGGGTGGCGCAAGCAAAGCCATGCATTCGCGCTCTGCATGCGTTTGATGCTGATACACGTTCGTATCCGGAGGGGGATTCATGCCGCGTGGCATGCGGTCCGCCCATCGCAAGACATAGGGGGCTGCAATGCAATCAATAGCTATGAACTATTGAAATATGCCATTTGGTAGCTATACTCATGGTTCGCTTTTTTCATCACCACCAAGGAAACCAGCAATGTCCCTGATCAACACCCAAGTCCTGCCCTTCAAGACCCAGGCCTACCTCAACGGCAAGTTCATCGATGTGTCCGACGAGACGCTCAAGGGCAAGTGGTCCGTGCTGATCTTCATGCCGGCGGCTTTCACCTTCAACTGCCCGACCGAAGTCGAAGACGCGGCCGACAACTACCCCGAATTCCAGAAGCTGGGTGCCGAGGTCTACATCGTGACCACCGACACGCACTTCTCGCACAAGGTCTGGCACGACACCTCGCCGGCCGTCGGCAAGGCCAAGTTCCCGCTGGTGGGCGACCCGACCCACACGCTGACCAACAATTTCGGCGTGCACATCCCCGAAGAAGGCCTGGCACTGCGCGGCACCTTCGTGATCAACCCCGAAGGCATCATCAAGACCGCCGAAGTGCACTCCAACGAGATCGCCCGCGACGTCAAGGAAACCCTGCGCAAGCTCAAGGCAGCGGTCTATACCGCCGCCCACCCGAACGAAGTCTGCCCGGCCAAGTGGAATGAAGGCGACAAGACCATCGCCCCGTCGTTCGACCTCGTCGGCAAGATCTAAGGCGCTCCGCGCGAAAGCCCGGGCGCTCACGAGGCCCCCGGGCTTTCTTGTCCCCAGTTGATAGTTTCCAGTTATCGAAAGAGAGTTCCTCATGCTCGACGCCAGCACCAAAGCCCAATTGAAGAGTTACCTCGACCGCGCCACGCAGCCGATCGAGATCGTCGCCTCGCTCGACGACAGCAAGGCCTCGGACGAAGTGCTGTCGCTGCTGAAGGACGTGGCGGAAGCCTCGCCGCTGGTCCGCCTGAGCGAAAGTCGCGACGACAACCATCGCAAGCCCTCGTTCTCGGTCAACCGCCCGAGCGAAAACCACGGCCCGCGCTTCGCCGGCCTGCCGATGGGCCATGAATTCACCTCGCTGATCCTCGCGCTGCTGCAGATCGGCGGCTACCCGCCGAAGGTCGAGCAGGCCGTGCTCGACCAGATCAAGGCGCTCGATGGCGATTTCGAGTTCGAGATCTACGTCTCGCTGACCTGCCACAACTGCCCCGACGTGGTCCAGGCGCTGAACCTGATGGCGGTGCAGAACCCGCGCATCCGCACCACGATGATCGAGGGCGGCACCTTCCAGGAAGAAGTGAAGGAACGCCAAGTGATGGCCGTGCCCACCGTGTTCCTCAACGGCACCGAGTTCGGCCAAGGCCGCATGAGCCTGGAAGAGATCCTCGCGAAGATCGACAACAGCGGCGTCGAGCGCGAAGCCAAGAAGATCGCCGCGAAGGACCCGTTCGACGTGCTGATCGTCGGTGGCGGCCCCGCTGGCGCCGCGGCGGCCGTGTATGCCGCGCGCAAGGGCATCCGCACCGGCGTGGCTTCCGAGCGTTTCGGCGGCCAGGTGCTCGACACCATGGGCATCGAGAACTTCATCTCGATCAAGGAGACCGAGGGACCGAAGTTCGCCCATGCGCTCGAGGAGCACGTGCGCGACTACGAGGTCGACATCATGAATCTGCAGCGCGCCAAGGCGCTGATTCCGGGCGAGGGCCTGATCGAGGTGCAGCTCGAGAGCGGCGCGTCGCTCAAGAGCAAGTCCGTGATCATCTCGACCGGCGCGCGCTGGCGCAACATCAACGTGCCCGGTGAGCACGAGTTCAAGAACAAGGGCGTGGCCTACTGCCCGCACTGCGACGGCCCGCTGTTCAAGGGCAAGCGCGTGGCCGTGATCGGCGGCGGCAACTCGGGCGTCGAGGCGGCGATCGATCTGGCCGGCATCGTGGGTCACGTCACGCTGATCGAGTTCGACACGCAGCTGCGCGCCGACGCCGTGCTGCAGCGCAAGCTGCACAGCCTGAAGAACGTCGACGTGTTCACCAACGCGCAGACCACCGAGATCACCGGCGACCAGAAGGTCAACGGCCTGGTCTACAAGGACCGCGCGACCGGCGAAGCCAAGCGCGTCGACCTCGAGGGCGTGTTCATCCAGATCGGCCTGGTGCCCAATACCGACTGGCTCAAGGGCACGATCGAACTGTCGAAGCACGGCGAGATCGTGGTGGATGCGAAGGGCCAGACCTCGGTGCCCGGCGTGTTCGCCGCGGGCGACGCGACCACGGTGCCGTTCAAGCAGATCATCATCGCGGCCGGCGACGGCGCGAAGGCGGCACTCGGTGCATTCGATCACCTGATCCGCACTTCAGCCCCAGCTTGAGTGGGTACATCGGCGGTCAGATGAGAATTATTCTCATAAAATAGTTTTCAGAGGCTCGCACGCCGCGCATCGCGGCGAGAACACCAAGAAAAGGGAACCGAGCCTCCCGCCGCCAGCCAGGTCAGCCGCGCAGCTTCCGCTGCGCCGAGGTCCAGCAAGCCGTTGTCCATTCCAACGCTTGCCGGACCTTTCTTCGTGGCCGCCACCTCTACACGTTCCTCGCGCTTCGAGCGCCCGTTCTCCTCTTCTTCCTCTTCCCGACCCGTGCGCGCACGCCTCGCGCTGCTGCCCTGGCTGATCGCCAGCGGCTTCGGCGCCGCAGCGCCCGCCTGGGCCCAGCAGCCGCCCCCGCAGCAGGTCGCCGCGCTCGGCGAGATCGTGGTCAGCGGCTCGCGCTCCGAACAGGAGAAGGACGCGCTGCCGGTCAGCGTCGAAGTGCTCAACCGCGAGACCCTCGAGTCCAAGCAGATCAACGACATCCGCGACGCGGTGCGCGACCTGCCGAACGTCTCGGTCAAGCGCTCGCCGGCGCGCTTCGGGCTCGCCCAGGGCAACACCGGCCGCGACAACAACGCCGGCTTCAACATCCGCGGCCTCGACGGCAACCGCGTGCTGTTGCTGACCGACGGCATCCGCACACCGCGCAGCTACGTCTTCAGCGCCAACGCCTTCGGCCGCGACTACTTCGACATCGGCCTGATCGAGCGCATCGAGATCCTCAAGGGCCCGGCCTCCGCGCTCTACGGCTCCGACGGCCTCGCGGGCCTGGTCAACTTCATCACGCGCGATCCGTCCTCGTTCCTGCGCGACGGCAAGAGCTTCGGCGGCAGCGCCAGCCTGGGCTACAGCGGCGACGACAACGGCCGGCGCGCCGGCGTCACGCTCGCGGGCAAGCCCAGCGAGACCTTGCAGTGGCTGCTCTCGGCCAACCTCGGCCGCTCGCACGAGCTCGAGAACCGCGGCAGCTACAACGCGCCCAACGCCGACCGCACCACGCCCAACCCGCAGCGCGACCGCAGCGGGGCGCTGCTGGCCAAGGTCATCCTCACGCCCGATGCCGACCAGCGCCACGGCTTCACCTTCGAGCACATCGAGAAGACCAGCCGCTACGACCTGCTGTCGGGCCTCGCGAAGCCGCCCTATGCCTCGACCTCGGTGGTCGGCCTCAACGCCCGCACCGACCTGCAGCGCGACCGCTTCACCTACGACGGCCGGCTGCGCCTCAATTCGGTGATGGCCGACAGCCTGCAGGCCACGGTGAGCTACCAGAAGTCGAAGTCGCGCGAGTACATCTTCGAGGACCGCTTCAGCGCCGCCGACCGCTCGCGCGACGTCACCTACGACGAGAGCACCTGGCAGTTCGGCCTGCAGGCCGACAAGCTGGTGCGCACGGGTGACTGGGCCCAGAAGATCACCTACGGCTTCGACTACGCGCGCACCAACGTCGAGAACCTGCAGACCGGCCTGGTGCCGCCCGCGGGCGAGAGCTACCCGCTCAAGCGCTTCCCCGACACGCGCGAGACCTCCTCGGCCTTCTACGTGCAGGACGAGTTCATTCATGACCGCTGGAGCATCACGCCCGGCATCCGCTTCGACCGCTTCTCGCTCGATGCCGACCAGGCCGGCTTCAGCGCACAGGCGGTCTCGCTCTCGGGCTCGGCGGTCTCGCCCAAGCTCGGGGTGCTGTTCCGCGCCACGCCGCAATGGAGCGTCTACGGCAACTACGCCTCGGGCTTCAAGGCGCCCAACGCATTCCAGGTCAACAACTTCTTCGAGAACACGATCTCGGGCTACCGCACGATCCCGAACCCCAACCTCAAGCCCGAGAAGAGCCAGAACGTCGAGCTCGGCGTGCGCGGGCGCACCGGCCTGCTGAACTTCGACGTCGCCGCGTTCAGCGGCAACTACAAGGACCTGATCGAGAACGACCGCCAGGTCGGCGGCGTGTTCGGCTCACGCGTGAACCCGGCCACCTTCCAGTCGGTCAACATCGGCCGCGCGCGCATCAGCGGCTTCGAGGTCAAGGGCGAGCTCGATTTCACCGACAACGGCATGGGCTTCTCGGTGCCCTTCGCCTGGGGCCAGACGCGCGGGCGCGACCGCAGCAACAACCGGCCGCTGAACTCCATCGATCCGCGCAAGATCAACCTCGGCCTGGCCTACAAGGCGCCGGCCTGGTCGGTGCGGCTCGACGCGGTGCACCATGCGGCCAAGAAACGCTCCGACGTGGATGCGGCCGAGATCACCACCGGCGGCGTGCAGTTCCTCACGCCCTCGGCGACCACGCTGGACCTGAGCGCGCAGTGGCGCATCAACCGCGACCTGCGGCTGAACGCCTCGATCACGAACCTCACGAACAAGCGCTACTGGATGTGGAGCGACGTGCGCGGCCTGACCTCCACCGCGCTGATCCGCGACGCCTACACGCAGCCGGGACGCAGCTTCAACGTCTCGCTCGTGGCCGATTTCTGAGCCACCGAATTCAACCCAGGAAGGACCACCAACGATGAATGCCGACGACATCCGCCACCGTTTCGCCGAGCTGCGCGCCAAGGGCATGCGCCACAAGGACGCCGCCGCGGCCATGGGGCTGGCCGAGGGCACCGCGATCGCGGCCCATGCGGGCGCGCACGACCAGGCCCTGCGCGCCACGCCGCTGCGCGGGCCGTGGCTGGCGCTGCTGCAGTCGCTCGAGGCCTGCGGGCCGCTGCTGGCGCTCACGCGCAACGAGACCACGGTGCACGAGAAGACCGGCATCTACGAGAAGCTCTCGGGCGGCGAGGCCATGGGGCTCGCGCTCGGCGAGGCGATCGACCTGCGGCTGTTCTTCAGCCGCTGGCACGCGGGCTTCGCGGTGGACGAGGCGGCCGCCAATCCCGGCGTGCCGTCCTCGCTGAGCCTGCAGTTCTTCGATGCGCACGGCCTGGCGGTGCACAAGATCTTCGTGCGCGAGGCCACCGACCGTGGCGCGCTGCAGGCGGTGATCGATGCGCATGCGGCACCGGAGCTTCAGGTGGCGTTCAAGCCGGCCGAGCCCAAGCCCGCGCCGCGCGCCGACGCCGCCATCGACGCCGGCGCGCTGGCCGAGGCCTGGCGCGGCATGCAGGACACGCACGAATTCTTCGGCCTGCTCAAGAAGTTCGATGCCGAGCGCCAGCAGAGCTTCCGGCTCACCGAGGGCGAGTTCACGCAGCGCGCCGCGCTGCATGCGGTGGGCGACCTGCTGCAGGAAGCGGCCTTCAGCGGTACGCCGATCATGGTCTTCGTGGGCAGCCCCGGCTGCATCCAGATCCACACCGGGCCGGTGGTGTGCGTCGAGCCGATGGAGATGCCGGCGCGTGGCGACGCCGCGCCGATGCGCTGGCTCAACGTGCTCGACCCCGGCTTCAACCTGCACCTGCGCGAGGACCGCATCGCGAGCGTGTGGATCGTCGAGAAACCCACGAGCGACGGCCATGTGACCTCGGTCGAGGCCTTCGACGGCGAGGGCGAGCTGATGGCGATGTTCTTCGGCGCGCGCAAGCCTGGCGTGCCCGAGCGCGAGGACTGGCGCAAGCTGGTGCGCGGGCTCGCGCGGCTGCCCACGAAGGCCCCGGCGGCCTGATCGCGCGGACGCTTTTCTCCTTGCCCCACGTTTTTTCTCCATGACCGAAGAACGCATCTCCCCCTCCATCGTCCGCCGCCGCGACGCACTGCGCCTCGCCGCCGCGGCCTCGCTCGGCGCCGCCGCGCTGCCCCTGTTCGCCCAGTCGCCCGAGGCGAAGAAACTGCCGCGGCTCATCACCGTGAGCGGCGCCATCACCGAGGTGGTGTACCTGCTCGGCGCCGAGGGCCAGCTCGTCGGCACCGACACCACCAGCCTCTATCCGGCCGCGGCGCGCGGCACGCCCAAGGTCGGCTACATGCGGCAGCTCTCGGCCGAGGGGCTGCTGTCGCTCAAGCCCGATGCCGTGATCGCCACCAACGAGTCGGGCCCGCCGGTGGTGCTCGACCAGGTGCGCTCGGCCGGCGTCAAGGTCGAGATCGTGCAGGCCGACCACAGCTGGGGCGAGGTGCAGCGCAAGATCCAGGTGGTGGGACGCGCCGCGGCCCGCGAGGCGCAGGCGCGCGCGCTGCAGGTGAAGCTCGATGCCGAATGGGCGCAGGTGCAGCAGCGCGTGGCGGCCGCCCAGGGGCGCAAGCCGCGCGTGCTGTTCGTGCTCTCGCACAGCGCGAGCCCGCAGGTGTCGGGCGAGAAGACCGCGGCGCACGCGGTGATCGGCTATGCGGGCGGCGTCAATGCGCTCGGCGGCTTCGAGGGCTACCGGCCGATGACGGCCGAGGCCATGGCCACGGCCGCGCCCGACATCGTCATGACCAGCGACCAGAGCATCGAGGCCCATGGCGGCATCGAGCGCTTCTGGCAGCGGCCCGAACTGGCGCTCACGCCCGCGTTCAGGAAGCGCTCGCTGGTCACGCTCGACGCCTTGCTGCTGCTGGGCTTCGGCCCGCGCATGCCGGCGGCGATCGCCGAGCTGCATCCGAAGTTCATGGCCGCGGTGGCATGAGCCAGCGCTTCCCGCCGCGGGCCGTGCTGGCCGGCTGCGCGCTGCTCCTCGCCTTCGCGCTGGCGCTCGGCGCGGTGTCGGGCGCCTACGCGATCAGCCTGCCGCAGCTCTGGAACGTGCTGAGCTCGCTGGGGCAGGGCGCCGCGGCCGACAGGTCGCCCGAATACCTGGTGTTCGTCAACATCCGCCTGCCGCGCTTGGTGCTCGGCGTGGCGGCCGGCGCGGGCCTGGGCATGGCGGGCACGCTGATGCAGGGGCTGTTTCGCAACCCGCTGGCCGATCCCGGCCTGGTGGGCATCAGCAGCGGCGCCGCGTTGGCGGCCGGCGTGACCATCGTGCTGGGCGCCTGGTTCATGCCGGTGCTGCCGCGCACGCTCGGCAGCTGGACGCTGGTGGTGATGGCCTTCGGCGGCGGCCTCTCGGTCACCTTGTTGATCTACGCGCTGTCGCGCAGCGAGGGCGGCACGCGCATGGCGCTGATGCTGCTCGCGGGCATCGCGGTCAATGCGCTGGCGGGCGCGGGCCTCGGCTTCCTCAGTGTGATGGCCACCGACGAGCAACTGCGCAGCCTGCAGTTCTGGCTGCTCGGCAGCCTGGGCGGCGCGCGCTGGAGCGCGGTGATCCTGGTCGGCGTGGCGGTGCTGCTGTCCTGCGTGGCGGCGGCCTCGCTGGCCGCGCCGCTGAACGCGATCGCGCTGGGCGAATCGCAGGCGGCGCTGCTGGGCGTGGACGTGGAGCGCATCAAGCGGCGCGCCATCGTCGTCACGGCGGTGGCGGTGGGCGCCGTGACGGCCACCACCGGGATCATCGGCTTCATCGGCCTGATCGCACCGCACTGGGTGCGCATGGTGGCCGGGCCCGATCACCGGGTGGTGCTGCCGGCCTCGGCGCTGCTGGGCGCGGCGCTGGTGCTGGTGGCCGACACGGTGGCGCGTACCGCGATGGCGCCGGCCGAGCTGCCGCTGGGCGTGCTCACGGCCTTCATCGGCGTGCCGATGTTCCTGCTGATGCTGCGGCACTTCCGGGGGCGCATATGAAGGCGCCGGACCTGAACCTCGGGCTGCGCTGCGAGGATGCCGAGGTAAGCATCGGCGCCAAGGCGCTGCTCTCGCGGGCCACGGTGCAGTTGGCGCCGGGGCGGGTGACGGCGATCCTCGGCCCCAATGGCGCGGGTAAGTCGACCCTGCTGTCGGTGCTGTCGGGGCAGCGCGAGCCCACGGCGGGCCGGGTGCTGCTCGACGGCCGGCCGCTGCGCGCCCACGGCATGCCGGCGCTCGCGCTGCGGCGCGCGCTGATGCCGCAGGAAAGCGCGGTGGCCTTCGACTTCAGCGCGCGCGACGTGGTCGCGCTGGGCCGCTATCCGCACCGGCTGGCGCCCGCGCCCGACGAGGACGCGATCGTCGCCGCGGCCATGGCTCTGACCGACGTGTCGGCGCTCGCGCCGCGCGTCCTCAACACGCTGTCGGGCGGCGAGAAGGCGCGCGTGCACATGGCGCGGGTGCTGGCGCAGCTGTGGCATCCGCCCGCCGACGGGGCCGCGCGCTGGCTGCTGCTCGACGAGCCGACGGCCGCGCTCGACCTGGCCCACCAGCATGCCGCGATGCGGCTGCTGCGCGGCTGGGCCGGGCAGGGCGTCGGCGTGGTGGTGGTGCTGCACGACCTGAACCTGGCGCGGCGCTATGCCGACGAGGTGGTGGTGCTGGGCGTGCCTGACGTGCCCGGCGGGTTGTGCCAGGGCCCGACCGGCGAAGTGCTGGCGCCCGGGCTGATCGAGGCGGTCTGGCGCATGCCGTGCCAAAGCGTGGTCGGCGCGGACGGGACGGTGCAGTACCTGTTCGGCTAGGACCGCGGACGGGCGGTCAGCCGGTCAGTAGGTCAGCCGCTCCGGCCGCAGCTCCTGCAGGATCGTGGTCGCGATCTCCTCGATCGACTTGGTGGTGGTCGAGAGCCAGCGGATGCCGGCGCGCCGCATCATGGCCTCGGCCTCGCTGACCTCGTGGCGGCAGTTCTCGATGCTGGCGTAGCGCGAATTCGGCCGGCGCTCGTTGCGGATCTCGCTGAGCCGCTCGGGCTGGATGGTCAGGCCGAAGATCTTCTTGCGGTGCGGCATGAGCGCTGGCGGCAGCTGGCGGCGGTCGAAGTCTTCCGGAATCAGCGGGTAGTTGGCCGCCTTCAGGCCGTGCTGCATCGCCAGGTAGAGCGAGGTGGGCGTCTTGCCGCTGCGGCTCACGCCCACCAGGATGACGTCGGCGCCCTGCAGGTCGCGGTTGCTCTGGCCGTCGTCGTGCTGCAGGCTGAAGTCGATCGCGGCGATGCGGTCGTTGTATTCCTTGCTCTTGCTGACGTCGCTGAAGCGGCCGATGCGGTGGTTGGACTTCATCGCCAGCTCGATCTCGAGCGGGCGCACGAAGGTGCCGAACATGTCGAGCAACATGCCCTTGCAGCCGGTTTCGATCACTTCCAGCACGTCCATGTTGGCCAGCGTGGTGAAAACGATCGGGCGCACGCCCTCGAGTTCGGCCGTGTGGTTGATCTGCCGCACCGCCTGGTGGGCCTTGTCGACCGTGTCGGTGAAAGGCAGCCGCACGTGGCGCGGTTTCATCTCGAACTGGGCGAGCACGGCGTTGCCGAAAGTCTCGGCCGTGATGCCCGTGCCGTCGGAAACGAAGAAGACAGTTCGTGTGTGCATGGTCTGGCGGTGTTGTCCTGCGACGCGCGCGGCCCCGGCGCGCCTACAATCCGCCCCATTATCGGGATTCCGCCCCTCGGCCCCCACCGTATCTTTCCTTCCATGCCCACCGCGTCCGCACCCAAAGCAACGACAACGATCGTGCCGCGCCGTCCGCATGGAATGCAGCAGGTTTCAACTTCTGGAGCTTTCCCATGTCTGCACTTTTCGACGCGACCGCCCTGGTCGTACCGTTTGAAAACCTGAGAATGACCGACGTCGAGGCGGTTGGCGGCAAGAACGCCAGCCTCGGCGAGATGATCTCGCAGCTGCCCCAGGGCGTGCGCGTGCCCACGGGCTTCGCGACCACCGCCCATGGCTTCCGCCAGTTCCTGGCCCACGACGGCCTGGCCGACAAGATCAGCAAGCGCCTGGCCGCGCTCGACACCGAGGACGTGCGCGCGCTGGCCACCGCCGGCGCCGAGATCCGCGCCATGGTCGAGGCCCAGCCGTTCCCGGCCGACCTCGAGAAGGCCATCCGCGACGCCTTCGCCGCCCTGAGCGCCGGCAACCCGCAGGCCTCGTTCGCCGTGCGTTCCTCGGCCACCGCCGAAGACCTGCCCGACGCCTCCTTCGCCGGCCAGCAGGAGACCTTCCTGAACGTCGTCGGCATCGAGGACGTGCTGCACAAGATGAAGGAGGTGTTCGCCTCCCTCTACAACGACCGCGCCATCAGCTACCGCGTGCACAAGGGCTTCGCCCACGACGTGGTGGCGCTGTCGGCCGGCGTGCAGCGCATGGTGCGCTCCGACCTCGGCGCGGCCGGCGTGATGTTCACCATCGACACCGAGTCGGGCTTCGAGGACGTGGTGTTCATCACCTCGAGCTACGGCCTGGGCGAGACCGTGGTGCAGGGCGCCGTGAATCCCGACGAGTTCTACGTCCACAAGCCCACGCTCAACGCCGGCAAGCGCGCGGTGATCCGCCGCAACCTGGGCTCCAAGCTGATCCAGATGGAGTTCGCCACGCCCGAGGAGAAGAAGGCCTCCGGCAAGCTGGTCAAGACCACCGACGTGAAGGCCGAGCAGCGCAACCGCTATTCGCTGACCGACGACGAGGTCGAGCAGCTCGCGAAGTACGCGCTGGTGATCGAGCAGCACTATGGCCGCCCGATGGACATCGAGTGGGGCAAGGACGGCACCGACGGCCAGATCTACATCCTGCAGGCGCGTCCCGAGACCGTGAAGAGCCAGCAGCAGGGCAAGGCCGAGCAGCGCTTCAAGCTGCTGGGCCGCGGCGCCGTGCTGGCAGAGGGCCGCGCGATCGGCCAGAAGATCGGCACCGGCCCGGTGCGGCTGGTCCACAGCATCAGCGAGATGGACAAGGTGCAGGCCGGCGACGTGCTGGTGACCGACATGACCGACCCGAACTGGGAGCCGGTGATGAAGCGCGCCGCGGCCATCGTCACCAACCGCGGCGGGCGCACCTGCCACGCGGCCATCATCGCGCGCGAACTGGGCATTCCGGCCGTGGTCGGCTGCGGCGACGCCACCGACCTGCTGAAGGACGGCACCCTGGTCACCGTGAGCTGCGCCGAGGGCGACACCGGCTACATCTACGACGGCCTGCTCGAGACCGAGGTCACCGAGGTGCAGCGCGGCGTGATGCCCGAGATCGACATCCAGCTGATGATGAACGTCGGCAACCCGCAGCTGGCCTTCGACTTCGCGCAACTGCCCAACCACGGCGTGGGCCTCGCGCGGCTCGAGTTCATCATCAACAACAACATCGGCGTGCACCCGAAGGCGATCCTCGACTACCCGAACGTCGACAACGACCTCAAGAAGGCCGTCGAGTCCGTGGCCCGCGGCCATGCCTCGCCGCGCGCCTTCTACGTCGACAAGGTGGCCGAGGGCATCGCCACCATCGCCGCGGCCTTCTGGCCCAAGAAGGTGATCGTGCGCCTGTCGGACTTCAAGTCGAACGAGTACCGCAAGCTGATCGGCGGCAGCCGCTACGAGCCCGAGGAAGAGAACCCGATGCTGGGCTTCCGCGGCGCGGCGCGCTACCTCAGCGAGGACTTCGGCCAGGCCTTCGCCATGGAATGCGAGGCGCTCAAGCGCGTGCGCAACGACATGGGCCTGACCAACGTGCAGATCATGGTGCCCTTCGTGCGCACGCTGGGCCAGGCCGAGCGCGTGACCGGCCTGCTGGCCAAGTACGGCCTGAAGCGCGGCGACAACGATCTCAAGCTGATTATGATGTGCGAGGTGCCGAGCAACGCCATCCTGGCCGACGAGTTCCTCGAGTACTTCGACGGCTTCTCGATCGGCTCGAACGACCTGACCCAGCTCACGCTGGGCCTGGACCGCGACTCGGGCCTCGAGCTGCTGGCGGCCGACTTCGACGAGCGCGACCCGGCCGTGAAAGCCATGCTGAGCCGCGCCATCAAGGCCTGCAAGGACAAGGGCAAGTACGTCGGCATCTGCGGCCAGGGCCCGTCGGACCATCCCGACTTCGCGCTGTGGCTGGCGGAGCAGGGCATCGAGTCGATCTCGCTCAATCCCGACAGCGTGATCGACACCTGGCAGCAGCTCGCCAAGCGCTGAGCCGGCGACCGACCTGCGGGAATCCCCATCGGGGGATTCCCGTGTCAGGCGGGTGCCCATCTTCGGGAATGGCGTTTCCGGTGTCAGACTCGTGAAATTCATCACGAAGCGGCGCGCACCGGCCTTCCTTCCGTGGCGCGCGGCGATCCCGCGCGCAGCGGGCGTCGGTCACAGCACCGCCGGGAGACACGCATGATTCTTGTCAAGACGGAGACCGGCCAGCAGGTCCTCAAGGACCGCTCGGTCCCGCTGTCGCCGCGGCAGCGCACCGCTTTCATCCTGTTCGACGGCAAGCGTTCGGTCGACGACGTGATCGCGGCCGGCGCGGGCATCGCGCGCGAGGACATCGACCAGATGGTCGCGCTGGGCTTGCTGAGCCCGCTGGGCGGCGCCGTCGCGGAAACGCCCGCGAGCTCCGCCGAGGGCGCGCCCAAGGCCGGTTCCGGCCGCAGCAGCCAGCAGCGCTATACGGACGCCTATCCCATCGCCACGCGGCTCACGGCCAGCCTCGGGCTCAAGGGCGTGCGGCTCAACCTGCAGGTGGAGGGGGCCGGGGGCTACGAGGACCTCGTGGCGCTGGCGCCGAAGATCCGCGCGGCGGTCGGGCCCGAGAAGGCCGAACCGCTGGACCGGGCGCTCTACGACTGAATCTGGGCGCTCATCCGGACTGCTCGAGCGCCCGATTTGGCGTTTCGCCAAAGATATGGCTACAATAGCCGGCTTTGCCTTGCCACACTGCGCCGACGCTGCGGGTGGCTTCAACCCCTTCTTCCGGGCAAAAAGCGGAAGAAGAAACCCACAAGGAGTGCCATGCGTCACTACGAAATCATTCTGCTGATCCACCCGGATCAAAGCGAGCAAGTTCCGGCCATGCTGGAGCGTTACAAGGGCCTGATCACGACCGGCGGCGGCAAGATCCACCGCGTCGAGGACTGGGGCCGTCGTCAACTGGCTTACCAGATCAACAAGCTCAACAAGGCGCACTACCTGTGCGTCAACATCGAAGCCGAACAGGCCGTGATGAGCGAACTGGAACACGCCTTCAAGTTCAACGACGCCGTGCTGCGCCACCTGACCGTTCAGAAGAAGAAGGCCGACACCGGTCCTTCGTCGATGATGAAGACGGTCGAGCGCGAAGAAGCCCGCAAGGCTCAACAGGCCGAATACGCCGCCGCCAACAACAACAACTGATGTCGGCGTGAGTGCTGCCGCTGCGGCAACCGGGGTCAACCAGCTTCTGCTGTCCGCCCATGTTGCCGAACTCGGTGCCTTGCGATTCACCCCGGCCGGTTTGCCCGCCATCGACCTGAAGCTCGAACACGAGTCGACCCTTCAGGTGGCGGGACAGTCCAGGCAGGTGAAGACGGCCCTCAAGGCCGTTGCGTTCGGCGCCATCGCCGAGCGGCTCGCAAAGCAGTCGATGGGAAGTCTCTGGCGATTCCAGGGGTTCCTCTCGACACCGGCTAATGGCAAGCTTCCGGTCCTGCACATCCAGGATTTTCAGCAAGATTAATTTTCGACAAGAGGTCCCACAATGGCCACGTTCAAGAAATTCAACAAAGACAAGCGCCCGAAGCGCAACACCCAGTCGCTGCTGTTCAAGCGCAAGCGTTTCTGCCGCTTCACCGTCGCTGGCGTCGAGGAAATCGACTACAAGGACATCGACACGCTGCGTGACTTCATCAGCGAAAACGGCAAGATCATCCCGGCCCGCCTGACCGGCACCCGCGCGATCTACCAGCGTCAGCTCAACACCGCGATCAAGCGTGCCCGCTTCCTCGCCATGGTCCCGTACAGCGACCAGCACCGCGTCTAAGAAGGAGACACAGCATGCAAGTCATTCTTCTGGACAAGGTCGTCAACCTCGGCACCCTCGGTGAAATCGTCAAGGTCAAGGACGGTTACGCCCGCAACTTCCTGATCCCGTCGGGCCGCGCCCGCCGCGCCACCGCCGCCAACAAGGCCGAGTTCGAAGCCAAGCGCGCCGAACTCGAAAAGGCAGCCGCTGCCAAGCTGGCCGAGTCGCAAGCCCAGGGCGAAAAGCTCGGCGGCACGACCGTCAAGCTGACGCAGAAGGCTGGCGTCGACGGCCGCCTGTTCGGCTCGGTCACCAACAGCGACATCGCTGAGGAGCTGGGCAAGCAAGGCTACAAGGTCGCGAAGTCGCAGGTTCGCCTGCCGAACGGCCCGATCAAGACCGTGGGCGACACCACCGTCAGCGTCTCGCTGCACACCGACGTGGTGGTCGACATCAACGTGACGGTCTACGGCGAAACCGCCTGATCGTTCCGGCGCGTCCTAGATGCGCTGCCAGAAGCCGCCTTCGGGCGGCTTTTGTTTTTTGTGCCTGCCGGCGGAAGTTGTCCCGCCCGCTGCACCGGAAGTTCACCTGTTATTCACAACCTTGTCCACGTGACGCCGCGGGGTGCGCGGGCTAGCATGGAGGGTTGCAAGGAAGCCCATGGCCGCCGTCTTCTCCTACGCCGACAACGATCCCTCCGACCGCCAGGTCGCGCAGCTGCGTATTCCGCCGCACTCGATCGAGGCCGAATCGAGCGTGCTGGGCGGCTTGCTGCTCGACAACACGGCCTGGGACCGCATGGGCGACCTGCTGGTCGACGGCGACTTCTACCGCCATGAGCACAAACTGATCTTTGCCGCCATCGGCGGCCTGATCAACGGCAGCAAGCCCGCCGACGTGATCACGGTCTACGAGCAGCTGCAGACGCTCGGCAAGGCCGACGAGAGCGGCGGGCTGGTCTACCTGAACTCGCTCGCGCAGTACGTGCCGAGCGCAAGCAACATCCGCCGCTACGCCGAGATCGTTCGCGAGCGCTCGATCCTGCGCAAGCTGGTCTCGGCCAGCGACGAGATCGCGACCAACGCCTTCAATCCGCAGGGCAAGACGGTCGACAAGATCCTCGACGAGGCCGAGCAGAAGATCTTCAACATCGGCGAGGAAGGCACGCGGATGAAGCAGGGCTTCCAGAGCATGGATGCCCTGGTGGTCGAGTTGCTGGACCGCGTGACCGAGATGGCCGACAACCCGAACGACATCACGGGTGTTCGCACCGGCTTCTACGAGTTCGACAAGATGACCTCGGGCCTGCAGCCCGGCGACATGATCGTGCTGGCCGCGCGTCCGTCGATGGGGAAGACCTCGCTGGCGATCAACATCGCCGAGCACGTGGCGCTCAACGAGGGGCTGCCGGTGGCGGTGTTCTCGATGGAAATGGGTGCCTCGCAGCTCGCGGTGCGTATCGTCGGCTCGATCGGCCGCATCGACCAGGGCCACCTGCGCACCGGCAAGCTCACCGACGAGGAATGGCCGCGCCTGACCGAGGCCATCGAGAAGCTGCGCACCGTGTCACTGCACATCGACGAGACCCCGGGCCTGTCGACCAGCGAACTGCGCGCCAATGCGCGCCGGCTGGCACGCCAGTACGGCCGCCTCGGCCTGATCGTGGTCGACTACCTGCAGCTGATGTCGACCAGCATGTCGGGCGACGAGAACCGGGCCACGGCCGTGGGCGAAATCTCGCGCGGCCTGAAGATGCTGGCCAAGGAACTCAAGTGCCCGGTGATCGCGCTGTCGCAGCTCAGCCGCGGCGTCGAGAGCCGCACCGACAAGCGCCCGATGATGAGCGACCTGCGCGAATCGGGTGCCATCGAGCAGGACGCGGACATCATCATGTTCATCTACCGCGACGACTACTACAACAAGGAGTCGAAGGAGCCGGGCGTGGCCGAGGTGATCATCAGCAAGCACCGGAACGGCCCGACGGGTACCGTCAAGCTGGCCTTCCTGAAGCCCCTCACCAAGTTCGAGAACATGGCGATGGGCAGCGACGACTTCTGAGTTCGCGCCCCCTCAACGCGGCTCGGTGGAGCGCGCGAGCGCGACACCCGCATCGGATGCGGTAGGAGCGCCCTCGGGCCAGCTCTTCTGCAGCCGCTTGGCCTCGGCGGCCTCGGTCTTCACCTGCCGCAGCATGTCCGCCATGGTCTTGCCGGGCTCGTCGCGAAAGCGCTCGGCCAGCACCTCGACCGCGTCGATGCGGTCGATGCGAAAGCCGCGGAAGTCCTCGCGCAGCTCGCACCAGGTCGACAGCGTCCAGACCTTGCCCCAGTAGAAGCAGCCCAGCGGCCGCACCGTGCGTTCGCTGGGCTCGCCCGCCACGTCGCGGTAGACCAAGTGCAGCTTGTGGTGCGACTGCACCGCTTCGCGCAGCGTCTGCAGGCGTTCGCGCAGCAGGTCGCTGAGGCCCAGCGCGGGTGCGTAGAGCGCCAGTGCCTCGGCCGACACGCGCGCCGAGGGCGGCAGCACCGAGAGGATCTTGCCGAGTCCGGTCTCGATATCGCGCGCCATCGCCGGATCGACCCAGCTCTGCGCGAGCCGGGCCGCGGCCACCAGCGCCGAGGCCTCGTCCTGCGTGAACATCAGCGGCGGCAGTTCGAAACCCGCGCCGAGCCGGTAGCCCACGCCGGCCTCGCCCTCGATCGGCACGCCCTGGTGCTGCAGGTCGGCGATGTCGCGGTAGACCGTGCGCTCCGAGACCTCGAGCCGTTCGGCCAGGAAGGCGGCCGTGGTCAGGCGCCGGCCGCGGATCAGCTGGACGATCTGGAACAGGCGATCGGCACGGCGCATCAGCGCGCTCCCGCCAGCTTCTTCGCGAAGTCTTCGACGAAGTAGCGCTTGCCGCGCTGCACCACGGTGTGGCCCTCGGCCTCGAGCCGCGACATCTGCGCCTCGATGCCGCCGGGGTAGTTCGCATTGAGTTCGCCGCCGCTCTTGAGCGTGCGCCACCAGGGCACGGCGGCATCGCGCGCCGTCCCCTTGCCGCCGGCCGATTCCTCCACCGCGTGGGCCACCATGCGCGCGAAGATCGCCGTGGTCACGGTGCAGCCGATGCTGGCCTGGTGCCGTGCCGCGATGTCCTCGCCGATGCCGAAGACCGTGGCGAGCCGCCCTTCGGGCACATCGCGCATCGCCGCCTCGACCTCGGCCGGCGAGGGAGTGGCGATGGTGCCTTCGCCGCGCCGCGCGCGCAGCGCGTCGGGGATCGGCTTGACGCTCGGCAGGTGGGGGTAGCTGGCCAGTCGGTCGCGCCAGCGCTTCGGGGGGCTCATGAAACTCCGATGTGGATCGCCACCTTGTCCGGCCCGTCGTAGGCTTCGAAATCGCTGCGGTAGCGGCGCGCGATGTCCGGGTGCGCCTCGAAATACTGCCAGATGCGCTGCCAGGTGGCGATCACCATTTGCGGCATCTCGCCCTGGCCGTCGAAGACCAGGTAGTCGCCGGCCTCGATGGCCACGCCGTCCGCGCCGCCCGAGACGGCCACGCCCACCGTCAGGTCGAAGGGGCCGTGGGCATCGGATTCATAGGCGGAATAGACGCCGAAGATGCGCGTGTCGCCCGTGCGATGCGGCGTCGCTTCGTAGGTCTGTTCGCCGAAGAAGCGCCCCCACAGCGCGCCGATGCGGGCGGTCGCGGGGTCGTTCTCTTCGCGGTTGGTGGTGCGGACCGTGAGGCCTGCGACCGCGAAGGCGTCGTGATGTAGTCGCACGGGTTCCATGGGGATCTTCTCCTGCGGAGGTGTTCGGGTTGTCTGGTTCAAAGCGCCAGTGTCTTCAGGTCGGCCTTCATGCAGCGCGCGATCAAGGCCATGTCGGCATCGCCGATGTCGAACAGGCCGAAGCGGAACTTGTAGCCCCATTGCTTCGGGTTCTCGATGAAGGCGAGGCGCTCGATCATCGGTGCGATCGGTGTCTCGTGCGCGACGGCATAGCGCACGTCGCGGCGCCAGGGCACGAAGCCGCCACCCATGTCGAATTCGTAGACCTCGCCAGGCTGCACGATGCCGATCGACACGAAGCTCTGCAGCCTGTCGGTGCCGCCGAACACCGTGGCCGGCGAGTAGTAGGCCACGCGGTCGCCCGCGGCGACCCGCCGGAGCGGGCCCGGTTTGCCGTGGCAGGTCTGCATGAAGCCCTGCGGTCGGTGGTCGCGCCCGCGCCGGGCATGCTCGGCGCTCGCGACTGCAATCCAGTTGCGCTGCGGCATGGCGCTTCAGGCGAGGGCGTGCAGGCCGACTTCGTTGCCTTCGGTGTCGCGTAGATGGGCAATGAAGCCCATGCCGGGCGGCAGCGCCGACTTGGGCGCCACGATCTGCCCGCCGGCCGCCTCGATGCGCGACAGCACGGCGTCGATGCTGGGTGCGCAGTCGAGGTAGATGCGGATGCCGGTGCCCGCCTTCGCCGCGCCCTTCGCGCCGGCTTGCAGGGCGCCGCCGGTCGCGGGATCGTCGTAGGGGAACACGGCCAAGGGGTCGCCGCCCAGGGTCTCGCGGCGCAGCTTGCGGCCGAGCACGGTTTCGTAGAAGGCCTGGGCACGGTCCAGGTCGGCGACGGGGATCTCGAACCAGCTGATGGTCTTGGACATGAAGGGCTCTCTTTCGTTGGTGATGAAGAGCCTCGATGGTGCGGACCGGCTCCTGACAACGTCTTGTCAGGAGCCTGTCATCGCGCGACGAAGAAAAGCCCGCGCTGCTCCGGGGAGCGGGCGCGGGCTCGGGGCCGGCGAGGCGGTGTCTTAGAGCACGTCGCTCGCGAAATCGGCCAGTCGCGAGCGTTCGCCGCGCGCCAGCGTGATGTGCCCGCCGTGCGGCCAGCCCTTGAACTTGTCGACCGCGAAGGTCAGGCCCGAGGAGCCTTCGGTGAGGTAGGGCGTGTCGATCTGCGCGAGGTTGCCCATGCAGATGATCTTGGTGCCCGGACCCGCGCGCGTGATCAGCGTCTTCATCTGCTTGGGCGTGAGGTTCTGCGCCTCGTCGATGATCACGTACTTGTTGAGGAAGGTGCGCCCGCGCATGAAGTTCATGCTCTTGACCTTGATGCGGCTGCGGATCAGCTCGTTGGTGGCCGCGCGGCCCCATTCGCCGGCACCGCCGCCGTCGCCCTTGGCCAGGAACTCGAGGTTGTCGTCGAGCGCGCCCATCCAGGGGCCCATCTTCTCTTCCTCGGTGCCGGGCAGGAAGCCGATGTCCTCGCCGACGCTCACGGTGGCGCGGGTCATGATGATCTCGGTGTAGCGGCGGTCGTCGAGCACCTGCGTGAGGCCCGAGGCCAGCGCCATCAGCGTCTTGCCGGTGCCGGCCGTGCCGGTCAGCGTGACGAAGTCGATCTCCGGATCCATCAGCAGGTTCATCGCGAAGTTCTGCTCGCGGTTGCGCGTGTTCACGCCCCACACCGCGTTCTTGCCCGAGCTGTAGTCCTTGAGCGTCTTGAGCACCGCGGTCTTCTCGCGGATCTCGGTGACGCGCGCATACATGCTCGGCTCGCCGGGCGCCTCGAAGAACACGAACTGGTTGATGTAGAGGTTGGGCACGATCGGGCCGCTGATGCGGTAGAAGGTGCTGCTGCCGCTTTGCCAGCTCTCCACCGTCTTGCTCTGGCGGGTCCAGAAGTCGGGCGGCAGGGCGAGCGAGCCCGAATAGAGCAGGTCGCCGTCTTCCAGCGTCTTGTCGTTCTGGTAGTCCTCGGCGTCCAGGCCCAGCGCGCGCGCCTTGACGCGCATGTTGATGTCCTTCGACACCAGCACCACCTCGCGCCTGGCGCGGTCGGGCGCCTCCTTGGCGTAGAGGTCGCGCAGCGCGTGCACCACGCCGAGGATCTGGTTGTCGGCCTTGCCCTGGGGCAGGCTCAGCGGCAGCGCGTAGTCGAGCGGCTCGGTCTGGAAGAACAGCTTGCCGCCGGCCTCGCGATGGCCGGTGGTGTCGAGCTTCAGGCCCTTGGCGATGTCGGCGTCCTGCGCGGCGGCCAGGGCATCGAGCGTGCGGCTGGTCTGGCGGCCGTTGCGCGCGACCTCGGTCGTGCCCTTCTTGTGGCCGTCGAGCTCCTCGAGCACGATCATCGGCAGGTAGATGTCGTGTTCCTCGAAGCGGAACAGGCACATCGGATCGTGCAGCAGCACGTTGGTGTCGAGCACGAAGAGCTTGGCGGGGCCGCTCGAGCGGCTGCGCTTAGGCTTCGGTGCCGGCTGCGGCGCGGGCGCCTCGGCACGCGGGGCTTCGGCCGGCGCCGAACGGGTCAGGGCCTGCTGCTGTTGTGGCGCCGGGGTGGGCGCGGGTGTCGAGCGGGGCTTGCGGCGGGGGCGGGCGGCCGGTGCCGGCGGGGCTTCGAGGCCGCCGCCGGGGACTTCGGCCGAATGCCGGTCGAACAGTTCCAGCGCTTGCGGTCCGCTCGGCGCCTCGGCGTCGGCGCGTGCATCGCCGGACCGGCGGGACCCCCTGTGCGAAGAACGGGCGGGCGCGTCAATCGCGTCCGGAGAAAGCAGTGCGGCACGTTTCGTGGGGGCGGGGGGCAATGGCATGTGTCAGGTCGCTCGCAAAAAGGTGGGAACCAGAAAACGAAAAAGCCGCCTGAAGACCCAGGCGGCTTTGTTCGGAGGATGCGGTCGTGGAGCTCAACAGCATGCGGCCATTATGCACACCGCCTCTGGGGCGTCAGGACCACTTTACGCCGTTCGTTGGACATTCCCCACGCGAAAGCGCAATTGCGCACGCCTGACACGCGGGTGAAACCTTCGACCGGGCGGACTCGGTGGCTTCAGGCCGGCTTCTTCAGGGTCTTGACGGCCTTGAGGACTTCGTCGACGTGGCCCGGCACCTTGAGGCCACGCCATTCGGCCTTCAGGATGCCGTCGGCGCCGATCAGGAAGGTGCTGCGCTCGATGCCCTTGACCTTCTTGCCGTACATGATCTTGTTCTTGACCACGCCGAACATGTGGCACATCTTCTCTTCCGTGTCGGCGATCAGTTCGAACGGCAGCTCGAGCTTGGCCTTGAATTCGTCGTGCGACTTCATGTTGTCGCGCGAGACGCCGAACACCGTGGCGCCGGCTTTTTCGAAGTCCTTGTAGCGATCGCGGAATTGCATGGCTTCGGTCGTGCACCCCGGAGTGTTATCTTTCGGGTAAAAATACAGGACCAGGACATGGCCGAGGTGCGAAGTATTCGAAACCTTGAGGCCACCGGTGGCGTTGGCGTCGAATTCGGGAATGGGTTTGTTGACAACGATCGCCATGAAACTTGTTTTCTCCGTTTGTTTCCACTGCCCGAGCCTGCCTGTGTCGAGCTGAAGCGCCTTTCGGTGCCACTCGCCAAAATCTCGGGTCCTCGGTTGATGGAAGATTGGTCGTTGCTAACTCTGGGTGCCCGGTGGCCCCCAAAAGGAGCGCGCCAGGCGGTTCGCAACCCGAGATTTTACCCCGAAAACCCCTCTCTCAGCCACCCTGGGGCCGCTCGACCAGCAGGGCCGCGACCACGTGCCGGCCTTCGCCGGCCAGGATGTTGTAGGTGCGGCAGGCCGCGGGGGTGTCCATGGTCTCCACGCCGGTGCGCTGGGCCATCAGGGGTTTGAGCCACGCGGGCTGCGGGAAGCGGATGCGCGCGCCGCTGCCGAAAATGACCAGTTCGGCGCCCAGCGCGGCCAGTTGGGCGAAGTGCTCGGGGCCCAGGTCCTCGAAGCGGCTGCAGTTCCATTCGAAGCGCTCGCCGCGCGAGCCGACGACCACGCTGCCCTCGACCTTTTCGTTGTTGATGGCGACCCAGCCCGGGCCGTGCGCGGTGAGGGTCTGGGTGTCGGATTTGTCGGGCTGGAGCTTCATCGGGGCACTGGGAACTGTGGTCAAATTATAGGTTTTCCCTAGTGACACGAGGCTCGCCAGGGCCTTTGCGGGCCGCGCGGCGATCCACGCAGTCTTCACACTTTCTTGCATGAACCGCGCCCGGGAGGGCCCTTTGAAGCAGCTCAAGAAATCGGCCAAGCTGGCCAACGTGCTCTATGACATTCGCGGTCCGATCATGGACGCGGCGAAGCAGATGGAGGAGGACGGCCAGAAGATCATCAAGCTCAACATCGGCAATCTCGCCGTGTTCGGCTTCGATGCGCCCGAGGAAATCCAGCAGGACATGATCCGCAACCTGCCCACCTCGGCCGGTTACTCGGACAGCAAGGGCGTCTTCGCCGCGCGCAAGGCGGTGATGCACGAGACGCAGAAGCAGGGCATCGCGGGCGTGACCCTCGACGACATCTACCTGGGCAACGGCGCCAGCGAGCTGATCGCCATGTCCACCAATGCGCTGCTCAACGATGGCGACGAGCTGCTGCTGCCGGCGCCCGACTATCCGTTGTGGACCGCCTCCACGAGCCTGTCGGGCGGCACGCCGGTGCACTACCTGTGCGACGAGGACAACGGCTGGATGCCCAATCTGGCGGACATCCGCGCCAAGATCACGCCGCGCACCAAGGGCATCGTGGTCATCAACCCGAACAACCCGACCGGCGCGCTGTATTCCGACGCGCTGCTCAAGAGCATCGTCGAGATCGCGCGCGAACACGGCCTCGTGATCTTCGCCGACGAGGTCTACGACAAGGTGCTCTACGACGACGTGAAGCACACGGCGATCGCCAGCCTGTCGAGCGACGTGCTGACGCTGACCTTCAATTCGCTGTCCAAGAGCTACCGTTCCTGCGGCTACCGCGCCGGCTGGCTCGTGGTGTCGGGCGACAAGCGCGCCGCGCGCGACTACATCGAGGGACTGAACATGCTCTCGAACATGCGGCTGTGCGCCAACGTGCCCGGCCAGTGGGCGATCCAGACCGCGCTCGGCGGCTACCAGAGCATCAACGAACTGGTGGGTGAGGGTGGCCGGCTGCGCCGCCAGCGCGACCTGGCCTACGAGCTGATCACCGCGATCCCCGGCGTGAGCTGCGTCAAGCCCAGCGCCGCGCTCTACATGTTCCCGAAGCTCGATCCGAAGGTCTACCCGATCGAGGACGACCGCCAGTTCTTCCTCGAGCTGCTGAAGGAAACCCGCGTGATGCTGGTACAGGGCACCGGCTTCAACTGGGCCACGCCCGACCACTTCCGGATCGTGTTCCTGCCCCACGAGGACGACCTGCGCGAAGCCATCAATCGCATCGCGAAGTTCCTGGAGCAGTACCGCCTGCGCCGCAAGACGGAGTCATGAAAGCCGCCTGCGCCGCCGCGGCCCTGTCGCTCGCCGCGTTGTCCGCCTCGGCCGCCGGGCCTGCCGCCAAGGCGCCGGTGTCCTTCACGCACAACGACTGGGAACTGGCCTGCGACAACACGCGCACCTGCCGCGCGGCCGGCTACCAGTCCGAAACCGGCGCCAACGAGCCGGTCTCGATGCGCATCACGCGTGCCGCCGGGCCGGGCACCGCGCTCGAGATCGACCTGCAGATCGGCACCGAGGACGTCAAGGGCCCGTTGCGCCTGACGGTCGGCAAGGCCGTGGTGCCGGGCCTGAAGAACGATGCCCTGAGCCTCGATGCCGCCCAGATCCGCACCGTGCTGCCCGAGCTGCTCAAGGCCGACAGCGCCAAGCTCACGGCCGGCGGCGGCCGCGAATGGCAGCTCTCGCTCTCGGGCCTGAATGCCGTGCTGCTCAAGATGGACGAGGCCCAGGGCCGCATCGACACCCCCGGCGCGCTGGTGCGCCCCGGCGGCAAGGCCGAATCGACGGTGCCGGCGGCCGTGCCCGCGCCCGTCGTGCGCGCGGTCCAGCCCGCGAAGCCGAAGCCCGGCGACGACGCCCTGGCCGCGCGCATCTTCCCCTCGCTCGACCTCAAGAAGGCCATCGAGTACTGCAACAACAGCGAGAAGGTCGACCCGAAGTCGCTCGAGGTGCATCGCCTCACCGGCACCAGAATGCTGTTGTCGCTGGGCTGCGGCATGGGGGCCTACAACTACTCCAGCCTGCAATGGCTCGCCAACGACAAGCCGCCCTATGCGCCGGTCGCGCTCGAGGCCAACGGCGAGTACGACGACAAGGACGCCAGCATCACTTCCAGCTTCAAGGGCCGCGGCATCGGCGACTGCTGGTCCAGCGAGACCTGGCATTTCGACGGCCAGGGCTTCGTGCGCACGGCCGCCGAGAGCGACCAGATGTGCCGCGGCTTCGCCGGTGGCGCCTGGTCGCTGCCGCGCTACGTCAGCCGCGTCGTGAGCGCCGCGCCGTCCACCACCCCATCCAAACCATGAACGCGACTCTCCCCATGAAACCCATCCAAGTAGGCCTGCTCGGCGCAGGAACGGTCGGCAGCGGCACCTTCAAGGTGCTCCAGCGCAACCAGGAGGAAATCAAGCGCCGCGCCGGCCGCGGCATCGAGATCACCATGGTGGCCGACCTCGACACCGCGCGCGCCCGCGAAGTGGCCGGCGACGGCGTCAAGGTGGTCGGCGACGCGCGCGAGGTCATCGCCAACCCCGACATCGACATCGTGATCGAGCTGATCGGCGGCTACGGCATCGCCAAGCAACTCGTGCTCGAGGCCATCGCGGCCGGCAAGCAGGTGGTCACGGCCAACAAGGCGCTGCTCGCGGTGCACGGCACCGAGATCTTCGCGGCCGCGCATGCCAGGGGCGTAATGGTGGCCTTCGAGGCCGCGGTGGCCGGCGGCATCCCGATCATCAAGGCGCTGCGCGAAGGCCTCACGGCCAACAGCATCCAGTGGCTGGCCGGCATCATCAACGGCACCACCAACTTCATCCTCTCGGAGATGCGCGACAAGGGCCTGGACTTCGCAACCGTGCTCAAGGAGGCGCAGCGCCTGGGCTACGCCGAAGCCGATCCCACCTTCGACATCGAGGGCGTCGACGCCGGCCACAAGGTCACGCTGATGAGCGCGCTGGCCTTCGGCATCCCGGTGCAGTTCGACAAGGCCCACATCGAGGGCATCACCAAGCTGGCCGCGCAGGACATCAAGTACGCCGAGCAGCTCGGCTACCGCATCAAGCTGCTGGGCGTCACCAAGCGCACCGCCAAGGGCATCGAGCTGCGCGTGCATCCCTCGCTGGTGCCGAGCAAGCGCCTGCTGGCCAACGTCGAGGGCGCGATGAACGCCGTGGTGGTGCATGGCGACGCCGTCGGCACCACGCTCTACTACGGCAAGGGCGCGGGCAGCGAGCCCACCGCCAGCGCGGTGATCGCCGACCTGGTCGACATCACGCGCCTGCACACGGCCGATGCCGCGCACCGCGTGCCGCACCTGGCCTTCCATCCCGATGCGCTGAGCGACCTGCAGGTGCTGCCGATGGCCGAGGTGGTCACCAGCTACTACCTGCGCCTGCGCGTGGCCGACCAGGCCGGCGTGCTGGCCAAGGTCACGGGCCTGCTCGCGACCGCCGGCATCAGCATCGACGCCGTGCTGCAGCGCGAAGCCGACGAGGTCGGCGGCGAGGGCTCGACCCAGACCGACCTGATCATCCTCACGCACGACGCGCGCGAAGGCACGGTCGACGAAGTCATGGCCGAGCTGCAGGCGCTGCCGACCGTGCTCGAGCCCATCGTGCGCATCCGCAAGGAAGAGTTGAAGTGAACTACCTGAGCACCCGCGGCCATCCCGACCGCAAGCGCTTCTGCGAAATCCTGCTCGAGGGCCTCGCGCCCGACGGCGGCCTCTACCTGCCCGAGCGCTATCCGCAGGTCGATGCCGCCACGCTCGCGAAGTGGCGTTCGCTGTCCTATGCCGAGCTGGCCTTCGAGATCCTGTCGCTCTACATCGACGACATCCCGCCGGCCGACCTGAAGGCGCTCTGCGCGAAGACCTACACCGCCGAGGTCTTCGGCTCCGAGGAGATCGTGCCGCTGCGCGAGCTCGAAGACGGCGTCTACCTCGAAGCCCTGTCCAACGGCCCCACGCTGGCCTTCAAGGACATGGCGATGCAGCTGCTGGGCAACCTGTTCGAGTACGAACTGGCCCGCCGCGGCGCCGAGCTCAACATCCTGGGCGCCACCAGCGGCGACACCGGCAGCGCGGCCGAGTACGCCATGCGCGGCAAGAAGGGCGTGCGCGTCTTCATGACCTCGCCCGACGGCCGCATGAGCCCGTTCCAGCAGGCGCAGATGTTCAGCCTGCAGGACGAGAACATCCACAACATCGCCATCGCGGGCGTGTTCGACGACTGCCAGGACATCGTGAAGGCGGTCTCGAACGACCTCGCCTTCAAGCGCAAGTACCGCATCGGCACCGTCAACTCGATCAACTGGGCGCGGCTGCTGGCGCAGGTGGTCTACTACTTCGCCGGCTACTTCCAGGCCACGGCGAATGACGAGCAGCCGGTGAGCTTCACCGTGCCCTCGGGCAACTTCGGCAACATCTGCGCCGGCCACGTGGCGCGCATGATGGGCCTGCCGATCCACACGCTGGTGGCCGCCACCAACGAGAACGACGTGCTCGACGAGTTCTTCCGCACCGGCGTCTACCGCGTGCGCGGCGCCGCCGACACGCACGAGACCTCGAGCCCGTCGATGGACATCAGCAAGGCCAGCAACTTCGAACGCTTCGTGTTCGACCTGGTCGGCCGCGACAGCGGCAAGCTGCGCCGCCTGTTCGTCGACGACCTGGGCCTCCAGGGCTTCTTCGACCTGAGCGCCGATCCCGCCTTCGCGCAGGCCGCGTCGCGCTTCGGCTTCCGCAGCGGCCGCAGCACGCACGCCGACCGCCTCGCCACCATCCGCGACACCGAGAAGCGCTTCGCCACCCTGGTCGACCCGCACACCGCCGACGGCCTCAAGGCCGCGCGCGCGCACCTGGCGCCGGGCGTGCCGATGGTGGTGCTCGAGACCGCGCTGCCGATCAAGTTCGCGGCCACGCTGGTCGAGGCCCTGGGCGAGGAACCCGCGCGGCCCGCGAAGTTCGAGGGCATCGAGGCGCTGCCCAAGCGCGTGGTCAAGCTGCCGGCCGATGCCGAAGCGGTCAAGGCCTACATCGCGGAACACTGCGACTGAGCGATCGACACCAAGGGGTGGCCGGGCGGCCGCCCCCGATTGGCATTCAAAGCTATCCCCTGAATAGCATCGGAGACATCGGATGAAAGTGGTCGGCTTCGCCGGTTACTCGGGCGCCGGCAAGACCACGCTGGTCGAGCGGCTGATTCCCGTGCTCAAGCGCGCCGGACTGCGCGTCTCGGTGGTCAAGCACGCGCACCACAAGTTCGACATCGACCATCCGGGCAAGGACACCTGGCGCCACCGCGAGGCCGGTGCCTTCGAGGTGGTGGTCGCCTCCGACCGGCGGCTGGCGCTGATGCGCGAGTTCGAGACCCCGGTCGATCTCGACGTGCACCAGCTGATCGCCGAGCTCTACAGCGGCGCCGACTGGGTGCTGGTCGAGGGCTTCCGCCACAGCGACCTGCTCAAGATCGAGGTCTGGCGCCCGTCCGGCGAGGGCGAGGATCCGCGGCCCTCGCTCTATCCCGAAGATCCCTTCGTCGTCGCGATCGCCGCCAACGCCAGCCTGCCGGTTCCGACCGAGCGGCCCGTGTTCGACCTCGACGACGCCGAGGCCATCGCGCGCTGGCTGATCGACAGCGGCGAGCGCTTCGACTACAACCCCGAGCACCATGGCTGACTCTCCCGTTGTTCCCTTCGCCGCCTCCTCGCGCCGGCCGCCGCTGCTGCCGCTCGACGACGCGATCGCCCAATTGCTCGCCAAGGCCCGGCCGGCACTGCCGTCTGAGCTGGTCAGCACCTTCGATGCCGACGGCCGCGTGCTGGCCGCGGACCTCGTGGCCGGCCTCACCGTGCCGCCGCGCGACAACAGCGCGATGGACGGCTACGCGCTGCGCGTGGCCGACTGCGCCGCGCCCGGCGCGCTGCTGAAGGTGGCGCAGCGCATTCCCGCGGGCACGGTCGGCACGCCGCTGCTGCCCGGCACCGCGGCGCGGATCTTCACCGGCGCGCAGATTCCCGAGGGCGCCGACGCGGTCGTGATGCAGGAAGACACCGCCGCCATCGCCGAGGAGGGCGGCCTGGGCAGCGTGCGCATCGAGATCGTGCCCGCGGCCGGCCAGTGGATCCGCCGCGCCGGCGAGGACGTGGCGGCCGGCGACGTGGTGCTGCGCAAGGGCGAGCGCCTCACGCCCGCCGCGCTGGGGCTGGCGGCCAGCATCGGCTTCGACCGGCTGCCGGTGGCGCGCAAGCCGCGCGTGGCGCTGCTGTCTACCGGCGACGAGCTCGTGATGCCCGGCGAGGTCGCGCCCGAGGCGATGAAGCCTGGCGCGATCTACAACTCCAACCGCTTCTTCATGCGCGCGCTGCTGCACCGGCTGGGCTGCGAGGTCCACGACCTCGGCATCGTGCCCGACCGGCGCGAGGCCACCATCGAGGCGCTGCGCGAGGCGGCCGACCACAACGACCTGATCATCACCACCGGCGGCGTGTCGGTCGGCGAGGAGGACCACATCCGTGCCGCGCTGCAGGCGCTCGGCGAGATCGAGCTGTGGTCGCTCTCGATGAAGCCGGGCAAGCCCTTCGCCTACGGCTCCATCCCGCGCTCGGGCCAGGGCGACGCGCAGGGCCACTGCCATGTCACCGGGCTGCCCGGCAATCCGGTGTCGAGCTTCCTGACCTTCCTGATGCTGGTGCGGCCCTTCCTGCTGACCCTGCAAGGCGCCAGCCGCGTCACGCCCGAGCCGGTGCGCATGCGCGCCGACTTCGACTGGCCGCGCGCCGACAAGCGCCGCGAGTTTCTGCGCGCGCGCCGCAATGCCCAGGGCGGGCTCGACCTGTTCGGCAACCAGAGCTCGGGCGTGCTGACCTCGATGGTCTGGGGCGACGGGCTGGTCGACAACCCCTCGGGCCAGACCATCCGGGCCGGCGATCCGGTCGAGTTCATTCCCCTCGCAGCCCTGCTGTCCTGACGCGCATGAAGGTCCATCTCCGTTATTTCGCCTCGGTGCGCGAAGCGCTCGGCAAGAGCGACGAAACCATCGACACCGCGGCGCCCACGCTGGCCGCGCTGCGCGACGAGCTGATCGCGCGCGGCGGCGCCTACGCCACGGTGCTCGCGCGCGGCCGCGCGCTGCGCATGGCGCTCGACCACACCATGAGCGACGAGGCCGCGGCCCCGCACGAAGGCTGCGAGGTCGCGTTCTTCCCGCCCGTCACGGGCGGCTGAGGGCCGCATCGAGCGCCACCAGGCGCTCGCGCAGCGCGTCCGAGGCGCGCGTCATCGGCGAGCGCAGCTCGTCGCGCAGCGCGCCCTGGTGCGCCAGCAGGGCCTTCAGCGGGCCTGGATTGGCTTCCGTGAACAGGCCCTCGACCAGCGGCTGCAGCGGCTGCCACAGCGCGCGCGCCTCGGCCAGCCGGCCCTCGCGTAGCAGCGTGATCAGCCGCACGAAGCGCGCCGTCTGCACATGGCCGCTGGCCGCGATCGCGCCCACGCCGCCCTCGGCCACGGTGCCGAAGATCTGGCCGTCCTCGCCCGCGAGCACCTGCAGCCGGCCATCGGCGATCACGGCGCGGGTCTTGCCCGCGTCGCCGCCGCAGTCCTTGATGCCGCGGATGCGCGGGTTGGCGGCCAGCGCCAGCAGCGTGTCGCGCGCGATCGTGGCGCCGGTGCGGTAGGGGATGTCGTAGATCAGCAGCGGCGCGGCGCTGGCCTCGGCGATGGCGCCGAACCATTCGAGCAGGCCGGCCTGCGAGGGTCGGATGTAGTGCGGCGCCGGCACCAGCAGGCCCGCGAGCGGGCGCTGCGCGAGCCGGCGCACCCAGGCCGTGGTCTTGCCCAGGTGGTAGCCCGAGAGGCCCATGATCAGCGGCAGGCCGCCCGCGGCCTCGGCCACCGTGTCGAGCGCGGCGAGCTGCTCGGCCTCGTCGAGCGCCGCGGCCTCGCCGGTGGAGCCGCAGACCACGAAGCCGGCCACGCCATCGGCGGCCAGGCGGCGCGTGAGCGCGGCCAGCGCCGCATGGTCGAGCGCGCCGTCGCGAAACGGGGTCACGAGGGGAATCCACAGGCCCGAGAAATCGGGAGCGGCGGTGGCGGAAGAAGGATGGTTGGCGGGCACGCGGGCGTCCTTTCGACGATCGACCGATGGAAGGAACCATCGTCCGATGCGCGCGCAACCCATGCGGGGCCAGTGCCTGTGCCGGTTCCGTCGCTCATCCGACGACGGAACCGAAGCTCCGGTCAGACGAGCTTTGGTTTTTTGGCTTTGCCGCCCAGGCGCGCGCCGTTCGTGCCTTCGGTCGAAGGTGCGGGCGAACGTGCGGTCAGGGCGAACATGGGGCTGGAGTTTAGCCGCGAGCGCCGCGGTGCCACAATTTGCACATGGCATTTCCGCAACGCGTCACCATCCAGACGGCCGATTTCGATCTCGGCGCCGAAGTCGCCGCCCTGCGCGCGAGCGACGCGCGCATCGGCGCGGTCTGCAGCTTCATCGGCACCGTGCGCGACCGCAACGATGGCGCCGATGTCGCGTCGATGGAGCTCGAGCACTATCCCGGCATGACCGAGAAATCGATCGAGGCCATGATCGACGAAGCACACGAACGCTTCGACATCCTCGGCGTGCGTGTGATCCACCGCGTGGGCCTGCTGCAGCCGCTCGCGCAGATCATGATGGTGGCGGTGGCCTCGGCGCACCGCGGCGAGAGCTTCCAGGCCTGCGAGTTCCTGATGGACTACCTCAAGACCCAGGCGCCGTTCTGGAAGAAGGAGCAGACGCCCGAGGGCGCCCGCTGGGTCGATGCGCGCGTCGCGGACGACGCGGCGCTCGCGCGCTGGGGCATCAGCGCGTCGAACGCCTGAGCTCGCTCACAGCGGCTTGAAGCCGCTCGACTGGATGATCCGCTCCCAGGTCTGCGTGTAGCTGCGCACGCGGCCCGCGAACTGGCCCTGCGGCTCGTAGCCGACCGTCAGGCCCAGCGTGGTGAGCTTCTGCTTCACGTCGGGCATGGCCAGCACCTTCTGCAGCGCCTCGCCGTACTTGTCGATGATCGGCTGGGGCGTGCCCACGGGCGCGAAGATGCCGTAGTAGGGCAGGTCCTCGAGGTTCGCGAAGCCCAGCTCGGTGAAGGTCGGCACGTTGGGCAGCAGCGCTTGGCGCTTGGCGCCAATCGAGGCCACGATGCGCAGCTTGCCGGCCTTGTGGTTCTCGATGAAGTCGGGCACCGAGGCGATGCCGGCCGTGATCTGGTTGCCCAGCATGTCGGCCGTCATCGGCGCGCTGCCGCGGTAGGGCGCGGGCTGCACGTCGATCTTGTACTTGTCCGAGATCATCTTCACGAGGAACTCGGGGATCGAGGCCGGCGCCGGGATGCCGATGGTCTCCTTGCCGCCCTTCTGCGTGCGCACCCACTTGACGTACTCGTCGATGCTCTTGGCCGGCGTGCCGCCCGACACCGCGAGCACGTTGGCGAAGGTCGCGAAGCCGGCCACGGGCACGAAGTCGGTGGCGGGATTGAAGCCCGGGTTCTTGACCACCTGCGGCAGGATCGAGATCGTGTGGTCGTGCGTGAGGAACAGCGTGTGGCCGTCGGCCGGCGAGGACTTCAGCACCTGCGCGGCGATCTGGCCGCCCGCGCCCGCGCGGTTCTCGACCACCACCGGCGCGCCGAGCTCGTCCTTGAGCTTCTCGCCCAGCGTGCGCGCGATCGCGTCGGTGCCGGCACCGGCCGGAAAGCCGACCAGGATGCGGATCGGCGTGCCGCTCTGGGCCTGTGCCAGCCCGGCCATGCCCAGGGCAGCCGCGAGGAGGCCCACGCCGAGCGCGCGGCGCACCGGTTGGACGCGCTGCATTGAAAAAACCATGATCGACTCCATTCGAGAAGAGAGAAATGCCTACGGGCGGAAGGGTGCGGGCATCGTGCAATAGCCGTGCCCGCCACGCGGGACCGGCCCGCAACCTTGAATCGTGCCCGAACAGCCCTATTTTGGATGCAGGAATACCACCATGCGACAAGACAAACTCACCACCAAGTTCCAGGAAGCGCTGGGCGACGCGCAGTCGCTCGCGCTCGGCAACGACAACGCCTACATCGAGCCGGCCCACCTGCTGGCCGCGATGCTGCGCCAGGACGACGGCCCGCGCGCGCTGCTCGAGCGCGCCGGGGTCAACGTGCCCGGCCTCGCCCAGGCCGCCGAGGCGGCCATCAAGAAGCTGCCCCAGGTGCAGGGCCACGACATCGTGCAGGTCGGTCCCGAGCTCGGCAAGCTGCTGCAGGCGACCGAGAAGGAAGCCCTCAAGCGCAACGACCAGTTCATCGCGGGCGAACTCTTCCTGCTGGCCGTGGCCGACAGCAAGAGCGACGTCGGCCGGATCGCCAAGGAGAACGGCCTCTCGCGCAAGTCGCTCGAGTCCGCGATCGACGCGGTGCGCGGCGGCCAGGGCGTGAACAGCGCCGATGCCGAAGGCCAGCGCGAAGCACTGAAGAAATACACGCTCGACCTCACCGAGCGCGCGCGCCTGGGCAAGCTCGACCCGGTGATCGGCCGCGACGAGGAGATCCGCCGCGCGATCCAGGTGCTGCAACGCCGCACCAAGAACAACCCCGTGCTGATCGGCGAACCCGGCGTGGGCAAGACCGCCATCGTCGAAGGCCTCGCGCAGCGCATCGTCGCGGGCGAGGTGCCCGATTCGCTCAAGGGCAAGCGCGTGCTGTCGCTCGACATGGCCTCGCTGCTCGCGGGCGCCAAGTTCCGCGGCGAGTTCGAGGAACGGCTGAAGACCGTGCTCAACGAACTCGCGAAGGACGAGGGCCAGACCATCGTCTTCATCGACGAGCTCCACACCATGGTCGGCGCCGGCAAGGCCGAGGGCGCGATGGACGCGGGCAACATGCTCAAGCCCGCGCTCGCGCGCGGCGAGCTGCACTGCGTGGGCGCCACCACGCTCGACGAATACCGCAAGTACATCGAGAAGGACGCCGCGCTCGAGCGCCGCTTCCAGAAGATCATCGTGGGCGAGCCCAGCGTCGAGGCCACCATCGCGATCCTGCGCGGCCTGCAGGAGAAGTACGAAGTGCACCATGGCGTGCAGATCACCGACCCGGCCATCGTGGCCGCGGCCGAACTCTCCGACCGCTACGTCACCGACCGCTTCCTGCCCGACAAGGCCATCGACCTGATCGACGAGGCCGCGGCCAAGATCAAGATCGAGATGGACTCCAAGCCCGAGGTGATGGACCGCCTCGACCGCCGCCTGATCCAGCTGCAGATCGAACGCGAGGCCGTGCGTCGCGAGAAGGACGAGGCCTCGCAGAAGCGCTTCGGCCTGATCGAGGACGAGATCACCAAGCTGCAGAAGGAGATCGCCGACTACGACGAGATCTGGCAGGCCGAGAAGGCCCAGGCCCAGGGCAGCGCGCACGTGCGCGAGGACATCGACAAGATCAAGTTCCAGATCGAGGAATGGAAGCGCAAGGGCGACTTCAACAAGGTCGCCGAGCTGCAGTACGGCCAGTTGCCGGCGCTCGAGAAGCGCCTGAAGGAAGCCGAGGCCAGCGAAGCCAACAAGGGCAAGTCGAGCGCGCACACGCTGCTGCGCACCCAGGTCGGCGCGGAAGAGATCGCCGAGGTCGTGGCGCGCGCCACCGGCATCCCGGTCGCCAAGCTGATGCAGGGTGAGCGTGACAAGCTGCTCGTGATGGAAGACAAGCTGCACGAGCGCGTGGTGGGCCAGGACGAGGCCATCGGCGCGGTCGCCAATGCGATCCGCCGCTCGCGCTCGGGTCTGTCCGATCCGAACCGCCCCACGGGTTCGTTCCTGTTCCTCGGCCCCACGGGCGTGGGCAAGACCGAACTCTGCAAGGCGCTCGCGGGCTTCCTGTTCGACAGCGAGGATCACCTGATCCGCATCGACATGAGCGAGTTCATGGAGAAGCACTCGGTGGCCCGCCTGATCGGCGCGCCGCCCGGCTACGTGGGCTACGAGGAGGGCGGCTACCTGACGGAAGCCGTGCGCCGCAAGCCCTACAGCGTGGTGCTGCTCGACGAGGTCGAGAAGGCGCACCCGGACGTGTTCAACGTGCTGCTGCAGGTGCTCGACGATGGCCGCCTGACCGATGGCCAGGGCCGCACCGTGGACTTCAAGAACACGGTGATCGTGATGACCAGCAACATCGGCTCGCCGATCATCCAGGCCATGGTGGGCAAGCCGGGCGAGGAGATCAAGGAAGCGGTGTGGGACGAGCTGAAGAACTACTTCCGCCCCGAGTTCCTCAACCGCATCGACGAGACGGTCGTGTTCCATGCGCTCGACGCAAAGAACATCGAATCGATCGCCGCGATCCAGCTCAAGGTGCTGCAGGCACGGCTCGCGAAGATGGACCTGGGCCTGGAGGTGTCGCCGGCGGCGCTGGCCGAGATCGCCAAGGTCGGCTTCGACCCGGTGTTCGGTGCCCGTCCGCTGAAGCGCGCGATCCAGCAGCGCATCGAGAACCCGCTCTCGCGGCTGCTGCTCGACGGCAGCTTCGGGCCGAAGGACACGATCGAGGTCACGACCGACCCGATCCGCTCGCCAGGCCAGTTCGGCTTCGCAAAAGCAGGAAATCCCGGAAAAACCGGGGAACCTGCGGCCGAAGCCTCGGCCTAAGATGGAATGATGAACTTCATTCTTCGCGTGATCCTCGTGATGCTGGGCCTGGTCTTCGCGGCCAGCCTGGCGGTTGCCGTGGTGCTGCTGGCCGCGGTGTGGGGCGTGCGCTACGCCTGGGGCCGTCTCACGGGCAAGCCCGTGACGCCATGGGTGATGCGCTTCAACCCGCGTTCGGGCTTCGAACGCTTCCGCAGCGCCGCCCAGCCGGCCGAGCCCTCTGCCGCCGACGTGGCCAACGCGCGTGCGCGTGGCGAGTCGGTGCGCAGCCCGCTGCTGCGCGAGCGCGGCGGCAACGTGACGGACGTGCAGGCCCGGCCCGCGACGCGCGGCGAGTAAGCAGCTGCAACACGGCTGCAGTTTTTTTCAGATCACGAAAGGCCGGCTTCGCGCCGGCCTTTTCTTTTCTGACGACCCTCAGGCGTACAGCGCCTCGATCTCCCCCGCATAGGTCTTGTAGATGCTCGAGCGCCGCACCTTCATGGTCGCGGTGACCTCGCCATCGTCGTGGTCGAGTTCCTTGGTCAGCAGGTGGAAGCGCCGCACCTGCGCCACCTGCGCGAGGCGCGCATTGCCGCGCTGCAGCTCGGCATCGATCAGCTCGCGCACGCGCGGCAACTCGACCAGCGAACGGAAGTGGGTGAAGGCCAGGCGCTGCGCCTCGGCCCATTTGCTCACGGTCTCGTAGTCGATCTGCACCAGCGCCGAGACGAACTTGCGCCCCTCGGCGATCACGATGCATTCCTTGACGTAGGGGCTGGCCTTCATCGTGTTCTCGATCTCCGAGGGCGTGAGGTTCTTGCCACCCGCGGTGATCATGATGTCCTTGAGCCGGTCGACGATGCGCAGCTGGCCGCCTTCCTCGGCCACCACGTCCCCGGTGTGCAGCCAGCCGTCGCGGATCGAGGCGGCCGTGGCCTCGGGGTTCTTGTAGTAGCCACGGAACACCATCTCGCCGCGGATCTGCAGCTCGCCCTGGTCGCCCACGCGGTGCTCCACGCCCTCGGTGGCCGGCCCCACGGTGCCCACCTTCACCTGGTCGAGCCGGTGGCCGCTGACCATGCCGGTCGATTCGGTGAGGCCGTAGACCTCGACCAGCGGCACGCCCAGCGTGCGGAAGAAGCGCACCACGTCGGGCGGGATCGGTGCGGCGCCGGTCAGCGCCACGCGCGCGTTGCGCAGGCCGATGAAGTTCTGCAGCGCGCGCAGCACGCTCCAGTAGGCCAGGCCGAAGCGCAGCCGCTCGCCCGGGGTCCACTGCGCGCGCGGCTTCTCTGCCAGCGGCGCGCAGGTGGCCAGCGCGCGGCGGTAGAGCGCCTGGCGCAGCCGGCCGGTGTCCTGCATCTTGATGCTGATGGAGGCGTGCAGCTTCTCCCAGATGCGCGGCACGCCGAGGAACATGGTGGGCGCGACCTCGCGCAGGTCCTCCTGCACGGTGCGTATCGATTCGCCGAAGTTGACCTGCGAGCCCAGGTACAGCGGCACGAAGCTGGTCAGCATCTGCTCGGCCACGTGGCACAGCGGCAGGTACGACAGGTGGGTGGTGCGCGCGTCGAGCCGCAGCCGCTCGACGATGCCCGGCACCACGCCGCGGATGTTGCGCCACGAGATCATCGCGCCCTTGGGCGCGCCGGTGGAGCCCGAGGTGTAGATCATGAGACCGATGTCGTCGAGCGACTGCGCGGCCAGCGCGGCGTCCACGCGCGCATCGCCCTCGCGCGTCTGCAGCGCGGCACCGGCGGCCTCGAGCTCGGCGAAGCTCAGGAGGCGTTCGCGCGCCTCGGCACCGTAGCTCGCGAGGCCCTTGGTCTCGATCACGACGATGCGGCGCAGCCGCGGCAGCGTGTCGATGGCCTCGAGCACCTTGTCGGCCTGTTCCTGGTCCTCGCAGACCACGATCTCGATGTCGGCATGGCCGACCACGTAGGCCACCTCGTTGGTCGGGCTGGTGGGATAGACGCCCACGGTCACGGCGCCGATCAGGCCCGCGCCCATCTGCGCCAGCACCCATTCGACGCGGTTCTCCGAGATCACGCCCACATGGCCGCCGCGCGCCAGGCCCAGCGCCGCGAAACCCAGGCCGACGTGGACCGCGCGCCGGTGGTAGTCGGCCCAGCTCAGCGGATGCCAGATGCCGAAGTCCTTCTGCCGGATCGCGATGCGCGCACCCTGCGCGCGCGCCTGCTCGCGCAGCATCTGCGGCAGGCTTCGTTCGGGGAGGGGATGCGTCATGACAACCAGCGCTTGCGCCGCTTGTAGTGCTTCAACTCGCGAAAACTCCTCGATTCGCCGGCACCGCCGACGCCCAGGTAGAACTCGCGCACGTCGGGGTCGGCCGCGAGCCGCTCGGCGCTGCCGTCGATCACGATCTTTCCGTTCTCCATGATGTAGCCGCTGTCGGCCACGGCCAGCGCGAGGCTGGCGTTCTGCTCCACCAGCAGCATCGACACGCCGCGCTCGGCGTTGATGCGCGCGATGATCCCGAAGATCTCCTCCACCAGCTTGGGCGAGAGGCCGAGCGAGGGCTCGTCGAGCAGGATCAGCTGGGGCTCGGCCACCAGCGCGCGGCCGATCGCGAGCATCTGCTGCTCGCCGCCCGAGAGGTAGCCCGCGAGGCCGCGGCGCCGCTCGTGCAGCCGCGGGAAGTAGGCATAGACGGCGTCGAAGTCGCGCGCTTGCGCGCCGCGGCCGGCGCGCGCGTAGGTGGCGGCCACGAGGTTCTCCTCGACCGTCAGGTCCTCGAACACGCGCCGTCCCTCCATCACGTGCGCGAGGCCGCGCCGCACCAGCTGCTGCGGCGCGAGCCGCTCGGTGGGCTGGCCGTCGAAGGCGATGCGTCCGGCCTCGAGCTCGCCGTCCTCGAGCGGCAGCAGGCCCGAGATGGCCTTGAGCGTGGTCGACTTGCCGGCGCCGTTGCTGCCCAGCAGCGCCACGATCTGTCCGCGCGGCACGGCCAGCGACAGGCCGCGCAGCACCTGCACGACCTTGTTGTAGACCACCTCGATGTTGTTGACCTCGAGGATGAGGCTGCCGCCGCCGTTGTTCATCGCCGCCGTCCGCTCACTTGTCGAGCGAGATCCAGTCGGATGCCGCCACCATCTTCTGCGCCTTCATGTCGGCGCGGTAGACGCGGCCCACCGGAATGGAGTTGCCCTTGATGGTGATCGGCACGCCGATCAGGCCGCCAGTGTCGAAGTCCTTGATGCTGTTGAGCGCGGCCTTGAGGTTCTTGCCGTCCAGCGGCTTGCCGGCGTCGAGGGTGCGCTTGGCGGCCTCGGTGAACAGCATGGCGGTGAGGAAGCCCTGGGTGTAGGCGGTGCTCTGGTATTCGGGGCGCAGCGCGCGGATCTTCTCGAGCATCGGCGCCTTGGCCGAGGTGTCGTAGTAGTAGCGGTAGGGCATGACGCCCATGAAACCATCGCCGGCCTCGCCCATCTTCATGACGGTGGAGCTGTCCATGGTCCAGAAGGTGCCCATCCACTTGGTGGTCATGCCCATCTGCTTGCCCTGCTGCACGAACTCGGGAATGGGCGCGAGCACGTAGCCGTGGAAGATGGTGTAGTCGGGCGCGGCGCGGCGCAGCTTGATGACCTCGGTCGAGACGTCGACACTGCCGGCGGGCGTCATGATCTTGACGGGCACCGTGAGGCCCAGCTTCTTGGCGGCGGCCTCGCTCGACTCGATGGGATCGCGGCCGAACTCGGAGTCGGAATAGACGAAGGCCACCTTCGCGCCGGGCTTCTCCTTGGCGATGTGGCGCAGCAGGATGCCGATCATCTCGGTGTAGTCGGGGCCGACCAGGAACTGGTTCGGGTACTTGGCCGGGTCGTTGAGCTCGGTCGCGAACGAGGCGCCGGCCATGAGGATCTGGCCGCTGCGGTCGAGCTCGGGATTGATGGTCTTCGAGAAGCCGGTCGAATCGCCGTAGTAGAGATTGACCTTGTTCTGGCTGGTGATCTTCTTGTAGGTGGCGACCGAGACGTCGACCTTGTAGCCGGTGTCCTCGGGCACGTAGCGCAGCTTGCGGCCCTTGATGCCGCCGCCGTCGTTGACGATCTTCACGTAGTCGGCGATGCCGGCGTTGATGCCGATGCCGGCGAAGGCGAACACGCCGGTCATTGGGATCGAGCCGCCGATGACGATGTCCTCGCCCGACTGGGCATGCACGCTGAGCGGCGCTGCGAGCGCGGCGCCGGCGGCCACGATGAGTTCGCGGCGGCGCAGGACGGGGGTCTTCTTGTCGGATGCCATGCTTCGTCTCCTTGTCAGTTCTTGAAAGGCCACAGATGAAAGAAACGGCGGATGCGCCGCCACACTTCGGCGAGCCCGTGCGGCTCGAACACCAGGAAGCCGACGATCAGCAGGCCGAAGACGACCGTGCGCACCGGCGACAGGAAGACGGTCATCTCGTGGCCGCCCGGCAGCAGGTCGAACACCAGCTTGAGCAGCTCGGGCACCATGGTCATGAACACCGCGCCGAGGATGCCGCCGAGGATCGAGCCCATGCCGCCGACGATGATGGCGGCGAGGAAGAAGATCGACATCAGCAGCGGAAAGCTCTCGGGCGTGACGACGCGGAAGAAGTAGGCCCAGAGGCCGCCGGCCACGCCGGCATAGAACGCCGAGAGGCCGAACGAGAGCAGCTTGTAGCGCAGCAGCGGAATGCCCAAGACTTCGGCCGAGATGTCGCGATCGCGGATGGCGATGAAGGCGCGGCCCACGCGGGTGCGAAACAGGTTGGCGGCGCCCAGCAGCATCAGCACGGTGATCGGCAGGATCAGCCAGTACAAACGGAACGAGGTGTCGAGTGCGATGCCGAAGAGTTGCGCGGGCGGCAGCGACAGGCCGGTGGTACCCCCGGTGAGCTTGAGGTTGGCGAACAGGAAGTGGGTGATGAACGAGGCCGCGATGGTGGCGATGGCGAGGTACAAGCCCTTGACCCGCAGCGAGGGAATGCCGACGACGAGACCACCCACCATGGCCACGACGCCGCCCGCGAAGAGGTTGAACAGGAAGGGCGTGCCGTATCGAATCTGCAGGATGGCGACGGTGTAGGCACCGAGGCCCATGAACGCGGCCTGGCCCATGCTCACGAGGCCGGTGTAGCCGGTGAGGATGTTGAGGCCGGTGGCGCTCGCGACGTTGATGGCGACGAGGCAGGCGAGGTAGAGCCAGTAGTCGCTGGCCATGAAGGGGAACAGCACGAGCAGGGCCGCGCCGACCCACAGCCAGGTCTTCTGGGTGCGGGAGTCGAACAGCGCGGCGTCGGCGATGTAGCTTTGCTTGAGGGTGCCTATGCGCATCTGCGTGCCTGCTTTGAAGAGATGCGAGGATGGGCCGGGGCGCGTGCACAGGACAGCGGGTACTTCCCTCCGCGAATGTCCCCCGCCTTCGGCTCCTCCTTTATTTCGCTGCGGGAAGCACCCACTGCCCTGTGCACGAGGAGCGCAGTCGTTGTGCGGCCGGATCCACGGTCGTGTCCAGGCGCGCGCCGGTGGGGTACTCCCCGCAGCGAAATCAAGGAGGAGGCCGAAGGCCGGGGGACATTCGCGGAGGGGAGTACCCCGCCGGCGTGAGCCCGCCCCGTACGTATCGAGAAAGGGAAGACCATCATCAGAGCCTCTCGATCTCATGCGTACCGAACAACCCGTAAGGCCGGATCATCAGCACGATCACCAGCACCACGAAGGTCGCGAGCAGCTTGTATTCGCCGCCGAGGTAGGACCCGGCCAGCGCCTCGACCAGGCCGATGAAGAGACCGCCCACCAGCGCGCCGAGCACGCTGTCCAGACCGCCCACGATCACCACCACCAGCACCGAGAGACCGAAGATCCCCATCGACGAGGAGATGCCGCCGATCGCGCCGACCACGATGCCGGCGACCGCCGCGATCATGGCCGAGGCCACCCAGGCCAGTGAGAACACGCGCGGCACGTTGATGCCCATCATGTAGGCCGCGCCCTGGTCCGACGCCGTGGCACGCAAGGCCACGCCGCCGCGCCAGAAGCGGAACAGCAGCAGCACCAGCACGATCAGCACCAGCGCCGCGAGCGCGCCGTAGGCCACCTTGGGCGCGAGGAAGGCTTCGCCCACCATCACCGGCGCGCTCGGCATGAACTCGGGCAGCCGGCGCTGGTCGGCGGTCCAGACGATCTCGACCAGGCCCACCAGCACCGAGGCCAGGCCCACCGTCACCATGAAGGCCGAGATCGGCGGCTCGCCCAGCAGCGGGCGGATCATCGTGCGCTCGATCACCGCGCCCAGCAGCCCCGTGCCCAGCACCGAGCCCAGCACCGCGAGCCAGATCGGCAGCGAGAAGGTCGCGGCGAAGGCGAAGAACAGGTAGGCGCCGATCATCAGCATCTCGCCGATCGCGATGTTGACCACCCGCGTGGCCTTGTAGACCAGCACGAAGGCCAGCGCCGCGAGCGCATAGAGCCCGCCGCCGGCCAGGCCGGTCAGCGCGATCTCGAACAGGTAGGCCCAATCCATCACGCCACCGCCGTTGCCGTTGCCGCGGTGGCCGCCGCCTGGCCGCGCAGCCTGCGCCGCAGCTCGCCCACGTCGCCCGCGCCCAGGTAGGCGCGCACCACCTCGGGATCGGCCTGCACCTGCGCCGGCGTGCCCTGCGCGATCACCTGGCCGAAGTTGAGCACCACCACGTGGTCCGACAGGTCCATCACCATCCCCATGTCGTGCTCCACCATCAGCACCGTGATGCCCCATTCGCGCCGCACGTCGAGGATGAAGCGCGCCATGTCCTCGGTCTCCTCGCGGTTCATGCCGGCCACCGGCTCGTCGAGCATCAGCACCTTGGGGCGCATCGCGAGCGCGCGCGCCATCTCCACGCGCTTCTGCAGGCCGTAGGGCAGGGCGGCCACGCTGGCATGGCGGATGTGGTCGATCTCGAGGAAGTCGATGATCCGCTCCTCGATGTCGCGGCGCAGCTCGGCCTCCTCGCGGCGCGCGCGGCCCAGGTAGAACAGCGCGTCGAACACGTTGGCCTTCAGGTGCACGTGGCGGCCGAGCTTGATGTTGTCGAGCACCGTCATGCCGCGGAACAGCGCGATGTTCTGGAAGCTGCGCGCCAGCCCGAGCGCGGCGCGCCTGGGCGCCGGCAGCCGCGTGATGTCCGCGCCCTCGAAGACCACGCGGCCGGCGGTCGGCCGGTAGAAGCCCGAGACCGTGTTGAACAGCGAGGTCTTGCCCGCGCCGTTGGGACCGATCACCGCGGTGATCGAGCCGGGCTGCACGTCGAAGCCCACGCCGCTGAGCGCCTTCACCCCGCCGAAGGCCAAGGTGAGCGCCTCCACGCGCAGCACGGGCGCGGCGGCGCTTCCGTCGGCGGGCGAGGTGGCGCGCGGGCGCTCGGTGTCGGCGTGCATGGCGTCGAGTCGTGTCCTGTGTCCGGGCTTCTGAACGAGAAGAGAAAGAGCAGGTGAGCGATGCGCCGCCGCCTCAGGGTTCCTCCGGCATCCGCATCGCGGGCTACTTGCCCGTAGAATTTCTACTCCTCGGTAACGTCCGCGATCTTCCAGACGCGACTTCGCCGCGGCATCAGGACTTACCCCTGCGCGCAAACCCGGATCGCCCCATGACCCTCACCAAGCGCCGTGCCTCCGCCGCCAAGGCCTCTTCCACCGAGGCCACGGACGAATCGCCCTGGGTGCCCTCGGCACAGCGCGCGATGCAGCGCGAACTCAAGCGCCAGGCCGTGCTGCAGACGGCGGCGCAGCTGTTCAACGAGCGCGGCTTCCATGCCACCTCGCTCGACGACATCGCCGAGCGGCTGCACGTGACCAAGCCCACGCTCTACTACTACGTGAAGAGCAAGGACGACATCCTGCTCGAGTGCGTGCGCGCCGCGCTGGGCATGATGCAGGAGGGCATCGACGAGGTGCGTCGCAACGGCGGCCGCGCGCTCGACCAGCTCATGGCCTGCATGCGCAGCTACTCGGCCATCGTCTGCGAGGAGTTCGGCAAGTGCGTGATCCGCATCGGCGAGGACCCGCTGCCCGAGCCGCTCAAGAAGGAGCTGCGCCGCCTCAAGGCCGGCATCGACCACGAGTTTCGCCGGCTGATCGACGAGGGCATCGCCGAGGGCTCGATCGCGCCCTGCGACCCGAAGATGGCCGCCTTCATGCTGGCCGGTGCGCTGAGCTGGATCGGCCGCTGGTACCGGCGCGACGGCGACCTCACGCCCGAGCAGATCGCCGACCAGGCGATCGCGCTGTTGCTCAACGGCGTGCTGCGGCAGGTGCCCGCGGCACCTGTGCGCCGCAAGCCGCGCGCGACCGCCGCCTGAACTTCCCATGCCATGGAGCAGACAACGATGACCACCACCACCCCCGACACCCCGCTCGAGATCGGCCGCGAAGGCGCGGTCGCCACGCTGCGCTTCAACCGCCCCGCGGCGCTCAATGCCATCGACGTGCCAATGGCGCAGGCCTTCCTCGCGGCGGTGCGCGCCATCGCGGCTGATCGCTCGGTGCGCGCGGTGCTGCTGAGCGGCGCCGGCAAGGGCTTCATGGCCGGCGGCGACCTCGCGCTGCTGAGCGCCGATCCGCAGGGCGGCGCGGCCGCGCTGATCGGTCCGCTGCACGAGGCGCTGGAAGTGCTCGCCACCATCGACGCGCCGGTGGTCGCGCAGGTGCACGGCGTGGCGGCCGGCGCGGGCCTGAGCCTGATGCTGCAGGCCGACTTCGTGCTCGCGGCCGAGGGCACGCGCTTCAACCTGGCCTACGTCAACATCGGCGCGAGCTGCGACGTCGGCGCCTCGTGGGCGCTGCCGCGCTGGGTCGGTCTGCGGCGCGCGCTCGAGATCGCGATGCTCGGCGACATGCTCGAAGCGGCCGAGGCCGAGCGCATCGGCCTCATCAACCGCGTGCTGCCGGCCGATGCGCTGGCCGGCGAGGCGATGGCGCTGGCGCAGCGCCTGGCCAACGGGCCGACCGTGGCGCTGGGCCAGTTGCGGCGGCTGATGCGCGGCAGCTTCGAGCGCGAGCTGCCGGCGCAGCTCGCCGCCGAGTCGGCTGCCTTCCAGGTCTGCGCAGCGAGCCAGGATTTCCGCAGCGGCGTCGACGCCTTCTTCGCGAAGAAGCCGGCACGCTTCGAAGGCCGCTGATCCCCTTTTCCTCTTTTCCCTTTTCGTTCATTTCATCCAGGAGCAGTTCATGACCTCACGCGAGATCTTCGTCGTCGGCAGCGCCCGCACGGCCATCGGCACCTTCGGCGGTTCGCTGAAGGACGTGCCCAACACCCAGCTGGCGACCACCGCGGTCAAGGCCGCGATCGAGCGCAGCGGTGTCGCGCCCGCGGCCATCGGCCACGTGGTGATGGGCAACGTGATCCCCACCGACACCAAGGACGCCTACCTCAGCCGCGTCGCCGCCATCGATGCCGGCTGCCCGATCGAGACGCCGGCCTTCAACGTCAACCGCCTCTGCGGCTCGGGCCTGCAGGCCATCGTCTCGGCGGCGCAGGCGATCGCGCTGGGCGACTGCGACATCGCGATCGGCGGCGGCTCCGAATCGATGAGCCGCGGCCCGTACTTCGACACCGCCGCGCGCTACGGCGCGCGCATGGGCGACGTGCAGCTGCTCGACTACATGCTCGGCATCCTCCATGACCCGTGGGAGAAGATCCACATGGGCATCACGGCCGAGAACGTGGCGGCGCGCTACGGCATCACGCGCGAGCAGCAGGACGCGCTGGCCGTGGCCAGCCAGCAGCGTGCCGCGGCCGCCATCGCCGCGGGACGCTTCAAGGAGCAGATCGTTGCGGTCGAGGTCAAGACGCGCAAGGGCGTGGTGCTGTTCGACACCGACGAGCACGTGCGCGCCGACACCACGCTGGAGACGCTCGCCAAGATGAAGCCGGCCTTCAGGAAGGATGGCCTCGTGACCGCCGGCAATGCCTCGGGCATCAACGACGGCGCCGCCGCGCTGGTGCTGGCCGAGGGCGCGCGCGCGAAGGCCGAGGGCCTGAAGCCGCTGGCGCGCCTCGTGGGCTATGCGCACGCGGGCGTGGAGCCGGCCTACATGGGCATCGGCCCGGTGCCGGCCACGCGCAAGGTGCTCGAGCGCACCGGCCTCAAGGTCGGCGACTTCGACGTGATCGAGTCGAACGAGGCCTTCGCGGCCCAGGCCTGCGCGGTGATCCAGGAGCTGGGCTTCGACCCGGCCAAGGTCAATCCCAACGGTTCGGGCATCTCGCTGGGCCACCCGGTGGGCGCCACGGGCGCGATCATCGCGGTGAAAGCGATCGCCGAGCTGCACCGCGTGCAGGGCCGCTATGCGCTGGTCACGATGTGCATCGGCGGCGGCCAGGGCATCGCCGCGGTGTTCGAGCGCGTCTGATCCGGCGCGAGGAACGGAACGCGGTGTGTGGCGGCATCCTCCACAAGGAGGATGGCCCGAAGCCATACCCCCGCTAATCTTCTGCCTGCCCGGAGAGGAGGAGCGAGTGATCGAGGAGAGGACTCCGGGTGTGTGCAGCGCGTCGGGCGGGGTGGTCTGCCCGACGCGACATGCCTCCTTCCAGACCGCTCTCCCCACGCTCCCCCCAGCTTCCCGCCTCGCCGCACCGCGCACAATGCAGCCCGTGCAGCGCCATCTCCCCATCCTCGTCGACGAATCCGAGATCGATTTCAGCGCGATCCGTGCCCAGGGCGCGGGCGGGCAGAACGTCAACAAGGTCTCGAGCGCGGTCCACCTGCGCTACGACATCCGCGCGAGTTCGCTGCCCGAGGACCTGAAGGAGCGGCTGCTCGCGCTGCGCGACAGCCGCATCACGCAGGAGGGCGTGCTGGTGCTCAAGGCCCAGCAGCACCGCAGCCAGGAGATGAACCGCGCCGATGCGATTGCGCGCCTGCAGGCCGTGGTCGACAGCGTGGCGACGGTGCCGCGCGCGCGGCGCGCCACCAAGCCTACCTACGGTTCGAAGCAGCGCCGGCTCGAGGGCAAGAGCCAGCGCTCGCAGGTCAAGAGCCTGCGCGGACCGGTCCGGGGGGACTGAGCGGCGCGGTGCCGCCGCGCAGCCGCCGGATCTGCAGGCTCAGGCCCACCGCATAGAGCACCAGCAGCACGCCGGTGATCGCCTTGAGTTCGGGCGCATCGGGGCTCGCCAGCAGCGGCGCGCCGAGCGGCAGCCGCGTCAGCGTTTCGGTGAAGGTCGGAATCCAGTGGAACATGAAGGTGGCCGAGTAGGCCGCCAGCTCGGCATGGCGCGCGAAGCGCCCGAAGAGCCGGCCGCGCCCGGCCTGGAAGCCAATGGCCAGCGCCAGCAGGGTCACGATGCCCAGCACGTGCGGCCGGCCGAAGCCGCCATGCTGGAAGATGCCGAAGCCCGTGAGGCAGGTCAGCACCGTGGTCCAGACGTAGAGCCGGCCCAGGCCGGTGCGCCAGGAGATCTCCTTGTAACGGACCAGGGCCAGTGCCCCCGCCGCCAACGCTACCAGGCTGATCGCCGTATGGACGATCCCCAACGAAGTCAACCCCAGCCAGACCGTTGCCGCCATGTGCTGCTCCTCATGTTTCGTGGTGCGCGCGATTCTGTCGTGTTCGGCCGCTTTTGGGGAGGGGCCGGTTAAGTCCCGCTTAAACCTGCGGTCACGCGGCGCTTGCACAATCCTGTCGATGAGTTTCTTGACGAAGCGTTTCGCTCCCGTGCGCGTCGCGGCCCTCTCGCTGGCGCTGGCCGCGGGGCTGCTGGCCGGATGCGGACCCGAGCGCGCGGCCCCGGCCAGCGCGGCGGCCGGCGTGGCGCCCGAGCTCAAGTGGGAGGAACTGATCCCCAAGAGCTGGGACCCGACCCAGCGCTACCGCAACATCAGCCTCGAATCGCTGCGCGACAACGACCCGCGCGCGATCCAGATGCTCGACGAGATGCGCGCGGTCTGGGACAACGCGCCGGTGAACGTGGCGCTCGACGGCGTCGACGGCCGCCTGACCGGCTTCGTGGTGCCGCTGGACGCCTCGCCCGACGGCATCCGCGAGTTCCTGCTGGTGCCGTACTTCGGCGCCTGCATCCACACGCCGCCGCCGCCGGCCAACCAGATCGTGCGCGTGATCGCCCACGAGACGGTGAAGGGCCTGCATGCGATGGACACGGTGCATGTGCGCGGCACCCTGCGCGCGGCGCGCTACGCCTCGGCCGACATGGGCGTGAGCGGCTACGAGATCCGCTCGGCGGCGGTCGAGCCCTTCGTCGCCAAGGCGCAGTAGGCGCAACAGGCGCGCGGCGCGGCTCAGTCCGCGAGCCGCTCGGCCAGGAAATCCAGGAACGAGGTGATGCGCGCCGACAGCTGCGTGTTGCGGTAGTAGACCGCGTTGACCGGCTGGCGCACGTCGACCGTGTCCCTGGCCAGCACCTGCACCAGCGCGCCGCTCGCGCGGTCGGCCGCGGTCATGAAGTCCGACAGGCACACCATGCCCACGCCGGCCAGCGCGAGCTGGCGCAGGGTCTCGCCGCTCGAGGCCGCGAGGCTGGGCACGATCTGCCATTCGTCGCCGTGCGGGCCGCGCAGCGGCCAGCGGTTGAGCGACTCGGGCTGGGTGAAGCCCAGCAGCGTGTGCGTGGCGAGCTCCTCCACCTTGCGCGGCCGGCCGTGGGCCTCGAGGTAGGCCGGGCTCGCGAGCACGCGCAGCCGGTGCGTGCCCAGCGGCCGCGCATGCAGCGTGGAGTCGCGCAGCGGGCCGATGCGGATCGCGATGTCGGTGCGGCGCTCGAGCAGGTCGATCGGCAGGTCGTCGGTGTCGAGCTCGAGCTCGATCTGCGGATAGCGGCGGCGGAACTCGGCCACCAGCGGCACCACCGCATGCAGCATGTAGGGCGAGGCGGCATTCACGCGCAGCCGGCCCGCGGGCTGCTCGCGGCGCGAGGCCATCTGCTCCTCGGCCTCGTCGATGGCGTCGAGGATGCTGCGGGTGCGCTGCAGGAAGGCCGCGCCTTCCTCGGTCAGCTCGAGCCGCCGGGTGGTGCGGCGCAGCAGCGTGGTGGCCAGCTTCTGCTCGAGCCGGCTCAGCGCGCGGCTCACGCCCGAGACCGTCTGCGAGAGCTGCTCGGCCGCGGCCGTGATCGAGCCGGTGTCGACCACGGTGCGGAAGGCCAGCAGTTCCTCGATCGTGGTCTTCATGGACGCTCGCTCAGTGCGCGGCCTGGGCCTCGGCCTCGGTAGGCAGCGGCACCTCGATGCGCGGCACCAGCGCCGCCAGCGCCTCGCCGTCGGTGCGGTAGCTGAACAAGAGCGGCCCCGGCGCCAGCAGGCCGGCGCGTTCCAGCACCTGCATCGCGGGCAGCTTGAGGCCGCTCAGGTGCAGCCGCACGCCGCGCGATTCGAGCATGCGGCGGATCGAGCCGAACACCTCGGCGCCGGTGATGTCGATGCGGTTGATCGGCTGGGCGAACAGGCACACGTCGGTGAGGTCGGGCCGGGCGGCCAGCGCCACCGTGAGCGCGCGCTCGAGCGTGGAGGCCGAGGCGAAGTCGAGTTCGGCGTCCATGCGCAGCGCATGCAGGTGCGGCGCCAGCGGCGGCAGCTTCCACAGGTGGCGGTCGCGCAGGCTGCCGTCGGGATGCAGGCCGACCTCGATGATGCGCGGGTGCAGGTGGCGGTACATGTAGTTCGCCAGGCTCGCGAGCAGGCCGCCGAGCACGCCCCAGTAGATGCTGGGCGCGGTCGCGATGGTGAGCACGAAGGTGCCGATGGCGATGCCGGCCTCGAGCCGCGAGATGCGCCACAGGGCCGTGAAGCTCGAGGGCTTGACCAGCCCGAGGATGGCCGTCACCACCACCGACGCCAGCACCGCCTGCGGCACGTGGTAGAGCAGCGGCATCAGCCACAGCAGCGCGCCGGCCACCACCACCACGCTGAACAGCGTGGCCCAGCCGGTCTGCGCGCCGGCGTAGAGCGTGATCGCCGAGCGCGAGAACGAGGAACTGGTGGGAAAGGCGCCCGTGAAGCCCGAGGCCAGCTTGGCCAGGCCCTGGCCGATCAGGTCCTGGTTCTCGTTCCACAGCGTGCCCGCGCGCGCGTTGTCGACCTTGGCGCTCGAGGCGGTCTCGAGAAAGCTCACCAGCGTGATCATCAGCGCCGGCAGGACCAGCGCGCTGAAGGTGCTGGCCGGCAGCAGGCCGGGCCAGTAGAAGTCGGGCAGGCCCGAGGGCAGGCTGCCGACCACCGCGCCGCCGCGCAGCGCATAGCTGATGCCCCAGCTCAGCGCGGCCGCGCCGGCCACCAGCGCCATGGTGGTGGGAAAGCGCGGCACGAAGCGCTTGCCCAGCCACAACACGGCGATGCCGCCGAGGCCGAAGGCGATGGCCGTGAGGTCGGGCAGCGGGCCGTCGCCGCGCAGCACCTGCGGGATGGTGCGCCCGGTGAAGCCCAGCAGCGCCGGCAATTGCGAGATCGCGATCAGCACCGCCGCGCCCTGCGTGAAGCCGATCAGCACCGGCGAGTTCACCAGCCGCAGCATCCAGCCGAAGCCGCCCGCGCCCAGCACGATCTGGATCGCGCCCGACATCAGCGTGAGCCACACCGCCATCGCCACCCATTCGGGGCTGCCGGCCACCGCCAGCGGCGCGAGCGAGGCGCCCACCAGCAGGCTGGTGAGCGCGGTCGGACCGACCGACAGCCGTTGCGAGGAACTGAACATCACGGCGATCAGCGCCGGGAACAGCGCCGCGTAGACGCCGGTGACCAGCGGCATGCCCGCGAGCGCCGCATAGGCCACGCCCTGCGGGATCACCATCAGCGCGACCGTGATGCCGGCCATCGCCTCGCCGCGCAGCAGGGCGGCGGAGGGGCGCGGCCAGCCCAGACAGGGAACCCAGCGCGCCAGGCGCTGGCGCAGGGACGGGGAAGAAGCGGAGGTGGCGGGTGGCGGCGTCATGGAAAGCGGTCTGTCGCGCACGCGGGGCGTGGGCGGACGCGGCACGAGAACGAAGGGAAGAGGAAAAATGCCGCGACCGTGCGATGTTAGTGCGCCGCACGGTGCCGGCGCAGCACGGTTTACCCCGGCATCGCCGCTGCCGGGGCCCCGGGCCTCAGAGCAGCTTGGTCGCGTTCTTCAGCACGTAGTCGCAGCCCTTTTCCTTGACCTTCGAGGTCAGCAGCTTGAAGTTGAGCGTCTGGCCGTCGCCGCCCTTGAGCAGGCCCTTGGCGCCGTTCGCGAAGCCGGTCTGCTGCTGCTTCTGGCCGGTGATCTTGGCCAGCAGCTTGTCCTTGACCGAGGCCGCGTCGCCGCCGCCCAGGTAGTTGTTCTTGATGCAGTACTGCAGCACGCCGGCCGCGTTGCCCATGGTGTTGTTGCCGATCGCGGGCATCGAGAAGCCGAGGTTCTCGGCCAGCCCGGCGGTCGCGCCGCCGCTGCTGCCACCGTTGCTGCCGGCGCTGGCCGCGCCGCCGCCCATCTGGTTCTTGAGCTGATCGAGCAGCTTCGATTCGGCGCTGGCCGAGACGCCGGCCGCGAGCAGGGCGAGCGCGATCAGGGTGGAACGGAACTTCATGGCGACCTCCTTGGTGCGAATGGATATGCGGGCACAGCATACGCCGCCCCGGTGGCGAAAGGAGGTCGCCGCGCGGACCGGCTCAGCGCGTGCGCGCCGGGCGCTTGGGCAGCAGCGGTTCGCTCACGCCCGCGACGCCGACCAGGCCGAGCACCGTCACCAGCGAGTTCTGCGCGCCCTTCCAGCCATCGGTCACGTCGATCCACTCGCTGAGCGCGTGGAAGCCGCCGGTCTTGCCGCCGCCGCCGATGATGATCGCGGGGATGCCGAGCGAGATCGGCACGTTGGCGTCGGTGCTGCCGCCGCGCAGCAAGGTCTTGTGGCCGAAGGCCGCGTTGGCGCGCGTGGCGGCCTCGACGATCACCGAATCCGGTGGGGTGCGGCCACCAGGGCGGTCGCCGATCAGCCTGGTGCTCACGCTCAGCGTGTTCACGTTCCAGCGCTTGTTCTCCTCGGCCACGGCTTCGTCGAGCGTGGCGAGGATCTTCTTCTCGGCCTCGAGCAGCGAGGCCATGTCGTCGGAGCGGATGTCGATCGCCATGCGCGCATCGGGCGCGATGGTGTTGACCGAGGTGCCGCCGCCGACCGTGCCGACCGTGAAGGTGGTCTTGGGGAAGCTGGGCGTGCGCACCTCGGCGATCTTGGCGATGGCGCGGCCCATGCCGTGGATCGCGCTGGGCACCTGGCCGAAGGCGCCGAAGCTGTGGCCGCCCGGGCCCTTGAAGCTCACTTCGTAGCGATGGCTCGCGGTGCCCAGCACCAGCACGTTGCCGTCGGGCGAGGGCTCGAGGCCGACCATGCCGTCGATGTCGAGATGGTCGCGGAAGATCGCCTTCATGCCGCGCAGGTTGCCGAGTTCCTCCTCGCCGACATTGCCGACGAACAGCAGGTCGCCGCGGGTCTGGATCTTGTTGTCGTTGAGCACCTTGAGCCACGACAGCAGCACCGACAGGCCGCGCGTGTCGTCGGAGATGCCCGGGGCGAACAGCTTGCCCTCGCGCTCCTTCACCTTCACGTCGGTGCCGGCCGGGAACACGGTGTCGAGGTGGGCCGAGATCAGCAGCTTCGGACCATTGCCCGTGCCCTTGCGCAGGCCGACGACATTGCCTTCGGCATCGATCTTCGCGTCGGCCAGGCCCAGCGCCTTCATGCGCGCGAGGAAGGCCTCGGCGCGCTTCTGTTCCTTGAACGGCGGCGCCTCGATCTCGGTCAGCAGCTTCAGGTCTTCCACCGAGCGCTCGTGGTCGGCCTTCACCGCCTCGAGCAGCTTCTGGACCGTGGGCGCGGCCATCAATTGCGTGTAGGCCTTCTCGACCTCCGGGCTCACCTGGGCCGGCGTGGGCGCCACCGCCGCGCTCTGCGCATGGGCGAGCGGGGCGGTGCCGAACACCGCGAGGGCGAGGGCGAGCGGGGCGAGGCGGAGGGAAGAGGGCGCGAGACGGGGCATGCGGTAGTCCGGGAGTGAGGGATCCTGTTGAAAGAAAAACCGTCGTTCGACGGAGCCGGAGGGATTCGAACCCTCGATGACGGCATCATCGGTTCGCCGAGGACGAAGCGTCGGCGATTCTTCCTTTCAGTCGGCTGTCGTGCTGGGGTTTAATCTTCGACTCCGTCAGTTTTTCTAACGAACACCATGCGACGTCACATCCCGAGCACGCGCGCGCTGCTGGTCTTCGACGCGGTCGCGCGCCAGCACGGCGTGAGCCGTGCCGCCGAGGAGCTGTGCCTCACGCACAGCGCCGTGAGCCAGCAGCTGCGGCTGCTCGAAAGCCAGATCGGCGTGCGGCTGGTGCAGCGTTCCGCGCGCGGCACCACGCTGACCGAGGCCGGCCGGCGCTACCACGGCCAGATCTCGGGCGACCTGATCCGGCTGCAGGACCACACGCTCGAGGCGATGGCGCGGCGCACCGACGGCCTGCGGTTGATCGTGGGCGCGGTGCCGGTGCTGGCCGAGGGCTGGCTGCTGCCGCGGCTGCCCGGCTTCACGGCGCTGCAGCCGGGCTGCAGCCTGCACCTGCAGGTCTTCCCGACGCTGCGCTACATGGAGGACCTGCCCTTCGACGTCGGCGTGCAGTACGACGATGCGGTCTGGCCCGGCGCCCACACGCAGCCGCTGATGGCCGAGGCCTGCGTGGCGGTGTGCGCGCCCGGCGCCCGCGGCCGCGCCGAGATGGCGCGCGGCGATTTCCGCGCGGCACCGTTGCTGCAACTGCGCAGCCGGCTCGGTGCCTGGGAGGAGTGGTTCGCGCAGGCGCCCGCCGCGATGCAGCCGCCCGAGAACCTGATCGCCGGCCATCGCTTCGACCTGTTCTCGATGCTGGTCGAGGCGGTGCGGGCCGACCTCGGCGTGGGGCTGGTGCCGCGCTACTACGTCGAGCGCGCGCTGCGCTCGGGCGAACTGGCGCTGGCCTGCGAGCACGAGGCGCCCTCGCGCCGCGGCTACAGCGTGTTCGTGCCGCCGCAGCGCGCGGCCGATCCGCTGGTGCAGGCCTTCATCGACTGGGTCTGCGAACTGCCGACCGCTTGAGGCCGGCGCGATTCAGGCGCGGCGGAACAGCAGCACCGAGTTCGTGCCGCCGAAGGCGAAGGAGTTGCTGATCGCCGCCTCGAGCGCGGGCGCGTCGGCATCGCCTGTGGCCACGAGATTCAGCGCGCAGTCGGGATCGGCCTGGCCGCCGTTCACGTTGGGCGGCAGCCGGCGTTCGCGCAGCGCGAGGATGGTGATGACCGCCTCGAGCGCGCCGGCGCCGCCGAGCAGGTGGCCATGCAGCGCCTTGGTCGAGCTGGTGCGCAGGCCGTCGAGATCGTCGCCCCAGACCGCGGCCAGCGCATTGCGCTCCACCGCGTCGCCGATGCGGGTGGCGGTGCCGTGCGCGTTGCAATAGCCCACGTCGCGCGGCGCCAGGCCGGCCTGGCGCAGGGCCGAGCGCAATGCGCGCGCCTGGCCGGGCGCGTCGGGCTTGGTGAGATGGGTGGCATCGCTGCTCAGGCCCCAGCCGGCGAGCAGCGCATGGATGCGCGCGCCGCGCCGGCGTGCGCGCTCGGCCGATTCGAGCACCACGAAGGCCGCGCCCTCGCCGAGCGCGAAGCCGCTGCGGTCGGCCGCGAAGGGCTTGACGGCCTGCGCCGCCTCGCCGGGCTGGAAGCCGGCCAGCGTCATCATCGCCTGCCAGGCCAGCACCACGCCGGGCACGATCAGCGCTTCGCTGCCGCCCGCGATGGCGAGATCGACCTCGCCGCGCTGGATCGCCTTGGCGGCTTCCGCGATCGCCACCGACGACGAGGCACAGGCCACCGAGTAGGTGAGCACCGGGCCCTGCACGCCCTGGCGCATCGACACGTGGGCCGCCGGCGCATTGGGCATGAAGGCCGGAATGGTCAGCGGCGACACGCGGCCGTTGCCGCGGTAGGCAGCCTCGAGCGCCGCCGCGCCGCCCATGCCGCAGCCGCCGTAGACGCCCACGCGTTCGGCATCGAGGCCGCTGTCGGCAAGGGCGGAAATGCCGGCATCGCGCATCGCGAGGTCGGCGGCGGCCACCGCGAGCTGACTCACGCGGTCGACGCCCGCGAGCTGCAGCTTGGTGAACCAGCGGCTCTCGTCGAAGGCGACGGTGGCGGCGGCGGCCGGCTTGGGGAGTTCGGGAAACACCGGCGCGATGGCCGAGCGGCCCTGCAGCAGGGCCTCGAACAAGGTGTCGGGATGGTCGCCGTGCGGGGCGACGACGCCCAGCCCGGTGACGGCGACCTCCGAGGGCGTGTTCACGCTGGCTTGGCGGCGCGGACCTTGTCGACCAGCACGGCCAGTTCGGCCAGCGTGTCGATGTTGGCGTCCTCGTCGGGCATGGTGATGCCGAAGTGGTCTTCGATGGCGAACAGGAATTCGGCCAGCGCCAGCGAATCGAGGCCGCCTTTCTCCCGCATGGAGGCATGGGGGTCGAGGGTCGACGGTTCGATGCCGTACTTCTCTTGGATCAGGTCCTGCAATTCCTTCAGCGAACTCATCGTGCGATGCCTGTGGTCTCTCTTGCCAGCCGCTGATCGATTGCAATCGATCCCTTCCTCGCTCGGCGTATGTCTAGGGTCGGTGAGCGCCAATGATATCCGCTCCCACCGCAGGGACATGCCGGCCGGAAGGGGGAGTCAGCGTGCTCGGTAACCCGGACGCCAGCGCAGCGAGGGCAGCGCGAAGGCCAGCCCGAGCAGCGCGCCGGCCAGTGCATCGAGCGCCACGTGCTGCTTGACCGCCAGCGTCGACCAGGCGATGGCCGCGAACCAGAGCCAGTTCAAGAGCCGCGGCCACAGCGGCGTGCGGGCCTCGCGCAGCACGTGCTCGAGCCGTACCGCGGTGAAGATCGCCACCGCCACGTGCATCGACGGGCAGGCGTTGCCGGCCGCGTCCACGCCCTGCAGCATCTCGAAGCCCCGATAGCCCGAAACGTCGATGGCCAGAGGAGGTATCTGCGTCGGCCACAGGTAGAACAGGCCCAGCCCCGTGAGGCACAGCCCGCCGACCCAGAAGCCGTAGACCAGCAGCTCGCGGAAGTTCGGCTGCAGCCCGGGCGCCACGCCCACGTAGAGCCACAGCGACAGGTAGGCACCCAGGAAGTGCGGCTGGAACGGGACCAGCGCGTCGAGCGCGGTCAGCGGCATCACCGTGACCGGAAAGGCCGGGTTGCGCAGCAGGTGGAAGTAGCCGATGAAGAACAGCCAGGTGAAGACCGTGGTGCCGACCGCCTTCAGCAGGAACAGGCTGCGCACGCGGCGCCCGATCTCGGCGCCCCAGGTGGGCGTGGCCGGTGCGGCGGGCAGGGGCAGGGGGAGCGGTCGGTTCATGGCGGGCTGGCGGCCGATCTTGCCAGAGCCCCATGACCGGACGCCGCAAAGCACCTCAGGCGTGCGCGGACGAGGGACCGCGCTTGCGGTGCTGGAACGAGGTCGGCGAACGCCCGGTGGCGGCCTTGAACATGGCGCAGAAGGCGCTGTCGGTGGCGTAGCCGCTGGCGGCCGCCACCTGGCTCACGGCCATGCCGCGCGCCAGCAGCGGCAGCGCATGCGCCATCACCGCCTGCTGGCGCCACTGCTGCCAGCTCATGCCGAGCTGGTCGCGGAACATGCGCGCCACCGTGCGTTCGCTGGCGCCGATGCTGGCGGCGCGTTCGGCCAGGGTGGCGCGGTCGGCCGGGTTGCGCAGCAGCGCCTCGCAGAGCTGGCGCAGCCGCTTGTCGGCGGGCAACGGCACGTCGATGCGGATCTGCGTGGCGCGCTCGAGCTCGTCGACCAAAAGCGGCGCGATCATGCGTTCGCGCTGCGGCGCATGCGCGTCGGTGGGGGGCAGGCCGTCGGGCGTGGTGTCCAGCGCCAGCATCAGCGCGCGCAGCAGCGGGCTGATCTCGAGCACCTCGCATTTCTCCCAGGCCGGGCCCAGCCAGGCATGCAGGTAGATGGTGCGCAGCTCGGCGTCCTCGATCAGCATGATGCTGTGCGGCATGTCGGCCGGCACCCAGACCGCGCGCGAGGGCGGCACGATGTAGCTGCCGTCCTGGGTGTTGAGGCGGATCACGCCCCGGGTCGAGAAGGTCAGCTGCGGCCACGGATGCTGGTGCAGCTCGACGAAGGTGTCGGCGCTCAGGAAGTGTTCCTTGGCGCGCAGCGGCCGCACCGCGTCGGGCGCGTACAGGTGCGGCGTGAGCGAGGCCACGCTGGTGACCGGCGCGGGCACCGGGGCCGCGCGCGGCTTGTCGGGTCGCGGAACGCCGTCCGCAGGGGTGGGGGGCTCGCTTGGCATGGTTTCGACAAATGTTGTCGCGGTATCGCCATTCTGCCGCCGGGCCCGGACATAGCATCGGGGCTTGCCCCGGTTTTTTGTAGCAATCCATGTCTTCTTCCGCCTCGACCACTCCCAACGCCACCCCCCCGACCACCCTGCGCAAAGACGCCCAACTGATCGGCCTGGTCGGGCTGGCGCATGCGATCAGCCACTTCAGCCAGCTGATCCTGGCGCCGCTGTTCCCCTGGCTCAAGGACGCCTTCGGCGTGAGCTACACCGAGCTGGGCGCGGTGCTGACGGTGTTCTTCGTGGTCTCGTGCATCGTGCAGGCCGCCTCGGGCTTCATCGTCGACAAGCTGGGCCCGCGGCCGGTGCTGTTCGTGGGCCTGGGCGCGCTGGGGCTGGCCGCCTTCGGCTACGCGCTGGCGCAGAGCTACTGGATGCTGCTGCTGTGCGCCGTGGTCGGCGGCATCGGCAACGGCGTGTTCCACCCGGTCGACTACACGCTGTTCAACCGCAAGGTCGCACCCACGCGCCTGGGCCATGCCTACAGCGTGCATGGCATCACCGGCAGCCTGGGCTGGGCGCTGGCGCCGGCCTTCGTGGTGCCGATCGCCATCGCCACCTCGTGGCGCGTGGCGCTGGCCTCGGCCGGCGTGCTCGCGATCGTGGTGCTGCTGGTGCTGTGGGTCTACCGTCGCGTACTCGACCTCGACGTGAAGGCCGTGCACAAGGCTACCGGCCAGGGCGAGGCCGCGGTGGGCGGGCAGTTCGACTTCCTGCGCATCCCGGCCGTGTGGATGTGCTTCGGTTTCTTCTTCTTCTATGCGGCCGTGATCAGCGTGGTCCAGACCTTCGCGCCGGTCGCGGCCGGCCACCTGCACGCGGTGCCGGTCGGCATCGTGGCGGTGTGCCTCACGGTCTACATGGTGGCGAGCTCGGCCGGCATGGTGGCGGGCGGCTTCCTGGCTTCCGATCCCTCGCGCTGCGAGCGCATCGTGGGCCTGGGCTTCGGCATCGCCGCCGCGCTGGCCTTGGTGCTGGCCTTCGCCGACTTCCCGCCGCTGGTGGTGCCGGTGCTGTTCGGCGCCATGGGCTTCGTCTCGGGCGTGGCCGGTCCCTCGCGCGACCTGCTGGTCAAGCGCTCGACGCCGCCCAATGCCACCGGCCGCGTCTATGGCGTGGTCTATGCCGGCCTCGACATCGGGCAGGCCGTGGCGCCGCTGATCTTCGGCCGCCTGATGGACCATGGCCAGTACGTGGCCGTGATCGTGGGCCTGGCGCTGGTGCAGGGCGTGCTGATCGCGAGCGCCTTCAACGTGACGCGCGTGCGCCGCACGGCGCTGGTGCCGGCCTCGGCCTGATCCCTGCTGCGTTCGCGGCGGCCGATATCATCGGCCGCCATGCAGGCCTTGTATCTCTATGTGATCGTCGGCGCGGTGCTGGCGGGATTCGTGCAGGGCCTGTCCGGCTTTGCGTTCAGCATGGTGTCGATGTCGGTCTGGGCCTGGACCCTCGACCCGCAGCTCGCGGCCATCCTCGCGCTGTTCGGCGGCATGACCGGGCAACTGATCACCGCCTTCAGCGTGCGCCGCCGCTTCGACCGCCAGCTGCTGTGGCCCTTCGTCGCCGGCGGCCTCGCGGGCATTCCCTTCGGCGTCTGGCTGCTGCCGCACCTCGACGTCGAGCTGTTCAAGGTCTGCCTCGGCGTGGTGCTGGTGCTGTGGTGCCCCGCGATGCTGATGTCGCAGCGGCTGCCGCGCGTGCGCTTCGGCGGCCGGGTGGCCGACGGCGTGGCCGGTGCCATCGGCGGCGCGATGGCCGGCATCGGCGGCTTCTCGGGCGTGGTGCCCACGCTGTGGTGCACCCTGCGCGGCTTCGAGCGCGACACCCAGCGCGCGGTGATCCAGAACTTCAACCTCACGATGCTGGTGGTGGCCTTCTCGCTGCACGTGGCGCGCGGCGGCGTCGCCGTGTCGACCCTCCCGCTGCTGGGCCTGGTCGCGGTGGCCGTGTTCGTGCCGGTGCGGCTCGGCGCGCGGCTGTACATCGGCATCAGCGAGGCCACCTTCCGCAAGATCGTGCTGAGCCTGCTGACGGCCTCGGGCGTGGCGATGCTGGCCTCGGCGCTGCCCGCGTTGCTGCGGCGCTGAAGAAGACAGAGAAAGAAAAGTCGCGGAACCTTCGCGCGAGGCCCGCCTCCAAACCGGCCCGGGGCCTTTCAGGGTCCTTTCGTTTTTTCCGGAGCGTCCCCCCGAAATGCGCCTTTGAGCCTTCCTTGATCGCCGCGATGCATGACCACCGTGCATCGCCTTGCCAACGATTCATGGGAGGGCCGGCATGGCTCATCGCACGCACGCACCGCGCCCGGGTTCAGGGCCGGACGCTTCCTTTTCTCTTTCCGCCACCGCCGGCTTCGAGCTGCGCCACGCCAGCCTCGCGCTGCCGGGCGGGCACCTGTTGTTCGACGATCTCTGCGAGACCTTCCAGCCCGGGCGCATCGGGCTGGTCGGGCGCAATGGCGCCGGCAAGTCGATGCTGCTCGACCTGCTCGCGGGCCGGCGCGAACCCACCGCCGGCGCGATCGTGCGGCCCTCGCGCCGTGTGCACGTGGCGCAGAACGCCGGCGCCGCGCCGGATGCGGACCTGTCCGCGCTCGCGGGCCTCGCACGCCCTTTCGCCGCGCTCGCGCGCATCGAGGCCGGGCAGGGCACGCCCGCCGACTTCGACGATGCCGAGGGCTGCTGGGACCTGCGCGCGCGCTTCGCGGCCGCGCTCACCGATGCGGGCCTGCCCTTCGCCATCGACCGCCGCGCCGACAGCCTGAGCGGCGGCGAGCGCACCCGCGTCGCGCTGGCCGGCGCCTTTCTCTCGGGCGTCGATGCGCTGCTGCTCGACGAGCCCAGCAACCATCTCGATGCCGATGCACGGCGCTGGCTGCGCGAGCGGCTCGCGGCCTGGCGCGGCGTGGTGGTGGTCGCGAGCCACGACCGCGAACTGCTCGAGGGCATGGACCGCATCGTCGAGATCACGCCGGCCGGCGGCCTGCGCGGCTGCACCGGCGGCTGGCAGGCCTACAGCGCCTGGCGCGAGCGCGAGGCCGATGCCGCGCAGGCCCGGCTCGCGCATGCGCGAAACGAGCGCGACGCCGCCTTGCGCGAACTGCGCCGGCAGCACGACGCGCAGCAGCGGCGCAGCGCACGCGGCGCGGCCTGGGCACGCGATGCCAATCTCGGTGGGCTCTACCTGGGCCGCCTCAAGGGCAATGCCGAGGCCCACGCGGGCCGCGAGCACGAGCGGCAGCGCGAGAGCCGCGCGACGCTCGATGCCGCGGTGCGCGAGGCGGCCGCCGGCGTGGCGCCACCGTCGGCGATCGCGCTCGCATTGCCGGGCTCGGTGGTTCCCGCAGGGCGCCGCGTGCTGTGGCTCGAGGGCGCGGTGCCCGCGCAACCGGCCGGCGCGAAGCCGCTGGACCTGTGCCTGCATGGTCCCGTGCGCATCGGCATCGGCGGCCCCAATGGCTGCGGCAAGACCAGCCTGCTGCGCATGCTCGCGGGACAGCAGGCACCGATCGTCGGGCGTTGCGAAGCACCGCAGCGCTCGGCATGGCTCGATCAGGACGGCGGCGCCGCGATGCCGCTCGACAGGTCATTGCTGCAGCAGCTCGATGCACTGCATTCGCCGCTGCCCGAAGGCGAGTTGCGCACCCGGCTCGCGCTGCTGGGGCTCGGTGCGGCCGAAGTGCTGCGGCCGCTGGCGCAACTGAGCGGCGGCGAACGGCTCAAGGCCGCGCTGGCCTGCGCGCTGTGGAGCGGCGAGCCGGCCGAGATGCTGTTGCTCGACGAGCCCACGAACCACCTCGACATCGCCTCGGTGCTCGCGCTCGAGCAGGCGCTGCGAGGCTTCCCGGGCGTGCTCGTCGTGGCCTCGCACGATGCGTGCTTCCTCGACGCGCTCGCACTGACCCATCGGCTGGCGTCCAGCGAAAACGGCTGGACACTGCGCGAATCGGACAGCCCTTAGGCGGCAGGCAGGATCTCGCGCACCCGTTCCCATGGCCGGCACATCAGCGTGCCGCGCGGCGACACCACGATCGGGCGCTGCAGCAGGATCGGGTGCTCGACGATGAAGCCGAGGATCTGGTCGTCGCTCCACTTCGGGTCGTCGAGCTTCAGTGCGGCGTACGGTTCTTCCTTGGTGCGCAGCAGTTCGCGCGCCTTCAGGCCCATCGCGTCGGCGAGCTCGCGCAGCTTCTTCTTCGACGGCGGCGTCTTCAGGTACTCGACGATCTCGGGCTCCACGCCGCTTTCGCGGATCAACGACAGTACGTTGCGCGAGGTGCTGCAGTTGGGCTTGTGGTAGATCGTCATCGGGTAGTCGGTGGTGGCTTCTTTGCGGGTCATGGCGCGATTATCGGAAGCCGCGGCCCGACGGGCATCACCCGCCGCGTTCCCAGCCCGGCGTGAACGGAAAGCGCTCGGCCCAGAACGCGGCCAGCCGCGGCTCGGCATCGACGCGCTTCACCACCTCGGCCATGCGCGGCGCCTCGCGGTAGAAGCGTTCGCGGCACGGCGTCCAGCGCGACATCACGGCCACGTAGAGGTCGAGCACGCCGATGCGCTCGCCGAGCAGGTAGGGCGAGGGCGGGTCGATCTGCGTGTCCATCAGGTGCCAGCAATGGGCCACGCGCTCGGCCGAGCGCTCGAGCATCGCGGGCTGCGCCGCCTTGTCGGGCACCAGCCGCGCGGGATCGTCGCGCACCCAGAACATCGAATAGATCGCGGCCGGCAGGTAGACCATCCAGCGCAGGTACTGCGCGCGCAGCGCATCGCCGGGTGCGGGGCAGAGGCCGGCCTCGGGATGGCGGTCGCCGAGCCAGATCAGGATCGCCGCGCTCTCGGTCATCAGTTCGCCCGAGGGCAGCACCAGCGCCGGCACCTGGCGCATCGGGTTGAGGTCGGCGATGCGGTCGCGCTCGGCATCGCCTTCCCAGGTCGCGATGTCGACCGTGTCGACCTGGTCGCCGAGGCCGATCAGCGTGAGCGCCGCATGCACGGGCGTGGCGCCCGAGCCGGGCGCGCCGTAGAGCGTGTAGCGATCGGGCGCGGCGGAGGGCGAGGAAGGGGATGACGGGGAAGCCATCCACCCAGACTAGCGCGCCCGCGTTCAGGCCGCCAGCAGCGTTTCGACCTCTTGCAGACCTTTCAGCGTCTTGACGCAGGCCTCGGCCACCTCGGAACCCTTGACCGCGAAATGGCGGTGGAAGTACTTGCGGTGCTCCACGTGCTCGTGGAAGTGGTGCGGCGTGAGCACGGCCGAGAAGATCGGCACGTTGGTCTCGAGCTGCAGCGACATCAGCGTGCTGACCACCGTGCTGGCCACGAACTCGTGCCGGTAGATGCCGCCGTCCACCACCAGCGCGCAGGCCACGATGCCGGCGTAGCGGCCCGACAGCGCGAGCCGCTTGGCATGCAGCGGGATCTCGAAGGCCCCGGGCACGTCGAAGACGTCGATGCGATCGCGCGGCACGCCCAGGCGCTCCATCTCCTCGAGGAAGGCGTCGCGCGCCTGGTGGACGATGTCGGAATGCCACTGCGCCTCGACGAAGGCGATGCGCTGGCCGCGCGGCGCGTCCGTCGCGGCGATGGCGGAAAGGGGAAGGTCGTTGATCTGACTCATGGTGTGCCTCTTCAAAAGCAGGTTTCCTGAATCAGGGCGCACGAAACCACGGAGCAGACCGCACGCTCCATGGCAGGAGCGCGCGGGCCGGCCCGCATTTCGCGCTCTCTTTCATCCGGACTGTGACCGTCGGCCCCGGGATCGCACCGGGTCTGCTGACCCCGCGGCTCGTTGCAAGCCACGGGCGCTCGCGGGCTCATGCGGTGCCTTCTGTTCGAAGAACGCCGCCATCACCGCCGGTGGGGAATTGCACCCCGCCCTGAGAACGCTTGCCCCGGCTCGCACCGGGGCGAGGGCGATTCTAGGCAGGCGCCGCGGCCGGCCCTGTCGCGCACGGGCCAAGACCCCAGGCCGCCGGGGGTGGCCCGCGGCCGGCTCAGCGCGCTGTGAGGAACTGGGCCATGCGTCCGAGTTCGTCGTCGAGCGCCGCGCGGAAGGCCGCGCCGTGCGGCTTGCGGCCCTCGACGTAGCCGAAGGCGGGCTGGGGCCGTCCCTCGGGTGCGCTGACGTTGGCCCAGCCGATCACGCGGTCGTGCCACAGCAGCGGCAGCGCGTAGTAGCCGAACTGGCGCTGCGGCGCGGGCGTGTAGGCCTCGAACTTGTAGGTCCAGCCCCAGAGCAGCTCGAAGCGGCGGCGGTCCCACACCACGGGGTCGAAGGGCGCGAGCAGGCGCACCGCGTCGTCGGGCGCATGGCGGCGCGAGGCCGGGTTCTCGTCGGCCGGCCAGTACCAGGTGGTGCCGTCGATGCGCAGGCTCGCGAGCTCCTCGCGCGCGAGGCGCAGCGCGGCCTGGGTCTGTGCCGCCAGGTGCGGCGCGCCGTAGCCGAGCAGCCGCACCAGGTAGGTCAGGCTGCCGGCCGGCAGCGGCGCGTACTTGCGCACGATCAGTTCGATCAGCGCGGCCGCGCGGCGCGCGCGGCCGGCCGGGCTCTCGTCGGCCGGCGCATGCTCGACCGCCTCGTAGATGCGCGTGCCGCTGTCGCGCCGCACGACGCGCAGAAGACCGCGGTAGTGCATGCCGTCGAGCAGGTGCGTCGACGCATTGCCCGAGCCGCCCCAGTAGTTGCGCATGCGGCCGTGCGCGAAGTGCTGCTCGACCTCGCGCGGATGCACGCGCCCGCGCTCGCGCACGAAGGCCAGCACGTCGGCGGCCTTGCGCCGCGTCTCGGCGTCCCAGGGCTTGGCGGCCTCGCGCGGATGCATCAGCGCCAGGTGCTCGCGCGGCAGGAAGCCGTAGTTGACCAGGCAATCCTCCTCGATCGCGAGCCGCGTGTAGCGCCGCTCGAGATCGCCCGCGCGGTAGTCGTTGACACGGTGGCGCAGCGTCAGGTCCTGCGCGCGCGCCGGGGCGCGGATCGGATCGGCCTGCACGAAGCCGAGCTTCTTGATCGCGCCGGGGAGCGTGGTGGGCTTGAACAGAGTGCGCGCCACGGCGTAGCGGCGCAGGTCGTCGAGGCTGGGGGCGGGCATGGGCGCATTGCAGCACAGGCCGCCATGGCTTGCTCGCCCCGGGGGCGAGCTCAGACCGCGCTGCGATGCCGCTCGATGCAGACGTCGAGCGTCTCGGCCCCCGGCCGCTGCCACCAGTCGAGGTTCGAGAAGATCTCGACCTCGCTGAAGCCCGCGAAGCCGGCGTCCTCCACCCAGCCGCGGATCTTCTTGAGCTCGACCACGCCGTCGCCCATCATCCCGCGGTCGGACAGCAGGTCACGCGTGGGCGTGAGCCAGTCGCAGACGTGGTAGGCCAGCAGGCGCTCGCGGCCCGCGCGCGCGATCTGCTGCTGCAGCTTCGGGTCCCACCACACGTGGTAGATGTCGAGCGCCACGCCGAGCATGCCGCTCCTGCCGGCATCGAGCTCGTCGCAGAGGTCGAGCGCGTGCTCCAGGGTGTTGATGCAGGCGCGGTCGGCCGCCTGCATGGGGTGCAGGGGCTCGATGGCCAGCGGCATGCCGACCTCGCGCGCGTACTCGAGCGAAGCCGCGATGCCGTCGCGCACTTCGGAGCGCGCCCGCGCGATGTCCCGGTAGGCGGCCTTGCCGTCGAGCGCGCCGGGCAGCGCGCCGACCACCAGCACGAGGCAGGGCGCATCGAGCGTCTTCGCCTCGTCGATGGCGCGGCGGTTGTCGTCGAGCGCGGCCTTCAGGCCCGCGGCATCGGGCGCCGGGAAGAAGCCGCCGCGGCAGTAGCCCGAGAGGCCGATGCCGTGCGCCTTCAGCTGCCGCGCGATCCTGTCGATGCCGACGGCCGCGACCTGGTCGCGCCATGGGCTGATGGCGCGGATGCCGCGCTCGGCGCACTGGTCGACGATGCGGTCGAGCGGCACCTCGGCGCCCGACTGCTTGCGCACCGTGGCGGTGTTGATCGAGAGCCAGTCGTGGTTCTGCGAGAAGTCGCGCATGGACGGGCTCACTCCACGCCGTGCAGCGACAGCAGCGTCTTCATGCGCCGCACCGCGAGCTCGGGCTGCTCGAACAGGTTGGCCGCGTCGGCCAGCCGGAACAGCTCGGCGAAGTGCTGCAGCGAGCGCGTGCTCTGCTGGCCGCCGACCATGGTGAAGTGCTTCTGGTGGCCGTTGAGCCAGGCCATGAAGACCACGCCGGTCTTGTAGAAGCGCGTGGGCGCGGCAAAGATGTGGCGCGACAGCGGCACGGTGGGGCCGAGGATCTCGTGGAAGCGCTTGACGCGGCCCGCGGCCAGTTCGCCGAGGGCGGCGCTGGCGGCCGGCGCGATGGCGTCGAAGATGCCCAGCAGCGCGTCGCTCTTGCCGTGCGTGGGGTGGCTGCCGTGGCCGTCGCCCGCGATCAGCTCGGCGTAGTTGAAGTCGTCGCCGGTGTACATGCGAACGCCCTGGCCGTCGGGGCCGCCGGTGGTCGGCAGGCGCCGGCGCATGGCGATCTCCTTGTCCTTGTCGAGCAGCGAGATCTTGATGCCGTCGACCTTGTCGGGATGAGCCGCGATCACGCCGAGCGCGGTCTCCATCGCGGCATCGACGTCGATCGTTCCCCAGTAGCCGGCCAGCGCGGGGTCGAACATCTCGCCGAGCCAGTGCAGCACCACGGGCTGCTTCGCCTGGCTCAGGATGCGGTCGTACACGCGCTCGTAGTCGGCCGGGCTCTTCGCAACGCGGGCCAGCGCGCGGCTGCACATCACGATCAGCTTGCCGCCGAGCTTCTCGATGGCGGCCATCTGCTCCTCGTAGCCGCGGATCACGTCGTCCACGCTCTTCACCGCATCGATGTCGAGGTGGTCGGTGCCGCAGCCCGAGGCCACGAGCGCGCCGGGAATGTCGCTGGCGGCGTCGATCGAGCGGCGGATCAGCTCGAGCGAGGTCGGCCAGTCCAGGCCCATGCCGCGCTGCGCGGTGTCCATGGCCTCCGCCACGCCCAGGCCGAGCGCGTAGAGGTGGCGCCGGTAGGCGAGGGTGGCGTCCCAGTCGACCGCGCATTGCAGCCAGGGATCAATGGCCGCGAGCGGGTCGGCCACGACGTGCGCGGCCGAGTAGGCGATGCGGTCGAAGCGCACGCCGGCGGCCGGTTTGACCGGCACGCTGCCGCGCAACGTGTAGGGGGCGAGCGCGCCGCCGGCGGTGGGAAGGGTGAGCGACAGGGCCATGCGCGGTCGCCTCCTCAGACCTTCAGCGCGGGCACGTCGACCCAGCGGCGGTCCTGCCACGATTCGAGCGCGGCCTCGACCAGCTGCACGCCCTTGGCGCCTTCGGGCAGGGTCCACTTGTAGGGCGCGTCCTCCACCACGTGGCGGATGAAGTGTTCCCACTGGATCTTGAAGCCGTTGTCGTAGACCTGCGAGTCCGGAATCTCCTGCCACTGGTCGAGGAAGTTCATGGTCTGCTTCTCGTCGGGGTTCCACACCGGGCGCGGCGTGGCCACGCGCGACTGGGCGCGGCAGCTCGACAGGCCGGCCACGGCCGAGCCGTCGGTGCCGTCGACGTGGAAGGTCACGAGGTCGTCGCGGCGCACGCGCGTGACCCAGCTCATGTTGATCTGCGCGATCACCGGCTCGCCGTTGTGGCCGGTGAGCTCGCAGGTGGCGTAGGCGGCGTCGTCGGCGGTGGCCTCGTAGGGCTGGCCGGCCTCGTCCCAGCGCTTCGGGATATGGGTGGTGCCCAGGCAGCTCACCGACTTGACCTCGCCGAACAGGTTGTCGAGCACGTAGCGCCAGTGGCACATCATGTCGAGGATCATCCCGCCGCCGTCTTCCTTGCGGTAGTTCCAGCTCGGGCGCTGGATCGGCTGCAGGTCGCCCTCGAACACCCAGTAGCCGAACTCCAGGCGCACGCTGAGCATGCGGCCGAAGAAGCCGGCGCGGCGCAGCATGTCGAGCTTGCGCAGGCCGGGCAGGAACAGCTTGTCCTGCACCGCGCCGTGCTTGAGGCCGTGCTTCTCCTTGGCCTCCTCGGCCAGGCGCGCGATCTCCACCGCCTCGTTGAGGTTGGTGGCGATGGGCTTCTCGCAGTAGACGTGCTTGCCGGCGCGGATCGCCTTGGCCAGCAGGGTGGGGCGCATCTGCGTGGTGCCGGCGTCGAAGAAGACGGTGTCGTCCTTGTTCTCGAGCGCCTTGTCGAGGTCGGTGCCCCAGCGCTGGATGCCGTGGGCCTTGGCCAGCGCCTCGATCTTCTCGGCGTTGCGGCCGATCAGGATCGGGTCGGGCATCACCTTGTCGCCGTTCGACAGCGTCACGCCGCCCTGGGCGCGAATGGCGCAGATCGAGCGGATCAGGTGCTGGTTCATGCCCATGCGGCCTGTGACGCCGTGCATGATGATTCCTAGACGTTGGGTGGGCATGTTCTTTCCTTGAGTGAGAGAGGGACAGAGAAGCGCTGCTTCAGTAGACGGAACGCATGGCGTCCCACGAGATGCCCGCGCCGGGCTGGCCGGTGGCGAAGCCGGGCGCGGAAGCGAGCGAGGACAGGGCGAGCTGTCCGCCGCGGATCGCGAGGCGCACCGCGCCATCGCTGGATTCGTAGAGATCGGGGTGGGCGCGCAGCAGCGCCCGCTGCTCGGCCTCGGGCACGGCCGCGAGGCCGTTGACGTAGTGGTGGCCGTTGCGCTCGACGTGCGAGAGGCCGAGCCAGCTCACGAGCGCCAGGTCCTGCTGCACGCCGAGGCCGGCCTGCATGGTCAGGTCCTCGCCCGAGAGGAAGTAGCGCGTGCCGTCGTCGGCCGCGTTCCAGCGCGCGCAGCGCGCCGCGTTGACGGCCGATTTGTAGAAGCCCTTGCAGCTCTTGCTCGACACGCCGGTGTAGCCGAGTTCGCGTGCCCGCACGAAGGCATCGAGCGTGGCATCGGATTCGTCGATGAGCAGCGGGATGCGCCGGCCGAGCGAGCGCACGTCGCGCTCGAGCGCGGCGTCGCGCCGGATCGGCTGCTCGACGAACACCGTCTTCTTCGCCAGCGCCCACAGCGCGGGCGTGGACAGCAGACGGTCGAGGAAGGCGCCGAAGGCATCGGCGTCGGCGTACTGCTCGTTGCCGTCGAGCGTGACCAACTGCGCATGGCCGTCGATGGCGCGCGCGATGCGTTCGAGCCGGTCGATGTCGCGCGCGGTGTCGCCGCAGAGCTTGAGCTTGAAGTGCGTGAGGCCGTAGCGGCGCACGGCGGCCACGAGCGTGGTGGGCAGGCCGTCGGCGGGTGCGTCGGGCAGGGCATCGTCGTCGTCGATCGCGTCGGCCAGGCCCACGGTGTGGCGCGCGGCGATGCGCTCCGAGGGGCGCTGCCGCGCGAGGAAGCCGGGCATGTCGAAACCGGCGAGGTCGTCGGCCAGGCCGCTGCCCGCGATGTCGATGCCGCCGAGATTGGCGCTCATCGCGGCGGCGAAGCCGGTGCCGGCATGCAGGCACAGCGCATCGAAGATCGCGCGGTCGATCAGGGCCGGCCCATAGCCCGCCACCAGCGGCTGCAGGCCCTTGGCACGGGCGCGCGCCATCAGCGCGGCGTAGTTGGCGGCGAAATGCGTCCACGCGGTCTGGGCATCGGCCTCGCCGGTGTAGGCCTCGCGCGCGTCGCGCAGCGCGAAGCGCAACTGCTCGAAGTTCTGTTCGTTGGTGAGCGCCGGGTTCTTGTCGAACCACTTGGGCACCATCATCTCGGCCGCGCAGCCGCTGGCCGTGCGGCCGTCCTCGAAGCGGATGCGCGCGCGCACGTAGACCTGCGGGCAGGCGGTGACGGTGGCGGCGCCGAAGCGGAACGGCAGCCGCAGCGCGACGTCGCGCTCGGCGAAGCGGATCTCCTCGACGTGGAAACGGGGCGCGTCCATGGCTTCGCTCTCAGTGGTCCAGGATGCCCTGCGAGAAGAAATGCGCGCGCACCAGCTTCGTGTAGTGGCCGAACTCGCTCGAGGCCATCATGTCCAGGGTGCGGGCGCGCGGCAGCTCGATGTCGTAGACGGCCGCGATCGAGCCGGGGCGCTCGCTCATCACGATCACGCGGTCCGACAGGAAGATGGCCTCGGGGATGCTGTGGGTGATCAGCATCACGGTCTTCTTCGAGGCCATCCAGATGCGCTGCAACTCGAGGTTCATCTTCTCGCGCGTCATCGCGTCGAGCGCGCCGAAGGGCTCGTCCATCAGCAGCACCGACGGATCGTGCAGCAGCGCGCGGCAGATCGAGGCGCGCTGCTGCATGCCGCCCGAGAGCTGCCACGGGTATTTGCGCTCGAAGCCCTTGAGGCCGGCCATGGCCATCAGCTCGTGGGCGCGCGCCTTGGCGGCGTCCATCGGCAGGTGGCGCATCTCGGCCTGCAGCAGGATGTTGTCCTCCACGCTGCGCCAGGGCAGCAGCACCGCGCTCTGGAACACGATGCCCACGTCCTTCTGCGGTCCCTGGATCGGCTTGCCCGCCAGCGTGAGGCTGCCACCGCTGATCGGCAGCAGGCCCGCCACCATCTTGAGCAGGGTGCTCTTGCCGCAGCCCGAGGGGCCGACGACGGAGACGAACTCGCCTTCCTTGATGGCGAAGTCGAGCGGCTTCAGCGACTCGACGGGGCCATCCTTGCTTTGGTAGATCTTCGAGACGCCGCGCGCTTCGATCAGTTGGACTGGAGACATGGAGCGTAGTAAAGGACGAAGCGAACGAGGTGACGGGGCGCTTGCGGCGTTTTCGGGGAACACCGCGGAACCGGCTTTGCCGGGCCGCTGGTGTTGCCCCCGGTAGGGGGTGGGAGAAGCGACACGAAGTGCGCGGAGCCTGGGGGCGAGCTGTTTACGGCAGGAAATCGAGCGTCACGTAGTCTTCTGGTTTGCCGCGCGTCGAGGCGTCCATGCCGCCGTACTGCACCAGCAGGTCCAGCGACTCGTTGACGTTCTTCATCGCCACGCGGAAGGGGCGCTGGTTCGCCGTGTCCTTGGTGTGATAGAGCGCCACGCTCTGCTTCATGCCCACGATCAGCGTGTCGCGCACGCCGGCCTTGGGGTTGGCCTTGAGCATCGCGTCGACCGCGGCCTCGGGGCTCTTCTCGGCCGCTTCGGCGGCCTTGGTCGAGGCGCGCATGAAGCGCTTCACCAGGTCGGGGTTCTCGGTCAGCAGGTTCTTGTTGGTGATGATCCCGGAACTGATCTGGTTCACGCCCGAGTCGGCGAAGCGGATCGGCGACACCGGCTTGCCGGTGGCGTCCTGCAGCTTGATCGCCTGGTCCATCACGTAGCCCAGCAGCAGGTCGGCCTGGCCGTTGATCACCGCATTGAGCTTGGTCTGGCCGTCGCCCGAGACGATCTTCACCTGGTCGGGCTTGATGTCGTTGACCTTGAGGAACAGCGGCCATATCTGCGACATCGAGTCGCCCGGCGTCACGGCCACGGTCTTGCCGACGATGTCCTTCGGCGTCTTGATGTTCTTCTCGGTGAAGCCCATGACCGACATCGGGCTGACCTGGAACAGCACGCCGGTGGACTTCAGCGGCGCGCCCTTGGCGGCGGCCTTGATCATGGTCGTGACGTCGATGTAGCCGAAGGTCGCCGACTTGGCGGCCACCGCCTGCGCGGTGACGGCGGAGCCGCGGCCTTCCTGGATGTCGAGGTCGATGCCTTCCTCGGCGTAGAAGCCCTTTTCCTTGCCGAGGAAGAAGGGCGCGTGCTCGCTGTACAGATACCAGTTGAGCATCAGCGTGACCTTGTCCTTGGGCTTGTCGCCCTGCGCATGGGCGGGAGCGATGGCGAAGGTGGCGAGCGCGGCGGCGGCGAGCAGCGAGGGAAGCAGTTTCTTCATGTCTTGTCTCCAGGGAGTTGTTGGCGTGGGCGAAGGAACCAGAAAGAAAAAGGGCGGGGTGGATCAGTCCGCGTGGCGCTGCGAGGCGTGCCAGGGAATCATCAGGCGCTCGACTAGGTCGACCGCCACGAACAGGATCACGCCGATGCTCGAGAGCACGACCAGCGCGGCGAACATCAGCGGCAGGTCGAAGTTGCCGTTGGCCACCTGCAGCACGTAGCCGATGCCCGAGTTGGAGCCGACGAACTCGCCGACCACCGCGCCGACGACGGCCAGCGTGACCGAGACCTTGAGGCCGCTGAAGATCTGCGGCAGCGCCTGCGGCAGGCTGATCTTGAAGAAGGTCTGCAGCCGGCTCGCGCCCATCGAGCGCGCGAGATCGAGCATGTCGGGCTCGACCGACTTGAAGCCCATCACGGTGGAGACCACCACCGGGAAGAAGCCCAGCAGGAAGGCCGAGATCACCTTGGGGAAGATGCCGAAGCCGAACCACACCACGAACAGCGGCGCGATCGCGACCTTGGGGATGCTCTGCGAGAACACCAGCAGCGGATAGACGTAGGACTCGACCAGCCGCGAGTAGGCGATGACCATCGCCATCGGAATGCCGATGAGGATGGTGAGGCCGAAGCCGCCGAGCGTGGCCAGCGTGGTCTTCCAGCTCTCGGCCAGCAGGCGCGGCCATTCGTTGATCAGCTGCTTCACCACCTCCCACGGCGGCGGGATCAGGTAGGCCGGGATCTTGAAGAGGCGGATCGCCAGGTCCCACAGCACCAGCAGCAGCAGGATCAGCAGGAAGGGGCGCAGCGCCGGGGAGAGCAGGAGTTTGCGGATCATGGAGAGCGCGCCGGTGGCGGCGCGGGACGTTCGGTCGGAAGTCGGTGGGCTGCGGGCGGAGCGGGGGATGCGGGCGCTGGCGGAAGCGGCGTTACTGCTGGACCGCGAGGCCGGCGGCCTTCACGAGCTCGGCGTTGCTCGCGATCTCCTGCTTGATGTAGGCATCGAACTGCGCGGGCTTGAGCGTCCAGGCATCGGCGCCGAGCTTGAGGAAGCGCTCCTTCACCTCGGGCGTGGCGAGGGCCTTCGCCACCTCGTCGTGCAGGCGGTCGACCACGGCGCGCGGCGTCTTCGCGGGCGCCATCATTCCGATCCAGAAGTTGAACTCGGAGCCGGGCACGCCGGCCTCGGCGGTGGTGGGCACGTCGGGCAGCGCCGCCGCGCGCTTGGGCGAACCCACGGCGAGCGCCAGCAGCTGGCCTTCCTTGATCTGGCCGATGACCGGCGCGATCGGCGAGAAGTAGTAGTCGACGCGGCCCGAGAGCACCTCGGTGACGGCCTCGCCCGATCCCTTGAACGGGATGTTGGTGGCGTCGATCTTGGCGGCCATCTTGAACTTCTCGGCGTTCAGGTGCGTAGCGCTGCCCTGGCCGGCCGAGGCGAAGTTCATGCTGCCGGGCTTGGCGCGCGCGGCGGCCAGCAGTTGCGGCAGCGTCTTGATGTTCTTCGAGGGCGCGATCACCAGCGCGTTGGGCAGCGAGGAGATCGGCGTGACGCCCGCGAAGTCGTTCACCGTGTCGAAGGGCAGCTTGGCGAAGGTGGAGGGGCTGACCGTGTGCGATGACGAATGGATCATCACCGTGTAGCCGTCGGCCGCCGCGGTGGCCACCGCCTGCTGGCCGATGGTGCCACTGGCGCCGCCGCGGTTCTCGATCACCAGCGGCTGGCCCATGCTCGCGCCCATCTTGTCGGCGATGGCGCGGGCAATGATGTCGGTGGTGCTGCCGGCCGCGAAGGGCACGATCACGCGGATCGGCTTGCTGGGGTAGGCGACTTCCGCGCCGGTGAGGGCGGGGAGCAGGGCGCCCAGGCCGACGATCGCGGCCAGCGTGGCGGTGCGTGCGAGTTGCTTCATGGGTGGTGTCTCCGCGCGGCGGGGCCGCTGGTGTCGTTGTGAGCTTAATTCACCAATAAGTGAATTGCTGATTTTAGGAACGCGGGCGCGGCAGCGTCAACGGGTGGACCCTGGTGGATACCCGTAGATCGTGGAAGCGATGGGGGCCGTCGCGCACGGCGATGGCGCGCGGCCCCGCCGCCGCGCGAGGAGCGGCAGGAAGCGACGGAGCGCGGCGGGAAGGGCTCTTCAGTGCAGCACGTAACCGAGCACGAGGTCGGTCATGTGCGAGAGGCGCTGCGCCATCGCCTTGGGCGCGCGCAGGTCACGGCCGAAGATGGCCGAGAGCGTGTGGTTGTTCGAGAGGTAGAAGTAGCACAGCGAGGCGATCGAGATGTAGAGCTGCACCGGATCGACGCCCGCGCGGAACAGGTTGTCGCGCCGGCCGCGCTCGAGCACCGTGTCGAGCAGCTGCACCAGCGGCGAGTTCATCTCCTGGATGCGTTCCGAGCGCTTGAGGTGCGAGGCCTGGTGCAGGTTCTCGCTGTTGAGCAGGGTGATGAACTCGGGATGCTCGAGGTAGTAGTGCCAGGTGAAGGACACCAGCTGGCGGATCGCCTCGACCGGATCGATCTCGTCGAGGTGCAGCCGTTGCTCGGCTTCGCGGATGTCGGCGTAGGTGCGCTCGAGCACCGCGAGGAACAGGTCGTCCTTGCTGCCGAAGTAGTAGTAGATGAGCCGCTTGTTGAGGCCCGCGCGCTCGGCGATGCTGTCCATGCGCGCACCCGCGAGGCCGCGCGCCGAGAACTCGTCGCGCGCCGAGGCGAGGATCGCGAGCTGCGAACGGTCGGCATCGCGCGAGCGGGGTTCCAGCGTGTCGGGGGCGGTGGCCTTCATGGCGCGAATTTAACCATTTGGGGAATTAAAACAAGGGAGGCGGGGCGGGCGCACATAATCGCCGCGGACAAAGTGTTGGAGTTCTACTGCTCATGAGTACATCACAACCCGCAGGCCACCTGATCGTCGAGTGCCTGCTCGAACAGGGCATGGAGATCGCGTTCGGCGTGCCCGGCGAGAGCTTCCTCGCGGTGCTCGACGGCTTCCATGCCTACGGCGAGCGCGCGCGCTTCATCGTCAACCGGCAGGAGGGCGGCGCGGCCTTCATGGCCGAGGCGCACGGCAAGCTCACGGGCCGCCCCGGCATCTGCTTCGTGACGCGCGGCCCGGGCGCCACCAATGCCTCGATCGGCGTGCACAACGCCTTCCAGGATTCCACGCCGATGGTGCTGTTCGTCGGCGACGTGGGCAGCGACTTCCGCGACCGCGAGGCCTTCCAGGAGGTCGACTACGGCAGCTTCTTCGGACCGAGCACCAAGGGCTTCGCCAAGCGCGTGGAGCGCATCGACGATGCGAACCGCATCCCCGAGTACGTCGCGCGCGCCTTCTCGACCGCGATGAACGGCCGCCCCGGCCCGGTGGTGCTGGTGCTGCCCGAGGACATGCTGCGCAGCGAGACCGCCGCGCGGCCGCTGCCGCGGGTGGAGGCGGTCGAGCCCTGGAGCGACCCGGGCGCGCTGCGCACCCTGCGCGAACTGCTGCTGAAGTCGCGCCAGCCGCTGGTGATCGCCGGCGGCGGCGGCTGGACCGCGCAGGCCGCGCAGGCGCTGCAGCGCTTCGCCGAGAACTGGCGGCTGCCGGTGGCCAATGCCTTCCGGTTCCAGGACACCTTCGACAACCACCATCCGCTCTATGCGGGCGATGCCGGCATCGCGATCAATCCGAAGCTGGCGCAGCGCGTGAAGGACGCCGACCTGATCCTCGCCATCGGCCCGCGCCTGGGCGAGATGACCACCGGCGGCTACACGCTGCTCGAGGCGCCGAAGGCGAAGCAGACGCTGGTGCACATCCATGCCAGCGCCGAGGAGCTCAACCGCGTCTACCAGGCCGACCTCGCGATCAATGCCGGCATGAGTGCCGCGGCGCGCAGCCTCGAGGTGCTGAGCGCGCCGCCCACGCTGCCCTGGGAGGACTGGGCGCTGCAGGCGAATGCCGACTACCAGGCCTGGCTCGAGCCGCAGGCGCTGGCCGGCATGCCCGAGGAAACGCCGCGCGGCGCGGTCGACATGGCGGCGGTGGTGGCGACGCTGCAGAAGCACCTGCCGGCCGATGCCACGATCACCAACGGTGCCGGCAACTTCGCGAGCTGGGTGCACCGCTACTTCCGCTACCACGGCCTCGCCAAGGGCCACAAGACGCAGCTGGCGCCCACCAGTGGCGCGATGGGCTATGGCGTGCCGGCCGGCATCGCCACCAGCCTCGCGACCGGCCGGGTGGCCTTCACGATCGCGGGCGACGGCGATTTCCTGATGACGGGGCAGGAGCTGGCCACGGCCGCGCAGCATGGCGGCAAGAGCATCGTCGTGCTGCTGAACAACGGCATGTTCGGCACCATCCGCATGCACCAGGAGCGCGAGTACCCCGAGCGCACCAGCGGCACCGCGCTGCGCAATCCCGACTTCTGCGGGCTGGCGCGCGCCTACGGCTATGCCGCCGAGCGCGTGACCGAGACCGCGCAGTTCGAGGCCGCGCTGCTGCGCGCGCTGGCGGCCGACACCGGCACGCTGATCGAGATTCCGCTCGACCCCGAGGTCATCACCACGCGCGGCACGCTGTCGTCGATCAGGCGCGCGGCGCAGCAGCAGGCGCGGGGCTGAGCGCGGCGCGATGCCTCGCGACCTCCGCGCGCAGGGCTGCGGAGCGCAGCTCGAACACCTCGAACAGGCCGAGCGCCTCGAGCGCGGGGATCAGCGCGACGAGGTCCTCGTGCGCGGCCTGGCGCTGCGCCTCGCCGGCCTGGGCGTCCTCCAGCACGCGCACGTTGGCGAGGAAGGCACCGACCGAGCCCTTGCGCACGGGCTGGCCGTTGAGGACGGCGAAGTTCTGGTCATCGGGCAGGACATCCTGGGCTTTCATGGCGGTTCCTTGAAGAAGAGAGGGAAGGGTGGATCGATGGCTTCGATGCTAGGCAGGCGCCGCGTTGCGGGCTTGCGGCGCGGTGCCAATCGGTATCGCCATCGGGCCATTTCGCAGATGGAGCGACGCGATGGCTGAGCTCATGGCGCGGCTCGATCTCAACGCCTACGAGGCACCGCGCACCACGGGCGCGCATGCGCACGAGGAAGGCCAGCTGTTCGCGCTGCGCGCCGGCCTGCAGCTGATCGAGACCAGCGCGGGGCGTTGGGTGCTGCCGCCCGGATGGATCGGCTGGATCGCGCCGCGCTGCGCGCACGCGGCGCAAAGCCATGGCGCGACGGCCGGGTGGAGCCTTTATCTCGATCCGGCGCTGACGACGGCCTTGCCAGCGCAGCCGCATGTGTTCGCGTCGACGCCGCTGATCCGCGAGCTGGTGGGGCGGCTGGTGTCGCTTGGCGAAGAGGGGGAGACAGCGCGCCGCCTGCGGCTGGTGGCCGTGCTGGTCGACGAACTGGCTGCGGGCGCGCGGACCTCGCTGCACCTCGCGCTGCCGCAGGAGCGGCGCCTGCTCGCGCTGGCCACCGCGCTGGCCGACGATCCCGCGCGCGACGACACGCTCGAGCAATGGGCCGATCGCATCGGCATGGCACGCCGCACGCTCACGCGCCGCTTCGCCGTCGAGACCGGCCTGAGCTTCGCGCAGTGGCGCCAGCAGGCGCGGCTGCTCAAGGCGGTGCAATTGCTGGGCATGGGCGAGCCCGTGACGGCGGTGGCGCTGACGGTGGGCTACAGCTCGGTGAGCGCATTCATCGAGACCTTCCGTCGCCATTTCGGCTGCACGCCCTCGCGCTTCTTTGCACAGGGTGCCGACGCAGCGCGCTGAGGCGATCGCAAAAGGCACGGACGAAAAAAAGCCGGCTGTCGCCGGCTTTCCTGATCGACCCGGAGGTCGTTCGAGTGGTGCGCTTACTTGACGTGCTTGCCGATCAGCGCGGCCAGTTCGAACATCGACACTTGGGCCTTGCCGAAGATTTCCTTCAGCTTGGCGTCGGCGTTGATGTTGCGCTTGTTGGCCTTGTCTTGCAGGTTGTTCTTCTTGATGTAGTCCCACAGCTTGCTCACGACGGCGGTGCGCGGCAGCGGCGTCGAGCCGACCACGGCAGCCAGTGCGGGGCTGGGGGTCAGGGCCTTCATGAAGGCGGCGTTCGGGGTGCGCTTCTTGGCGGGAGCCTTCGCAGCAGCCTTCTTCGCGGGTGCAGCCTTCTTGGCAGGAGCAGCAGCCTTCTTCGCCGGTGCAGCAGCCTTCTTGGCAGGAGCAGCAGCCTTCTTCGCCGGTGCAGCGGCCTTCTTCGCGGGAGCAGCAGCCTTCTTCGCGGGAGCAGCGGCCTTCTTTGCCGGAGCTTTCTTGGCCGGAGCCTTCTTTGCAGTTGCCATGGTTGATTTCCTTTTTTGGTTGAACAGTCACCAATGAAAAACAGGGTCTCCACTGGCATCGCGGATGCTAAATGAGAAAAAACGCGTTTCCAAGGGAAAAAGCGGTTTTTTCATTGGAGGCTGTTGTTTTTTCAGAGGGGAGAGCGCCCGTTTTGCCTGCGGCGCGTGGGCCAGGTCGCCAGGAAGACGCCAGCGAGAGCGAGCGCGAACGCGAACAGCTGCACCAGGGAGAGGCTTTCGCCGAGCACGAGCACGCCCACGAGGGCCGCGCTCACGGGCAGCATCACGGCGAAAACACCGGCCTGCGCGGCGGGAATGTGGCGCAGGCCGGTCATCCAGAGCCACACCGTCCAGATGCTCGCTGCGAGGGCATAGGCGACCAGCAGCAGCCAGAGGCCGGGGCGCACCGCGGCGAAGTCGAACTGCAGCGCGAACCAGATGCCCAGCGGCGTGCTGAGCACGAAGCCCCAGAGGTTGATCAGCGAGGAGATCCGCTTGGGGCCGAGCCGTCCGGTGAGCGACTTGCCGATCACCGCGTAGGCGGCTTCGCAGAGCACCGCGCAGAACACCAGCAGGTTGCCAAGCCACGGCATCGACGAGGACGCTCCCGTGCCCGGGTGCGCGCTCGCATGCGCCGGTGCGAGTGCGAGCAGCCCGATGCCGATCGCCGCGCAGAGGATCGCGAGGCCGATGCGCAGCGTGATGCGTTCGCGCAGGAACAGCCAGCTCGCCACCGCGACCGCCGCCGGGATCGACGCCATGATCACGCCCGCCGAGACCGCGCTCGTGAGGCTCACGCCGAACAGCATGCAGATCGAGAACAAGAAGTTGCCGAGGAAGGACTCGAGGAACACCAGCCAGCGCGTGCGCGCCGTCATCGGCGGTTCGTCGGGCGCGCGGCGCAGCCAGTGCGGCATGGCGAGCGCCGCGATGCCGAAGCGCAGCCAGGCCAGCAGCAGCACCGGGAAGGCCGCGACCAGCGGCTTGGAGAGAGCGACGTAGCAGCCGACGAGCGACATGCTCAGCGCGAGGCAGCCGTAGGCCATGAGCCGGCCTGGGGCGGGTGCGGCGGGGTTCAATAGACTGGGGTGATTTGGGAAAGGAGGCATCGATGATGCCAAAGGAGGCATCGATGATGCCGCAACCGACGCACGCGCCGGGCGTGCGCTACGTCTTCGTCTACGGCACCTTGCGCGCGGGTGGGCACAACGACATCGCGCGCTTCGCGCCGCTGCCGCGCCGCGTGGCCGATGCCGAGGTCGCGGGCACGCTCTACGACCTCGGTGCCTATCCGGGCATGGTGCTCGGCGGCGAGGGCCACGTGGCGGGCGAGATTTATGCGATCGATGCGCAGGTGGAGGCCGCGCTCGACCGGCTCGAGGAAGTCGCCGACGACGATTCGGGCGAATACATCAAGCGCTGGCTGCGCGTGCAGGCCAGCGACGGCCGCGCGTTCGATTGCCTGGTCTACGAGATCCATCCGTCGCGCATCGAGGGTCGCGCGGTGATCGCGGGTGGCGACTGGATCGCGCATTCGCGGCGTTGACGGCGCGCGTTTAGGCCCGCGTTTTTCACAGACGAAAGAGTGATTGCGCATCGTGAAAATCCACGCTGCTGCACCGCAGTATTTTTTCTCGATATGAGAAAGTTGTTTTCTCATTGAGAAATATCTCCGTAAGTTATTGATTTTGTTGATGCAAAAATATGTCTTCTATAAGACATAAGAGTGGGCGACGCGATTACAGTAAGCCCATGGCCGCAGCGCCGAAACGCTCGAAACCAACCCTTCAATCAACTCACGGAGTGACCATGCCCCAGACCCTCACCGAACAACTCAGCCGCGAACAGCAGATTGCCGCCCTCGAGAAAGAATGGGCCACGGACCCCCGCTGGAAGGGCGTGAAGCGCGGCTACAGCGCGGCCGACGTGGTGCGCCTGCGCGGTTCGTTCCCGATCGACTACACGCTCGCCAAGCGCGGCGCCGAGAAGCTCTGGGACAAGATCAACGGTGGTTCGAAGAAGGGCTACGTGAACGCCTTCGGCGCGATCTCCGCCGGCCAGGCCATGCAGCAGGCCAAGGCCGGCCTCGAAGCCGTGTACCTGTCGGGCTGGCAAGTGGCCGCCGACGGCAACAGCTCGGAAACCATGTACCCCGACCAGTCGCTCTACGCGTACGACTCGGTGCCCACCATGGTCCGCCGCATCAACAACACCTTCCGTCGCGCCGATGAAATCCAGTGGGGCCGTGGCGTGAACCCGGGCGACAAGGAATTCATCGACTACTTCCTGCCGATCGTGGCCGACGCGGAAGCCGGTTTCGGCGGCGTGCTCAACGCCTTCGAGCTGATGAAGAACATGATCGCCGCGGGCGCTGCCGGCGTGCACTTCGAAGACCAGCTCGCCGCCGTCAAGAAGTGCGGCCACATGGGCGGCAAGGTGCTGGTGCCGACGCGCGAAGCCTGCGAGAAGCTGATCGCTGCGCGCTTCGCCGCCGACGTGCTGGGCGTGCCCACCATCGTGCTGGCCCGCACCGACGCCGAGGCCGCGAACCTGATCACCTCCGACCACGACGCCAACGACAAGCCCTTCCTGACCGGCGAGCGCACCTCGGAAGGCTTCTACCGCGTGAAGAACGGCCTCGAGCAGGCCATCAGCCGCGGCGTCGCCTACGCGCCCTATGCCGACCTGGTGTGGTGCGAAACCGGCGTGCCCGACATCGGCTTCGCCCGCGAGTTCGCGCAGGCCGTGCATGCCGCCTGCCCGGGCAAGCTGCTGTCGTACAACTGCTCGCCGTCGTTCAACTGGAAGAAGAACCTGGACGACAAGCAGATCGCCACCTTCCAGGAAGACCTCTCGGACCTGGGCTACAAGTACCAGTTCATCACGCTGGCCGGCATCCACGTCAACTGGTACAACACCTTCAAGTTCGCGCACGCCTATGCACGCGGCGAGGGCATGAAGCACTACGTGAACATGGTGCAGGAGCCGGAATTCGCGGCGCGCGAACAGGGCTACACCTTCGTGTCGCACCAGCAGGAAGTCGGCGCGGGTTACTTCGACGACGTGACCACCGTGATCCAGGGCGGCCAGTCGAGCGTGAAGGCATTGACCGGCTCGACGGAAGAAGAGCAGTTCCACTGAGCAACTGACTCGACATTCGCTGTCACCTTGAAGCCCGGCCGCGCGCCGGGCTTTTTTTCGTCCGTGCCCGGCCCGCCTCAGTCGCGCATGCGCACTTCGCGCACGCCGCGGCCCAGCTTCTGGCGCAGCAGGGTGCGCAAGGTCACGCCGTCGGCGTAGCCGACCAGCGCGGCGATCTGCTCGAGGCTCCGGTCGCTGGTCTTGAGCAAGTGCACCGCGCGCTCGACGCGCAGGTCCTGCACGTAGCCGAGCGGGCTCTTGCCGAGCACCTGCTGCAGCCGGCGCGCCAGCGTGCGCTTGCTGGTGCCGACGGCGCGCGCCGCGTCGTCGAGCGAGAAGCCGTCGGCCAGCCGCGTACGCGCCCAGCGCTCGAAGCGCTCGACCATCGGATCGGCATGGCTCAGGTGGTCGTGGATCACGTAGGCGGATTGCGCGGGCCGCGAATCGACGATCAGGTAGCGCGCCACCGTGGCGGCCAGCTCGGGACTGACCTGGCGCACCAGCCACAGCGCCATGTCGACATGGCCGAGCGCCGCGCCGGCGGTGACCAGCGACGGGCCCGAGGGCACGAGCATGCGCGTGTCGTCGAGCCGCACCTCGGGATAGCGCTGGCGGAACATCGAGGCGAGCCACCAGGTGGTGGTGGCCTGCTGACGATCGAGCAGGCCCGATTCGGCCAGCACGAAGGTGCCGATGCAGGCGGCGGCGATCTTCGCGCCCTCGTCGGCACGTTCGCGCAGCGCGGCGCCGGCATCGGCGATGTCCTTGCGTTCGAGCGCCCGCGCCAGGCCCTCGGGCATCTTCTCGCCGATGGCCGGGATCGCGATCCAGTCGGGTGCCTTGGCGGCGGCGAACGGCACGACCGGCACGCTCAGGCCTTGCGCGGTGCGCACGCGCTTGCGCAGGCCGGCGAGGCGGACCTCGAAGGGCGGCACGCCGAGCGCGAGCAGGCCCGCCAGTTCGTTGGCGGTGGTGAAGACGTCGGCCACCGTGGCCAGGCCGGTGTCGAACACGCCGTCGAGCGCGAGGATGTCGAGTCGCATGGCAATAACAATATCGAAGATGTCAAAAATGCCAATAGGTGAGAGCGAGCGGCGACTCTAGAGTCGCCACAGCGGTTGCGATCCGCGCGCCGCTTCCACCTAGCAACGACCGGAGATGTCCATGATCAAGTTCGCCCTGTTCGCCCGCCTCGAAGCCAAGCCCGGCAAGGAGGCCGAGGTCCAGCAGTTCCTCGAGGCCGGCCTCGCGATGGCGCGCGACGAAGCCACCACGCCGATCTGGTTTGCGCTGCGACTGTCGCCGACCACCTTCGGCGTGTTCGATGCGTTCGAGACCGAGGCGGACCGCCAGGCGCACCTCGTCGGCCCGATCGCGCAGGCGCTGATGGCGAAGGCGCCCGAGCTGTTCGCGAAGCCGCCGGCGATCGAGCCGATCGACGTGCTGGGGCTCAAGAACGCGGCGGCCGCGGCGTAATGGACTAAAGGGGCGCTCGGCACGGCCCGCGCGCCGAGCGGCTAGAATCCGAGGCTCCACTGTCAACAAGGGCGAGAAAGGCACTTTGGTTATGACACCGCGAACTACTCCGCAAGCCACCTGCGGTGTTTTCTTCTTCGAAGGAAGCGCCCGCTAAACCGCGCGCGCTGGTTCGAGCCAGCTTCCCTGCCACAGCAAAGCGCGGTCATCCACCGCGCTTTTTTGTTTTTCGCCCGAGGTTTTTCATGATCCACATCACGCTCCCCGACAACTCGCAGCGCGAGTACCCCGGCCCGGTCTCGGTGGCCGACGTTGCCAAGTCCATCGGCCCCGGCCTCGCCAAGATGACGGTGGCCGGCAAGGTCGACGGCCGTCTGGTCGACGCCAGCGACGTCATCGACCACGATGCCAAGCTCCAGATCATCACGCCCAAGGACGACGAGGGCCTGGAGATCATCCGCCACTCGACGGCCCACCTGGTCGGCCACGCGGTCAAGCAGCTCTATCCGACGGCCAAGATGGTGATCGGCCCGGTGATCGAGGAGGGCTTCTACTACGACATCGCGTTCGAGCGCCCCTTCACGCCCGAGGACATGGCCGCGATCGAGGCGCGCATGCGCGAGCTGATCGCGCAGGACTACGACGTGGTCAAGAAGATGACGCCGCGCGCCGAGGTGATCGAGGTCTTCAAGTCGCGCGGCGAGGACTACAAGCTGCGCCTGGTCGAGGACATGCCCGACGAGCAGGCCATGGGCCTGTACTACCACCAGGAATACGTCGACATGTGCCGCGGCCCGCACGTGCCGAACACGCGCTTCCTCAAGGTCTTCAAGCTCACGAAGCTGGCCGGCGCCTACTGGCGCGGCGATGCCAAGAACGAGCAGCTGCAGCGCATCTACGGCACGGCCTGGGCCGACAAGAAGCAGCTCGACCAGTACATCCAGCGCATCGAGGAAGCCGAGAAGCGCGACCACCGCCGCCTCGGCAAGGAACTCGACCTGTTCCACATCGACGAAGTGGCGCCGGGCGTGGTGTTCTGGCATCCCAAGGGCTGGGCGATCTGGCAGCAGGTCGAGCAGTACATGCGCGGCATTTACCGCGACACGGGCTACTGGGAAGTGAAGGGCCCGCAGATCCTCGACAAGAGCCTGTGGGAGAAGACGGGCCACTGGCAGAACTACCGCGACAACATGTTCACGACGGAGTCGGAGAAGCGCGAGTACGCGCTCAAGCCGATGAACTGCCCTGGCCACGTGCTGATCTTCAAGAGCGACCTGCGCAGCTACCGCGACCTGCCGCTGCGCTACGGCGAGTTCGGCCAGTGCCATCGCAACGAGCCCAGCGGCGCGCTGCACGGCATCATGCGCGTGCGCGGCTTCACGCAGGACGACGGCCACATCTTCTGCACGGAGGACCAGATCCTCGACGAATGCATCGCCTACACGGCACAGCTGCAGAAGGTGTACGCGGACTTCGGCTTCACGGACATCCTCTACAAGGTCGCGACGCGGCCCGAGAACCGCGTGGGCTCCGACGAGCTCTGGGACAAGGCCGAGCACGCGGTGATGGAATCGCTGCGCCGCTCGGGCGTGGAGTTCGTGATCGCCCCGGGCGATGGCGCCTTCTACGGACCGAAGATCGAGTACACGCTGCGCGATGCGATCGGCCGCCAGTGGCAGTGCGGCACGATGCAGGTCGACTTCAACACGGCCGAGCGCCTGGGCGGCGAGTACGTGACGGAGTCGAGCGGCCGCGCGCACCCGGTGATGCTGCACCGCGCGATCGTCGGCAGCCTCGAGCGATTCATCGGCATGCTGATCGAACACCATGCCGGCGCGATGCCCGCCTGGCTCGCGCCGGTGCAGGTGGCGGTGCTCAATATCAGCGAAGGACAGGCCGACTACGCTGCGCAAGTTGCGAAAACGCTGCAAAATCAAGGGCTTAGGGTCCAGCTTGATCTGCACAACGAGAAGATTACGTATAAAATACGCAAGCATTCGTTGCAAAAGCTCCCTTACATCGTTGTCGTGGGCGACAAGGAAAAGGAAGCTGGCGCCGTCGCAGTGCGCGCCCGGGGCAATCAAGACCTCGGTGCAATGTCCCTCGAATCGTTCGTGCAACGGGTCGTCCAGGACATTGCTGACAAGCGTTGATTTGTCGTCGAAACACCCCACATGTTTCTGTGCCAAATATACCGCTTGCCCGCGAGGACTGAGCGGCTTTCGCTACTTTTTTTGTAGCAAAACTTAGAGGATACCAACCATCGCTACTGCATTTCGCGACCGCCGCCACCGCGAGGAACGCCAACATCGCCTGAACCGGGAAATCATGGCCCCGGAAGTCCGCCTGATCGGCCCGGATAACGAGCAATTGGGTGTTGTGAGTCTTGCGGAGGCCTTGCGTCTCGCCGGTGAGCAGGACGTGGATCTGGTGGAGGTCGTTGCGGCGGCCAATCCACCGGTGTGCCGCCTGATCGAGTACGGCAAGTTCAAGTACCACGAGCAGAAGAAGGCGGCCGAGGCGAAGTCCAAGCAGAAGGTCATCGAGGTCAAGGAAATCAAGTTCCGGCCCGGTACCGACGATGGCGACTACAACATCAAGATGCGCAACATCCGGCGCTTTCTTGAGGATGGCGACAAGTGCAAGATCACGCTGCGCTTCCGGGGGCGCGAGATCACGCACCAGGAACTCGGTCTGGCCCTGCTGCAGCGCATCCGCGACGAGCTCGGCGACACGATCCTCGTCGAGCAGTTTCCGAAGCTCGAAGGCCGGCAGATGATCATGATGATCGCGCCGGGCCGCAAGAAGCCCGGCAGCGCTCCGGCAAAGTCGGCGACGGAAGCCGCCGCGGCACCGACCACCGTCGGCGCCTGAGCGAAGGATCCGGCCGGGCCCGGCGGCGAAAGCCCCGGGTGCCGACGGAAGCGAGAATTTGAAGGGATTTCGCCGATCGCCGGCGCGTGCTGAAAGGCAAGCGCAGGCGGTGGCGGGATGAAGAAGTGTCTCGGGGCCAACAAGTCCATGGAGTTCATCCAAGGCGCCTCACGAGCACAAATTAAAGGAGCATTCACATGCCCAAAATGAAGACCAAGAGCAGCGCGAAGAAACGTTTCCGCGTTCGTCCCGGTGGCACCGTCAAGCGCGGTCAAGCCTTCAAGCGTCACATCCTGACCAAGAAGACCACCAAGAACAAGCGTCACCTGCGTGGTGCGGTGTCGGTGCACGAAACCAACATGGTTTCGATGGCCGCGATGCTGCCCGGCATGGGCATTTGATCAACTGACGAACAAGGAGTAATCACATGCCTCGCGTCAAACGTGGTGTAACGGCTCGCGCCCGCCACAAGAAAGTTCTCGCACTCGCCAAGGGTTTCCGCGGTCGCCGCGGCAATGTCTTCCGCATCGCCAAACAGGCGGTGATGAAGGCAGGCCAATACGCCTACCGTGACCGCCGCACCAAGAAGCGCGTGTTCCGTCAACTGTGGATCGCGCGTATCAACGCCGCCTCGCGTGAACTGGGCCTGACCTACAGCCAGTTCGCCAACGGCATCCGCAAGGCCGGGATCGAGATCGACCGCAAGATGCTTGCGGACATCGCCGTGCACGACAAGGCCGCTTTTGCGGGCATCGTGGAGCAGGTCAAGGCCAAGCTGGCTGCTTGATTCTGCACAGCGGGAGACCGTCCCCGGACAGTTTCCTGCGCCCACGGCACAAGGGCTGGCGCTTGAAAGAGCACCAGCCCTTTTTTATTTTTCCCCGAAGAAATCTGTTGTTGCTATGAACGAGTTGGACTCCCTGGTCGACACCGCACGTGCCGCCTTCGCGCAGGCGAAGACCCCCGCAGAGCTCGAGAACGCCAAGGCCCAGTTCCTGGGCAAGTCGGGCCGCATCACCGAGCTGATGAAGGGCATGGCCGCACTGAGCGTCGACGAGAAGAAGTCGCGCGGTGCCGCCATCAACGTGGCCAAGCAGGCGATCGAGTCCGCCCTCAACGAACGCCGCCAGCAACTGGCCGACGAGGAGCTCTCGCAGCAGCTGCGCGCCGAGGCGCTCGACGTGAGCCTGCCCGGCCGCCGCCGCATCCCGGGCGGCCTGCACCCGGTGAGCCGCACCCTCGAGCGCATCGAGGAGATCTTCTCGAGCATGGGCTTCGACGTGGCCGACGGCCCCGAGATCGAGAGCGACTGGCACAGCTTCACCTCGCTCAACAACCCGCCGAACCATCCGGCGCGTTCGATGCAGGACACCTTCTACGTTGACCTGAACGGCGAGGACGGCATCCCCTACAACCTGCGTCCGCACACCAGCCCGATGCAGGTGCGCTACGCCCACCAGCACATCAAGAAGTACGCGGCCGAGTTCGCGGCCGCGGCCGCCGACACCACCGGCACGTTCAAGGCGCCCGAGATCCGCGTGATCGCGCCGGGCCGCACCTACCGCGTCGACAGCGACGCCACCCATTCGCCGATGTTCCACCAGTGCGAAGGCCTGTGGCTCGGCGAGAACGTGAGCTTCAAGGACCTCAAGGTCGTCTTCACCGACTTCTGCCGCACCTTCTTCGAGCGCGACGACCTCGTGCTGCGCTTCCGGCCCAGCTTCTTCCCGTTCACCGAGCCCAGCGCCGAGATCGACATCCAGTTCCAGAGCGGCCCGCTGGCCGGCCGCTGGCTCGAGGTGTCGGGTTCGGGCCAGGTGCATCCGAACGTGGTGCGCAACATGGGCCTCGACCCCGAGCGCTACATCGGCTTCGCCTTCGGCATGGGCCCCGACCGCCTCACGATGCTGCGCTACGGCGTGAACGACCTTCGCCTGTTCTTCGACGGCGACCTGCGCTTCCTCTCGCAATTCCAGTGATCGGCTGACGCGCGAGACGAAACGAGACCTTCCACACCAGAAAAACAGATCGAGATCGAAGAGATGCAATTCCCGGAATCCTGGCTGCGCGAGTTCTGCAACCCGCCCATCGACAGCGCCGAACTGGCCGAGACCCTCACCATGGGCGGCTTCGAGGTCGAGGAGCGCCGGCCGGCGGCGCCGCCCTTCACGCGCATCGTGGTGGGCGAGATCAAGGAAGCCGTCCAGCACCCGAACGCCGATCGCCTGCGCGTCTGCCAGGTCGACGCGGGGCAGGGCGCCTTGCTCAACATCGTGTGCGGCGCGCCCAATGCGCGCGTCGGCATCAAGGTGCCGTGCGCGCTGGTGGGCGCCGAACTGCCGCCCGGCGAGGACGGCAAGCCCTTCGTCATCAAGCTCGGCAAGCTGCGCGGCGTCGAGAGCCAGGGCATGCTGTGCTCGGCACGCGAGCTGCAGCTGAGCGAAGACCACGGCGGCCTGCTCGAACTCGCGGCCGACGCGCCCATCGGTGTCGACGTGCGCGAAGTGCTCAAGCTCGACGACACGCTGCTCACGCTCAAGCTCACGCCCAACCTCGCGCACGGTCTCAGCGTGTATGGCGTGGCGCGCGAGCTCGCCGCGCTGACGGGCGCGCCGCTCAAGCCGCGCGCCGTGGCGCCGGTCGAGGTGGCCTTCGCCGACAAGCTGCCCGTGAAGGTCGAGGCGCCCGAGCTCTGCGGCCGTTTCTCGGGCCGCATCGTGCGCGGCGTCGACACCCAGGTCGCCACCCCGGCCTGGATGGTCGAGCGCCTCGCGCGCTGCGGCCAGCGCAGCGTCACGCCGCTGGTCGACATCTCGAACTACGTGATGTTCGAGTACGGCCAGCCCAGCCACATCTTCGACCTCGACAAGATCCACGGCGGCCTCACCGTGCGCTGGGGCAAGGCCGGCGAACAGCTCAAGCTGCTCAATGGCAACACCATCTCGGTCGACGACAAGGTGGGCGTGATCGCCGACGCACGCGAGGTCGAGTCGCTCGCGGGCATCATGGGCGGCGACGCCACCGCGGTCTCGGACGACACGCGCAACATCTACGTCGAGGCCGCGTTCTGGTGGCCCGAAGCGGTGCAGGGCCGCTCGCGCCGCTTCAACTTCTCGACCGACGCCGGCCATCGCTACGAGCGCGGCGTCGACCCGAGCCGCACCGTCGAGATCATCGAGCGCATCACGCAACTGATCGTCGAGATCTGCGGCGGCCAGGCCGGCGCCATGGACGACCAGATCCTGCGCGTGCCCGAGGCCCTGCCCGTGACCCTGCGCGTGGCGCGCGCCGCGCGCGTGATCGGCATGCCGCTGACCCAGGCCCAGTGCGTGGACGCGCTGCGCCGGCTGGGCTTCGCGCTGACCGAGGGCGATGGCACGCTGACCATCGTGCCGCCGCCGCACCGCTTCGATCTGCTGATCGAGGAAGACCTGATCGAAGAGGTCGCGCGCCTGATTGGCTTCAACAACCTGCCGACCACCGCGCCGCTCGCGCCGATCACCGCGCGCGTGCGTCCCGAGGCGCAGCGCAGCCGCTTCGCGGTGCGCCGCGGCCTCGCCGCGCTGGGCTACCAGGAAACCATCAACTTCAGCTTCGTCGAAGCCGACTGGGAGAAGGAGCTCGCGGGCAACGACAACCCGGTCAAGCTCTTGAACCCGATCGCGAGCCAGATGAGCGTGATGCGTTCGTCGCTGCTCGGCTCGCTGCTGCAGGTGCTCAAGTTCAACCTCGACCGCAAGGCGCCGCGCGTGCGCGTGTTCGAGGTGGGCCGCGTGTTCCTGCGCGACGACAGCGTGGCCACCACCGACAGCACCGTGCGCGGCGTGCACCAGCCGATGCGCGTGGCCGGCCTCGCCTGGGGCGATGCCGACGAAGCGCGCTGGGACGGCAAGGCGCAGCGCGTCGACTTCTACGACGTGAAGGGCGACGTCGAGGCGTTGCTCGCGCCGCTGGTGCCGCGCTTCGAATCCGCCGAACACCCGGCGCTGCATCCGGGCCGCTCGGCGCGCGTGACGATCGACGGCAAGGCCATCGGCTTCGTCGGCGAGCTGCATCCGCGCTGGCGCCAGAAGTGGGACTTCGCGCAGCCCGCCGTGCTATTCGAACTCGACCTCGACGCCGTCACCGCGCGGCCCGTGCCGGTGGCGCAAGCCGTGCCCAAGCACCAGGCGGTCGAGCGCGACATCGCGGTGGTGGTGGCGGAAGCCGTCACGCACGATGCGCTGATCGACGCCATCCGTTCGACCGGCGCCGCGCAAGGCCTGCTGCGCGACGCCGTGCTGTTCGACATCTACCGTCCGCAGCCCGCGCGCGACGACACGGTGGCCGCGGCCGGTGGCCTTGCACCCGGCGAGAAGAGCATGGCGGTGCGCCTGAGCTTCCAGGGCGACAGCGCCACCCTGACCGACGAGCAGGTCGAGCCGGCCGTGCGCGCCATCGTCGATCAACTGGCTGCGAAGGTGGGCGGACGCCTGAGAGGATGACCCGAATGAATGCCGTCGAATTCACGCTCGAAGCACTCGAGACGCCCGCGCTCACCAAGGCGCATCTGGCCGACTTGCTGTTCGAGCAGATCGGCCTGAACAAGCGCGAGTCCAAGGACATGGTCGAGGCTTTCTTCGACCTGGTTGCCAACAGCCTGATCGAAGGCACCGACGTGAAGATCTCGGGCTTCGGCAACTTCCAGATCCGTGTGAAGGCGCCGCGTCCGGGCCGCAATCCGCGCACCGGCGAAGCCATTCCGATCGGCGAGCGTCGCGTCGCGACCTTCCATGCGAGCGCGAAGCTCAAGGAACAGATTCACGGAAACATCGATCCGAACGCCGCACCCGAGGTCGAGTGGAGCCTGGGTTCCGAATAGGACTTGTTCGGGCGCGCTTCCGTGGAGTAACCTCTGAGGTTTGCCGCGCGCAGACTTGATTTCAATGGAGAACATGGCCGACAAGGCACTCCCGCCCATTCCCGTCAAACGCTACTTCACCATCGGTGAGGTCGGCGAACTCTGCGGGGTGAAACCGCATGTGCTGCGCTACTGGGAGCAGGAGTTCACGCAGTTGCGCCCGATGAAGCGGCGCGGCAACCGGCGCTACTACCAGCACCACGAGGTGCTGATGATCCGCCGCATCCGCGACCTGCTGTACGACCAGGGCTTCACGATCAGCGGTGCACGCAACAAGCTGCAGGAACTGGTGCAGCACGAACGCGACCGCCGCAAGGCCGGCGAGGTTCCGCTCGAAGGCATGGAGGCCGTCGAGATCGATCACGAGGAGTTCGAGGCCGCGCTGCACGACGAAGAAGCCGCACCGAACGCGGCTCGCAGTGTCGACCTGTCGCAGTTGTTGCAGCTTCGCCGCGAGCTTTTTGAAATTCGTGAGTTGCTGACTGTCGGACGCTGAAAAGAGAAGGCTATAATCGAGAGCTTCGGTGTGTGGCGCAGCCTGGTAGCGCACTTGCATGGGGTGCAAGGGGTCGAAGGTTCGAATCCTTTCACACCGACCAACAATCATCGTCAGATGGAACAACGGGTCAGAGCCACAAGCTCTGACCCGTTTTTCTTTGGTGCTTTCGAGAGGCGTGCGTTTGCCAAGCCCGATCAGGCGCGCGATGAGTCCGGCGCGCTCAGTTCGCCGTTCCACGAATTGAACAAGTAGCCGTCCGTCGCATCCTGCAGCGTCGCCTGGACCTCGATCAGCGTGTTGATCTCGTCCAGCGTTTCGTCGAGGTCGTCGATGTCGATCTCGAAGCGTGCATTGCACTTGCTCATGCCGGCGGCATGCGCCGTACCTTCGGCGATCTCGATGGCTTCCGCGTTCACGTGCGGCGCGGCGGACAGCCTGATCCGAAGGGCGGGCCCGTCGTCCTCCCATCGAACGACGAGCGCCTCGCCATCGGCGGCCACATCCAGGCCTTGCTCGGTCAACAGGCGCGAGGCCTCGTTCAGATCGGGGCAGGCGGCGCTCGATGCGAAGAAGACCATGGAGACGTCGTCGGCCATATGCGGATGTTCCTCGGGACCTGGATGGGAGGAGTCCATTGTGCCGGGCCGACCGAACCCGGCGCTCGAGGGCTACGCCGTCGCCCGGACCTCGAAGAAGGCCTCGTCCGTATCGCCCAGATCCCGGAAGCCCGCCGTCCTGGCGGTGTCGTAGGCCTTGGCCCAGCGGCGCGCGAGCGCGATGTCGGCCTTCGAGAGTTCGTTCTCGCTCGATTCGCTCGCGTTCTGGAAGGCGCGCAGCGCCGGCAGCACGTCGCCGCCCAGTTGCCGCTCGAGCTCGCGCTGGAAACGCCGCTGCGCCAGGCCGATGGCTTCGTCGCTGGCGTGGGCATAGTCGGCCAGGAGCACCTCGTAAGCGGCGGGAGGCTCGGTGTCGAGTTCCGTGGAAGACAGCGCGGGCCCGGCTTTCTGCCGCGCTGGCGGTGCTTCTTCGAAGGGCTCTGGAAGGGCGCCATCGACGATGGCCGGTTGATGGAACAGCTCAACTTGGGTCATGGGAAGAATCGGCGTGGAAATACTGTTTGAATATACAGTGATTTCGCGACGAACAGGTGTCTGAACGCGATGAGCCGACCCTTGCCGCCTGGATCCGCGCGGCCGCGCGATATCGCCGCCAACCCTTTACCGACCGTCACAACTCCGCCGGCGCCTGACATGTTCCTGAGACCTTGTCGCGAGAATAATCCCGCACTCAAGAAAAAAATGGACATCCGATGCAGCACATCGAAATCCTCAAGAAGGGCGGCTTCGTTGCACGCCGCCACATCCAGGACCGAGAAAATGGCGAATGGCCCGCGTGGGTGACTTTCGAGAAGGAAGGCCAGGCCACTCGGCGCATCCGCCACGGCATCGGCACCTTCAGGTCCGAAGAAGAGCTTCTCTCGAACTGCGTTGCCTTTGCCCATCGCATGATCGACGAAGGAAAGACGGGCTTTCGCCTCTGAACCGCGGGGCCTCGACGCTGGGCCCTCGCACTCTCAGGCGGCGCGCACGCTCACAGCGCCGCGCTTGACGCTCACCGAGCCGCCGCCGGGCCTCTCAGAGGCTGCCGAAGCCGGTCTGGCCGATGACGACATGCTCGCGTTCGACCCGAGGCTTCGGCTGTCGTCGCGGCTTCTCCGCCCGCAGGATGGCCAGCATGGCCATGAGGGCAGCGCCTGCACCGATGCCGGCTATGAAAACGAAAGCGATAAAGAAAGGGTCGGATGCTCGCATGCGGTCCTAACGTAAGTTCGCACCCCACGGTTTACAGGGGGTTACACATATACGTTTGTACCGCAAGCCAGCAGGGACCGGAAGAGCAGAGCCCCCACCCGTGACGGGCGTGCTACAGAACCCTGGCCCGCTTGGGTGGGCCCCGGCGCGGAGGCTTCCTGCTGCTCAGGCTGGCGAGGGCCCGTTCCACGTCCCGTGGGGGCAGCAGCTGCGACTTGCCGCAGTTCTTGCAGCGGTAGGGTTTCAGCCACGGAAAGAAGCGCATCCAGGCCTGCTGCGGGCTGCTGTCCAGATGCTCGATGCTGCAGGGGCAGGGCGAAAACGGGTTGGCCATGAAATTCCCGGCGCGGGCGCGGTGTTGCGTGGTCCCTGGGAGGCTCTCCGGCCATCCGCCGAGAATTGTTGCAGTGCATTGTTAAATCTCTCTTAGAGGCGCCCGCCGGCATCAGACCTGTCCTTCCCGCTTCGAGCGCATCGGTGCCATGCGCCCCTGCACCAGGCTGCGCCAGGCCCATTCCAGGGGGCCGAGCCGGTAGCGCCGCAGCCACCAGCAACTCGCGGCCGCTTGCAGCGCCAGGATCGCCATGCAGGCCACGGCCAGGCCCGCCACGCCGAACTTCGGGCACAGGCCCGGGCCGACGCCGTAGAACAGGCTCAGGCCCACCAGCATTTGCACGAGACCGTTGCTCCATGCCATGCGCCCCAGCGGTGTCAGCTTGCGCAGCCGGCGCCGCCAGGCGGCACGCTGGAACAGCAGCACGAAGGCCGCGATGCAGAAAAGCCCCTGGGCCAGTGCCGCCACCGCGTGCGGCAGGCCGGTCGTGAATCGGCCCGCTGGAACGTGCAGCGCGAGCAGCATGCCCGTTGCGAGGCTCGCCAGCAGCAGCCGGCGCCAGAACCGCCGATGGGCCACCGACTGCCGCACCGCGTCCGCATGACCCAAGACAAGGCCGGCCAGCAGTGCCCCCAGCACAAGGAGCGGCCACGAGATGGCGGCACCCGTGAAGTCGAGCGGCGAGAAGCCGCGCAGGCCCACGACCGGCACGCCGAACAACGCGAAGCCGCGCAAGGCGTCGACGAGTTCGAGCCGGCGCGGCCTGGTGGCTTCCGCGACGGCGGCAGTGCGGGCCATCGGCCAGGTCGAAGAAAGAGAAAGAGGCGGCGTGGCGAGTCCGAGGGTCATCGATGTGCGGCAGGGTCTGCGAAGCGATGGAGGGAACCCGGCATGGCGCGGCAGGCCGCCAGGTGCGAGACGCCAGGGCCGTGGGCGATGCGCGTCGGCCACCGATGCTAGGCAGGCGCATTGCCTCAACATTACGCAGGCTGCGTGGGTCGTCGCCTCGTGGTAGAAACCGCCGCCCGCATCGCCTTCCGGTGCGGCCATCCCCTTGCCACACACATCCGCTTCGTCCGCCACCTTGCCCGCAGACCGCATCGGCCGCGCAGGGCCGACGCTCGTCCTCTGGCTCACGCTCGGTTTCGCGCTGCTGCTGGGCGGTTGCGCGGGCCTGCCCACCGAGGTCGCGCGCCGGTCGTCGGTGACGATCCCGAACGGCGCCGACACCACGCTCGGCCGCCTCGTGGCGGCGACCGCGCCGCGCAGCGAGGACGAGCCGCTCAGCGGTTTCCGCCTGCTGCCGATGGCGCAGTTCTCGCTGCATGCGCGCATCGAGCTGATCCACCGTGCCGAGCGCTCGATCGACGTGCAGTACTACCTGGTGCAGAACGACGAGACCGGCCGCTACCTGCTGCGCCACCTGCGCGACGCGGCCCAGCGCGGCGTGCGCGTGCGCCTGCTGGTCGACGATCTCTACACGGCCGGCGCCGATCCGCTGTTCCGGGGCCTGGCCGCGTATCCGAACGTCGAAGTGCGGATGTTCAATCCGTTCCCCGCGGGCCGCGAGCACTTCGGCACGCGCTGGACCGCGTCGCTGCTCGACTTCAACCGCGTGCACCGCCGCATGCACAACAAGCTGTTCGTGGTCGACGACACGATGGCGGTGATGGGCGGGCGCAACATCGCCAACGAGTACTTCCTGCGCGACGGCGGCTCGAACTTCATCGACATCGACACGCTGGTGGCCGGGCCCGTGGTCCACAAGCTGTCCTCGCTGTTCGACATCTACTGGAACAGTCCCTACGTCTATCCGATCGAGTCGCTGGTGTCGGCCGACGGCGCATCGCCGCAGGCACTGCGCTCGCGCTTCGACGAACTCACGAGCGGGCCGGGCACGCCCGAGCCCGAACAGCCCTCGGCCACCGACCTGCTGGGCCACCATCCGCTGGCCGCCGACCTCGACGCAGGCCAGTTGCAACTGGCGTGGGCGCGCGCCGAGGCTTACGCGGACGCGCCCGCCAAGGCGCTGGCGCCCGAGGAGAGCCGCGGCGCGCCGGCCGACGTCTCGCCCGACAGCGTGCAGTTCAACCTGCAGCGCCACCTGCGCGGCGCGCGCACCGAGATCATGCAGACCACGCCCTACCTGATCCCGGGCCGCGGCGGCATGGAAACCATCCGGCATGTGCGCGGCAACGGCGTGGGCTACATCATGGTCACCAACTCGCTGGCGGCCACCGACGAGTCGCTGGTGCACATCGGCTACCGCCGCTACCGCGCCGAGATGCTGCGCCTGGGCGTGGCGCTCTACGAACTCAGTCCCAAGCGGGTCGAGCAGAGCCGGCGCTTCGGCATGTACGAGACCTCGAGCGGCCGGCTGCACGGCAAGTCGGCGGTGATCGACGGGCGCACGGTCTTCATCGGCTCGATGAACTTCGATCCGCGCTCGGTGCTGCACAACACCGAGATCGGGCTCTTCATCTTCAGCCCGCAGATCGCGCAGCAACTCAACAGCCTGATCGGCTTCATCCGGCTCGACGGCGCCTACCAGCTGCAGCTCGGGCCGCGCGGCGGCATCGAATGGGTGAGCCCGGCCGCTGGCGATGGTGCCGACACCATCCTGCACACCGAACCCGAGACGAATTTCTGGGCGCGCTGGCGGCTCGAGCTGCTCGCGCCGCTGGTGCCCGAGAGCCTGCTGTGAGGCTCTCTTACTGCTGCAGCCGGCCGCTCAGGTAGGGCTCGGGATCGACGGCCACGCCGTTCTTGCGGATCTCGAAGCGCAGCTTCACGCGGTTGGCGTCGCCGCCCGATCCCATCTCGGCGATCTTCTCGCCCTGGCGCACCACCGCGCCTTCCTTCACGAGGATGGTGCTCGCGTGGGCATAGGCGGTGAGGAAGGTCTCGTTGTGCTTGACGATGACCATGTTGCCGTAGGCGGCCAGCTCGTTGCCCACGTACACCACGCGGCCGTCGGCCGAGGCCACGATCGGGTCGCCGAGGTTGCCGGCGATGTCCACGCCCTTGTTGCGCACGCCGTCGAAGCGGCCGATGGTGGTGCCGGCGGCGGGCCGGATGAACATGGCCTGGCGTTGTGGCGGGGCCGTCGCGGTGCGACCGGGCTGCTGCATGGGCGGCAGCGGCGTGGTCGTGCAGGCGGCGATGCCGGCGGCGAGCAGCGCCGCGGCGCCGATTCGGAAAACGGAAGTCTGAAGGTGCATGGCGCTCGGTTGGAACGGGGGCGTTCTGAAGGGTTCCTTCGGATCTCGGGGCCGGGTGGTCCCGGCCGGTCGATGCTAGCAAAGTCGCCGGCACGTTCCCATCGGGCCGGCAGGGACTTCCCATGCGCGGGGGGGCGCGCGGCTTCAGGCGATCACTTCAGCGGGATCGGCGTGCCGCGGTCGATCGGCACCGCGGTGACGCTGTTCTTCGGCGAGCCGTCGATCAGCAGGTCGGAGTAGGTGAGGTAGACCAGCGTGTTGCGCCGCGCGTCGACCATGCGTACCACGCGCAGTCGCTTGAACAGCACCGACAGCCGTTCGCTGTAGACCTCCTCGCGCTTGGGCAGCGGCTGCGTCACGTTCACCGGGCCGACCTGGCGGCAGGCGATCGAGGCCTCGGCCTTGTCCTCGGCCACGCCGAAGGCGCCCGCGATGCCGCCGGTCTTGGCGCGCGAGACATAGCAGGTCACGCCGTTGACCTTGGGGTCGTCGTAGGCCTCGATCACGATCTTGTGGTCGGGGCCGATCAGCTTGAAGGCGGTGTCGACCTCGCCCACGGTCTCGGCATGGGCCGCGGTGGCGGCCAGCAGGGCGGCGGCGAACGCGAGCGCCGCGCCGCGTCGAAGGAAGATGGCGTGCTTCATCGGTTCAGACGATGTCGATCGTGTGGACGCGGTCGAAACTGCCGCGGCGCCGATCCTCGAAGTAGTGCTGCAGCGCCTCGCGCACCGTGCGGAAGGCGATCTCGTCCCAGGGAATCTCCTCTTCGGCGAAGAGCTTCGCCTCGATGGTCTCGTGGCCCGGATCGAAGCGGTCGTCGAGCAGGCGCGCACGATAGAACAGGTGCACCTGCCCCACGCGCGGCACGCTCATCACCGCGAACAGGCCCTCGATCTCGAAATTCGCACCGGCTTCCTCGTCGGTCTCGCGTGCCGCGCCCTGGGCCGTGGTCTCCTCGAGCTCCATGAAGCCCGCCGGCAGCGTCCACTTGCCCCAGCGCGGCTCGATGTTGCGCTTGCACAGCAGCACCTTGTCGCCGAGCACGGGGATGGTCCCCACCACGTTGAGCGGGTTCTCGTAGTGGATCGTGTTGCAGGCCGGGCAGACGGCGCGTTCCTTGGTGTCGCCGTCGTCGGGCACGCGGTAGACCACCGCCGTGCCGCAGTTCTTGCAATGCTTGATGGGGATGCGCAGCAGCATGGGGCGGGCGTGCTCGCGGCCTCAGACGATCTTGACGGTCAGCACGGGCAGGCCGGCGACCTCGCCCACCAGCGTGTCGCCCGCGACCACCGCCGCCACGCCTTCGGGCGTGCCGCTGTAGATCAGGTCGCCGGGCTGCAGCTCCCAGGCGGCCGACAGGTGCTCGATGGTCTCGGCCACGTTCCAGATCAGCTTGCTCACGTTGCTGCGCTGGCGATCGCTGCCGTTCACCTGCAGCGAAATCTCGGCCTTCTCCGCGTCGCCGGCCTGCGCCACCGGCACGATCGGGCCGATCGGCGCGCTCTGCTCGAAGCCCTTGCCGATGTCCCAGGGGCGGCCCTGTTTCTTCATCTCGTTCTGCAGGTCGCGGCGGGTCATGTCCAGGCCCACGGCGTAGCCGAAGATGTGCTTGTGCGCATCGGCGGCCGCGATGTTCTTGCCGCCGGTGCCGATCGCCACCACCAGTTCGATCTCGTGGTGCAGGTTCTTGGTCAGGGTGGGGTAGTCCACGGTGCCGGTCTGGCCGGCCTCGACCACCACGGCGGCGTCGGCGGGCTTCATGAAGAAGAACGGCGGTTCGCGGCCGGTGAAGCCCATTTCCTTGGCGTGATCTTCGTAGTTGCGGCCCACGCAGTAGATGCGGTGCACCGGGAAGCGGGCGGTCTGTCCGACGACGGGAACGGAAACGGTCGCAGGCGGGGCGAAGACGAACTCGGAGGCCATGGAAAAGTATCCTTTGGAGGCGAAGCGGGAGAGGGGGAAGCCGGCAGTGTGCCAGAGGCGCCGGCCGGCCGCCGGGCACCGGGGCCGGCCATCGGGGTATGCGGTCCGTGGTGCCGCGTTCAGGGCGCAGAATACGGCCCGTTTTCCGCCCCCGACCGCTTCGCTCCTCCCCATGCCCCTTCGATTCGGAAAAGCCGGCAAGGCCCAGGCCTGCAACGACCTCGGCAACACGCGCCAGGACGACGGCGACGAGGATGGCGCGCTGCAGGCCTATGCCGAGGCCAGCAGCCACCGTCCCGACTGGGCCGTGCCCTGGTACAACGCCGGCCTGATCCACAAGTACCGCGGCGACTGGGCCGCCTCGCTCGAGGCCAATGCGCGCGCCGTGCAGTGCGATCCGGGCAACGAGGGCGCGGTCTGGAACCTCGGCATCGCCGCCACCGCGCTCGGCGACTGGGCCACGGCGCGCCGCGCCTGGCGCCTCTACGGCATCCCGCTGGCCGAGGGCGAGGGCCCGGTCGACCACTTCGCCGGCCTGACGCCGATCCGCGTGCATGGCGACGAGGCCAGCGAGGTGCTGTGGGCCGACCGCATCGATCCCGCGCGCGCCATCCTGCGCAACGTGCCGCTGCCGGGCTCGGGCCACCGCTACGGCGACCTCGTGCTGCACGACGGCGCGCCCAACGGCTACCGGCTGCACCAGGGGCGCGAGGTGGCGGTGTTCGATGCGCTCGCGCTGATCGCGCCTTCCGACTACGCCACCTTCGAGCTCTGGATCGAGGAGGCGTCGCAGGACGAGATCGACACCCTGATCGCGCGCTTCCACGCGATGGGCGACGGCGCCGAGAACTGGAGCCTCGGCATCCGCATGCTGTGCGCGGCCTGTTCCGAAGGCCGGCCCTATGGCGACGGCGAGGGCCACGAACATCCGGCCGACCAGACCGTGGGCCCGCGCGGGCCCTGGCGCCTGGGCCTGGCCACGCGCGGGGAGGCCGCGGCCCGCGCCCTGCTCGACGACTGGCAGCGGGAACATCCCGCGGCCGCCCCGCGCGACCTGCGCTGCGTGCTTGCCGCAGCGCCCCGCTCATGAATCGCACCGACGCTATCCTCGAAACCATGACCATGAAGCTGCACAACTACTTCCGCTCCTCCTCCTCGTTCCGCGTGCGCATCGCGCTCGAGCTCAAGGGACTCGACTACGAATACATCCCCGTGCACATCGCGCGCGGCGAGCACCGCACCGGCCCGTACGCGGCGATCTCGGCCGACAAGCTGGTGCCGATGCTGGAGGACGAGGGCGAACGCTTCTCGCAGTCGCTGGCGATCATGGAGTACCTCGACGAGGTGCATCCCGAGCCGCCGCTGCTGCCCAGCGATCCCGCGGGCCGCGCCCATGTGCGCGCGCTGGCGCAGTCGATCGCCTGCGAGATCCATCCGCTGAACAACCTGCGCGTGCTCAAGTACCTCGTGAAGGAACTCAAGCTCGACGAGGAAGCCAAGAACGCCTGGTACCGCCACTGGGTGCGCGACGGCATGCTGGCCTTCGAGCGCCAGCTCGCGCTGCAGCCCGCCAGCACCTTCTGCTGGGGCGAGAAGCCCACGCTGGCCGACTGCTGCCTGGTGCCGCAGGTCTTCAACGGCCGCCGCTTCGACTGCGACTTCAGCGACCTGCCGCGCAGCATGGCCGCCTTCGACGCCTGCATGCAGCTCGACGCCTTCCAGCGCGCGCAGCCCTCGCAGTCGCCCGACGCGGAGGCCTGATGGCGCAGCCCTGGCTGGTGCCCGACTGGCCGGTGCCGGCCCATGTGCGCGCCGTCTGCACCACGCGCGAGGGCGGCGTTTCGCAGGGGCGCTATGCCAGCTTCAACCTCGGCGACCACGTCGGCGACGACCCGGCCCATGTCGCGGCCAACCGCGCGCGGCTGCGCGAGGCGATCGGCGCGCGGCCGGTGTTCCTGCAGCAGGTGCACGGCACGGGCGTGGTGTCGCTCGACGCGCCGGGCGTGGCCGACGGCACCGCGGCCGATGCCTGCACCGCCACGGTGCCGGGCGCGGCCTGCACGATCATGGTCGCCGACTGCCTGCCGGTGCTGTTCTGCGATACCGAGGGCCGGCGCGTGGCGGCCGCCCATGCGGGCTGGCGCGGGCTCGCGGGCGGCGTGCTGGAGCAGGCCTTCCGCGCCTTCGAGGACGACGGGCAATCCGGCGCTGATGTCATCGCCTGGCTCGGCCCCTGCATCGGCCCGTCGGCCTTCGAGGTCGGCGCCGAGGTCAAGGCCGCCTTCGAGGCCCATGCGCCCGAGGCCGCCGGCTGCTTCCGGCCGGGCGCCGCGCCGGGCAAGTGGCTGGCCGACCTGCCCGCCCTCGCGCGCCAGCGGCTGCGCGCGCTCGGCATCGAGCGGATCCACGGCAACGACGGCGGCGATGCCTGGTGCACCGTGCGCAATGCCTCAGGGTTCTTTTCGCACCGGCGCGACGGGGTCAGCGGGCGTTTCGCCGCGCTGGTCTGGAAGGTCTGAATGCCCGGCCCGCGCCGCCAGCTCCTCGGCGGCCGCGCGCCGTGCCGCCTCCTGCGCGGCCAGCTCCTTTTCCTTCAGCGCCCGCCGCCGCGCGGGCGTGCTCATCAGGTAAACCATCAGTGTCACGGGGGCGAGCCCGTACAGTAGAAAGGTGATGATGGCGCCGAGCACGGTGCCGGTGGTGTTGGTGGCCTCGGCCACCGCCATCATCAGCACCACGTAGAGCCAGCCGATCACGACGAGATGAATGAACATGGGAAAAGGAGAGCGGGGCGAACGAAAGAGGAAGTAAAGCGTGTTTCCACACCGGCCGTGCGATGACGGCCACCGGGGTCCGGACCGCGCCGGCGCGGCGTTGTGAGCGTCTTGCGAATGCAGCATACTCAAACGACGCAAAGCCATCCGGATCGATTTCAGGCGAGGAGCAGGAGACACCATGACGAAAGCAACGGGGGCCGACGCGTTCGAACCCTTTCAACAGGCGCTCACCCAGGGGTGGCGCAAGGCGCTGGAGTCCTTCCAGCAGCCGACCGGGCAGGGCGCCTGGACCGGCAATGGCAAGCCCCTATGGCAGATGCCGCAAATACCTGAGATGCCCGGCATGCCTTCCTTGGGCGCGATGCCGGAATTGCCCAAGTTCTCGATCGATCCCGCGGCGCTGCAGGCCATCCAGCAGCAGTACATCGCCGAGGCCACCGCGCTCTGGGGCCAGGGCTTCCAGGCCAGGCCCGAGGGCGACCGGCGCTTCGCCGGCGAGGCCTGGAGCGGCAACCCGCTGTCGGCCTTCTCGGCCGCGATCTACCTGCTCAACGGCCGCACGCTGCTGAAGATGGCCGAGGCCATCGATGCCGACGAGAAGACCAAGGCGCGGCTGCGCTTCGCGGTCGAGCAGTGGATGGCGGCCTCGTCGCCGAGCAACTCACTGGCATTCAATGCCGAGGCGCAGAAGAAGGCCATCGAGACCCAGGGCGAGAGCATCGCCAAGGGCATCCAGAACCTGCTGCACGACGTGCGCCAGGGCCACCTGAGCATGACCGACGAGAGCGCCTTCGAAGTGGGACGCAACGTCGCCACCACCGAGGGCGCGGTGGTGTTCGAGAACGCGTTCTTCCAGCTGCTCGAATACAAGCCGCTGACCGCCAAGGTCTACGAGCGCCCGTTCCTGCTGGTGCCGCCGTGCATCAACAAGTTCTACATCCTCGACCTGCAGCCCGAGAACTCGCTGATCCGCTATGCCAACGAGCAGGGCCACCGCGTGTTCGTGGTGAGCTGGCGCAATCCCGACGAATCGCTCGCGCAGGCGACCTGGGACGACTACATCGAGCAGGCCGCGATCGAGGCCATCCACCGCGTGCAGGAGATCAGCGGCAGCCCGCAGATCAACACGCTGGGCTTCTGCGTCGGCGGCACCATCCTGTCGACCGCGCTCGCGGTGCTGGCCGCGCGCGGCGAGAAGCCGGCCGCCTCGGTCACCTTGCTGACCACCTTCCTCGACTTCAGCGACACCGGCATCCTCGACATCTTCGTCGACGAACCCATGGTGCAGTACCGCGAGATGCAGCTCGGCAAGGGCGGCCTGCTGCCCGGCGGCGACCTGGCCTCCACCTTCAGCTTCCTGCGTCCCAACGACCTGGTCTGGAACTACGTGGTGGGCAACTACCTCAAGGGCGAGACCCCGCCGCCCTTCGACCTGCTCTACTGGAACAGCGACGCGACCAACCTGCCGGGCCCGTTCTACGCCTGGTACCTGCGCAACACGTACCACGAGAACAAGCTGGCCGAGCCCGACGCGCTGACGGTCTGCGGCGAGAAGATCGACCTGCGCCGCATCGACATCCCGGCCTACGTCTACGGCTCGCGCGAGGACCACATCGTGCCGATCGGCGGCGCCTACGCCTCGACCCAGATCCTGCCGGGCAAGAAGCGCTTCGTGATGGGCGCCTCGGGCCACATCGCGGGCGTGATCAACCCGCCGGCCAAGAACAAGCGCAGCCACTGGATCCGCGCCGACGGCAAGCTGCCGAAGACGCAGGCCGAATGGCTGGCCGGCGCGCAGGAGCATCCGGGCAGCTGGTGGACCGATTGGTCCCAGTGGCTCAAGGGCCACGCGGGCAAGCAGATCCCCGCGCCCAAGACCTACGGCAAGGGCAAGGCCTACCAGGCCATCGAGCCCGCCCCCGGACGCTACGTCAAAGCCCGCGCCTGACGTCCCGCACCCCCGAATTTCAAATCACCTCAACGGAGAACCTCATGGAAGACATCGTCATCGTTTCGGCCGCGCGCACCGCCGTCGGCAAGTTCGGCGGCTCGCTCGCCGGCATCGCGGCCACCGAACTGGGCGCCATCGTCATCAAGGAAGTGATCGCGCGTGCCAACCTCACGCCCGAGCAGGTCGGCGAAGCCATCATGGGCCAGGTGCTCGCGGCCGGCGCCGGCCAGAACCCCGCGCGCCAGGCGTGGCTCAAGAGCGGCGGCGCCAAGGAGACGCCCGCGCTCACGATCAACGCCGTCTGCGGCTCGGGCCTGAAGGCCGTGATGCTCGCGGCCCAGGCCGTGGCCACGGGTGACAGCGACATCGTCGTGGCCGGCGGCCAGGAGAGCATGAGCCTCGCGCCGCACGTGCTGCCGAACTCGCGCAACGGCCAGCGCATGGGCGACTGGAAGCTGGTCGACACCATGATCGTCGACGGCCTGTGGGACGTCTACAACCAGTACCACATGGGCATCACGGCCGAGAACGTGGCCAAGAAGTACGGCATCGACCGCGCCGCGCAGGACGAACTGGCGCTCGCCAGCCAGACCAAGGCCGCCGCCGCGCAGGACGCCGGCAAGTTCAAGGACGAGATCGTTCCCGTCACCATCCCGCAGAAGAAGGGCGACCCGGTCGTCTTCGACAAGGACGAGTTCATCAACCGCAAGACCAGCGCCGAAGGCCTGGCCGGCCTGCGTCCCGCCTTCGACAAGGCCGGCGGCGTGACCGCGGGCAATGCCTCGGGCCTGAACGACGGCGCCGCCGCCGTGCTCGTGATGACCGCCAAGAAGGCGGCCGCCCTCGGCCTCAAGCCGCTGGGCCGCATCGCCAGCTACGCCACCGCCGGCCTCGACCCCGCGATCATGGGCATGGGCCCGGTGCCGGCCTCGACCAAGGCGCTGCAGCGCGCCGGCTGGAAGGCCGCCGACCTCGACCTGCTCGAGATCAACGAAGCCTTCGCCGCGCAGGCCTGCGCCGTGAACAAGGAAATGGGCTGGGACATCAACAAGGTCAACGTCAACGGCGGCGCCATCGCCATCGGCCATCCGATCGGTGCGTCGGGCTGCCGCATCCTGGTGACGCTGCTGCACGAGATGCAGCGCCAGAACGCCAAGAAGGGCATTGCCTCGCTGTGCATCGGTGGCGGCATGGGCGTCGCGCTCACCATCGAGCGCTGACCCTTCGGCGCGCCGTCGTCGTCGCTCAGAGCGACATCGACGGCCGCTGTGCCATCGCCGCGCGCCAGCGCACCAGCTCGGGGTGCTGTTCCCCGGGCTTCACGCGCACGATGCGCGCGAAATCCACCGCCACCACGGCGGTGATGTCGGCCAGGCTGAAGCGGTCGGTCGCGATGAACTCGCGGCCGGCCAGCCGGTCGTTCAAGGTCTCGAAGAAATGCTGCACCCGCGCCAGCCCGCGCTGCGCGAGCTCGGGGATCTGCGCGTAGTTCACCGGGCCCGGCAGCGCGCGGCCGGCCATGGCCGGCGAGCCGTTGCGCAGGGTCTCGGCGATCGCCAGCAGGCCTTCGAATTCCACGCGCCAGTTCCAGCTCGCGACCTCCGCCTTCTCGGCCGGCGTGCGGCCCATCAGCGGTGGCTCGGGATGGCGCGCCTCGGCCCAGGCCGCGATGGCGGCGTTGTCGGTCAGCAGGCCGTCTTCGGCGGTGCGCAGCGCGGGCACCGTGCACTGCGGATTGATGGCGCGATAGGCCTCGCCCAATTGCTCACCACGAACCAGGTCGACCTGCACCGTCTCGTGGGCAATGCCCTTCTCGGCCAGCAGGATGCGCGCGCGGCGCGGACTCGGCGCGGTGGCGCAGTCATAGAGAATGTTCATCGTCTGTCCAACTCCTGGAACTCATTGCATGAATGGCACGACCGCCTATACGCCGCCCACCGTCTGGTCCTGGAACAAGGAAAGCGGCGGCCGCTTCGCGAACATCAATCGCCCGATCGCGGGTGCCACCCATGAGAAGGACCTGCCGGTGGGACGGCATCCGCTGCAACTCTATTCGCTGGCGACGCCCAATGGCGTGAAAGTGACGGTGATGCTCGAGGAACTGCTGGCGCTGGGCCACGCGGGCGCCGAGTACGACGCCTGGCTGATCCGCATCAGCGAGGGCGACCAGTTCAGCAGCGGCTTCGTGGCCGTCAATCCCAACTCCAAGATTCCCGCACTGTTGGACCGCGGCGGCGCCACGCCGATCCGCGTGTTCGAGTCGGGCGCGATCCTGCAGTACCTCGCCGAGAAGTTCGGCAATGCCTTCCTGCCGACCGAGCGCGCCGCACGCGCCGAATGCCTGTCGTGGCTGTTCTGGCAGATGGGCAGCGCGCCCTATCTGGGCGGTGGCTTCGGCCATTTCTACGCCTACGCGCCGACCAAGATCGAATACGCGATCGACCGCTTCGCGATGGAGGTCAAGCGCCAGCTCGACGTGCTCGATCGCCGGCTGGCCGAGAGCCGCTACCTCGCGGGCGACGACTACACCATCGCCGACATCGCGGTCTGGCCCTGGTACGGCGCGCTCGCCAAGGGGCAGCTCTACGAATCGGGCGAGTTCCTGCAGGTGAGCGAATACAGGAACGTGCTGCGCTGGAACGACGAGATCGCGCAACGCCCGGCGGCGCAGCGCGGCCGCATGGTCAACCGCGCCTGGGGCCAGCCCGAGAGCCAGCTGCACGAGCGCCACGACGCGGGCGACTTCCAGACCCGCACGCAGGACAAGCTCGGCGCCAACCCGGGCTGAGCCTGTTCATCTTGTACACCGCCCGTTTTTTGAGCAAAGTGTGGAATCCCTTTATAAAACAACAACTTAAATTCGTTTTACAAGGCTCCACATGAGTTGTCCCCAAAGTTGTGCACAGAAAGTGGGGATGAAGCGGCGGAACTCAGGAGTCGCGCGCAAGTAGGCGCAGTCCCACGGAAAACCTCCCTCAGGCGCCGGCCGCATCGGCCGCGTAGTGGCGGCACAGCGTGTCGACCAGCGCCTGCGCATACACCGGCAGCGCCGCGCGCTCGCGCACCAGCAGGTAGCGCTCGCGCACGCACCAGGCATCGCTGAGCTCGATCAGCGCGAGCTTCATGCCCTCCTGGTTGCGGCGCGCGGCCGACTCGGGCACGACGCCGATGCCCACGCCGCTGCCGATCATCCGGCACATGGCGTCGAAGCTGCCGAGCTGGATGCGCAGCTTCTGGCGCTTGCCGATGCGGTCCGTGACCTGCCCCAGGAAAGCCTGCAAGGTGCTGCCCTGCTGCATGCCGACGGCGTCCTCGTCGAGCGTCTCGGCGAAGGCGATGGTGCGCAGGTGCGCGAAGCGGTGCTGGCGCGAGGTCACGAGCACCAGCCGGTCGGTGCTGAAGTGGATCGATTCCAGGCCCAGGGTGTCGACGCTGCCCGCGACGATGCCGATGTCGGCGCGCCCGTCGCGCACGCCGCGCGGGATCTGAGCGTTCGGTTTTTCCTGAAGGTCGACGTTGATGCGCGGATTGGCGGCGAGGAAGGCCGGCAGGATCTCGGGCAGGAAGTCGGTCACGGCCGTGGTATTGGCGAACACGCGCAGGTGGCCGCGCAGGCCGCCGCCGTACTCGAGCAGGTCGGAGCGCAACTGGTCGGTCTGGTTCAGCAGCAGCCGCGCGTGATGCAGGAAGGCCTCGCCCGGCGGCAGCAGGCGCACGCCGCGTGCCTCGCGCTGCAGGAGCTGCAGGCCGGCCTGGTTCTCGAGCGCCTTGATGCGCGCACTCGCCGCGGCCAGCGACAGGTGCTGCCGGTCGGCCGCGCGCGTGAGGCTGCCGAGCTCGGCCGTGGCCACGAACAGGCGCAGGTCGGTGAGGTCGAAGAGCATGGCCCGATGGTAGCCGTCGACCGCGAGGCTTCGGCCAAACCGAAGGCTGGGTTCCGAAATCGGAGATTGCGCCGAGGTGGAGGCGCGGCGCACCATGCCGCCATGGCCGGGGAGCACCGCGGCCCTTACAACACACCGGAGACAGGCATGGGTTCTCGCGCAACGGCGCTTTCTTCTTCTCTTTTCTCGTGGTTCGCGGCGGCATCGATCGCCGTGCTGTCGGCCGGCGCCTCGGCGCAGCCGGCGGCCAGCACCTATCCCACGCGCCCCGTCACCTTGATCGTGCCGCAGGCCGCGGGCGGCACCAACGACATCGTCGGCCGGCTCGTGGGCCAGAAGCTCGGCGAGCTGCTCGGCGTCGGCGTGGTGGTCGACAACCGCCCGGGCGCGGGCGGCAACATCGGCACGCAGCTCGCGGCCAAGGCGCCGAAGGACGGCCAGACGCTGTTGATGACCATCAGCAGCAGCCAGGCGATCAACCCCGCGCTCTATCGCAACCCCGGCTTCGATCCCGAGAAGGACTTCAAGCCCGTGGGCCTGATCGGCGCCGTGCCCAACGTGCTGCTGGTCAACCCCGGCTTCCCCGCCAAGACCCTGCCCGAGCTGCTGGCGCTCGCGCGGCAGAAGGGCGCGCACTACCAGTACGCCTCGGCCGGCAACGGCACGCTCAACCACCTGCTCGGCGAGATGCTCAACAGCATGGCCGGCCTCTCGCTCGAGCACGTGCCCTACAAGGGCGTGGCACCGGCCATCAACGACGTGCTCGGCGGCCAGTTGCCGATCGTGTTCGCGAGCCTGCCTTCGGCGCTGCCGCACATCAAGGCCGGCAAGCTGCGCGCGCTGGCCGTCAGCGGCGCGAAGCGTTCGCCGGCGCTGCCCGAGGTGCCTGCCATCGCCGAGGCGGTGCCGGGCTACGACGGCACCCTGTGGATCGGCCTGTTTGCGCCTGCCGGCGTGCCGAGCGAGGTGCTCGCGAAGCTGCAGGACACCATGCACAAGGCACTGGCCGCGAAGGACCTGCGCGAGAAGCTTGAGCAGCAGGGCGTGGAGGTCGCGCCGCCGACCTCGCCCGAGCAGTTCGCGGCGCTGCTGCACGACGACCTCGGCAAGTGGGCGCGCATCGTCAGGCAATCGGGTGCCTCGGTCGATTGACCCGGATTCAGGAGAACGGATGACCCCAGATAACACCCCCACCATCGACGCCGCCGCGCTCGCCGGCCTGCAGGCCTGGCAGGGCCGCAGCGAAAGCCTGCACGACCAGATCGTCGCGAGCCCGGTGCGCGCGCTCTCGGCCACGCTCGACCGCGACGATCCCGCGCCGACCGCCGGCACGCCGCTGCCCGCGCTGTGGCACTGGCTCTATTTCCTGCCGCACCACCGCCAGTCCGAGATCGGCCCCGACGGCCACGCGAAGCGCGGCGGTTTCCTGCCGCCGGTGCCGCTGCCGCGCCGCATGTGGGCCGGCGGCCGGCTGCGCTGGGAGGCCGGCAATCCGCTGGCCGTGGGCGACACGGTGGAGCGGCGCTCGACCATCGTCTCGGTCGAGCACAAGACCGGCCGCAGCGGCGAACTGGTGTTCGTGCTGGTGCGCCACGAGGTGCACAACGCGCGCGGCCTCGCGCTGACCGAGGAACACGACATCGTCTACCGCGCCGCGCCGCAACCCGGCGAGGCCGCGCCGCCCCCCAAGGCCGCGCCGAAGGACGCCACCTTCAGCCGCGACATCGTGCCCGACGACGTGCTGCTGTTCCGCTACTCGGCACTGACCTTCAACGGCCACCGCATCCACTACGACCGGCGCTACGTCACCGAGGTCGAGGGCTATCCGGGCCTGATCGTGCACGGCCCGCTGATCGCGACCCTGCTGGTCGACCTGCTGCGCCGGCACACGGGCGACGCTCCGCTCGCGCGCTTCGAGTTCCGCGCCGTGCGGCCCACCTTCGACATCGCGCCGTTCCGCGTGCATGGCAAGCCCGGCGCCGACGGCAAGAGCTTCGCGCTCTGGGGCGAGGACGCCGAGGGCTGGCTCACGATGCAGGCCACCGCGGTGTTGGCCTGAGCTTCTTCTTTTCTCGGGAAATCAAGCAATGACAAGACCCCTCGACGGGATCACGGTGGTGTCGCTCGAACATGCGATCGCGGCGCCTTTCTGCACCCGCCAGCTCGCCGACCTCGGCGCGCGCGTCATCAAGGTGGAGCGCCCGGGCGTGGGCGACTTCGCGCGTGCCTACGACCAGCGCGTGGCCGGCGAGGCCTCGCACTTCGTCTGGGTCAACCGCTCGAAGGAAAGCATCTCGCTCGACCTCAAGCAGCCCGCCGCGCTCGAGGTGCTGCAGGAACTGGTGGCCGGCGCCGACGTGCTGGTGCAGAACCTCGCACCGGGCGCCGCGGCACGCATGGGGCTGGGCGCGCAGGCGCTGCAGGCGAAATATCCGCGGCTCGTCGTCTGCGACATCTCGGGCTATGGCGAGGACGGCCCGTACCGCGACAAGAAGGCCTACGACCTGTTGATCCAGAGCGAGGCCGGCTTCCTCTCGGTCACCGGCACGCCCGAGGAGCCCTGCAAGTCGGGCAACTCCATCGCCGACATCGCCGCGGGCATGTATGCCTACACCGGCATCCTGGCCGCGCTGCTCCAGCGCGGCAAGACCGGCAAGGGCTCGCACATCGATGTCTCGATGCTCGAGTCGCTGGCCGAGTGGATGGGCTTTCCGATGTACTACGCCTACCAGGGCGCGACGCCGCCGCCGCGCAGCGCCGCCTCGCACGCCACCATCTATCCCTATGGCCCGTTCCCCGCGGGCGACGGCGGCACGGTGATGCTCGGCCTGCAGAACGAGCGCGAGTGGAAGCTGTTCTGCGAGAAGGTGCTGCTGCAGCCCGCGCTCGCCACCGACGCGCGCTTCGACAGCAATGCGCGCCGCAACGAACACCGCAAGGAACTGCGCGCCATCATCGTCGGCCTGTTCGGCGCGCTGAGCACCGCGCAGGTGCTCGAGCGCCTCGACGCCGCCCAGATCGCCAATGCGCGCATGAACGACATGGCCGGGCTCTGGGCGCATCCGCAGCTGCAGGCGCGCGAGCGCTGGCGCCAGGTGGACTCGCCGGCCGGGCCCATTCCCGCGCTGCTGCCGGCCGGGCGCCAGAGCGCCTTCGACTACCGCATGGACGCCATCCCCGCCGTGGGCGAGCACACCGACGCGATCCTGCGCGCGCTGGGCCGCAGCGAGGAACAGATCGCGGCGCTGCGCGAGGCCAGGGCCGTATGAGCGTCCAGGCCCTGGGGCTCGCGCGCACCTTCCTGTTCGTGCCGGCCGACCGGCCCGAGCGCCATGCGCGCGCGCTGGCCAGCGGCGCGGGCGCGGCCATCGTCGATCTCGAGGACGCGGTCGCGCCCGAGCGCAAGGCCGCCGCGCGCGAGGTCCTGCCCGAAGTCTTCGGTGCGCTGCCCGCGGCCGACCGCGCGCGCCTGCTGCTGCGCATCAACCCGCCGGGCACGCCCTGGCATGCCGACGACCTCGCGCTGGTCGCGCGGCTCGCCGCGGCGCGCGCCATCGCGGGCGTGGTGCTGCCCAAGGCCGAGAGCGCCGACCAGTTGGCACGGCTGGCCGAGGCCGCGGGCCCCGAAGCCGTGCTGGTGCCGCTGATCGAATCGGCCGCGGGCCTCGCGGCGCTCGATGCGATCGCCGCCGCGCCCCAGGTGCTGCGGCTGGCCTTCGGGCACCTCGATTTCCAGGCCGACCTCGGCATGGCCTGCGACGCGCAGGAAGCCGAGCTGGTGCCGGTGCGGCTCGCGCTGGTGCTGGCCTCGCGCCGCGCCAACCTGGCCGCGCCCATCGACGGCATCGCGACCGACTGGCGCGACCCGCAGCGGCTCACGGCCGAGGCGGCACGCGCGCGGCGCGGCGGCTTCGGCGCCAAGCTCTGCATCCATCCCGCGCAGGTCGCTGCGGTGCATGCGGCGCTCGGGCCCGGCGCCGAGGAACTGGCCTGGGCGCGACGCGTGGTCGAGGCCGTGGCGCGGGCCGGCGGCGGGGTCGTGAACCTCGATGGCCGCATGGTCGACGCGCCGGTGGTCAGGCTCGCGCAGCGCCTGCTCGCGCTCGCTGCGCAGGCCTGAGCCTTCCCAGGACATTCATTCGTTCATCAACCCAAGGCAAGAAGAAGGAGACAAGAGACATGAATGCATCGAATCCCGCGCGCCAGCGCCGCCCCCTGCGCCTCGCCGCGGCCGCCGCCCTGGCCATCGGCCTCGTGGCCGCGCCCTGGAGCGCTTCGGCCCAGGGCGCCTGGCCCGACAAGCCGATCGTGATGGTGGTGCCGTACTCGGCCGGCGGCCCCACCGACGTGGTGGCGCGCATGCTCGCGGTGCCCATGGGCAAGTCGCTGGGCCAGACGGTGGTGGTCGAGAACACCGTGGGCGCGGGCGGCACCATCGCGCCGACGCGCGTGGCCAAGGCCGCGCCCAACGGCAACACCATCCTGATCCACCACATGGGCATGGCGACCGCGCCCGCGCTCTACAAGAAGCTCAACTACGACCCGCTCAAGGACTTCGAGTACATCGGCCAGGTGATGGACGTGCCGATGACCCTGCTGTCGCGCAAGGACTTCCCGGCCAACAACTTCCAGGAGCTGCTGACCTACGTGAAGGCCAACCGCGACAAGGTCTCGCTCGCCAATGCCGGCATCGGCGCGGTCTCGCAGCTGTGCGGCATGCTGTTCGCGCACCAGATCGGCGTGCAGCTCACGACCGTGCCCTACAAGGGCGCCGGCCCCGCGCTCAACGACCTGATGGGCGGGCAGGTCGACCTGCTGTGCGACCAGACCACGCAGACCGCGCCGGTGATCAAGGACGGCACGCGCGTGAAGGTGTTCGGCGTGACCACGCCCAAGCGGCTGTCGAGCATGCCCAACCTGCCCACGCTCGACGAGCAGGGCCTCAAGGGCTTCGACGTGAAGGTCTGGCACGGCATCTACGCACCCAAGGGCACGCCGCCGGCGGTGCTCGAGAAGCTCAACGTCGCGCTGCGCGCGGCCCTGCAGGACGACATGGTGAAGCAGCGGCTGGCCGAGCTGAGCTCGGAGATCGTGCCGCTCGACAAGCAGACGCCCGAGGGGCTGCGCACCCATCTGGTGGCCGAGATCGACAAGTGGGGCAAGGTGATCAAGGCGGCCGGCGTGCAGGCCGACTAAGGCATGAGGTAGTCAGCCCGCGCGCAGCACCTGCTCGAACAGCGCGAGCAGGTGGCGCGCGAACAGGTCCATGTTCGCGGGCCGGTCGTTGCCGCCGGTCTCGATGGTGCGGCTCCGGGACACCGGGTCCGGCCCGCCGACCACCGCGAGGCACACCCGCCCCGGTGGATCGCCATAGGGGCTGCCCGAGGGACCGGCCGCGCCGCTCTCGGCGATGCCCCAGCCCGAATGGTGGTTGTCGCGCACGCGCTGCGCCACCAGCAAGGCATAGGGCTCGGTCTCGCCGCGCAGTCCGGTCATGTCCTCGGCCGTGAGCCCGAGCAGCGCGCGACCGGCGCGCCGCGAATACACCACCGCGCCGCCACGGAAGTAGGCCGAGGCACCGGGGATCGCGAGCAGCGCGGCCGACACCAGGCCGCCGGCCGAGGACTCGACCACCGCCACCGTCTGGCCGCGCTCGCGCAGCAGCGCGCCGACGCGCGCGGCGAGCACCGCGAGCGGCTCAGGGTTTGCCGCCTCGGGACTTACGCTGAGATCGCCATTCATACTTTGGAACTCCTTCGAAACGAAGCGAACGCAAGAGCGTATCTGCCCGCGTGGAGAATGGATGGAACGCCGTACCGCGAATACATCGTGACACCCGATAAACACGGCGGGTCAGTGTTTTTCCCGAGACGGAGGGTGGTCCGAAACTCGCTAGAGTGAAGGCGGCCGTTCAAAGGCTTTCGACAAGTACACACAAGGAATTTCTCATGAGCAAGAAAGTTGCATATGTCACTGGAGGCATGGGTGGCATCGGAACAGCCATCTGCCAGCGTCTCCACAAGGACGGCTTCCGCGTCGTCGCCGGTTGCGGTCCCACCCGTGACTATTCGAAGTGGCTGGCCGAACAGAAAGCCCTGGGCTTCGAGTTTCACGCCTCGGTCGGCAATGTCGGCGACTGGCAATCCACGGTCGAGGCCTTCTCGGCCGCGAAGGCGGCGCACGGCGCCATCGACGTGCTGGTCAACAACGCCGGCATCACGCGCGACCGCATGTTCCTCAAGATGACGCCCGAAGACTGGAGCGCGGTCATCGAGACCAATCTCAACAGCATGTTCAACGTCACCAAGCAGGTGGTGGGCGACATGGTCGAAAAGGGCTGGGGCCGCATCATCAACATCAGCTCGGTCAACGGCGCCAAGGGCCAGGCGGGCCAGACCAACTACTCGGCGGCCAAGGCCGGCATGCACGGCTTCACGATGGCGCTGGCCCAGGAGCTCGCGGGCAAGGGCGTGACGGTCAACACCGTGAGCCCCGGCTACATCGGCACCGACATGGTGAAGGCCATCCGCCAGGAAGTGCTCGACAAGATCGTCGCCACGATCCCGGTCAAGCGCCTGGGCGAACCGAGTGAGATCGCTTCCATCATCGCGTGGCTGGCCACCGACGAGGGCGGCTACTCGACCGGTGCCGACTTCTCGGTCAACGGCGGCCTGCACATGCACTGAGCGAGCTTCGCGAGAAAACACAAACCCGCTTCGGCGGGTTTTTTCATGCCCGCAGCTTCCCGAGCGGACCACCGGAGCACAGCGCCTCCCGTGCACAGGGCACCGGGTACTCCCCGCAGCGAAATCAAGGAGGAGGCCGAAGGCCGGGGGACATTCGCGGAGGGGAGTACCCGGTGTCCTGTGCACGCGCCCCGAACGAACCGCCCCGAACAAACAAACCCCGAGAAATGCAACCGCCTTGCATACGTGTAATGAACGATCCCCCCACGTTCCTGCAAAATCGGCCGATGCCCCACAGCGTCTCACTCATCAACACGATCGCCGCCGGCCTCGGCCTGGCCCTGGTGTTCGGCTTTCTCGCCGCGCGCCTTCGCCTGCCGGCGCTGGTCGGCTACCTGCTGGCCGGCGTCATCATCGGTCCTTTCACGCCCGGTTTCGTGGCCGATGCCGGCATCGCCGCGCAGCTGGCCGAGATCGGCGTGATGCTGCTGATGTTCGGCGTGGGGCTGCATTTCTCGCTCGACGACCTGCTGGCCGTGCGCAAGATCGCGCTGCCCGGCGCGCTGGCGCAGATCACCGTGGCCACGCTGCTCGGTGGCGGGCTCGCGCTGTGGTGGGGCTGGAACCTGGGCGCGGCGCTGGTGTTCGGGCTGGCGCTGTCGGTCGCGAGCACCGTCGTGCTGCTGCGCGCGCTCGAGAGCCTGGGCATCCTCGATTCCTTCACCGGCCGCGTCGCCGTCGGCTGGCTGGTGGTCGAAGACCTCGCCATGGTGCTGGTGCTCGTGTTGCTGCCCCCGCTCGCCGAAACCCTCGGCGGCCGCGCCGCCGGCACCGATGCCTCGCCGTTGTGGCAGACCCTGGGCTTGACGCTGCTGCAGGTCGGCGGCTTCGTCGCCCTGATGCTGATTGTCGGGCGCCGCGTGTTCCCGTGGATCCTCTGGCAGGTCGCGCGCACCGGCTCGCGCGAGCTGTTCACCCTGTGCGTGGTGGCCGCCGCCGTCAGCATCGCCTTCGCCTCGGCCGCGTTGTTCGGCGTCTCCTTCGCGCTCGGCGCCTTCTTCGCCGGCATGGTGATGCGCGAGTCGCAGTTCAGCCACCGCGCCGCCCAGGAATCGCTGCCGCTGCGCGACGCCTTCGCCGTGCTGTTCTTCGTCTCGGTCGGCATGCTGTTCGATCCCTCGGTGCTGATCGAGCGCCCGCTGCAGGTGCTGGCCGTGGTGCTGGTCATCGTGCTGGGCAAGTCGCTCGCGGCCTCCGCGCTGGTGCTGGTGCTGCGCTACCCGCTGGCCACCGCGCTCACCGTCAGCGCCAGCCTGGCGCAGATCGGCGAGTTCTCGTTCATCCTCGTGGGCCTGGGCGTCTCGCTCGGGCTGATGCCCGCCGAGGGCCAGAGCCTGATCCTGGCCGGCGCGCTGATCTCCATCGCCACCAATCCGCTGTGGTTCAGCCTGATCGCGCCGCTGCAGAAATGGCTGCATGCCCATTCCTCGTTCGCGCGCCGCCTCGAGGCGCGCGACGATCCGCTGGCCGAGCTGCCGATGAGCACCGAGGCGCGCTACCTCTCGCGCCAGGTGGTGCTGGTCGGCTATGGCCGGGTCGGGCGCCGCATCGCGGCCGAGCTCAAGGCGCACGACATCCCCTACGTGGTGGCCGAGCAGAACCGCGAGCTGGTCGAGAAGCTGCGCGAGGAGGGCGGCGCCGCCGTCTACGGCGACGCGGCCGATCCCGCGGTGCTGATCCAGGCCCACATCGCGCGTGCCCGGGTGCTGGTGGTGGCCACGCCGGCCGCGCTCAACGTGCGGCAGATGATCGAGACCGCGCGCACCCTCAACCCCAGCATCGAGACCGTCATCCGCAGCCACAACGAAGCGGAAGCCGATCTGCTCACGCGCGAGGTCTCGGCCACCGTGTTCCTCGGCGAGCACGAGCTGGCCCAGGCGATGGCGCGCGACGTGGTGCGCCGCGCCGTGGCGCCGCCCGCGCCCCATGGCGCGAATGGCGCGCCCACCGTGCCGGGCGCGCCGGCCTGACGTACGCCAGGTTAGAGGTCCTCGATCACCAGCATGCGATAGCGCTGGGCGATCGAGTACGGCACCGTGCGCACCACCTCCATCATGCGTTCGGCATCGTCCTGTTCCTCGGTGCGCACCAGCAGCGCCGTGTGGCCTTCGCGCGCCAGCTTGGTGTAGGCACGCACCGTCGCGCCCTCGGTGCCTGCGGAGGGCAGGGGGTTGTCCGCATCGGCCACCGTGGGCGTGATCTCGGCCAGCACCGTCCGGGGCGGCAGCAGGAAGATGTCGTCCGCGCTCACGCCTTGCTCGACGAGCTGGCGGCCGATGCGCTCGGCGTCCTCGGCGCTCGCGAACATCACCACCGAGTAACCGGTGGGATAGAACGCGCCGCCGATGGTCGCTCGCATCGAGGGATCCAGGGTGAATCGCTTCATGGGGCCTCCTGTCGTCTGGGCTTGCGGCGTGCCGCGGGTGTTTGATCCATGGGCAAAACTTAGGTCGCGCACCAACGCCCGCCTGTAGGAGAAGCCCGGAAGCTGGGAACGGTCGGGGCCACCGCCTGCCGCAGGAAGCACACAGGGTTTTCGCCGGCGGTGAACGTGATGAAGTGCCCGCGCGTTGTGACAGGGCGTGTCTACGATTCCGGCGCTGCGCCGCTTTCGCCAACGCCCACCTTCCAGAGCTTCGCGTGAACACCATCCCCGCCACCCTGTCGCCGTCGCCCCGCAACCTCGCGCTGACCGTCCACGAGCTGGAGCCCGGCGAGTTCTACTGGGTGCTGATGGAGGCGGTCGACGATGCCGCGGGCGAGGGCGCGGTCCATTCCTACCTGCCGCTCGAGGCCGCCATCGAGCCGCATTCCAGCTATTCCAATGCGCTGGTGGCCGGCGTCAGCGTGCTGCGCCGGCTGTTCGGCACCGAAGGCCCGGGCCGGCCGCAGGACACCCGCACGCCGGACGTCCCCGGCGGCACCCGCTCCCTATAATCCCCGCCGTTCGGTGCAGTCTTTCTTCTAAAAACAAAGACCGCACCGGCACCACGGTTCGAAGGTGCCCCGCCAGCCATGCATGCCATGGCCACGGGGTTAAACGGGAAGCAGGTGCGACGCGTCGTCCGGACGCCTCCATTCCTGCGCTGCCCCCGCAACGGTCAGCGGATCTGGAAGTCCTCACGCCATGCCCCCAGAGCATCGGCAGCCACTGCGCCCCCAAGGCGTGGGAAGGCGAGGGCTTCCGCAACGGCGCTGCAGTTTCGACTGCGCGCCGCTGCGCTCCGCGAGCCCGGATACCGGCCTTCGTCACCGCCTCGGACGCTGCGGGAGTGCGTGTCCGGGCCGCCGGCCGGCGAAGCGCTTGCTTTTCCCGCCGCCGGTCCCGGCCATCGATCGACTTCCCGCCGTGTCCACGTTCGGTCAGAGAACCTGCGGGGACGCGGGTCGGAGGAGAAGTCACATGGATCACGCATCGCCGTCGGGCGATCGCACGGGCGCGGCCGGCCGCCGCCCGCACCGCCACCGGGGTCGCCCCGCCGCCCGCCGCCTCGGCGGCATGTCCGCCGCCATCGGCCTGGCCTTCGGCGCCGGCAGCGGCTTCGCGCAGCAGGCCGCCACCAGCCTGCCGCCGGTGCAGGTCGAGGCCGGTGCCCAGACCGCGCTGTCGCTCGCCGAGCCCACGCAGACCGGCAGCCGCCTCGGCCTCACGCCGCTCGAGACGCCCGCCAGCATCGAGGTGCTGACCGGCGAGACCATCCGCGCGCGCGGCGACGTCTCCGTCATCGACGCCGCCACCCGCGCCACCGGCATCACGGGGGCGCCCGCGCCGGGCAACGGCAGCACCTCGATGGCCGCGCGCGGCTTCTCGGGCCATGGCTCGGTGATGCAGCTGTTCGACGGTACGCGGCTGTTCGCGGGCGCGGGCACCGTCACCTTCCCGTTCGACACCTGGTCGGTCGACCGCATCGAGGTGCTGCGCGGCGCGGCCTCTGTCATGTACGGCGAAGGCGCGATCGGCGGCGCGATCAACGTGGTGCCCAAGAAGCCCACGCGCGGACCGATCCACAACGAGGCGCTGCTGAGCTACGGCTCCGACGCCACGCGCCAGGCCGCCTTCGGCAGCGGCGGCGCGATCAACGACAAGCTTTCGTACCGCTTCGACATCAGCCACCGCGCCACCCACGGCTTCATGGCGCGCGGCGAGGGCGAGAGCCTGGCCGTCGGTGGTGCGCTGCGGCTGGACGTCTCGCCCGAGCTGCAGTTCACCCTGTCGCACGACGAGGGCCGCCAGTCGCCGCAGCGCTACCAGGGCGTACCGCTGATCGACGGGCGCCTCGACAGCCGGACCCTGCGCCAGAACTACAACGTCGACGACGCCGAGCTCAAGTACGACGACAAGTGGACCCGCCTCGACGCGCTCTGGACGCCCAGCGATGCCGTCACCGTGCACAACCAGCTCTACCGGCTCGCGAGCCAGCGCCACTGGCGCAACAGCGAGACCTATACCTTCAATGCCGCCACGCGCCGCGTGACGCGCGGCGACTACCTCGAGATCGGCCACGACCAGGAGCAGGTCGGCAACCGCACCGACGCCACCTTCCGCCATGAACTGTTCGGCATGAAAAACCAGGTGCTGGTGGGCTTCGACGTGAACCGCATCGACTTCCTGAACTCGAGCGACTCGCCCTACGGCGGTCGCTCGGTGGTCGACCCCTTCGTCTTCCTGCCCGGCTACTACCAGTCGCCGTCGCCCTACCTGCCGCGCTACCGGACCCGCACCAGCACCTATGCCGTGTTCGCCGAGGACAAGCTGGCCTTCGACGAGCGCTGGTCGCTGGTCACCAGCCTGCGCTGGGACCATGCGAAGGTGGCGCGCACCGACCTGGCCAACGCGGCCAACAGCCTCACGAAGACCTTCGAGTACGCCACCGGCCGCATCGGCGCGGTGTATGCGCCCGATGCCTCGCAGTCCTTCTATGCGCAGCTGGCGCACGCGGCCGACCCGCTGACCTCGCTGATCAGCACCTCGACCACGCAGGCGCCGTTCGACCTCAGCACCGGCAACCAGGTCGAGGTCGGCTACAAGCGCCAGCTGGCCGACAACCGCGGCGCCTGGACCGTGGCCGCCTACCGCATCGAGAAGAAGAAGCTGCTGTCGCGCGACCAGAACAACCCCACCGTCTCGCAGCAGGTCGGCAAGCAGTCGTCCGAGGGCATCGAGGCCACGCTCGACCTCGCGCTGACCCCGACGCTGCGGCTCGAGGCCAATGCGGCCAAGCTGCGCGCGCGCTACGACGACTTCAACGAGGTCGTGAGCGGCCGGCTGGTCTCGCGCGCCGGCAACACGCCGTTCGGCGTGCCCGAGGAAGCGGCCAACCTGTTCCTGCACTGGCATTTCCTGCCGCAGTGGGAGGCCGAGTTCGGCGTGCGCTATGTCGGCTCGCGCCAGGTCGACGCGGCCAACTCGCGCAAGATCGGCTCCTACACCGTGGCCGACGCCTCGGTGAGCTGGCAGGCCAACAAGTCGCTCAAGCTCGCGCTGCGCGGCTACAACCTCGGCGACCGCCGCTATCCGCTGTCGTTCTCGAACAGCGGCAACCAGTGGCTGCTGGGCCGTCCGCGCTCCTTCGAGCTGTCGGCGCTGGTGAACTTCTGAGATGACGCACGCCGCGCGCCGCGCCCGCGCCGACCGCACTGCCTGGCAGCGCGCGTGGCCGCTCGTGCGCCACTGGCTCTACTGGACCCACCGCTGGCTCGGCATCGGCGGCTGCCTGCTGTTCGTCATGTGGTTCGTCTCGGGCGTGGTGATGATGTACGTGGGCTATCCCACGCTCACCGAGGCCGAGCGGCTCGCGGGCCTGCGCGCGCTCGACGTCGGGCGGGCCCGGGTCTCGCCCGTGGCCGCGCTCGAGGCCCTGCCCGAAGCAGCGCGCCAGCAGCCGCCGCGCCGCGTCGCGCTCGAGATGCAGGGCGGCGCGCAGCCGCAGCCGGTGTGGCGCATCGTCGATGCGCGCGGCGGTCGCCATGCGGTGTCGGCGCGCGATGGCCGGCTGCTGGCCGGCACCGACGCCGCGCAGGCCGAGGCCGTGGCGCGCGACTTCTCGGGCCAGCCCGGCGCGCGCTGGGCCGAGACGCTCGAGCGCGACCAGTGGACCGTGCCGCAGGGCCTGAATCCGCTGCGCCCGCTGCACCGCATCGAACTCAACGACGCGGCGGGCACCGAGCTCTACGTGTCGGCGCGCACCGGCGAGGTGGTGCGCGACACCACGCGCTCCGAGCGCTTCTGGAACTGGCTCGGCTCGGTGCCGCACTGGATCTACTTCACGCCGCTGCGCGCCGATCCGCCGCTGTGGCACGACGTGGTGGTGTGGCTCTCGGCCGCCTGCATCGTCTCGGCCGTGACCGGCATCGTGATCGGCATCCTGCGCCTCCGGCTGCGCCGGCGCTTCCGCAACGGGTCCGTCACGCCCTACACCGGCTGGATGGCCTGGCACCACATCGCGGGCCTGGTCGGCGGCTTCTTCGTGCTGACCTGGATCGTGAGCGGCTGGCTCTCGATGAACCCGAACCGCTGGTTCGAGCGCAACCCGGTCGACGTGGCCGCGATGGCGCGCTACACCGGTGGCGATGTATCGGCCTTTCCGTGGCCGCCCGCCACGCCGCCGGCGGGCGAGGGCGCCGCGGCGCCGCGCGAGGCGCTGCTGCAATGGTTCGACGGCCGGCCGCTGCTGCAGCTGCGCGATGCGAAGGCACGCGTGCGCGTGGTCGATGCCGCGAGCGGCGCGCCGGCCTCGATCGCGCGCGAGGACATCGTGCGCGCGGCCGCCCGGCTGCGCCCCGGCGCCACGGTGAGCGAGGCCGTGCTGCAGACCGCCTACGACTTCCACTGGTACGGCCACCACCGCGAGCGCGTGCTGCCGGTCTGGCGCCTCGAGTTCGACGATCCCGCGCGCACCCGGCTCTACATCGACCCGGCCAATGGCCAGCTGGCCGGCAGCAGTGACCGCAATGCGCGGCTGCGGCGCTGGCTCTTCAATGCGGCCCACAGCCTCGACTTCCCCTGGCTGATCCAGTACCGGCCGGCCTGGGACCTGGTGGTGTGGCTGCTGTCGATCGTCGGCGCCGTGGCCTCGGCCAGCGGCGTGGTGATCGGCTGGCGCCGGCTGCGGCCGCGCTCGCGTTCTCCCACCGTGACGCTCGCGCGGCGCCTGTCGCAACGTTCATGACGCGGACCTGCCATCGCGGGTCCATGATCCAATCCACTTTCGCACTGCGGTGCCATTCAGGAGCTGTCCCATGCACATCGAACCCGGTCTCGTCGACGGAACCAAGATCTTTCTGAGCTATGCCACCGGCGCCGCGGCGCTCGCCTACACGGGCAAGGTGGCTTTCGACACCCTGCTGAAGGACGGCCTGGCCGCCCTGGCATTGCGCTCGGCGATCGCCGTGGCGCTGGTGTTCTGCTTCTTCGAGGTGCTGCCGCACCACCCGGTGGGCGTGTCGGAGGTGCACCTGATCCTCGGCACCACCCTGCTGCTGGTGTTCGGGCTCGCGCCCGCGGCCATCGGCCTGGCGGGCGGACTGCTGGTGCAGGGCCTGTTCTTCGAGCCGCAGGACCTGCCGCAGTACGGCATGAACGTCACGACCCTGCTGGTGCCGCTGTTCGCCACGGCCGTGCTCGCGCGCCGCATCATTCCCGAGAAGCTGGCCTACGTGGACATCGGCTATCGCGAGGCCTTCAAGCTGTCGGTGGCCTACCAGGGCGGCATCGTGGTGTGGGTCGGCTTCTGGGCGCTCTACGGCCGCGGCACCGGGCTCGCGAACCTCGGCGAGATCGCCAGCTTCGGCGCCGCCTACATGACGGTGGTGCTGGTCGAGCCGCTGGTCGACCTCGGCGTGCTCGCCGGTGCCAAGGCCTGGCGCCGGCTCCAGGGCTCGGCCTTCGTCGAACGTCGCCTCTACACCGGCGCCTGAAAGAAATCTCCATGACCACCAGCAACGCAAAAATCCCCGTCACCATCGTCACGGGCTTCCTCGGCAGCGGCAAGACCACCTTGATGCGCCACATCCTCGGCAACGCCGAGGGCCGCCGCATCGCGGTGATCGTCAACGAGTTCGGCGAGCTCGGCATCGACGGCGAGATCCTGCGCGGTTGCGGCATCGGCTGCGACGACGAGGGCAACGAGCGCGAGGGCGCGCTCTACGAACTCGCCAACGGCTGCGTCTGCTGCACCGTGCAGGAGGAATTCCTGCCCGTGATGCTGCAGCTCGCCGAGCGCCGCGACCAGCTCGACGCCGTGCTGATCGAGACCTCGGGCCTGGCGCTGCCCAAGCCGCTGGTGCAGGCCTTCCAGTGGCCCGACATCGCCAACGTCTTCACCGTCGACTCGGTCGTGACCGTGGTCGACGGCCCGGCCGCCGCGGCGGGCCAGTTCGCCGAGAACCCGATGGCGGTCGACGCGCAGCGCCGCGCCGATCCCAACCTCGACCACGAGTCGCCGCTGCACGAGCTGTTCGAGGACCAGCTCTCGGCCGCCGACCTGGTGGTGCTCAACAAGGCCGACCTGCTCGACGAAGCCGCGCGCGCGCGCGTCGAGGCGCTGGTGCGCGAGGAACTGCCGCCCGAGGTCAAGATCGTGACGGCCACCGAGGGCAAGCTGCCGCTCGCGCTGCTGCTGGGCCAGGGCCGCGCCGCCGAGACCACCATCCACCTGCGCGAGAGCCACCACGACCACGAGGAAGACCACGACCACGACGAGTTCGACTCGCTGGTGATCGACCTGCCTGCGATGGACCGCGAGCGGCTGCTGGCCGCGCTGGCCGCGCTGGTCGAGCGCCACACCATCTACCGCGTCAAGGGCTTCGTCGCCGTGCCGGGCAAGCCGATGCGCCTGCTGGTGCAGGGCGTGGGCCGGCGCTTCGACCACCACTTCGACCGCCGCTGGCGCGACGGCGAGGCGCCGCGCACGCAGCTGGTCTTCATCGGCGAGGACCTCGACGAGGCCGCGCTGCGCGAGGTGCTCGAGGGCGCGGCGCTGCCGGCCTGAGCGCACCCGCTCCATGCACCTGCTGAGCACCCAGCCCGGACGCTTCGTCGAGGACGACCCGGGCGTCGTCACCCGGCTCGACCAGACGCCGGGCGAGATCGTGGTGCTCAGTTCGGCCGACACCACGCTGGCCCTGCTGTCGGCCGCGCGCGGCGCGCTCGCGGCCAGCGATCCCGGCTATCCCTCGCTGCGGCTGGCCAACCTCATGTACCTGCGCCAGCCGGCCTCGTTCGACCTCTATGCCGACGAGGTGCTGCGGCATGCGCGCGTGGTGGTGGTCGACCACCTGGGCGCGGCCTCGGCCTGGCCCTACGGCCTGCAGCAGCTCGAGAAGCTCGCGCGCCGGCACGGCCAGCAGCTCGCCATCTTCTCGGGCGACCTGCAGGAGGACGAGGACCTGCTCGCGCGCAGCACCGCGCCGCGCGCCGTCTGCCACCGGCTGTGGCAGTACCTGCGCGCGGGCGGGCCGGCCAATGCGCTGCAGTTCCTGCGCGCGGTGGCCTTCCATGGCCTGCGCCATGGCGAGGAGCCGCTGCCGCCGCGCAGCCTGCCGCAGGTGGCGCTGCATGTGCCGGGGCTGCCCGCCACTTCGGCCGTGCCCGGCATCGACGACCTGCGCGCGCGCTGGCGGCCCGGCGCGCCGGTGGTGGCGCTGGTGTTTTACCGCTCGCACCTGCTGTCGGGCAACACGGCCGCCTTCGATGCGCTGGCCGAGGCGCTGTCGGCCGAGGGCCTGAACCCGCTGCCGCTGGCGCTCGATTCGCTCAAGGACCCGCTGTGCCTGTCGGCGCTGCGCGAACTCTGCGCCACGCATGCGGTGCAGCTGGTGCTCAACACCACCGCCTTCGCGGCGCTGGGGCACGACGGCGGCGAGGGCGGCGAACCACCAACGCTGGCCGGTGACGCGCCCGTGCTGCAGGTGATCGTGAGCGGCGGCAACCGCGAGGACTGGCTGGCCGACAGCCAGGGCCTGCGGCCGCGCGACATCGCGATGCAGGTCGCACTGCCCGAGATGGACGGCCGCATCGTCACGCGCGCCGTGAGCTTCAAGGGCCTGCTGCATCGCTGCGAGCTGACCCAGACCGAGGTGGTGGGCTACCGCGCCGAGCCCGACCGCATCGCCTTCGTGGCCGAGCTCGCGCGCCGCTGGTGCCGCCTGCGCAGCCTGCCGGCGGCCGACAAGCGGCTCGCGCTGGTGCTCGCCAACTACCCGGGCAGCGAGGGGCGCATCGGCAGCGGCGTGGGGCTCGACACGCCGGCCTCGGTGATCGCGATCCTCGGAACGCTGCGCACCGAAGGCTATGCGCTCGGCGATCCGAAGGCGCTGCCGGCCGATGGCGACAGCCTGATGCAGACCCTGCAGCAGGGCATCGCCAACGACCCGCGCGAATGGCCCGCGCGGCCCGCCTGGCAGAGCTACGCGCTGGCCGACTACCGCGCGCGCCTGGCCGCGCTGCCCGAAGGCATGGCCGCGGCCATCGACGAACGCTGGGGCCCGCCCGAGCAGGATCCGATGCTGCGCCAGGGCCGCTTCATGATCGCGGGCCTGCGGCTGGGCCAGGTCTTCGTCGGCATCCAGCCCGCGCGCGCGCTGAACCTCTCGGGCTCGCAGGACTATGCGAGCTACCACGACGCCGAGGCCGTGCCGCCGCACGGCTACCTGGCCTTCTACTTCTGGCTGCGCGATGCGTTCGGCATCGACGCGGTGGTGCACGTCGGCAAGCACGGCAACCTCGAATGGCTGCCGGGCAAGAGCATCGCGTTGACGCAGGCCTGCTGGCCCGACGCGGTGCTCGGGCCGCTGCCCAACGTCTATCCCTTCATCGTCAACGACCCGGGCGAGGGCGCGCAGGCCAAGCGCCGCACCCAGGCCGTGATCGTCGACCACCTGATGCCGCCGCTCACGCGCGCCGAGAACCACGGCCCGATGCAGGACCTCGAGCGCCAGGTCGACGAGTACTACGACGCGCTGCTGGTCGATGCGCGCCGCGCGCGCGTGCTGCGCGCGCAGATCCTCGCGGCCGTGCGCGCCCAGCACCTGGTCGACGAGCTCGACGCGGCGGGCGCCGAGGACGATGCCGTGCTCGCGCGCGTCGATGCCTACCTCTGCGAGCTCAAGGAAACCCAGATCCGCGACGGCCTGCACGTGTTCGGCGCCTCGCCCGAGGGCCGGCTGCGGCGCGACACGCTGCTGGCGCTGGCGCGCTATCCGGCGGGCGACGGCAGCGGCGCCGATGCGGGCCTGCTGGGTGCGCTGTCGCACGACTTGCTGCCCGGCGAGCACTTCGATCCGCTCGACATCGAGCCCGCGACGCCCTGGCAGGGCGCGCGGCCCGCGCTGCTGCAAGCGGTGAGCGACGACCCCTGGCGCCACCAGGGCGATACGCGCGAGCGGCTCGAGCTGCTGGCGACGCGGCTTGTCGAAGCGGGCGAATGCCCGGCCGGCATGCCGCGCACCGCCGCCGTGCTGGGACGCATCGCCGAGCGGCTCGCGCCCGCGCTCGATGCCTGCGGCGCGCAGGAGCTGCTGCAGCTGTCGCGCGCGCTGCGGGGCCGCTTCGTGCCGCCCGGGCCCAGCGGCTCGCCCTCGCGCGGCCGGCCCGACGTGCTGCCGACCGGGCGCAACTTCTACGCGGTCGACACGCGCGCCATTCCCACCCCCACCGCCTGGATGCTGGGCCTCAAGTCGGCCGCCCAGCTGGTCGAGCGCCACCTGCAGGAGCATGGCGACTATCCCGCGGGCATCGGCCTGTCGGTCTGGGGCACGGCCACCATGCGCACCGGCGGCGACGACCTCGCGCAGGCCTTCGCGCTGATCGGCGTGCGGCCGAAGTGGGCCGCGGGCAGTCAGCGCGTGGTCGACTTCGAGGTGCTGCCCACGGTCGGCCTCGGGCGTCCGCGCATCGACGTCACCTTGCGCATCTCGGGCTTCTTCCGCGATGCCTTCCCGGCCGCGGTGCAGATGTTCGACGCGGCCGTGCAGGCCGTGGCCGCGCAGGAGGACGAGGATGCCGAACGCAACCCGATCCGCGCGCGCATCCTGCGCGAGGCCGCGGCGCTCGAGGCCGGCGGCCTGCCGGCCGAGGCCGCGCGCACCCAGGCCGGCTGGCGCGTGTTCGGCTCGGCGCCCGGCCACTACGGCTCGGGCCTGCAGCCGCTGTTCGACAGCGGCGACTGGCAGAGCGACGACGACCTCGCCGGCGCCTATGTCGGCGGCAGCGCCCATGCCTACGGGCAGGACAGCGACGGCGTGCCCGCCACCGAGGCACTGGTGCGGCGGCTCGGCGAAATGAACGTGGTGCTGCAGAACCAGAACAGCCGCGAGCACGACCTGCTCGACTCGAACGACTACTACCAGTTCCAGGGCGGCATGGCCGCCGCCGTGCGCCACCTGAGCGGGCACCAGCCGGCCATGTACCACGGCGACCATGGCAATCCGCATGCACCGCGCGTGCGCACGCTCAAGGAGGAGATCGGCCGCGTGGTGCGCGCGCGCGTGGTCAATCCCAAGTGGATCGCGGGCGCGCGCCGCCATGGCTACAAGGGCGCCTTCGAGATGGCGGCTACGGTCGACTACCTGTTCGGCTTCGACGCCACCGCGCGCGTGGTCGGCGACCACCAGTACGCGATGGTGGCCGACGCCTACGTGCTCGACGCCGATAACCGAGATTTCGTCGACACGCACAATCCACGCGCGCTGCACGACATGCTGAGCCGCCTGCTCGAGGCCATGCAGCGCGGCCTCTGGCAGTCGCCCGGCGACTACCGCGAACGCATCGAGAACCTGCTGCTCGCGCACGAGCAGCGGATGGAAGGACACACGCGATGACCGCCCACCCGAATGCCGAGGCCGCGCCGCTGCCGGCGTCGTTCCCCTTTTCCGCCATCGCCGGCCAGCCGCTGCTGCGCGAGGCGCTGCTGCTGGCCGCGGCCGATCCCGCGCTCGGCGGCGTGCTGATCGAGGGCCCGCGCGGCACCGCCAAGACCACGGCCGCGCGCGCGCTGGCCGAGCTGCTGCCCGGCGCGCCCTTCGTCACCCTGCCGCTGGGCGCCAGCCTCGAGCACCTGGTCGGCACGCTCGACCTCGGCCAGGCGCTGGCCGGCCAAGCGCTGAAGTTCGCGCCGGGCCTGCTCGCGCGCGCCCATGGCGGCGTGCTCTACGTCGACGAGATCAACCTGCTGCCCGATGCGCTGATCGATTCGCTGCTCGATGCGGCCGCCAGCGGCGTCAACGTGGTCGAGCGCGACGGCATCTCGCACCGCCATGCCGCGCGTTTCGTGCTCGTGGGCACCATGAACCCGGAGGAGGGCAGCCTGCGCCCGCAACTGCTCGACCGCTTCGGCCTCTGCGTGCAGCTGCGCAACCTCGAGGACCCGTCCGAGCGCCAGGCCGTGGTGCGCGCGCGGCTGGCCTTCGACAGCGATCCCGAGGGCTTTCGCGCGCGGCATGCGGCGGCCGAGGCCGAGCTCGCCGCGTCGCTGCGGCGCGCCCGTGCGACGCTGGCTGATGCCACCGCGTTGCCGTATGGGGATGCGGTGCACGAGGCCGTGGGTGCGCTGTGCATCGCCGCGCAGGTCGATGGCCTGCGCGCCGACCTCGTGATGCTGCGCGCGGCGCGCGCGCTGGCCGCGCTCGAAGGCGCCGAGGCCATCGGCGAGCAGCATGTGCGGCGCGTGGCCGAGGCCGTGCTGCTGCATCGGCGCAAGCCGGGTGTCGAGGCGACGCCGCCCGCGCAGTCGTCGAGCGCGCCACCGCCATCGGCCGCCGAGGGTGAAAACGCTATCGATGAAGGCGCCCATTCCGGTGACGGCGGCGACGGCGACTGGGGCGCGCTGCCCCCCGAGCCCGTCGGCGTCGCCCGCGTCAAGCCGCTGCGCCCGCTGATCCCGGCCGCCTCGCTCGCAAAAAAAGCCTGAGCCTCCGGAACACCGCACCCGCTGGCGCGCGCCAGGGTGACCGGAGGCAGGCGTCATCGGGACCGGGCCGCGAAGCCTGGCATGGCATCGCCGCCGCTGACGCGGCGCTGGACTGGCCGCGCACGCTCGTCGCGCGCGGCGCCGGCCCGCTGCGCCGCGAGCACCTGCGCCGCCGCCCGCGCGAGACGCGCGAGGGCGCGCTGCACTGCTTCCTGCTCGATGCCTCGGCCTCGATGCGCAACGACGGCAGCCTCGCGCGCGCCAAGGGCCTGCTGCTCGCGCTGATGGACGAGGCCTACCGCCGCCGCGACCATGTCGCGCTGCTGTGCTTCGCGGGCTCGGTGGTCGAGCTGCGGCTGCCGCCGCGCCGCGCCAGTGCCTGGAACGACGACTGGATCGCGCCCATCGGCGCCGGCGGCGGCACCCCATTGGCGCTCGGCGTGCAGCGCGCCGACGAGCTGCTCGAGCGCCATGCCGATCGGCGGCGCTGGCTCTGGCTGCTGACCGATGGCCGCAGCGCCGAGTCGCCCGCGCGGCCCGGGGCGGCCGACGTGGCCTGCGTGGTCGGCTTCGAGACCGCGCGCGTGCCGCTGCATCGCGCGCAGTCGCTGGCCGCGGCGTGGGACGCGCGCTACCTCGACGCGGCCGCGTTTGACCCGCGGCAGGCCTAGCGGCTAGGATGCCGGCCATGCTCACCCGTCCTTCCCTCCACCTCGCCGGCACCTGCTGTCGCGTTCTGCCATGGGGAGATGGCGGCTAGAGCGACTTCGCGCGAACCCGCATGCCCGATGGCCACCCGTTGCAAGACCGGTGGCCTTTTTGTTTTCTGCAACGACCTCGAGAGTCCACACGCATGTCCCTCGTCCTCCACGACACCTGGTCGCGCTCCCTGCGCCCCTTCGTTCCGCTGCGCCCCGGCCCGGTGGGGCTCTACTGCTGCGGTCCCACGGTCTACGACCATGCCCACATCGGCAACCTGCGCACCTACGTGTTCGAGGACCTGCTGCGCCGCGTGCTCGAATTCGGCGGCCACGAGGTGCGGCACGTGGTCAACATCACCGACGTCGGCCACCTGGTCTCGGACGCCGACGAGGGCGAGGACAAGATGGAGAAGGGCAGCCGGCGCGCGGGCGAATCGGCCTGGGCCATCGCCGAGCGTTTCACCGCCGCCTTCCGCGCCGACTGGCGCGCGCTGAACCTGCGCGAGCCCGCCGAATGGCCGCGCGCCACCGACCACATCCCCGAGCAGCTCGCCTTCATCGCCGAGCTCGAGCGCAAGGGCTTCACCTACCGCACCGCCGACGGCATCTACTTCGACACCTCGAAGCAGGACGACTACGGCCACCTCGCGCGGCTGGACAAGGCCGGCCTGCGCGCGGGCCAGCGCGTGGCGATGGGCGACAAGCGCGAGGCCACCGACTTCGCGCTCTGGAAGTTCAGCCCGCCCGGCGCCCAGCGGCAGATGGAATGGGACAGCCCCTGGGGCCGCGGCTTCCCGGGCTGGCACATCGAATGCTCGGCCATGTCGGCCCGCTACCTCGGGCCCTGGTTCGACATCCACTGCGGCGGCGAGGACCACATCGGCGTGCACCACAGCAACGAGATCGCGCAGACCCAGGCCTGCCACGGCACGCGGCTCGCCAACTTCTGGCTGCATGGCTATTTCCTCACGCTCGACGACGACCTGAAGATGTCGAAGTCCAACGGCGACTTCGTGCGGCTGCAGACGCTGGTCGACCGCGGCATCGATCCGCTGGCCTACCGCTACCTGTGCCTGGGCGCGCACTACCGCAGCAGCCTGCGCTTCAACGAGGCCGCGATCGCGGGCGCGCAGTCGGCGCTCGACCGCCTGCGTCGCGCCTATGCGGGCTGGCCGGAGGGCGGCATGGCCGACGCGGGCTTCGTCGCGCGCTTCCGCGCCGAGGTCGAGCAGGACCTGAACCTGCCGCGCGGCCTGGCCGTGCTCTGGGAGCTGGTGCGCAGCGACCTGCCGGCGGCGACGCGGCGCGCCACGGTCGATGTGTTCGAGGCCGTGCTGGGGCTGCGGCTGGCCGATTGGCGCGAGGAGGGCGACGCGGTGCCCGAGGCGATCGCGGCCCTGGCGCGCGAGCGGTTCGAGGCCCGTGCCGCGGGCGACTGGGCCCGGGCCGACCGGCTGCGCGAGGACTTGCGCGCGCAGGGCTGGCAGGTCGAGGACGGCGCGGCCGGCCCCCGGCTCAGCCGTGGACGTGCGTGACAGCAGGCCGGCGGCCGCGGACCGACAATCGCTTCCCATGAACGCCACGCCGCCCAAGCCACGCCCGATCCGCACCGCCGCCTCGCTGATCCTGCTGCGCGACGGGCCCGGCGGCCTCGAGGTGCTGATGCTGCGCCGGGCCGACAAGCCCGACGACCAGAACAGCGGCGCCAGCGTGTTCCCGGGCGGCGTGGTCGACGCGCACGATCGCGAGCTGCACACGCGCTGCGCGGGGCTCGACGATGCGGCCGCGAGCGCGCGGCTCGCGCTGCCCGCGGGCGGCCTCGACTACTACGCCGCCGCGGTGCGCGAATGCTTCGAGGAGGCCGGCGTGCTGTTCGCGAGCGACGCCGACGGCGCGCTGGTCGCGCTCGAGCGCGTCGATCCCGAGCGGCTGGCCGCGATGCGCGCCGCGGTGGCCGACAGCACCGAGGCGCTGCTTGCGCTGTGCGACGCCCAGGGCTGGCGGCTCGCGGTCGACCAGTTCGCCTATTTCAGCCACTGGCTGACGCCGCCCGGCATGCCGCGGCGCTTCGACACGCGCTTCTTCGTCGCGGCCATGCCCCCGGGGCAGGAGGTGCAGGTCGACGGCTTCGAGATCGTCGAGCACCGCTGGCTGCCGCCGGCCGAGGCCGCGAGCCCGGCACTCGGGCTCAAGCTGATGAACGTGACGCGGCGCGTGCTGCTGGAGCTCGCGGGCTTCGCCTCGGTGGTCGATTGCCTCGCGCAGGCGCGCGCTCGTGCGCGCGTGCGGCTCAACATGCCGCGGCTGGCCGACGGGCCCGAAGGCCGGCGGCCGGTGAACGTGGACGAGGCGCCCTACGACGAGGTGGCGCTGATCGATCCCGACGGGCAGGGCGGCGGGCGCTATGCGCACGAAGCGGGGCTTTCGATGCGGCTGTCGCCGCGCGTGTGGCGCGTGACGGGCGCCGATGGAACGCACAGCCATTTCGTGGGGGGCGACGAAGGGTGGGCGCTGATCGATCCGGTGCCGGGCGAGGCGCTGCGCGCCGCGGCGCCCGGGCCGGTGCGCTGGGTGCTGGCCACGCGCGGCGAGGTATCGGCCGCCGGCTGGCCCGAGGCGCGTGCGGTCGCGCCGAAGACTGGGGAGTCGCTGGACCTCGGCGGCGCGACACTGCGGGTGCTGGGCGGCGACGAGGCCGGCGCGCGGCGCTTCCTGCTGGTCGAGGAGCGCCTGCTGTTCTCGGGCAGCGCGCAGGGCGCGGCCGTGGCATGGCCCGAGGATGCGGCGGTCGAATGGATTGCGCCCGTGCGCGGTTTCGTCGTGTGCCACGCGCCCGACTGAGCGCGGCCCGCCGTCTTCAGGAGCGCGGATCGCCGAGCCGTACCAGGCAGTCGACGATCGCATCCGCCGCCTCGTCCAGCCGCGGACCGGGCCGCATCATCAGGTCGAAGCGCGCCGACGCGAAGCTGCAGACGCGGCCGCGCTTGATCGCGTTCATCGCCGACCAGCCGGGCCGCGCGGCCATCGCCGACAGCTCGCCGAGCGCCGACACCATCAGCACGTCGGGGTCGGCGCGCACCACGAACTCGGGGCTCATCTTCGGAAACGGCCCCAGTGTGCCGGGCACCGCGTTCGCGAGGCCCAGCCGCGCAAGCGTCTCGCCGATGAAGGAACTCTCGCTCGCGGCCGCCATGCCGCCATGCACCTCGAAGTAGACGCGCCGGCCCTGCCAGCCCGCGGGCACGCGTGCGCGCGCCGCGTCGAGACCGGCATCGAGCCGGCGCCAGTAGGCCTCGCCCTTGCCGGGCTGGCCGGTGGCGCGCGCCACGGTCTCCATCACGCGGCGCATGTCGGCATGGGTCTTGGCATCGAGCGCCAGCACGCGGATGCCGAGCCGCTCGAGCGGTTCGGCGGCACGGCTGCGCGGGCGCAGCAGCACGAGGTCGGGCTTGAGCGCGACGATGCGCTCGATGTTCGCGTCGTCGATGCCGCCCACCTGCGGCAGCCGCTGCACCGCCACCGGCCAGTTGGCGTGGCGGTCGATGCCCACCAGCCGGTCGCAGGCATCGAGCGCGCACACGGTCTCGGTCAGCGAGGGCATCAGCGAGACGATGCGCCGCGCGGGCGCCGGCAGCTCGAGCACGCTGCCGCGGTCGTCGTCGAGCCGCACGCCCGCATGGACCAGCGCCGGTCCGCCGAGCGCGAAGGCCGCGGCCAGCGAGAGCGCCGAGGCGAAGTGGCGCGCGGGACGCGGGGAGGGCGCGAGGTCGGGGGGCTGGAACATCGTGGAGGAGGGAGGGCGGTGCTGCGCCGATTGTCGCCGCCGGGCTCAGGGCTCGCCCCGGTTCGCCAGCCGCTCGCGCCGAAGCGCCTCCTCGGCGCGCGCGTCATTGACCGCGCGCAGCACCTCGCCGAGGTCGACCGGCCCGGTGTCGCGCAGCGGCGCGCCGCTCAGCGGCGTCTCGGGCCGCAGCAGGCCGCGCTCGTAGAGATGCCAGATCTCCTCGCCATGGCGCGTCTCGTGCAGTTCGGGCGCGAAGCGGCCGAAGAACTCGCGCAGGTTCGCCACGTCGCGCAGCAGCATGCGCTGCGCATGGTTGTTGCCCGCGGCATCGACGGCCTGCGGCAGGTCGATGATCACCGGGCCGCCGGCGCCGAGCAGCACGTTGAACTCCGAGAGGTCGCCGTGCACGATGCCCGCGCACAGCATGCGCATCACCTCGCGCACCAGCGTGGCGTGATGGCGCCGCGCATCGTCGGGCGTGAACTCGACGTCGTTGAGCCGCGGTGCGGCCGCGCCCTCGGCATCGGTCACGAGCTCCATCAGCAGCACGCCCTCCCAGAAGCCGAAGGGCTCGGGCACGCGCACGCCCGCGTCGGCCAGCCGGTGCAGCGCATCGACCTCGGCGCTCTGCCAGTGGCTCTCGGTCATGCGGCGGCCAAAGCGCGTGCCCTTGGCGACGGCGCGGCGCTCGCGCGAGTTGCGGATCTTGCGGTTCTCGGTGTAGTCCACCGCTTGCCGGAAGGCGCGCTTGTCGGCCTCCTTGTAGACCTTGGCGCAACGGGCTTCGTCGCCGCTGTGCACGACGTAGACCATCGCCTCCTTGCCGCTCATGAGCTGGCGGCTGACGCTGTCGATCAGGCCTTCGTCGACCAGGGGTTGGAGTCGGGGCGGGATCTTCATGGGGCCACCTCCTTCCTTGCGCGGGCGGGAAGGATGGCGATGCGGACGGTCGAGAGAAAAACGAAACGATGCCGCGCGTGCGCGGCTGCTGTATCGAGCATGGGTGTGGGCACCTTGATTCGAAAACGAAAGACCGGGCGCCGCACGCGATGGCGCGCGCGGCGGGCTTGGCGAATCTCGGGCGGGGCGGCCTTGCGTGCAGCGGGAGGGCTGCGACGCTCAGCGAGGCGAAGGCATCAGCGGCGTGTGCGCAACGCGATCGAGCGGCCAGGCACCGAGACGGTGGTGGGGGCAAGGACTGGCTTGTTCATTGCGTACCTCCTATGGTGCGTGGTTGTCGAGGGATGCGAATGTAGTCGCATGCGCGCGAACTGTGAAGCCCATCGTTCGCGCGGGGCCGGCGCTGTGTTCGGCGCGCGACAGCGCCACTTAACGCACGCGGCTTAAGGATTCGACAAGGAATGCGTGGTGCGGGCGCTTGAAAGCATCGTCTTCGCAGCAGGCAATTGCTAAACTGGTCGCGACAAGAAGATGCATGAGAAAGCACCGTCGCGTGCCACTTCTCCCGATCCGATCCGCATTGCTTTCGAGATCTTTTCAAATGACGCCTGAACAACGACTGGACCTGTGGCTCTCCGAGGAACGCGAGGTAGTCGAACTGCTTAATTCGGGTCCCGGTGTCGGTGTGGCACGGCCCGCGCAGCTCGTCGGCAAGAGCGGCCTCGAAGTGATGCACGCGATGATGAACGGCCAGCTTCCCTATGCGGAGTTCGCCAAGCACCTGACCTTCTATGCGATCGTCGCGCGCCCGGGCTCGGCCGTGTTCCAGGGCACGCCGCAGCGCGAGTACCTCAATCCCATGGGCACCATCCACGGCGGCTGGATGACCTCGATCCTCGATTCGGCGCTGGGCTGCGCGGTGCTCGCGTCGCTGCCGCCGGGGCAGGTCTACACCACGGCCAGCCTCGAGACCCGTTACCTGAAAGGCCTCACGCTCGACGTGCGGCGCGTGCGCGCCGAGGCCACGGTCACGCGCATCGAAGGCCGCGTGGCGCTGGCCGAAGCCAGCCTCGTGGGTCCGGACGGCACGCTGTATGCCAAGGCCACCACCGAGTGCCGGCTGTTCGACATGCGCGCGCCGGCGCAGGCGCAGGCACCCGCGGTGGCATCGCGGCCCTCGACATCGGCCGCGTCCTAGAAGCGCATAGCCCTTCGGGGCGATTTTTCTTTGGGGGCCGGCCTTTTCAGGACCACATCTTGCGCAGCACCGCCGAGAGTCCCGAGCCGGCGATCAGCGCGATGAAGAAGCGCATCCAGCCGGCCTTGCGCTGGTAGATGTTGGCGACCCAGATCGCGCCCGTCACGAGGCCGATCAGCCAGGCATCGCGCAGCGACAGCAGGAAGCCCAGCACGTAGGTGCCCTGTATCGCGATGCTGACCCACAGGCCCAGCAGCGACAGCGCGCTGCGCGGCTTCGCGGGTTGCGCTGCCGCCGCGGGCTCGGCCGGGCGCGTGTCGTTGCGTGGCGGTGCCTGTTCGCGCCGCTGCGTGTCGTCGAGCGCGCGCTGGCGTTCGCGCTCGGCCTCGCGCTTCGCCTTCTTCTCGGCCGCGATCTGCTCGGGTGTCTTCTCGAGCACCGGCTCGGGCGCGCGCGCGGGCTGCCACCACGTGGACAGCGGCGCGAGCCCGGCGGCCGACTGCTGGCGGAAGTGGCCCGCGGGCAGCGGCGCGCGGGCCGGCGTCGCGACCGTCGCGGGCGCCGCCGCATGCTTCGCGGCCAGCGCCTTCACGCGCCGCAGGTAGGGCTCGGCGCGCGCGGGGTCGGCCATCGCGATGAAGTTCGCATAGCCGCGCAGCGCGGCGATCAGGTCGTGCTGGCCGTTCCAGTGCAGACCCTGCGGACCGTGACGCTCGGCCTGGTGCAGCACGGCGCGAAAGCGCCGCAGGGTGTCCCGGTCGGTCGAGAGCTTGTCGTTGACCACGATGCCGGTCACGTGCTGCTGCTGGTGGCGGCGCATCACCTGCTGTTTCTCGGGATGCACCACGAGGCCTTCGCTGGCCACGATCTGCTTGGCGCGCCACAAGAGCTTGCCGACATCGCGGCCATGCTCGGCATCGGCCGAGAAGCTCAGGTCGTCGGCATAGCGCGTGTAGCGAAAGCCCAGCTTGGCGGCGCAGGCGGCCAGCCGCGCGTCGAGCCGGCGGCACAGCACGTTGGTGAGCATCGGGCTGGTGGGCGCGCCCTGCGGCAGCACGCGCTCGCCGCGCGCGACGAAGTAGCGCTCGCCGTCGAGCTCGACCTCGTCGGTCGGCGCTTCGGTCGCGAGCAGCGCGAACAGGGTCGCGACCTGCGGCGAGTAGCCGAGCTGGCGGAACACGCCGCGCACGCGGCGCAGGCCGATCGAGGGAAAGAAGTCCTTGAGGTCGAGGTTCACCACCACCGCCTGCCCCACGTGCGGCGCGGCATTGCTGAGGATCGAGCGGCCCGGCAGGAAGCCGTGCACCGCTTCGTGCACCGGCACCTTGGCCAGCACGTTGTCGAGCACCCAGTACTGCGCGCGCTTGAGCCGCGGCATCGGCGCCGAGATCTGGCGCTCGCCGCCGGTCTTCTTGGGCACGGTGAAGCGCTGGTAGTGGCTCACGCGCGCGACCTCGCGGTGCCAGGCCAGGAAGCGCAGTTCCCCGAGTTCCAGGCCCATGGCGCGCGCGAGGTCGGTGGCGTCGTGCAGCGCCGGCAGCGCATGGCGCGCGAGCGCCTGCTCGTCGCTGCGCGCCTCGTTGAGGCCGCCCGAGACGCCTTCGCCCAGGTACAGCAGTTCGCGCTGGCGCCGGCCATGCCAGTCGAGCGCGCGCGCATGGCGCTGCTGCGCGAGGCGCTGGCGGGTTTCTTCACGGCGTTCGCGCGCCCGCGCCATGCGTTCCTTGCGCATCGATTTGAGCGCGGTCTCGCGGTCCTCGATGCCGCGCAGCTCGTCGCCGAGATCGCGCAGCGCGGTCTGCAGCTCGCCCTCGCGGCGGATCAACTGGGCTTCGACCGTGGGCTGCGCCGTGTCGCGCGGCCAGAAGCCCAGGCGCTGCATCTCCTCGAGCACGACCTCCTGCTTGGAACTCCCGCGGATGCGCGCGTAGAGCTCCTCGCGCGTGAGCGCCGAATCGGGTACGGAGGAGGGAGAGGGTGGGGTCATGGGCGGTGTGCGCCGCATGGACCGATGCACTGGAAGAAAAAGATGCGAACGGGACGGGAATCTCGTCGAAGAGCCTGAAGACTGGACAGCTCCACTCGACGCCGTACGCGCATGGTGGCGCGATGAGCTTCGAAGAAGCCGCACCGTCATCGCGCCACCATGCGCGTACGGCACAGTGAAGAGATGTCCAGTGAAGCCTGGGAAGTGCTGAGATCGAGGATGGCGATGCGCCATCCGGATTGCAAGAGCCTTCCCGCCCCGTTCGCAAAACCAGTGTATCAGCCGATGCTTGCAGTCCTTTCTTCCGAGTCGGTCGCGGGCGTCGGTGCGCCCGCGGTGGTGCCAAGGGCCAGCGCGGCCGAAGCGGTGGCCAGGCGCAGCGCGAGCATGTGTTCGCACGGCCCCTTCGTCATGCGCAGGCGGATGAAGTGGTCGCACTGGCATTCGCCGGTGGCCACGCGCTGGTCGGCATCGAGCTGCAGCCGCACCTGGTACTGGCGCGAGGATTGGGTGCCGCACAGGCCGCTGAGCAGCAGCCCGCCATCGGCACGGGCCTCGACCTTCGTGTCCTTCAGGCGTCCGGCCTGCACCAGTTCGGCCGCGGCCGCTTCCTCGGGGCTGGCATGGCGCAGCCGTTCCATCGGCAGCGGCTCGCGGCTGAGCTCGCGCAGCCGCCACACGCCGTGCGCGATGTCGTACACCACGCGCCCGGCCTGCACATAGCCGCCGAGCGCCGACTCGACCGTGAGAGGCGAAAGCCCGGTGGCCGCGGCCAGTTCGGCGGTGGTGGCGCGCCAGCGTTCGCCCAGCGCCGCGAACACGCGCAGCAGGCTGTCCTGGTCGACGTCGTGGCGCGGCTGCAGCAGCTCGAAGTGGCCGTTGCGCGACCAGTCGTTGGCGGTCCAGCCCGACAGGCCCAGCGTGAACTCCATGTCGGGCAGCCGCGCGACCCAGAAGCTCGGCATGCCGGTGCCCAGCAGGTGCACCGTGAAGCCCTGCGCCACCGGCACCAGCCGTTCGAGCTGCAGCAGCCGGCGCCGGCCCCAGACGCGGATGTCGATGTCGGCGGGTGCGTCGTGCGAGGAACGCGGGCACACCAGTTCATGGCCCCAGGGCTCGAACAGGATGCGCACCGGCTGCCCGGGCCGCAGGATGAAGCGCAGCGAGCGCGGGCCCGCGCGCTCCTTGCGGCGGCGCAGCACCAGGCAGATGTTGTGCACGTCCATCGGGTGCAACTGCAGCCGGTGCGCGGGCAGCAGCATCGCGCTGCTGACCTGCAGGAAGCCGCGCACCCAGCTGTCGGGCACTTCGATCTTGGGTTCGTGGAAGGCCGGGTCGTTGCCGCTCTGTACCTGGAAGCCGCCGGGATCGATCGCCAGCCGCGTGGCCTTGTAGTCGCGGATCTTCTGGAACTCGTCGTAGAGCGACTCGGAGTAGTCGACGTTGGTGGTGCCGAAGGCATGGTCGCTCACACGGTCGAAGACTTCGTGGCCGCAGGAGAACATGCCGTAGCTCGACTCGTCCTGGCTGAAGCACTCGAAGAACACGCGGTCGGGATGCACCGTGATCACCGGATCGAGCACGAACCAGGCTTCGCGGTTGACCTTGTAGAGGTGGTCGAAGTAGCGCTTCTGCGCCTTGTAGAAGGGCTGCAGCATGGCCGACTTGCGCTGGCGCAGCACGTCGAGCTCCTCGCGCAGCGGCGCCATGCGGGCCTTGAGCTCGTCGCTGCGCGCCATGTACTGCGCGAGCAGCTCGCCTTCCTGGCTCGCGAGCCATTCGAGGTAGGCGCTCTTGTCGCGCGGCTGGAAGCGCAGGTCGCCCACCACCACGTCGTGCAGCGCCGACATGCCTTCGCGAAACGGCAGGTGGCGGTTGACCTCGCCGATGAAGTGCACGGGCGCGCGCAGGGTGTCGGGCGCGAACTGCAGCGCTGTGCTGGTGGGCGTCTGCTGCGCGCCCGAGTGGCCGAAATAGCGGTACTGGAACTTCATGCGGCGGGACCCCCGGCGACGGCGGCCCGGCGCGGCGCGACGGCGCGCACGGGCGCAGCCTGCAGCGGGTTCTCGAGCGCCGGATAGCGTTGCTGGATGCTGCGCAGGCCGGCCACGTAGCGGGCGCGCTCGGTGATGGCGCCGCTCACGGCCTGGCGCGCGAACACGCGCGCGACGATGCGCGCCGCCTCTTCGGACTGCTCGGCCTGCGCCGCGAGGAATTCGCTCACGCGCGCCTTGGCGAGCCGGCCGCGGTTGGCCTGCGACAGCACGGTGAGGAAGTAGGGCTCGAGCCGCGCCAGCACCTCGGGCTTGCCGCCCGCGGCGGCCGCCAGCCAGTTGGTCACGAACAGCTGCATGCCGCTCGAGGGATGCTGGCTCAGCTGCAGCATGTAGGTGGTGACGTCGGTGAGTTCGAAGTGCGCGGTGAGCAGCTCGCGGCCCAGGCGCTGCGCGCCGGGATCCTTGTGGTCGCACAGGCGCACCAGCAGCGCGGGTGTCCATTGCGGCGACTGGCCTTGCGCCGCGAACCACTGGCGCGCCCAGGCAAGCGCGTCGTCCCAGCGGCTGTCGAAGATGCGCAGCGCGTCGTCGAGCTGCGCGAGCGTGCGCTCGGGTTGCGCGGCGAGCTGCTCGCAGGCCCATTGCCGCGCGGCGGCGGCATCGACCAGCCCCAGGCTCGCGGTCTGCAGCACGTCGAAGGCCTCGGCCGGCTGCTGCGGCAGCAGCCAGGCGCCCAGCCGTTGCGCGCCCTTGCTGCGCGCCTCGAGCAGCCGCACGGTGGTGGCGCTGTCGCCCGCGCGAGTGTGCTCGGCCAGCGGCCCGCACAGCCACTGCAGCAGCGAATCGAACACGCCTTCGGCCGCTTCGGTGCGGAACAACTCGTCGCGCAGCATCGGCATCAGCGCCGCGCCGAAGTCCGGATGGCCAGGCAGCAACTGCGCGAGCTTGGGCGCGACCGCGCTGCGTACGCGCGGCATCGGGCTGGCGCAGAACACGGCGAACAGCGCCGGCTGCGCGAGCAGCATGTCGTCGGGCAGCGCGGTGAACAGGCGCACGCCGGCGCCGCGCAGCCGCTCGTCGTCCGACTGCAGCAGCCGCGTCAGCACCTCGATCGGCAGGCCTTGCACGGACGCCGGATGCAGCAACAGCCACTCGGCCGCAAGCGCCACCACGTCGGGGCTCGCATGGTCGAACAGGGCCAGCAGCTCGGCCAGCGGCGCCTTCGCGCCGGCTTCGCGCAGCGGGTTCTGCAGCGCCCATTGCAGGTCCTCGCAGATGGCGGCGAGCTCGGGCGCCTGCGCATCGCAGCGCGCGAGCCAGCCGAGCAGCGCGGTGCACAGTGCGTCGAAAACGTCGGCGGCCTCGGGCTGGCCGGCCGCGGCCTGCAGCAGCAGGCGCGAGGCGCGGCGCACCTCGGCATCGGCCGAGACCAGCAGGCGCAGCAGCAGCTCGACGTCGCGGCTGTAACGCGCCGGGTCCTCGGCGATCAGGTCGAGCGCATGGCGACGTGCTTCATCGAGTGGCGAATCGATCAGCGGCACGAGCCACGGGCCGGCCGGCTCGCCGGCCTCGATGCGCTCGCGCACCAGCGTCAACGCGAAGCGCGCCGTGTCGTTCCAGGCGCTCGCGAGCAGCTCGCGCAGCACGGAGCCATCGAGCGCCTGGCAGAAGCTGCGGTTGTCCTGCAGCGCGCGCGCCGCGAAGGCATGCACGCCGGCGCAGCGCGACTGCTGCATCAGCTGCAGCAGCGCCTCGGGATGGCGGTCCCAGCGTTCGGGCCAGGCCTCGCCGCGTTGCGCGCGGTGCTCGGCCGGCGGTGTCTCGCGGCGCCAGTAGAGGCCGCCGGCCAGCGCGGTCCATTCGGGGTCGTGGCGGTGCAGCAGCTGCATCACGACCAGCCAGCGGCTGTAGGGACCGCTGTGCCAGACGCGCGTCTCGCGGTTCCAGCCCGCATCCTCATGGCGCGCCGCGACGGACGCATTCGCATCGTCGGCAGCGAGCAGCACGCCCATCGCGAGCCGCAGCCAGTCGCGCTCGTCGGCCGCGCCGCGCAGCGCGAGCCGGCGCAGGGTGCGCCAGGTGCGGCGGCGCAGGTAGTCGTGCGTGCGCTGGCTCAGCGCGAGCCGGCTGTCGGGGCGCACGATCTCCTTCGCGATGTCGACGTAGCGGCCGTTGAGCATGGCCCATTGGCTGGTGCCGCGAAAGCCCGCGCGCTGCGTTTCGAGGCGCTGGTTCAGCAGGCCCAGCAGGCGGTAGTCGCCCGCGAACTCGGCACCCTTGTAGAGCCGGCGCCAGGCGCGGAAGCTGCCCGCGGCCAGCGACAGCTGCTGCGCCACGTCATGCAGCGCACGGCGCGCCAGGCCGGCGGGCTGCTCCTCGTCGAGGCCTTCGAGCAGTGCGAGTTCGAACAGCTGCTGTGTCCAGTCGGTGTGCGCGAGGCTTTGCCAGTGCGCGGGATCGGCGAGCCGTTCGCGCAGCAGCGCGGCGGCCTCGGCCACCGGCACGACCTGTGCCTCGGTCCAGGCGCGGCGCAGCGAGCCGGGCCAGTCGTCGACGATGCGCTCGGCCTCCGCGGCACGCCGTTCGGCGGGCCACAGCGCGAGCGCGGCCCAGCGCGCGATGCGCGTCACCTTGGGGTCGGACGCGCGGCGCGAGAGCTCGACCATCGCCTCGAAGGCGCCCGCGTCGCCGCAGCGGCCGATGGCCCAGGCGATGCAGTAGTCGAGCATCGCGTCGCCGGTCTCGATCAGCTCGACCAGGCGCGGCACCGCCTGCGCGAGCCGGCGTTCGCCGAGGCGCCACACGGTGCGGCTGCGGCGCAGCGGCGGCAGCAGGCGCCAGGCATCGGGCGCGATGCGGTTCAGAAGAAGGGTGTCGGCAGGGGAAAGGGATGCGGCGGCGGCGATGGGTGCGGCCGGTGCCGATGCCACGAGCGGCGCGCCTTCGAGCGCGAGGCCACGCGCGAGTTGCGCGGCGAGCGCGTCGCCGAACACCGCCATCGCCTTGTCGAGCGCGAGCGGCGCGGGCGTCAGCACGGTCTCGCGCCACTGCAGTCCGTCGCGGCTGCTGCTCAGGTGCACCACGTGCCCGGCGTCGGCGGGCAGCTCGAACAGTTCGATGGTGACGTGTTCCGTGACCGTCGATGTCCCCGGTCTCGTTCGTGTGAGTTTCTCGGATCGAATGCGCTTCACGCGGAGGCCTCCCTGCCTTCGGTTGAATGCCCTCGATCGCGCGGTGTGGCCGATCGGGGCATCCAGCTATCTTAGGCCCTGTTCCCGCATGCTTCGATGACGCTCGAATGAGCGCCGGCTCACCATGCCATCTGCCGCCAAGGGCTGTGCTCGTGCGAGAGCAGGTGGGCCGTGGCGCGCTGGAAGGTGTCGGTGTCCTCGGCGATGCGGTCGAGGTCGTGGGTGGCGAGCCAGAACGCGCGCCCGACCACGAAGCTGTCGCCGAAGTCGCGCCACGACTGGTAGGCGGGCTGCGCGAGGCGCGCCGCGCTCGCGATCGCGTTCCACGACTCCTCGGCGCGCAGCAGCCGCGCGTCCTGGATCAGCCGGTGCAGCTGCACCAGCCGGCCCATGTCCCAGGCCATGATGCTCGCGGGCAGCGGCCGCGGCAGCTTGTCGAACAGGCCTTCCTCGGCGGCCTCGTGCCAACTTTCGTAGTAGTCGCGCGTGCTTTCGAGGTCGAGGCCGCGTGCCACGGCCTCGCCGGGCAGCGCCGCGAGGTTGGCTTGCGCGACCGCCGCCGCGTCGCTTCGGCTGCCACGGTAGAGGCGTTCCACGCGCGGGTTCACCACCGCGTAGTGGGCGCGATGGCCTTGCGAGAGCAGCGACTCGGTGACCTCGCGCGCGCTGCCGGCACCGGTGACGCCCCAGGCCGAGGCCAGCAGCGCCACGGCGGTGGCGCGGTCGGATTCCGCGGTGAGCGCATTGATCGGCAGGTAGGACTCGGCCGCATAGACCGCGCCGAGCGCGAGGCCGCGATGCTGCGCGGGCGTCAGCGGCGTGCCGTCCTCGAGCCGATTGAAACTGAATGAAAAAAGCTTGCGGACCTTGTCCAGAAATCCCATGGCGCCGTCCCCTTGTGTTCGCCTGTGCGGGCGTAGGCTAGGTGCGCCGGGCGTGCGGCACCAGTGCCTAAAGTCATTCGGCGGCGCGGCGCGTGCTGTGTAGCATCGCAGCGTCGTGCAACGCCACGGCGCCGTTCGTTCCATCGCATCCGCCGCCATGTCCAGCACCGAACCTCTCGCGCAATCCAGCTTCCTCTACTTCACGGGCCAGGGCTCCGACAAGGTCTACCAGGTCCACCTGCGGCCGAAGGACGAGGGCTGGGTGGTCGACTACGGCAATGGCCGGCGCGGCGGCACGCTCGCCACCGGCACCAAGACCAGCAGCCCGGTCGGCTACGAGGCCGCGCTCAAGATCTACCAGAAGGTGGTGAAGGAGAAGACCGGCAAGGGCTACACCACCGATGCCTCGGGCGCGCTCTACACCGCGTCCGAGTTCGCGGGCCGCAGGAGTGGCGAGCTGCCGCAGTTGCCGACCCTGATCGCCGAGACGCAGCTCGCGCGCTACCTCGACGACCCCTGCTGGGGCCTGCAGGAAAAGGCCGATGGCGAGAACCGCATGCTGCTGATCGAGGAAGGCGCGGTGCGCGGCACCAACCGCCGTGGCCTGTTCGTCGACATCCCGCAGGCCTGGGTCGCGACCGCCGCGCTGCCGGCCGGCCGCGCGGTGATCGCGGGCGAACACGTGGGCGACGGCTTCCTGGCCTTCGACCTGCTAGAGGCCGGCGGCGAGGATCTGCGCGCGCAGGCTTTCGTCGAACGCTTCCGCCGGCTCGAGGCCTTCGCGGCCGCGCTGCCATGGATGGCCGTGCTGCCGCTCGAGACCGAGGCTTCGGCCAAGCACCGGCGCGCGGCCGAGTTGCGTGCCACGCATGGCGAGGGCTTCGTGCTCAAGGCGCTGGCCGCGCCCTTCACCGCGGGGCGCAGTGCCGCGAGCTTGAAGTTCAAATTCCAGCAGAGCGCCACCTGCGAGGTGCTGCGCGTCAATGCGCAACGCTCGGTGGCCGTGGGCCTGCGCGACGAGGCCGGCGTGCTGGTCGATCTCGGCAACGTGACCGTGCCGCCGAACGAGGCGCTGCCCGTGCCCGGCACGCTGGTCGAGGTGCGCTATCTCTATCGCTATGCGGGCGGCAGCTTCGAGCAGCCGGTCTATCGCGGGCAGCGGCCCGACATGGCGGCCGAAGATGCACTGCTCACGCAGGTCACGCGCATCAAGGACCGCGGTGCGGTCGCGGAAGAAGAGCGCGACGACGGGAGCGACGTCGCGTGAGGGGCCTGCACCGCATCGCCTGCGGCCTGGCCATGATCGTCGCGCTCGCGGGCTGCGATCGTCCGGAGCCGCCGCCACCGTTGAGCAAGGAGGCGCAGATCACGCGCGATGCGCCGCCCGAGCTGATGTTCCGCGGCACCTTCGCCGGGCGGCCGATCCACCTGGTCGTGAACGATTGCGAGGTCTACAGCGTGCGCAGCCTCGAGGGCGGCGAGGTCGAATGGACCTCGGTGCTCAAGCCCGAGTTCTATCCCTTCTTCAGCGTCTGCCAGCGCCAGTCGCTGCAGGTCGAGGGCAGCGTGATGACGGCCAAGCTGGGTCGCATGGCGGTCGGTGCTGGCGGTTGCTGCGCCACCGGCGGCACCTACCGCTCCACCGACGGCATCGCCTGGAAGCGGACCGGGTACTGACACCCGGCAGCCGCGACGCGGCTCAGGCCACGACGATGCGGCCCGGGTCCGCCGAGCGCAGGATCTCGGCGCGGTCGCCGGTGGGCGGATAGATCCACTCGGTGTTGATCTGGTGCTTGAGCGCCTTGGCCTCGGCACCTTCCATCTTCACTTCGCGCGACCAGCCTTCGGTGTACACGGCGCCCCAGGGACCGAGGTCCAGGCAGGTCACGTACTTGGGCTGCGAATAGGCGATCTTGGGCAGTCCCAGCAGATCGGCCGCGACGTTGTGGCCGGCCGAGCGTCCGAGCGCCATCGCGTGCTGGCACGACATCATCGCGACGTTGCCCTCGTCGTCGGTGGCGGCACGCGCGGCATCGCCCGTGACGAAGACGTTCGGAACGCCCGGCACCTGCAGGTTGCGGTCGACGAGGATCCGGCCCGCGGCATCGCGCTCGGCGGGGATCTGCTGCGTCAGCGCGGTCGCGCGCATGCCGGCGGTCCAGATCACCGTCGCTGCCTCGATGCGTTCGCCGCCCGAGGTGGTGATTCCCTCGGCGTCGATGCTCTCGACCTCCACGCCCAGCCGCCAGCTGACGCCTTGCGACTTCAGCGCCTTCTCGATCACCGGTCGCGGGCCCGATCCGAGGTCGGGGCCGATCGCATCGGCGCGCTCGACGACGATCACGCGCGGCTCGATGTCGCCGCCCATGATCTCGCGCAGCCGCGCGGGCATCTCGGCCGCGGTCTCGATGCCGGTGAAGCCGCCGCCGACCACCACGATGGTGTTGCGAGCGAGCGAGGAGGGTTGCCTGGCGAGCATGCGCAGGTGCGCGTCGAGCGCCACGGCGTCCTCGTACTGGTCGACGCTCAGCGCGTGCGCATGCAGGCCGGGCACCGGCGGGCGGAAGAGTTGGCTGCCGGCCGCGAGCACCAGCCTGTCGTAGGAGAGCGTCTGGCGCGCCCCCGCGGCGTCGACCACGTCGACCTCCTGCGCATCGGTGCGGATCTGCTCCGCGCGTGCCGCGAGGAAGCGCACGCCGACGGTATCGAACACGGACTGCAGCGGCGCCTTCATCGCCTCCTGCGGTACTTCATAGAGGCGAGGGCGCACATGCAGCGTGGGCTCGGGCGCGACCAGCAGGATCTCCACGCCGTCGTTCGCATGGCCTGCCATGTCGAGGGCGCGCGCGGCGCTCAAGGCGCTCCACATGCCGGCAAAGCCGGCGCCTACAACCAGGATTCGTTGGGTCATTTTGGATGGTTCGGTTCTGTGAGGTTCATGTCCCGCGGCGCACCGCGAAGGGTGCGGTGCGCGCGGGGTCTTCAAGACGATCCGGTGCGGATCGCTTAACTACGACTATACTGGTCGTAGTAAAAAATTCAATCGCCGATTTCATGAACCGACCCCTCGCCATGCTGGGCGCGTACAGAAACATCCTTCGATGCGAGTCCGCGATCGCGGCGGGCGACGAGACGTGGCGCGCGATCGCCGCGCTCATGCTGCCGTGCTATCGCAACGCGCTGAAGGTGCTGGCCCGGGGGCTGAGCGCGGAGGAGCAGCGAACGTTCGAACGGCTGGTCGTCGATGTCCATGTCGACGGCGAATCCATGCGGGTCGCCGCCAACGACCCGAGTTAGACGCACGGCATCGGCTCGTGCATATCCGCAACGTCAACCCAAGGAAGACCTCTCATGAAAACCGCATCGCTCGCACTCGCTCTTTTCGCCTTCACCGCCGCGGGCTCCGCCGTCGCGGCACCGCCCGAGCCGCAGCGCGAAGTCATCGTTCCGGCCTTCGCCCACGCGATCGCCAACGTGCCCGGCAAGACGCTCACGGCGCTGGTCGTCAGCTACGCCCCCGGCGCGAAGACGCCCGCGCATCGCCACGGCCAGGCCTTCGTGGTGGGCTACGTGCTGGAAGGCGCGATCCGCAGCAAGCTCGACAACGGCCAGGAGGTCGTCTACCGCGCGGGCGAGAGCTGGACCGAGCAGCCCGGTGCCCACCACGCGGTGAGCGACAACGCGAGCGCCACCGAGCCCGCGAAGCTGCTCGCGATCTTCGTGGCCGATTCGAAGGAGAAGAACCTGGTCACGCTCGACAAGAAGTGAGTGCCGCCGCGCGCCGCGCAGCGCGAGGGGTGGCTCAGTTACGATCCGCCCCTCCATTCCCACGGGAGCCAGCTTGAGCCACATCAGTGCCGGTGTCGAATACGGACTGCATTGCCTTCTCTATCTGTCGGGGCCTCCCACCGGAGGCACCGAAGCCAGCGTGCGCGACCTCGCCGAGCTCCAGGGCCTGTCGGTGGAGTTCGTGGCCAAGCTCTTCACCAAGCTGCGCAAGGCCGGCCTGACCGAGGCGACCGAGGGTAAGAACGGCGGCTTCCGCCTGGCCAAGCCTGCCGACCGGATCAGCGTGCTCGAGGTGGTGGAAGCCATCGACGGTCCGAAGGCGCTGTTCGAATGCCGCGAGATCCGCGGACGCTGCGCGGTCTTCGACGGCGAGGCGCCGCGCTGGGCGATGGACGGTGTCTGCTCGATCCACGCGGTGATGCTCGAGGCCGAGGAACGGATGCGCCAGGTGCTGTCCTCCCAGACGCTGGCCGACCTGGCCCGGCGTGTCGGCGCCAAGGCACCGCACAGCCATGCGGGCAAGATCGTGCATTGGATCGAGACGCGCAAGGAACAGGCTTGACGCCTTCCCGCTGAGTCCCCGGAAGAGAACCGGCGACCGAAGCCAGGCCCCCGCGAAAACGCGCTCCCCGCGCGCCGTACCGTGCCGCACAATGCGGGCCGACACGCCCCCAAGATCTAGGAGACACCCCGTGGGAGAACTTCTCTCGCTCCTGCGCTTCAGCGCCGGCTCGGGCCATATCTGGCTGGACGAGCAGCGCATGCTGCTCCTGCATGCGCGCGCCTTCGCCGAGCTGCGCAAGGAACTGCTCGATTCGCTCGGCATCGAGCGTGCGCGCGGCCTGCTGGTGCGCATGGGCTTCGCGTCGGGCCTGCGCGACGGCGAGGTGGCGGTGCGCGAGCGCCGCGCCGGCATGCGGGCCGAAGACGCCTTCATGCTCGGCCCGCGCCTGCATTCGATCGAGGGCATCGTCTCGGTGCAGAAGACGCAGCTCGAGTTCGACATCGCGACCAGGCAGTTCTACGGCGAGTTCCTCTGGGAGAACTCGTGGGAGTGCGAGGCCCACGTGGCCGACTTCGGCTATGGCGAGGACCCGCAGTGCTGGTCGCAGATCGGCTATGCCTCGGGCTACACCACGGCCTTCATGGGGCGCATGGTGGTGTTCAAGGAGGTCGAGTGCACGAGCATGGGCGACAGCCGTTGCCGCATCGTCGGCCAGCCGGCCGAGGACTGGCACGACGACCACTACCTCGACTACTTCCGCCAGCACCATGTGGCCGAGAACCTGATCGAGTTCAACCTCGGGCTGCAGCACATCCGCCGGCTGCAACCGCGGCGCGAATACGACCAGAAGCTGGTCGGCGTGTCGCCGGGCTTCCGCGCCGCCTTCGAGCTGATGCGCAGCGCGGTCGACAGCGCGATCACGGTGCTGCTGCTCGGCGAGACCGGCGTGGGCAAGGAGGTGTTCGCGCGCTGGCTGCACGACAACGGCCCGCGCGCGCGCCAGCCCTTCATCGCGGTGAACTGCGCCGCGATCCCGGCCGAGCTGATGGAGGCCGAGCTGTTCGGCGTGGAGAAGGGCGCCTACACCGGCGCCCACCATGCACGCGCCGGCCGCTTCGAGCGCGCGCACGGCGGCACGCTGTTCCTCGACGAGGTCGGCGACCTGCCGCTGGCCGCGCAGGTCAAGCTGCTGCGCGTGCTGCAGACCGGCGAGGTCGAGCGCCTGGGCGCCGAGCAGCCGATCAAGGTCGACGTGCGCATCGTCGCCGCGACCAACGTCAACCTGCAGCAGGCGATGCAGGCCGGGCGCTTCCGCACCGACCTGTTCTATCGGCTCAACACCTTCCCGATCTCGATTCCGCCGCTGCGCGAGCGCACGGCCGACATCCCGGCGCTGGTCACGCGTTTCGTGGAGAAGTACAGCGCGCTCTACGGCAAGAAGCTGCGCGGCCTGACCGACAAGGCCGCGCGCGACGTGCAGAAGCACGCCTGGCCCGGCAACATCCGCGAGCTCGAGAACGTGATCGAGCGCGCCGTGCTGCTGGCACCCGACCACGGCGACATCGAGGCCAGCCACCTGTGGATGTCGCCGCCCGGCACGCCCGACGGCAGCGGGCTCGACGCCAAGGGCCAGGTCGGCGCGCCGGTCGAAGCCGCGGGCGAGGGCAGCGAGCTCGACGCGCTGTGCCAGCGCGTGCTCGAGCAGAACATCGACATCGCCTCGCTCGAGCGGCGCCTGATGCAGACCGCGATGCAGCGCGCCAAGGGCAATCTGTCGCAGGCCGCGCGCCTGCTGGGCATCACGCGGCCGCAGCTGGCCTACCGCCTCAAGAAGGAAGGCCTGCCGGCCTCCTGAGCCGTTCGCGGCGTTTTCACCATTTGATCAAGCTGCACCGCAGCAAATGATCAAACGAGCATCCGGGACTACCCGGTGCTCGCGGCCCGCCGGCATCGCGGGCCTTTGCAAATCAATCACTTAGCCGCGCTGGCACGCCCGTTGCCCCTGTAGGCACGGGCGGCGCCGTTGTCGTCCACCAAGTGATGGATTGAACAAGTGATGCCTTCGATGCCTGCGAGCCACCCCAGCGACAGCGCGGCCCGGATGACCGGCCAGCCCTGTTTCGTGCGCGTGACCGGTACCCGCGACGCCCGCTTCGTCGAGTTCGAGTTCGCCATCGGCGACCCCGAGCTCGCGGTCGAGCTGGTGCTGCTGTTCGACCAGTTCCGCGAGTTCTGCGCCCGCCACGAGGTGCGCCACCTGACGACCGAGGAGGGCGCGCGCCTGGACTTCGAGCGCATGAAGTGGCGCTTCGGCGCGCCCGGCATCGAGCACTGACACGCCCACCCACCGTTTTCCCGAAGACAACCCAAGGAGACACCACCGTGCAAGTCGACATCAAGACCTCGGACATCCGGCCGATCCGCCAGACCTTCTCGCACGTGGCGCGGCGGCTCGGCGACAAGCCGGCCTCGCGCTACCAGGAAGCCACGCTGGACATGCAGCCCACGGCCAACTTCCACTACCGGCCGCTGTGGGATCCGCAGCACGAGCTCTACGACAAGCGCCGCACCGCGATCGTCATGGCCGACTGGTATGCGTTCAAGGACCCGCGCCATTTCTATTACGGCGTCTACACGATGACGCGCGCGCGCCAGCAGGAGGGCGCCGACCGGCAGTTCGAGTTCGCCGACAAGCGCCAGCTGCTGGCGCAGGCCGATGCCGGCGTGCGCGAGTCGCTGCAGCAGGTGCTGGTGCCGCTGCGCCACTACGAGTGGGGCGCGAACATGAACCACAGCTACTGCTGCGGCTACGGCTACGGCACGGCGATCACGCAGCCCTTCGTCTTCGCGGCCATGGACCGGCTCGGCATCGCGCAGTACCTCTCGCGCATCGGCCTGCAGCTCGATGGCAACTCGGGCCAGGCGCTCGACGCGGGCAAAGAGGCCTGGATGTCGCATCCGGCCTGGCAGGGCGTGCGCCGCACGATGGAGAACCTGTTCGTCACCAAGGACTGGTTCGAGCTGTTCGTGGCGCAGAACCTGGTGTTCGACGGCTTGCTGTATCCGCTGGTCTATCGCCACTACGTGAACGCGCAGGGCGCGGCCACCGGCCATGCGCTGGCGATGCTCACCGAGTTCATGAACGAGTGGTTCGAAGAGAACGCGCGCTGGGTCGATGCCACGCTGAAGACCGCGGCCGACGAGTCGCCGGCCAATGCAGCAAGGCTCGCGGCCTGGTACGCCGACTGGCGCGTGCAGATCGCCGAGGCGCTCGCGCCGCTGGCCGCGCTGGCGCTCGGCGCCCAGGGCGCGCCGGCGCTGCAGGAACTCGCCACGGCGCTCGACGCCCGCTTCGCGCGCTCGGTGCGCACCGCCTGAATCACCACCGCAAGGAGACCGTCCCCATGACCACCGCCACCGCCACCGCAGCACTGTCCCGCACGCCGGTCTTCATCGCGCTGCAGATCAGCGAGAGCGCGCGCGCCATCGTCGAGGCCATCGTGGCCGACAACCCCGAGGCCAGCGTCAGCGAGTACCCCGCCATGGTCAAGATCGACGCGCCCGGCCGGCTCACGCTGCGCCGCGCCACGGTCGAGTCGCTGCTCGGCCGCCGCTGGGACCTGCAGGAGCTGCACCTGAGCCTGATCTCGCTGTCGGGAAGCATCGAGGAGACCGACGACGAGTTCTCGCTGCACTGGGGCGCCTGAGCGCGCGCACCCCGACGACCACCGCACCCACAACGACAACGCACAGGACGACAACGCCATGACGACCCCCAACAGCAGCACCGGCAAGCGCCTCGGCCTCAAGGAACGCTACGCCATGATGACCCGCGGCCTCGGCTGGGAGACCAGCTACCAGTCGATGGACGACGTGTTCCCCTTCGACCAGTTCGAGGGCATCAAGATCCACGACTGGGACAAGTGGGAGGACCCGTTCCGCCTCACGATGGACGCCTACTGGAAGTTCCAGGGCGAGAAGGAGAAGAAGCTCTACGCGATCATCGACGCGTTCCAGCAGAACAACGGCCAGTTCAACATCAGCGACCCGCGCTACCTGAACACGCTGAAGCTGTTCCTCACGGGCGTGTCGCCGCTCGAGTACGCGGCGCACCGCGGCTATGCGATGGCCGGGCGGTCGTTCCGCGGCGTGGGCGCGCGCGTGGCCTGCCAGATGCAGTCGATCGACGAGCTGCGCCATGCGCAGACGCAGTTCCACACCATCAGCCACTTCAACAAGTACTTCAACGGCCTGCACGATCCGCAGCACATGCACGACCGCGTGTGGTACCTGTCGGTGCCCAAGAGCTACTTCGAGGACGCGATGAGCGCGGGGCCCTTCGAGTTCGTGACCGCGATCTCGTTCTCGTTCGAGTACGTGCTGACCAACCTGCTGTTCATGCCCTTCATGAGCGGCGCCGCCTACAACGGCGACATGGCCACCGTGACCTTCGGCTTCTCGGCCCAGAGCGACGAGTCGCGCCACATGACGCTGGGCCTGGAGGTGGTGAAGTTCATCCTCGAGCAGGACCCGGGCAACGTGCCGATCGTGCAGAAGTGGGTCGACAAGTGGTTCTGGCGCGGCTACCGGCTGCTGACGCTGGTGTCGATGATGATGGACTACATGCTGCCCAAGCGGGTGATGAGCTGGTCCGAGGCCTGGGAGATGTACTTCGAGAAGAACGGCGGCGCGCTGTTCCAGGACCTCTCGCGCTACGGCATCCGCATGCCCAAGTACCACGAGGTGGCGAGCAAGGAGAAGGGCCGCCTCTCGCATGAGGCCTGGGCCATCTTCAACAACTACGGCCACGCGGCCAACATCAACGTGTGGGCACCGCGCCCCGACGAGATGGAGTGGCTGTCGGCCAAGTACCCCGACACCTTCGATGCGCTGTACCGCCCGCGCTTCGAATGGCTGGCCGCGCAGGAACAGCAGGGCAAGCGCTGGTTCAACAACACGCTGCCGATGCTGTGCCAGACCTGCCAGATCCCGATGGCCTTCACCGAGCCCGACGACCCCACGAAGATCTGCTATCGCGAGAGCAGCTACCACGGCATGAAGTACCACTTCTGCTCCGACGGTTGCAAGGAGGTGTTCGACGGCGAGCCCGAGAAGTACGTGCAGGCCTGGCTGCCGGTGCACCAGATCTACCAGGGCAACTGCTTCCCCGAGGGCACCGACCCGACGGTCGAGGGCTTCAACCCGCTCGCGGCGGTGCTTGACTACTACCACATCAACGCGGGCGCGGACAACGGCGAGTTCAACGGCTCCCCGGACCAGGCGAACTGGGATCGGTGGACGGGACAGGACACCTCGGGCGAGCGCCGCGCCCCGCCCGAGCAAGAGGCGATCGTCGCTTGACCGACAGGGCGAAGCCGCGCTGCCGAAGCCGTCACTCATCAAGGAGAAAACACATGTCCGTCATTGCACTCGCGCCGGGCTACACCGGCACCGTCGCCGATGCCGAGGAGCGCTTCCACGGCAACCGCCTGCTCTACATCGGCTGGGAAGACCACCTGCTGTTCTGTTCGCCCGTGTGCCTGCCGCTGCCCGCGGCCATGCCCTTCGGCGCGCTGCTGTCGGAGGTGCTGCCCGGCGTCTACGGCAGCCATCCCGATTTCGAAAAGATCGACTGGACCACGGCCGAGTGGTTCGACTCGGGCAAGCCCTTCGTGCCCGATGCCGCGAAGTCGCTGGCCGACAACGGCCTGGTCCACAAGTCGGCGATCCGTTTCCGCACGCCGGGCCTGCGCGGCATCGAGGGTTCGTGCAGCTGAGGCTGCCCACCGAGCAAGGAGCGATGCCATGAGCTTCCAGATCATGATCGAGCCGCTGGGCCAGGGCGTGGCGGCGCGCGACGGCCAGACGGTGCTCGATGCCTGCCTGCGCGCGGGCGTGTGGCTGCCGCACGCCTGCGGCCACGGGGTGTGCGGCACCTGCAAGGTGCAGGTGCTCGAGGGCGAGTGCGATCACGGCGATGCCTCGAACTTCGCGCTGATGGATTTCGAGCGCGACGAGGGAAAGATCCTGGCGTGCTGCGCGATGGCGCAGGCCGACCTGGTGATCGAGGCCGAGATCGACGAGGACCCCGACGCGCGCTTCCTGCCGCTCGAGGACTTCGATGCCGAGGTGGTGGAGGCGCGCATGCTGACGCCGACGATCCGCGGCCTGTGGCTGCGCACGGAGCGCGCGGCCTCGTTCCAGGCCGGGCAGTACGTGATGCTGCAGGTGCCGGGGGTGGAAGGGGAGCGCGCCTTCTCGATCGCGAATGCGCCCGGCGACGACCTGATCGAGCTGCACATCCGCCGCGTGCCCGGCGGCCGCGCCACGGGCTGGCTGCACGACGCGCTGCAGCCGGGCCAGCGGCTGCGCTTCACGGCTCCCAACGGCCGCTTCTTCGTGCGCAAGTCGGCGCGGCTGCCGATGATCTTCGTGGCCGGCGGCTCGGGGCTGTCGAGCCCGAAGTCGATGGTGCTCGACCTGCTGGCCGAGGGCTGCACCTTGCCGATCACGCTGATCCAGGGGGCGCGCAATCCCGAGGAGCTGTACTACCGCGAGCTGTTCGAGCAGCTGGCGGACGCGCATCCGAACTTCACCTATCTGCCGGTGCTGTCGGAGCTGCCCGAAGGCTCGGACTGGGCCGGTGCGCGGGGCTATGCGCACGAAGCGCTGAAGGCGCATTTCGCGAACGACTTCCGGGGGCACAAGGCCTATCTGTGCGGTCCGCCGCCGATGACCGAGGCCTGTATCGCGACGCTGATGCAGGGGCGGCTGTTCGAGCGCGATATCTATACCGAGAAGTTCTTTACGGCGGCGGATGCGGCTTCTGCCGCGCCTCGCAGTCCCTTGTTCAAGGCGCTCTAGATGCCGTGGCTTCGTTTCATCGAGGAGGCGTCGGGGCGGGCGCACGCCGACGGGGTACTCCCCTCCGCGAATGTCCCCCGCCTTCGGCTCCTCCTTTATTTCGCTGCGGGGAGTACCCCATCGACGTGCGCCTGGACGCGGCCGTCAAACCGGCTGCACTACCGCTGCGTCCCCCGTGCACAGGGCAGTGGGTGCTTCCCGCAGCGAAATAAAGGAGGAGGCCGCAGGCCGGGGGACATTCGCGGAGGGAAGTACCCACTGTCCTGTGCACGCGTCCCCGACCAACCAAGAAAAAACATGCCCTTCTCGATAGCCATCGCCAACACCAGCGAGCAATACGACTGCCAACCCAACCAGACCCTGCTCGGCGGCATGGAAAAACTGGGCCGCAAAGGCATCCCCGTCGGCTGCCGAGGCGGCGGCTGCGGCGTCTGCAAGGTCCGTATCGAATCGGGCCATGTGCGTCACGAGCGCATGAGCCGCTGCCACGTCAGCGCCGCGGAAGAAGCCCAGGGCTACGTGCTCGCCTGCAGGGCCTATCCGCAAAGCGACCTCGCACTGCGCGCCGTCGACAAGTTGGCCCGCTGCATCGAACGGCATGCAGCAACGGCTTCCAGAAATTCCAGTTCCCCCACCTGAACCTTTTCAACCACCAAGGAGACTCTCATGGCAATCACCGGCGTCATCCGTCCCGGACACGTGCAACTGCGCGTGCTCGACATCGAGGCCGCGCTCAAGCACTACCGCGACGTGCTGGGCCTGATCGAAACCGCTCGCGACCCGCAGGGCCGCATCTACCTCAAGGCCTGGGACGAGCACGATCACCACAGCGTGGTGCTGCGCGAGGCCGACGAGGCCGGCATGGACTTCATGGGCTTTCGCGTCGATTCGCCTGCCACGCTCGAGAAGCTCGCGGCCGACGTCAAGGCCAGCGGCCTCGCGACCGAGCTGCAGTGGATCGAGGCCGGCGAGCATCTGCGCACGGGCCGGCGCTTCCGCTTCACCGTGCCCACCGGCCATGCGATCGAATTGTTTGCCGAGAAGGAGAAGGTCGGCAACGGCATGTCCTACGAGAACCCCGAGGTCTATCCCGACGACCTCAAGGGCATGGCGCCCTCGCGCTTCGACCATTGCCTGCTGTACGGCGACGACCTCGACGGCACCATGAAGCTGTTCATCGACGTGCTGGGCTTCCAGCTCGCCGAGAGCGTGGTGGCCGGTCCCGAGCGCATGTACATCGCGGCCTTCCTGACCTGCTCGACCAAGCCGCACGACATCGCTTTCATCCGCCATGCCGAGAAGAACAAGTTCCACCACGCCTCCTTCCTGCTCGACAACTGGGGCGAGGTGCTGAAAGCGGCCGACATCATCTCGAAGAAGCGCGTGTCGCTCGACATCGGTCCCACGCGCCACGGCATCACGCGCGGCGAGACCATCTACTTCTTCGACCCGAGCGGCAACCGCAACGAGGTGTTCTCGGGCGGCTACATCTACTACCCGGACAAGCCGCCGCTGGTGTGGACCGACGACGAGCTCGGGCGCGCGATCTTCTATCACGACCGCAAGCTCAACGAGAACTTCCTGAGCGTGCTGACCTGAGGAGCGTTCGATGAAGCAGTTCATGAACTTCATCGGCGGCGAGTTCGTCGCCGGCGCGAAGACCTTCGAGAACCGGGCGCCGGTCGACAACCGCCTGATCGGCCTGGTGCACGAGGCCGGGGCAGCTGAAGTCGATGCCGCCGTGCGCGCGGCCCGCGCCGCGCTCGACGGCGAGTGGGGCCGCATGAGCGTCGCGCGCCGCGTCGAGCTGCTGCATGCGGTGGCCGACGAGATCAACCGGCGCTTCGACGACTTCCTCGCCGCCGAGATGGCCGACACCGGCAAGCCGCATGCGCTGGCCTCGCATGTCGACATCCCGCGCGGCGCGGCCAACTTCAAGGTGTTCGCCGACATCGTGAAGAATGTGCCCACCGAGAGCTTCGAGATGGCCACGCCCGACGGCGGCCAGGCGCTCAACTATGCCGTGCGCTCGCCGCTGGGCGTCATCGGCGTCGTCTGCCCCTGGAACCTGCCGCTGCTCCTGATGACCTGGAAGGTCGGCCCCGCGCTGGCCTGCGGCAACACCGTCGTCGTCAAGCCCTCGGAGGAAACGCCCGCCACCGCCACCCTGCTCGGCGAGGTGATGAACGCCGTCGGCATTCCGCCGGGCGTCTACAACGTCGTGCACGGCTTCGGGCCCGACTCGGCCGGCGAGTTCCTGACCCGGCATCCGGGTGTGAACGGCATCACCTTCACCGGCGAGACCCGCACCGGCGAGGCCATCATGGCCGCGGCCGCCAAGGGCGTGCGGCCCGTGTCCTTCGAGCTCGGCGGCAAGAACGCCGGCATCGTGTTCGCCGATGCCGACTTCGACAAGGCCGTGGCCGGCATCACGCGCTCGGCCTTCGAGAACTGCGGCCAGGTCTGCCTGGGCACCGAGCGGGTCTATGTGCAGCGGCCGATCTTCGACAGGTTCGTCGCGGCGCTCAAGGCCAAGGCCGAGGCGTTGAAGCCAGGACCTTCGGAGGAGCCCGGCGTCGGCCTCGGCCCGCTGATCTCGCGCGAGCACCAGCGCAAGGTGCTGTCGTACTACGAGAAGGCCGTGCAGGAGGGCGCCATCGTCGTCACGGGCGGCGGCGTGCCGGCCATGAAGGGCGCGCTGGCCGAAGGCAATTGGGTGCAGCCCACCATCTGGACCGGCTTGCCGGAGACGGCCGCGGTGATCCGCGAGGAGATCTTCGGTCCCTGCTGCCACATCGCGCCCTTCGACACCGAGGAGGAGGCGATCGCGCTCGCCAACGTCACCGACTACGGCCTCGCCACCACCGTGTGGACCGAGAACCTCGGCCGCGCGCACCGCGTCGCCAAGCGCGTCGAGGTCGGCATCTGCTGGGTCAACAGCTGGTTCCTGCGCGACCTGCGCACCGCCTTCGGCGGCGCCAAGGCCTCGGGCATCGGCCGCGAAGGCGGCGTGCATTCGCTGGAGTTCTACACCGAGCTCCGCAACGTCTGCATCAAGCTCTGAGGACACGGCCGTGACCCATCCCGAGATCGCCCACAGCGTGCGCACCGGCGGCTTCGCCACCAACGTGCACGACCTGGGGCAGGGCGCGCCCGTGCTGCTGATCCACGGCTCGGGCCCGGGCGTCAGCGCCTGGGCCAACTGGCGGCTCGTGCTGCCGGTGCTGGCCGCGAGCCGGCGCGCGATCGCGCCCGACATGGCCGGCTTCGGCTTCACCGAGCGCGTGCCCGGCGCGCGTTACGACATGGACGGCTGGGTGCGCCAGGCGCTCGACCTGCTCGACGCGCTCGACATCGAACGCACCGACCTGGTCGGCAATTCCTTCGGCGGCGCGCTCGCGCTGGCGCTGGCTATCCGCGCGCCGCAGCGCGTGCGCCGGCTGGTGCTGATGGGCAGCGTGGGCGTGCCCTTCGCGATCACGCCGGGCCTCGACGCCGTCTGGGGCTACACGCCCTCGTTCGAGAACATGCGCCGCATCATGGACGTGTTCGCCTTCGACCGCACGCTGGTCAACGACGAACTCGCGCAGCTGCGCTACGAGGCCAGCATCCGGCCCGGCTTCCAGGAGTCGTTCGGCGCCATGTTCCCGGCGCCGCGCCAGCGCTGGGTCGATGCGCTGGCAAGTGCCGAGGTCGACATCCGCGCGCTGCCGCATCCCACGCTGCTGATCCACGGCCGCGAGGACCGCGTGATCCCGCTCGCCACCTCGCTGACCCTGTCCGAGTGGATCGCCGACAGCCAGCTGCATGTGTTCGGCCGCTGCGGCCACTGGACCCAGATCGAGCATGCCGCGCGCTTCGCGCGGCTGGTCGGCGACTTCCTGGCCGAGGCCGACTGATTTCTTCCATCCCAACGCAAAGAGAGACCATGGACCCCACACTGATCCAGCAGCTCGGCGACGAGCTCTACGAGGCGCTGCGCGCGCGCGGCGTCGTCGATCCGCTCACCAGCCGCCACGAGGGCATCACCGTGGCCGATGCCTACGGCGTGCAGCAGCGCATGATCGCGCGCCGCCTCGAGGCCGGCGAGCGCATCGTCGGCAAGAAGATCGGCGTGACCTCGCGCGCCGTGATGAACATGCTCGGCGTGTTCCAGCCCGACTTCGGCTACCTGCTCGACGGCATGATCGTCGGCGAGGGCGAGTCGATCGACAGCACCACGCTGATCCAGCCCAAGGCCGAGGGCGAGATCGCCTTCATCCTCAAGCGCGACCTGATGGGCCCGGGCATAGTCAACGCCGACGTGCTGGCCGCCACCGAATGCGTGATGCCCTGCTTCGAGATCGTCGACTCGCGCATCCGCGACTGGAAGATCAGGATCGCCGACACCGTGGCCGACAACGCCTCGTGCGGCGTGTTCGTGCTCGGCGACAGCGCGGTCGATCCGCGCCGCGTCGACCTCTCGACCTGCGGCATGGTGCTCGAGAAGAACGGCGAGATCATCGCCACCGGCGCGGGCGCCGCCGCGCTCGGCTCGCCGGTCAACGCGGTCGCGTGGCTGGCCAACACCCTCGGCGCGCTCGGCATCGGCCTCAAGGCCGGCGAGGTGATCCTCTCGGGCGCGCTCGCCGCCATGTTCCCGGCCCAGGCCGGCGACAACTTCCGCGTCTCCATCGGCGGCCTCGGCGGCTGCTCGGTGCGCTTCCATTGACGGAGAAAAACCCATGACGAACAAGATCAAGTGCGCGCTGATCGGCCCGGGCAACATCGGCACCGACCTGCTCGCGAAGCTGCAGCGCAGCCCGGTGCTCGAGCCCGTGTGGATGGTGGGCATCGACCCCGAGTCCGACGGCCTGAAGCGTGCCCGCGAGATGGGCCTGAAGACCACCGCCGAGGGCGTGGACGGCCTGCTGCCGCACGTGAAGGCCGACGGCGTGCGGATTGCCTTCGATGCCACCAGCGCCTACGTGCATGCCGAGAACAGCGCGAAGCTCAACGCGCTCGGCGTGCTGATGATCGACCTCACGCCCGCGGCCATCGGCCCGTTCTGCGTGCCGCCGGTCAACCTGCAGGCGCTGATGGCGCAGGCCGGCGAACGGCCCGCCAACGTCAACATGGTCACCTGCGGCGGCCAGGCCACCATCCCGATGGTGGCGGCGGTGTCGCGCGTGCAGCCCGTGGCCTACGGCGAGATCGTTGCCACCGTGTCGAGCCGCTCGGTCGGCCCGGGCACGCGCAAGAACATTGACGAGTTCACCCGCACCACGGCCGGCGCGGTCGAACGCGTGGGCGGCGCCGCGAAGGGCAAGGCGATCATCATCGTCAACCCCGCCGAGCCGCCGCTGATCATGCGCGACACGGTGCACTGCCTGACCGAGGACACGCCCGACGAGGCGCGCATCACCGCCTCGGTGCACGCCATGATCGCCGAGGTGCGGCGCTACGTGCCGGGCTACAAGCTGGTCAACGGGCCGGTGTTCGACGGCAGGCGCGTGTCGATCTACCTCGAGGTCGAGGGCCTGGGCGACTACCTGCCCAAGTACGCCGGCAACCTCGACATCATGACCGCCGCCGCGGCGCGCACGGCGGAGATGTTCGCCGAGGCGATGCTCGCCGGCGCCCCGCAACCCGAAGCCGTCGCGGCATAGGAGCACCCATCCCATGAACACCACCACCCTCAAGGGCCGCCGTGTCACCGTGCACGACATGACGCTGCGCGACGGCATGCATCCCAAGCGCCACCTGATGACGCTCGAGCAGATGAAGCACATCGCCACCGGCCTCGACGAGGCGGGCGTGCCGCTGATCGAGGTCACGCATGGCGACGGCCTGGGCGGCAGCTCGGTCAACTACGGCTTTCCGGCCCACTCCGATGAGGAGTACCTCGGTACGGTGATCCCGCTGATGAAGCGCGCCAAGGTCTCGGCGCTGCTGATCCCGGGCATCGGCACCGTCGATCACCTGCGCATGGCGCACGGCCTGGGCGTGCACACGGTGCGCGTGGCCACCCACTGCACCGAGGCCGACGTGTCGGAGCAGCACATCGCGATGGCGCGCAAGCTGGGCCTCGACACGGTCGGCTTCCTGATGATGGCCCACATGGCCTCGCCCGAACTGCTGGTGCGCCAGGCGCTGCTGATGGAAGGCTATGGCGCCAACTGCATCTACGTGACCGACTCGGCCGGCCACATGCTGCCCGAGGACGTGAAGGCGCGGCTGGGCGCGGTGCGCGCGGCGTTGAAGCCCGACACCGAGCTGGGCTTCCACGGCCACCACAACCTCGCGATGGGCATCGCCAACTCGATCGCCGCGGTGGAGGCGGGCGCGAACCGCATCGACGCCGCCGCCGCGGGGCTGGGCGCGGGCGCGGGCAACACGCCGATGGAGGTGTTCGTCGCGGTCTGCGACCGCATGGGCATCGAGACCGGCGTCGACGTGTTCGGCATCCAGGACGTGGCCGAGGACCGCGTGGTGCCGATCATGGACCACGCGATCCGCGTCGACCGCGACTCGCTGACGCTGGGCTACGCGGGCGTGTACTCGAGTTTCCTGCTGTTCGCCAAGCGCGCCGAGAAGAAATACGGCGTGCCGGCGCGCGAGATCCTGGTCGAGCTGGGCCGGCGCGGCATGGTCGGCGGGCAGGAGGACATGATCGAGGACACTGCGATCACGCTGGCGCGCTCGCGTCAGGAGGTGGCGGCATGAAGCTCGATGCGAAGACCATCGCCGCGCTCGCCGCGCACCTCGAGACCTGCGAGCTCGAGGCGCGCGACACGCCCAAGATCACCGACGAATACCCGCAGATGGACTGGGACGACGCCTATGCGATCCAGGACGAGATCCGCCGCCGCAAGACGTCGCGCGGCCTGCGCATCGTCGGCCTCAAGGCCGGCCTGACCTCGCACGCCAAGATGAAGCAGATGGGCGTGATCACGCCGGTCTTCGGCTTCATGGCCGAGAACTACGCCGTGCCCGAGGGCGGCGAGTGCAGGGTGAGCGAGCTGATCCATCCGAAGATCGAGCCCGAGATCGCCTTCGTGACGAAGCACGCGCTCAGGGGCCCGGGCTGCCACATCGGCGCGGTGCTCGCGGCCACCGACTTCGTGCTGCCCGGCATCGAGGTGATCGACAGCCGCTACCGCGACTTCAAGTTCGACCTCAAGAGCGTGGTGGCCGACAACACCTCGGCCTCGCGCTTCGTGGTCGGCGGCCGGGCCGTGCCCGCGAGCGAGGTCGACCTGCGCACCGTGGGCATCGTGCTCGAGAAGAACGGCCAGCCCGTGGCCTTCGGCGCCGGCGCGGCGGTGCTCGGCCATCCGGCCGCGGCCATCGCGATACTGGCCAACCACCTGGGCGCGCGCGGCGAGGAGATTCCTGCCGGCACGCTGATCCTGTCAGGCGGCATCACCGAGGCGGTGGCCGTACAGGCAGGCGACTCGGTCACGCTCAAGGTGCAGGGCATGGGCAGCGTCGGGCTGCGCTTCGTCTGAACACGGAAGGAGCCAGACCATGCCGTTTGCACAGATCTACCTGATCGAAGGCCGTACCGAGGAGCAGAAGCGCGCGCTGATCGAGAAGGTCACGGCCGCCATCGTCGAGGCCGTCAACGCGCCGAAGGAGAACGTGCGCGTGTGGCTGCATGACGTGCCGAAGGAGAACTGGGGGATCGCCGGGGTGTCGGCGAAGGACCTGGGGCGCTAGCCGCCTCGCCATTGCCGCCGGCGAGCGCGCGGCGCAATGCCGGCGCCTCGGCCTCGATGTGGGCCCAGAGCCGGCTCGCGACCGGCCCCGGTGAGCGGTCGCGCCGGCGCGCGGCCACCAGCTCCTCGACGCTGCCGGGCAGGTGGCGGCCCGCGATGGAACGCAGCCGGCCGTCGCGCAGCTCCTCCTCGATCAGGAAGTGCGGCATGTGGCCCCAGCCCAGGCCCAGCAGGATCACTTCCTTCTTCATGAGCTGGTCGGCCACGGTGCACTGGTGCGCGCCCTCGATCAGGAAGTGGTCCTTGGGCGGCGTGTGGCGCGCGGTGTCGCGCATCACGCACTGGGTGTAGGCACGCATGCGTTCGGGCCCCGGCGCGCGCGGCAGCGGCTCGGCCAGCAGGGCCGGCGCCACCACCGGCACGAAGGGCACCTTGCACAGGTCGATCCATTCGAGCCGCGGATCGCGCTTGTCGATGCCGTGCAGGATCAGGTCGGCCTCGCCGTCGAACAGCCGTTCGGCCGGACCGGCCACCGCCTCGAAGTACAGCGCGAGCCGCGTGCCCGGGCACTGCGCGAAGAAGCGCGCCAGCATCGCCAGCACCTGCGGCCGCGGGCACAGGTCGCCGATCACCACGCGCAGCTCGCTTTCCTCGCCCACCGCGAGCTGGCGCGCATGGCCGCGCAGGCCCTCGAGTTCGCGCAGCAGCGACTGCGCGCGCGTATGGAAGGAGCGGCCGGCCTCGGTGGGCTGCACGCGGTAGCCGCCACGGTCGAGCAGCACCAGGCCGAGCTGCCGCTCGAGCTTGGCCACGGCCGCGAACACCGCCGGGTGCGAGCGATGCAACTGCGTGGCGGCGGCCTGGAAGCCGCCCGCGCGCACCACCGCGTCGAAGCATTGGAGGTCGTGCAGGGTGAATTCGCTCATGTTCGATTTGCTGACAGAGATTGATCGAACTTTGTAATTTCTTTCGCCAAGGGGCGCAACTACGATTTGTGCCACGGTGATCGCCGTTGCAGGGGCCCGAGGCTCCGAAGCCATGCCAAGGAAAGCACGCCATGAGCCACTTCACCCACACCACCACCGCCGGCGACGGCGCCCGCATCGCCTACCGCTTCGATGGCGATGCCGGCAAGCCCGTGCTGCTGCTGTCGAACTCCATCGGCACCGCGCTCTCGATGTGGGACGGCGAGGTCGAGGCGCTGGGCCGGCATTTCCACGTGCTGCGCTACGACACGCGCGGCCATGGCGGCTCGGGTGTCACGCCGGGCGCCTATTCGATGGACCGGCTCGGCCGCGACGTGATCGAGCTGCTCGACGCGCTGAAGATCGAGCGCGCGCATTTCCTCGGCCTCTCGCTCGGCGGCTTCATCGGCCAGTGGCTGGGCGTGCATGCGCCCGAACGCATCGACCGGCTGGTGCTGGCCAACACCTCCTCGTGGCTCGGCCCGGCCAGCGTGTTCGACGAGCGCATCGTCGGCGTGCTCGCCGCCCCCGACATGAAGGAGACGGCCGAGGGCTTCCTGCGCAACTGGTTCCCCGAGCGGCTGCTGACCGAGAACGGCCCCGTGGTGCAGGCCTTCCGCCAGGTGCTGCTCGAGATCGACCCGCAGGGCCTGGCCGGCGCGCTCGCCGCCGTGCGCGACGCCGACCTGCGCCGGCCCATCGCGCTGATCGAGCGGCCCACGCTGGTGATCGCGGGCGAGTTCGACCCGGTCACGGCCGCGAGCCACGGCGAGCTGATCGCGGCCACCGTGCCGGGCGCGCGGCTGCTGACCCTGCCCGCGGTGCATCTGTCGAACGTGGAGTTTCCGAAGGAGTTCGTGGGCGCGGTGGTCGATTTCCTCGAGGGCCGATGAGGGGAGGCAGAAGGGGGTAGGAGGGTCGCGGGCGATCGATTGTTTCCTTCTCGTGAACGCCGCGGTTCCATTTGCCTAGGGTTTTTACCTAGGTTCGAGGCGCACAATTCATCTCACGGACCAGCCGCCGACTCCAAGACAAGCAGAAGGCAGCGACTGATCTGGGTGAACAGGCACTGACGAGGTGGCCGCCCCCGAAGGGACGGCGCCCCACCAAGACCGGTTCGAATCATCCAAAGTCAAGTCACAAGAATTGAAGGAATACTCAAATGAACGCCTCGAAGCTCCTCTCCGCCGTTGCCCTCTCCCTGCTCGCCGCTGCCGGTGCAGCCCATGCAGAAACCTACGAGGGTGTGCATCCCCTGACCTCGGCCGCCAGCCGCGCCGAAGTTGCCGGCCAAGCCGTCATCGCCGCCCGCAGCGCCGACCCCTATGCCGAAGGCGCCAACGCCGGCCCGGCCCAGGTGATCGTGTCGCAGACCAGCCGTGCTGCCGTGCGTGCCGAAGCAGTTGCCGCGGCACACAGCGACAACCCCTACGCCGAAGGCGCTTCGTCGGGCGTGGCTCCGCTGGTCGCCAGCACCGTGGACCGCAACGCAGTGCGCGCACAAGCCCGCGCTGCTGCCCGCGGCGACTCGCTGCCGCTGTAATCGGCGCATAGAACCAGGTCGCACCGCGGGGTCAGCCCCGCACTGAGGCCAGCGGTTCAGCCAACATGAAGCCGGCCCTTGCGAAAGCAGGGGCCGGCTTTTTCATGGAGGGCGCCCGCGCGCCGCGCGATTCACGCGCCCAGCTTGCGCGCGATCAGGTCCTTCATGATCTCGCTGGTGCCGCCGTAGATGCGCTGCACGCGCGCATCGGCATACATGCGCGCGATCGGGTACTCGACCATGTAGCCGTAGCCGCCGAACAGCTGCAGGCACTCGTCGGTCACCTTGCCCTGCTGCTCGGTGCACCACAGCTTGGCCATGTAGGCGGCCTCCTGGTCGAGGGTGCCGTCGACCAGGCGCTGGATGCAGTCGTTGACGAAGCTGCGCACCACGTGCGCGATGGTGGCGCACTCGGCGAGCTTGAAGCGCGTGTTCTGGAAATCGAACACGCTGTGGCCGAAGGCCTTGCGCTGCTGCGTGTACTCCACCGTCAGTTCCACCGCGCGCTCGATCACCGCCGCGGCCGGCACGCACAGGAACAGCCGTTCGTACGAGAGCTGGCTCATCAGCTGGATGAAGCCGTCGCCTTCCTTGCCGCCGAGCAGATGGTCGGCCGGCACGCGCACGCCGTCGAAGAAGATCTCGGCCGTGTCCGACGCGTGCTGGCCCAGCTTCTCGAGCCGCCGTCCCACGCGAAAGCCCGGCAGGTCTTCGGTCTCGAGCACGACCAGCGACACGCCGCGGCTGCCCGCCTCGCCGGTGCGCACCGCCACCACCAGCAGGTTGCCCGAGAAGCCGTTGGTGATGAAGGTCTTGGCGCCGTCGATCACGTAGTGCTCGCCTTCGCGCCGTGCGCGGGTGCGCAGCGCCTTCAGGTCCGAGCCGCAGCCGGGCTCGGTGAGCGCGATGCCGGCCAGCAGCTCGCCGCTCGCGAGCCGCGGCAGCCAGCGTTGCTTCTGCGCCTCGGTGCCGTAGTCGAGGATGTAGTGCGCGGCGAGGTTGTGCACGCCGGTGTTGGCGGGGAACTCGGCCTTCGCCAGTTCGTCCTGCACCACCATCTGGTAGGCGAGCGAGGCGCCGGCGCCGCCGTAGGCCTCGTCGATCTCGGGCAGCAGGAAGCCCATCCGGCCGAACGGGCGCCAGACCTCGCGCGGAATGAAGCCCTGGCGGCGCCAGCCTTCCAGTTGCGGCGAGAGCTCGGCCGCGATGTAGCGGCGCACCTGTTCGCGAAAGGCATCGATGTCTTCGTCCATCCAGCGATGGCGCAGCAGTTGGGGCAGCATGGTTCTTTCGGGTGTTCGTTCAGGCCCTGGCGCGCGCGAGAAAGCGCGCGCAGGCGTCGTTGAAGAATTCGCCGGCCACGTGCCGGCGCTGGGCTTCGCATTCGCCGGCCAGTTGCTCGGCCAGCGTGCGGTCGGTGGCCGCGTCGATCAGCTGGCGCGTGTCGCGCAGCGCCGCGGCCGATGCGCTGCCCAGCCGCCGGGCCAGTGCATGCGCCTCGTCGAGCAGGGCGGCATCGTCGACGCAGCGCCAGATCAGCCCCCATTGCTCGGCCCGCGCCGCGTCGATGCGTTCGCCGAGCAGCGCGATGCCGAGCGCCCGGCTGCGCCCGACCAGCCGCGGCAGCGACCAGGTCGCGCCCAGGTCGGGCACCGCCCCGAGCTGCGCCACCTGCGGCACGAGGAAGTAGGCCGAGCGCGCCGCGATCACGACGTCGGCCGCCAGCGCGATGCCGACGCCCGCGCCCACGCAGGGCCCGTTGACGGCCACCACCACCGGCACCGCGCTGTCGGCGATGGCCTGCGCGATGGGGTTGCCCACCTGTTCCATGCCGCGGCCGATCTGCTCCTGCGCATGCTGCGGACCACCGGCCAGCACGTCGCCGAAGTAGCCGATGTCGCCACCGCCCGAGAAGGCGCGGCCCGCGCCGGTCAGCACGATGGCACGCACCTGCGCATCGGCCTGGCAGGCGCGCAGCGCCGCCAGCAGCGCGTCGAGCAGCGGCGGGCCCAGCGCGTTGAGGGCCTCGGCCCGGTCGAGCACCAGGGTCGCGATGCCTTCGCGCACCTCGCTGCGCACAGCGGCAGCCATCGCTCAGAACCCCGTGAGGCCGCCGCTGCACACCAGCGTCTGGCCGCTCACGTAGTCCGATTCCGGAATGCACAGCAGGTACACCGCGCCGGCCGCTTCCTCGGGCGTGCCGCCGCGGCCCAGCGGAATGCCGCGCTCCATCGCGGCCATCAGGTCGGGGTTGACGCCCACCTTGATGTCGCGGCCGTCGATATGGGCCGTGCCGCCCTCGGCCGCATTGCCGGTCAGCCGGGTCTTGATCAGGCCATAGGCCACGCAGTTGACGGTGACGTTCATGCGGCCCCATTCCTTGGCCAGCGTCTGCGTCATGCCGACGATGCCGGCCTTGCCCGCCGCGTAGTTGGTCTGGCCCGGGTTGCCGAACAGGCCCGCCATCGACGAGATGTTGACCACCTTGCGCATCACGCGCTGCCCGGCCTCGGCCTCGGCCTTGCCGAGCGCGCGGATCACCGGCTGCGCGGCGCGCAGGATGCGGAACGGCGCCGTCAGGTGGCAGTCGATCATCGCGTACCACTGCTCGTCGGTCATCTTCTGGATCACGTTGTCCCAGGTGTAGCCGGCGTTGTTGATGACGATGTCCAGGCCCTTGAATTCGCTCACCGCCGTGCCGACGAAGCGCTCGGCGAAATCGGGCGCCGTCACGTTGCCCACGCAGGCCACGGCCTGGCCGCCGGCCTCGCGGATGGCCTGCACGGCCTCCTGCGCGGGTTCGGCGTCGAGGTCGTTGACAACGATGCGCGCGCCTTCGCTGGCGAGCTTGAGCGCGATCGAGCGGCCGATACCGCGGCCCGAGCCGGTGATGAGGGCGACCTTGCCTTCGAGTTTGCGTGTCATGGTGTTCTCTTTTCTTTGCGGGGGATGGGATGTCAGGGCAGGGCGACGAAGGCTTCGCCGACGATCCTGGTCTGGCCGAACTGGTTGGTGCTCTGCAGCTCGATGCGCACGCCGCGTTCGCCGTTGCGCTCGGTCTTCTCGGCGATGCGGCCGCTGCAGCGCATGGCGTTGCCCAGGTGCGTGATGCCCTGGAAGCGCGCCTCGAAGTGGCGCAGCCGGCTCTGCGGCGCCCACTGCGTGAGCACGCGGCCGAGCCAGGCCATGCCCAGCATGCCCTGCGCGAACACGTCGGGCATGCCCGAGCGGCGCGCCATGTCGGTGTCGATGTGGATCGGGTTGTGGTCGCCCGAGGCGCCCGCGAACAGCGCGAGCGTGCCGCGGTTCACGGCCGGCAGCTGCACGGCGGGCAGCGCGTCGCCGACCTGCACGGTGTCGAAGGTGGGGGAGGTCATGGGCGTGCTCCTTCAGTTGCGGCAGACGATGACGGTGCGCAGCTCGGCCACCAGTTCGTTGCGCTGGTTGGTGGCGCGCGAGGTCTTCACCACGAACTCGAGCGCGCCGTTCTTCTTGTCGTAGATGTCGCCGATGGTGGAGCGCACCGTCACGGTGTCGCCCACGCAGGCAGGGCGGTGGTAGCTGAAGCTCTGCTCGCCATGCAGCAGCTTGGCCAGCGGGATCTGCAGGTCGGCGAGCAGCCGGTCGGACGCACCCGAGTCGAGCTCGGCCGCGAACAGGAAGGTGGGCGGTGCCGGCAGGTCGGGGTAGCCGGCATCGCGCGCGGCGGCGGCATCGGTGTAGACCGGGTCGGTCTCGCCGATCGCCTTGGCGAAGAACTGCAGCCGGCTGCGCTCGATCGGCAGCACCGAGGCCGGCAGCTCGTGGCCGATCCATTTCTTGTCGATCATGGGAAGGTCTCCTTTGTCGTTGAGGGGGTTCAGACGCGTTCGTAGAGCGTGACCACACAGGCGCCGCCCAGGCCCAGGTTGTGCTGCAGCGCCAGCCGCGCACCCTCGACCTGGCGCTTGTCGGCCGTGCCGCGCAGTTGTTCGACCAGCTCGGTGCATTGCGCGAGCCCGGTGGCGCCCAGTGGGTGGCCCTTGGACAGCAGGCCGCCCGAGGGATTGGTCACGACCTTGCCGCCATAGGTGTTGTCGCCATCGACCACGAACTTCTCGGCCCCGCCCACCGGGCACAGGCCCAGCGCCTCGTAGCTGATCAGTTCGTTGTGCGCGAAGCAGTCGTGCAGCTCGACCACGTCGATGTCCTGCGGGCCGACGCCCGCGGCTTCGTAGACCTTCTGCGCCGCCTCGCGCGCCATGCTGAAGCCGACCACTTCGCGCATGTCGCGCGCCTCGAAGCTCACCGGGCGGTCGGTGGTCATGGCCTGGGCCTTGATGCGCACGCTGCGGTTCAGACCATGGCGCTGCGCGAACTCGGCCGAGCAGACGATGGCGGCGGCCGCGCCGCAGGTCGGCGGGCAGGCCATCAGCCGCGTCATCACGCCGGGCCACATCACGGGCGTGGCGAGCACCTCGTCCTCGCTCACCACGTTGCGGAACAGCGCGACCGGGTTGTTGGCCGCATGGCGGCTGGCCTTGGCGCGGATCTTCGCGAAGGTCGACAGCTTGGTGCCGTACTGCTGCATGTGGGCCAGCCCCGCGCCGCCGAAGTAGCGCAGCGCGAGCGGAATGCCGGCTTCCTCGACCAGCTCGTCGGTGGCCCGGTCGAAGCGCTCGAAGGGACTGGGCCGGTCCTTGAACACCGCGCCCAGCGCGCCGGGCATCATCTGCTCGAAGCCCAGGGCCAGCACGCAATCGGCGGCGCCGCTGGCCACGGCCTGGCGCGCCAGGAACAGCGCGGTCGAGCCGGTCGAGCAGTTGTTGTTGACGTTGACCACGGGGATGCCGGTCATGCCGACCGCGTAGAGCGCGCTCTGGCCCGCGGTCGAGTCGGCATAGACATAGCCCACGTAGGCCTGCTGCACCAGCTCGTAGCCGATGCCGGCATCGGCCAGCGCGCGGCGCGTGGCTTCGGCCGCCATCGCCTGGTAGGACTCGCTGGCACCGGGCTTGGTGAAGGGGATCATGCCGACCCCGCTGACGAACACATCGTGATGCATGGAGATTTCCTGAAGGTGGAGAGGAAGGGGAAGGGTGAAATGGCTCAGGCGACGTTGCGCTGGCGGCCTTGCCAGAATGGCTCGCGCAGCTGGGTCTTGAGCACCTTGCCGGCGCCCGACATCGGCAGGGCATCGACGAAGGCCACGCTGCGCGGGCACTTGTAGCCCGCGATCAGCGCCTTGCAGTGGGCGATGACCTCGTCGCCGGTGACGCCGTGCCCCGGCTTGAGGATCAGCGCCGCGTGCACGCTCTCGCCCCACTCGTCGCTGGGGATGCCGATGACCGCGCAGGCCGCCACGGCCGGGTGCTGGGCGATGGCGTTCTCGACCTCGGCCGAGTAGACGTTCTCGCCGCCGCTGATGATCATGTCCTTGATGCGGTCGACCACGTAGATGTAGCCGCCGTCGTCCATCCAGGCGCCGTCGCCGGTGTGCATCCAGCCCTCGCGCACCGCCGCGGCCGTCTGCTCGGGCTTGCCCCAGTAGCCCTGCATCACGTTGGGGCCGCGCACCGCCACTTCGCCCACCGTGCCGCGCGGCACCTCGATGCCCTCGGGGTCGAGGATGCGCACTTCCATGCACACGCTCGCGCGCCCCGCGGAGCGATGGCGGCCCAGCGCGTGGCCCTCGGCCGTGTAGGAGCTCGGCGGATTGATGGTGGCCAGCGGCGCCAGCTCCGTCATGCCGTAGCCCTGCACGAAGGCCGCGTGGGGCAGCGCGGCCATCGCGCGTTCGAGCACGGCCTCCTGCATCGGCGAGGCGCCGTAGAAGATGCACTTGAGGCTGGAGAGGTCGCGCGGCTCCTTCATGCACGGATGGTCGACCAGCATCTGGATCATGGTCGGCACCAGCAGCGTGTTGGTCACGCGGTCGCGCTCGATCGCATCGAGCACGCCCTGCGGGCTGAACATCGGGATGATCGTGTGCGTGTTGCCCGCGGGCCAGTGCGGCATCGCGAGGCCCATGTCTCCGAGGTGGAACATCGGCGCCGCATGCAGGTAGTTGCCGCCCGATGCCGCCAGCCCTTCGGCCTGCATCGCCATCGCCGAGCTGCACAGGTTGGCATGGCTCAGCATCACGCCCTTGGGAAAGCCCGTGGTGCCGCCGGTGTAGAAGATGCCGGCCAGGTCCTCGTCGCGCCGGACCGCGTCGGCGACGGGCGAGGCCGCCGCCAGCAGCGCCTCGTAGCCGTGCATGCCGAGCGGCACCTCGCCGTCTTCCACGCCGCTGCCGCAATAGATCACTTCGCGCAGGCTCCCCGACTCGGCGCGCATCTTCTCGACCATCGGGCGGAAGGTCTCGTCGACCAGCAGCAGGGTCGAGCCCGAGTCCTCGAGCGAGTAGAGGATCTCCGCGGCCGACCAGCGGATGTTGCAGGGATTGAGCACGCCGCCGCCCCAGGGCACCGCCATCTGGTATTCGAGGTAGCGGTCGGAGTTGAGCGCCAGCATGGCCACGCGGTCGCCCGGCCGCATGCCGAGCTGCTGCAGCGCACCGGCGAGGCGGGCGACGCGCTCGACATAGGTGCCGAAAGTGCGCGTGCGGCCGGCGAAGCGCACCGCCACCTTGTCGGGGTGCTGCTGCACCGCGCGGTGCAGTGCCTGGGTCACGTACATGGCATCGTCTCCTTCTCGTGGGTCTTCGTTCGCGGGCTCATGCCCATGCCGCCAATGCTAGGAATCGATCGCCGTTTGCACGATGCCGCTTTGCGTTGTTCGGATGTCGGAAGACCTCAATCTGATGTCGCCCTCGCGCCCCGTGCGGGGCGCGGCGCTTGCCTCGGCGGTGCCTGCCGGTGCACAGTCGATGCCGTTCCGTTCCAGCGCCTTGCCCTCGATGCTTCATCCTCCCCAGACGGTCTCCATCAGCTTCGTGCACGGCATGCTGTCGGGCGTCCGCGCCAGCGGCCGGCCGTGCGAGCCCTTCCTCTCCGAGGCCGGCATCGCTCCCGAACTGCTCGCGCAGGCCGATGCCCGCGTCACGGCGCAGCAGTACGCGAAGCTGTTCCGTGCGCTCACCGAAGGCCTGGACGACGACTTCATCGGCTTGCTGAGTCGTCCCCTCAAGCGCGGCAGCTTCGCGCTGATCGCCCGCTCGACGCTGGGCGCCCCGACGCTGGAGGTCGCCATCCGCCGCGCCACGCGAACCTTTCACCTGCTGCAGGACGACGTGGTGCTGGAGGCGGTGTGCAGGGACGACCTGGCCGGCGTGGTGATGCGCTTCAACGGTCCCGCCGCCCTGCGGACCGTGTTCCTGCAGGAGGTGCTGCTGCGCACCACATGGCGCCTGATGGCCTGGGTGGTGGGCGGCCAGCTGCCGGTCGTGCGCTTCGACTTCGCGTTCGGTCCGCCCGCGCATGCCGGCGGCTACGGGAAGATCTTCCCCGCGCTGCAGCAGTTCGACAGCGAGCGCTCGGCCTTCTGGTTCGATGCCAGGCGCCTGAACGACGCCGTGCGCCGCGACGAGGCCGCGCTGCGCAGCTTTCTCGCCGATGCGCAGCTCCACATGCTCGTGCCGCGCCGGGGCAGCGACGCGGTCAGTGCGCGCGTGCGGGCCCATCTTCAGTTCATGCAGCCCGCATGGTCCGACCTCGTGGCCACGGCGAACGCGTTGCATGTCACGGTCTCCACCTTGCAGCGGCGGCTCGCGCTCGAGGGGACTTCGTTCCAGGCGCTGAAGGACGAGCTGCGCCGCGACACCGCCATCGTCCGGCTCAGCACCAGCGCCGTTCCGCTGGCCGAGCTGGCCGACGAGCTCGGCTTCGCCAACAGCTCGGCGTTTCAGCGGGCCTTCAAGGTCTGGACCGGGAGCGCGCCGGGGGTCTATCGGCGGGGTGGGGGCGCGTGAGCCGTGGTGTCGGCTTCGGGCTGGGTGGGTGATTCATCGAGATAGTGGGCCGTGACGCCGCCGTAGGCGAGCAGCAAACCCAGCAGCAAGGCAAACCCTAGATCGAGGCCCAGCGAGACCTTGGGCGGTCTTCGCTGCAGGAGCACTTGCGCCACCGTACCGACGATGAAGTAGACGAGCGCAACGCCCATGCCGACCAGGAAAAACATCAGCACCATCCCGAAGGATTTCTGGCCTTCGCCTGGATAGGGCTCTCCCCATTCGACATGCGCCAAGGGCAGCGCGGCGGCCACGCACAGGGCCAGGATCGCGCGGAGGAAGACCTGGAGGGCGTGGCGGAGGGCGGGGTTCATTCGATGCCGAGCTCGATGCGAGCAGCTCCCTCGATGTACTCGAGAAAGACGTCCTCGCCCCCGCTTCGGCTCATGACCTCGTCCAGCGACGATCTGGACAGGCCGACCCGAACCCGGTGGGCGCGCATTTCGTTCCAGAGCAAGTGGAGGTCCAGGTTCTGGCGGTGGTCGTCCGGAAGCATGAGGATTTCCGGTTCCCCGGACACGACGCATCGCCACCTGCAATCCTGGTTCGACTTCGGTCGCGCCGCCAGCCGGGTGATGTCCTCCTCGGAAGCGGCGAGATCGGTCGGCATGTCCTCGGACGGCGTCTCGTCATCGATGGCGGGCTGCCTGGGCGATGAGGCCGAGCCCTCCTCGAACGAGAAGACGATGCGGTCACCCTTGCGCAACGCATGCGCCATCTCCCAGATCAGGAAGTCGAACGAGCCGTCGGAGCGTCGTTTTCCGCCGCCCGTGACCGTGAGTTCGGAGCAAGCCGGCCCCCAGATGTCTGCGTGGACGGAGGCGGAGAACATCCACACGTCGTCCGAGCCGACGCTGCAGAGGTGGATGTCGTTCTTCGTGATGTGCAGTAGGGGCATGGAAATCTGAAGTGAGTCTGTGGCCCCTCTGGAAAGAGCCGGTGAACGAAACGGTCCGGAACGTCTCTTTCGCAGGCCGCTCTCTTCAAGTCCTGTGCAGCACCTGCTCGGCCAGTTCTTGCGCACGTGCCACCGAGATGCCTCGGGTCTGGTCGATGACCAAGGGGTCATCCTCCGAGTCTCTCTTGTGCAGGATCACCTTGGGGCGTTGGTTGCCGAGTTGAACCCGGACATCGGCGGGCCGCCTCGACGGATACGGATAGACCTCGATGTCATTGCAGACCCAACCGAAGAATCCTTCTCCCTCGACCGGATCGTCGAAGGTCTCGTCATAGCGATCGAAGCTCTTCTTGCTCAGCGAGACCCAGACTCCCCAGAGGAATGGCTCCTCGACCCCGTGAATGGGGATTTCGAGGATGGCTCGGACAAAGTAGTCGGTACCCTCGTCGTGCGTGATGGTGCAGAAATCATCGCTGAGTTTCCCCAAGGAGGCCTTCTGCTCGTCCGAGAGCCAGGCATAGTGGTCGGGCGCTCTGAAAGCAAAGCTGGGCGAACCTTCGTGGATGTCGCCACAACGGCTGCACTTGAAGGTGAAGATGGCGGTCATCGGTTGTGAGTCCTTTGCTCGGGTGCTGTATCGATGTCTGCTTGCCGTTCAGAAGCTCGGCACGTCGATGCGTTCCAAACGGGCGGCCAAGCCAGTGTCCGCGAGTGCTTCGAACAGCGGCGGTGTGAGGAAGATGCCCATCTGGTCGTTGGCATAGGGTCTGAAAGCGTAGAGCCGCTCCTGCGATCCAACAGACGCCAGCAGGCCGTTCACCATGGAAAAGAATCCCCGTGAGAAGGCGGCCCAGCTGTCCAGGGAGGAGGAAGGATGCGCGCACAAGGGCCAGCATTTTCCGTCGACCCTCAGGATGGTTTCATCTTTGAGAGGATCGTATTCCACTGTCGGATTGCCGATCGCCACCCCATTCATGGCGAGCACGCGCTCGAGGTCCTTCAGCGCAATGTCGGCCGCGCCCTCGGCCAGGGTTTCGGCATCGAGATAGTAGGAACGACCAGCACTGCAGGCCTCCAGCAGGCCGTAGCGATCGACCTCGTCTTTCCACTGGTCGATCGAATGGGAGGGGTCTGCATACAGCAGAAAGAACCGGGCTTCCAATGCAGCGAAATTTTCACGGTCGATGGTGAGATGCATGAGTCGTCGCCTGAAGCGTTGAGGCAAGAGCTATCCGATGAAGACGGAGACAACGCAAGTATCCTTGCGCGCTTCCCGCAAGGTTTGGGCGACTATCGGAATACAGGGCATGGCCTTCGAACTCAAGGCTGAGAAAACCCGCGACGACAACGCGTTTTCCGTCGAACTGCTCCGAGTTGGCGATCAGGTCCACCAGCGATACGTTGTACCGGCCGCATGTACCTTCCTTGGGCAAGAAGTCGGCGCAACGCGGGGCGGCGATGGCATTGCTTGCGAGCCACCGCGACAGCAGTTTCATGGCGATCCACTTGGCGGACCGGCGCAGGGTCGAGGATGCTCTGAGCGAGGGCTGACGTTCCGGTTCAAGAGACGGGAACGCGGCGAGAAGATTCGCCCATGCCCCCGTGGATGAAACGACCGCCGCCTCCCTGGTGCACATGGCACGTCCTCCCTTGTTCGTGGCCCCGATGCTGGCTCATCGCCGGGGTTCTGCACAAGGGGGACGTTGCGGATCAGGCGAACAGCTCAGCCAGCGCGCTCCTCGACCCCATCCACCCGATCCGCATAAAACGCCACGTGGTCCTTGATCCCCGCCACCGCGTCATACGGCGACTCGTAGGTCCACACCGCGTTGACCGAGCGCTCCCCGCCGGCCGGGATGCTGAAGTAGTTGCACTCGCCCTTGTACGGGCAGTAGGTCGTGTGCGTGCTGCGCTCGAGCAGCGACATGTCGACGTCGGCGCGCGGGATGTACTGCACGGCCGGGTACGAGGCCTCGCGCAGGGTGAGGGCGGCGCGGGTGTCGGCGATGGTGCGGCCGCCGAGGGTCACGACCACGCGCGCGGGGTTGGGCGCGACGGTGATCGGATGGTCGGGGCCGGGGATCTTGATGCTTCGGGGGCTGTTCATGGGGGCGGGCTCCTGAGGATGGCCGGCCATCTTGCCGCCGGCCGGGCGCGGGCCGCGCCGCCCGCGCGAATCCACCTGCCCGCGCCAAGGTCAAGGCGCGGGCCGCGAGCGCGCGCCGCTCAGGCTGCTGTTGCTATCGCCGCGTTCGCGTAGCGCGCGGCCGGCACGCTGCGCGACAGGTTCGGGCCCAGCGCCTGGCGCGCGGCGTCGAAGCGCTGCCAGTCTTCCACGTCGGGCAGCGAGGGGATGGTGATCAGCTCGCCCGCATCGAAGCCGGCCAGGGCGCTGTCGACCAGGTCCTCGGCCGACATCACGATCTCCTGCGGCAGGTGCTCGACCGGCACACCCGCGATGCCCCAGAAGTCGGTGCGCGTGGCGCCCGGCAGCACGGCCTGCACCTTCACGCCCTTGGCGCCGAGCTCGTGGTGCAGCGACTGGCTCAGGTTGACCACGTAGGCCTTGCTGCCGCTGTAGCTGCCGTTGAGCAGCTCGGGCGAGAGCGCGACGATCGAGGCGATGTTGATCAGCGCGCCGCCGCCGCGCGCGACGAAGCCCGGCGCCACGGCGCGCGTGAGGCGCGTGAGCGCGACCACGTTGAGCTGGATCATGGTGTCGATCTGGTCGGGGTCGGAATCAAGCAGGGTCGCGGTGGCGCCGAGGCCGGCGTTGTTGAGCAGCAGGGTGATGCGTTCGTCGGTACGCAGCCGCTCCTCGACCCGGCGCAGGTCGGCGGTGGCCGTGAGGTCGGCCGCGAGCACCTCGACTCGGCGGCCGGTCTCCCGCACCAGCCGTTCGGCCAGCGCCTCGAGGCGCTCCTTGTTGCGCGCGACCAGCACGAGGTCGTGGCCGCGGCGCGCGAGGCGGTCGGCGTAGACGGCGCCGATGCCGGTGGAAGCGCCGGTGATCAGCGCGGTGCCCTTGCCGGGGGCGGAGATGGCGATGTCTTGCGAGCTCATGGGAAAGGTCCTTGGATGTCGAAGGGGATGAGGAAAGGTGGTTTGACAGCCAGGAGTTTGGGTCGGACACTGATGTCTCAAATGACATGTTTCCCTCCTTTAAAGACATAATGACCCAGCGCATCGGCCTCGTCGTCTTTCCCGGTTTCCAGATCCTCGACCTGGTGGCCCTCTCGGTCTTCGAGCTCGCGAACGCCGAGGCGGGGCGCACGGTCTACGAGCTCGAGGTGCTCTCGGAGCACGGCGGCCCGGTGGCCAGCACGGCCGGCGTCACGGTCGATTCGCGCGCCTTCGACCGGCGCCGCTTCGACACGCTGCTGGTCGCGGGCTCGACCACGGTGCCGCCGAGCTCGGGCGGCCTGCTCGACTTCCTGCGCCGCGCGCTGCCACGCACGCGGCGCCTGGGCAGCATTTGCACCGGCGCCTTCGTGCTGGCCGAGGCCGGCCTGCTCGACGGTCGCCGCGCCACCACGCACTGGCACTTCGCGCGCGAACTGCAGCGCGGCTTTCCGGCGATCAAGGTGGAGGAGGACGGCATCTTCATCCAGGACGGCCCGGTCTGGACCTCGGCCGGCATGACCGCCTGCATCGACCTCGCGCTCGCGCTGGTCGAGGGCGACCTGGGCCTCGAGCTGTCGCGCGCGGTGGCGCGCAAGCTGGTGATCTACCACCGGCGCGCGGGCGGGCAGTCTCAGTTCTCGGCGCTGCTCGAGCTCGAACCGCGCACCGACCGCATCCAGCAGGCGCTCGACTACGCGAAGAAGAACCTGCACAAGAACCTCTCGGTCGACCAGCTCGCCGAGGTGGCGCACCTGAGCCCGCGCCAGTTCAGCCGCGCCTTCCTGGCCGAAACCGGCCAGTCGCCGGCGCGCGCGATCGAGAAGCTGCGCGTGGAGACCGCGCGCATCCTGATCGAGGAGGGCGGCCAGTCGGTCGACCGCATCGCGGCCCAGACCGGCTTCTCCGATCCCGAGCGCATGCGGCGCGCCTTCCACCGCGCCTTCGGCCAGCCGCCGCAGAGCCTGCGCCGCGCGGCGGCGCGCACGCACGCACCCGCGATGTAGATCACGGCATCCGAAGCGCCGTGGCGCGCGTACCTGTTGCCATGACCGCCGTTCGGATCGCCAATTTCGTCGTGTTCCAGCTCGCCTGGTTCGCGGCCGTGCTCGGCGCGGCGCATGGCCATCCGCTGTGGGGCACGGCCTGCATCGCGGCGGCGATCGCCTGGCACCTGTGGGTGTCGGCCCGGCCCGCGCAGGAGGCCCGGCTGGTGGCCATCGCCTGCGCGCTGGGCGTGGTGATCGAGACCGGCCATGCGCTCGGTGGGCTGGTGCGCTATCCCTCGGGCCAGCCGGTCGCGCAGCTCGCGCCGTACTGGATGGTCGCCCTGTGGGGCCTGTTCGCGATCGCGCTCAACGTCACCTTGCGCTGGCTGCACCGGCGCTACCTGCTCGCGGCGGTGCTGGGCGCGGTGTGCGGGCCGGCGTCGTTCGTGGCGGGCGTGAAGCTGGGCGCGGCCCAGTTCGTCGACCGGGTGCCGGCGCTCGTGGTGCTGGCCGTCGTCTGGGCGGTGGCGATGCCGCTGCTGGTGTGGCTCGCACAGCGCTTCGACGGCGTGGGCGAGCCGCCGCGCTAGAAGTCGCGCGCGAGTGCGTCGGCCCGCGCCCTGGCGCGCGCGAGGTTCGCGGCCACCGCCTCGGGCGGTGCCAGCGTCGGTGCCACGGCCAGTTCCACCACGTCGACGATGCCGAGGAACTCGAGCCAGGTGCGCATGTACGGTTTCTGGAAATCGCGCGCATGCGAAGGCAGGCCCACCGGGTAGTCGCCCGCGCTCGAATAGACCAGCACCGCGCGCTTGCCGTGCAGCAGGCCGGTGTAGCCCTCCTGCGCCGACCAGCGCCAGTTCTCGCCCGGCAGGGTCACGACGTCGATGTAGTGCTTCAGCCGGTAGGGCAGGCCGAAGTTCCACATCGGCAGGCTGAACACGTACTTGTCGGCCGCGTTGAACTCCTGCGCGAGGCGCACGGCGCGCTGCCAGTGGCGCCGCTGCTCGTCGGTGGCGGCTTGCGCGCGCAGCACCGCGAACTTGGCGTCGATCATGGTGGCGTCGAAGGGCGGCAGGTCGAGCGCCCAGACGTCGAGGGTGCGGATCTCGGCCGCGGGGTCGCGCTCGCGCAGCCGCTGCAGGAAATGTTGCGCCGTGTCGATCGAGCGCGAACGCGTGCCCGAGGGCGAGGCCTGGATGTGGAGGATCGTCGAAGCCATGCCGCTCAGCCCTCCAGCGTGCGCAGGCCGATGGTGCCCGCCACCACCAGCGCGATGCAGGCCAGGCGCGGACCCGACAACGCCTCGCCGAAGGCGAGCACGCCCATCAGCACCACGCCGACCGAGCCGATGCCGGTCCACACCGCATAGGCCGGGCCCAACGGCAGATAGCGCAGCGACCTGGCGAGCAGGAAGATGCTCAGCAACGCGCTCGCCACGCCGACGACCGAGGGCCAGAGCCGGGTCCAGTCCTCCGAGCGCTTGAGCGCCGCGGCCATCGCGATCTCGACCAGGCCGGCCGCCAGCAGTAACAACCATCCCATGATCCGTTCCTCCGTTGTGTGCAGGGTTGATGTGGAGACGGATAATTCCGGCCCAGGCACCAAGCCACAAGTACGCACCTTCTGGTAACCATGGGAATCGCCATGCCCGCATCGAAGAAACCCGCCGCCGTGGCAGAGCCCGCGCCCGCCGACGTCTGGAGCGCCGGCTGCCCCTCGCGCCGCGTGCTCGAGCTCGTGGCCAACAAGTGGGCGCTGCTGATCATTCCGCTGCTGCGCGACGAGCCGCTGCGCAACAACGAACTGCTGCGCCGGGTAGGCGGCATCTCGCAGAAGATGCTCACGCAGACCCTGCGCGATCTCGAGATCAACGGCCTGGTGCTGCGCGAGGACCACCAGACCGTGCCGCCGCACGTCGAGTACCGGCTGAGCCCGCTGGGGCTGTCGTTGAGCCGCACGCTGATCGCGGTCGACCGCTGGGCCGAGGCCAATCACGCGGAGATCGACCGCGCGCGGCAGGCCGCGATCGCGGCGCTCTGAAGTCGCTATTCAGTCGAGCGTGATGCCCACGCGCTTGATGACACTGCCCCATTTCTCCGACTCGCTGCGCATCAGCCGCGCGAAGTCCTCGGGCGTGCCCGGCATCACGTCGCCGCCCGCGCCGGCCAGGCGCTGCGCCACGTCGGGCGCGGCCAGCACCTTCTGCAGCGAGGCATTGAGCCGCTGCACCACAGGCTGCGGCGTGCCCTTGGGCGCGAGGACGCCGAACCAGCCGATGGCCTCGAAGCCCGGGTAGCCCGACTCGGCCACGGTCGGCAGCTCGGGCGCGATCGGCGAGCGCGTGGCGCTGGTGACCGCCAGCGCATGCAGCCGGCCAGCCTTCACCAGCGGCATCGAGGTCACCATGGTGTCGAAGGCGAAGCTGACCTGGCCGCCCATCAGGTCGGTGAGCATCGGGCCCGCGCCCTGGTAGGGAATGTTCGAGACCTCGATGCCGGCCTGCGCCTTGAAGGCCTCCACCGCCAGGTGGGTGGTGCTCGCGCGCACGCCCGAGCCGTAGTTGATCTTGCCGGGCGCGGCCTTGGCGGCGGCCACCAGCTCCTTCATGTTCTTCGCGGCGAAGCGCGGATTGGCCACCACCATCAGCGGCGTGCGCGCGGCCGTGCCCACGGGCACCAGGTCGTTGAACACGTCGAAGCGCATGTCCTTGTAGAGGAAGTGGTTCACCACCACCGCGGTGCTGCCCATCAGCAGCGTGTAGCCGTCGGCCGTGCTCTTGGCCACGTAGTCGGCCGCGATGTTCTGCGAGGCGCCGGGCCGGTTCTCGACCAGCACCGGCTGGCGCAGGTCCTGCGCGAGCTTCTCGCCGACGATGCGCGCCGCGAGGTCGGCCGGCCCGCCGGGCGGGAAGCCCACCACCAGGTGGATCGGCTTCGAGGGATAGGCACCTTGCGCGATGGCGTGCAGGGGCGCGGCCAGAGCGAGGCCGGCGGCGAGCAGCAGCGCGCGGCGCGGCGAGGAAGGGCGATGGCGGAAAGTCATGGCATGTCTCCAGCAAGAGGGCGTGCGGATGCGCCCTCGGGTTCGTGTTCAGGGGATGTGGCTCTGATGCGCGGCGCTTGGCGAAGGCCAGTGCGCGCGCAGGAAGGGCAGCAGCTCGGCGAGCACCGCCTCGGGCGCTTCTTCCATCATCAGGTGGCCGCAGTCGATCTCGCCGCCGCCCACGGGCGTGCCTTCGGCCGCCGCGTCGCGCCAGATGTGGACCGGCGTGCGTTCGGCCGGGAAGCGCCCACGCTCCCACAGCACATGCACCGGGCAGCGCACGCGCTCGCCGGCGGCACGGCCGTGTTCGTCGTGTTCGAGGTCGATCGACGCGGCGGCGCGGTAGTCCTCGATCATCGCGTGGCGCACGCTCTCGCGCGAGAAGGCGCGCAGGTACTCGGCATGGGCCTCGGGCGTCACCGCGTCGAAGCGCCGCACCATGTTGCGCAGCGTCCAGTCGAGGAAGAAGGCCGGGTCGGCCGCGAGCAGGCGCTCGGGCAGGTCGAAGGGCTGGGCCAGCATGAACCAGTGCCAGCTCTTGAGGCCGAAGTCCTTGTTCGCGCGCGCCCACATCTCGACGGTGGGAATCACGGTGATCGAGCCGAAGGCCGCGACGCGTTCCGGATGGTCGAGGCACAGCCGGTGCGCCACGCGCGCGCCGCGGTCGTGGCCGATCGCCGCGAAGCGCTCGAAGCCCAGCGCGCGCATCAGCGCCGCCTGGTCGGCCGCCACCGCGCGCTTGCTGTGCGCCGCGTGCAGCGGATCGCCGGGCGGGCCGAGGCTGTCGCCATAGCCGCGCAGGTCGGCCGCCACCACCGTGTAGTGGCGCGCGAGCACCGGCGCCACCCGGTGCCAGGCCGCATGCGTCTGCGGGTAGCCGTGGAGCAGCAGCAGGGGCGGGCCCGAGCCGCCGATCTCCGCGAAGATCCGCGCCTCGCCCACGTCGACGAGGCGCGGCTCGAAGCCGTCGATGAAGGCGCGCGTCATGCCGCCACCTCCAGCCGATCGGGCGCGATCGCGAGGATCGCGGGCTCGAAGAAACCGGCCATCAGCCCGAGCTGCCGCTCCATCATGTGGCGGCCCTCGTGCGCGATGCAGCCGCGCTCGCGCGCCAGCTGCAGCAGCGGCGTGACGGCCGGCGCCATGATGACCTCGGCCACCCAGAGGCCGGTGCGCAGCGCGCTGGCGGGCACGGGCAGTGGATCGTCCGCGCGCATGCCGACGGGCGTGGCGTTCACCAGCAGTTCGGCCTCGCCGGGCTCGCGGCCGTTCCAGGTGCCGGCCTCGACGCCATTCCGTTGCAATTGCCGCGCGAGTGCCTCGGCCTTCGCCGTGTCGATGTCGCACACACGCACCGAGCGCGCCCCGGCATCGGCGAGCGCGAAGGCAATGGCCGAGGCCGCGCCGCCCGCGCCCGCGATGCAGGCCGCGCGTCCGCGCGGATCGAAGCCCGCGGCGCGCAGGCCCGCCACGAAGCCGCTGCCATCGAGCAGTTCGCCCTGCCAGCCGCCCCGCGCGGTGCGGCGCACCACGTTGGCGGCGTTGGCGCGCCGGGCACCGGGCAGCAGGCCGTCGCCGAGCAGGTCCGCCACGCGCTGCTTGTGCGGCACGGTGACGATGAAGCCCGCGAGGTTGTGCAGCGTGAGCAGCGCGGGCAGCAGGGCCGCCACGTCGTCGGGGCGCACATGCATCGGCACCAGCACGGCATTGAGGCCCGCCTGCTGCAGCCGGGCCGTGAATGGCGCGGGCGCCTTCACTTGCGCGACCGGGTCGCCGAGGATGCCGAGCACCGCGGTGCGGCCGTCGAGCCGCAGCGCGGGTTGAAGAGAGACCTTCGTGTCAGTGGAGGGCATGTGCGTGTTCCTGCTGCGGTCGTGCGGCGGCATCGAGCCAGCGCCTGGCCGTGGTGTACGCCAGTTCGGCGCGCCTTGCCATGCCGAGGTGATGGTGGCGCACGGCCGAGGGCGCCTCGATCGACAGCACGGCATCGGCCACCACCGCATCGAGCACATCCGCCAGCGGCAGCGCGCCTTCACCCGGCAGCAGGCGGTGCGCGCGCGCCTCCTCGCCGGGCGACAGGGCCGGATGGCGCCGCGCGGGCGCATCGCTGAACTGCGCCCAGCCGCGCGCAATTCTCGGCGTGCGCGCGATGCGATCGGCCGCCGCGCCGCTGCGAAAGAAGTGCAGCGTGTCGACCAGCACATGCACGTTCGATCGTCCGGTCTCGCGCACCAGCCGCAGCGCGGCATCGAGCGTGGGCACGGCCGTGTAGACCATGAATTCGAGCCCGAGCGAGAGGCCGTGCGCGCCTGCGATCTCGCCGAGCGCCGCGAGGTGGGCGGCGGCCCGCGCCCGATCGTCGTCGTCGCCGTTCACCACCAGCCAGCGCGCGCCCAGCGACGCCGCCACCGCCAGCATCGGCTCGAAGCGCCGCGCCTCGAAGCCGGCCGACAGCCGCACCACCTCGACGTCGTGCACCGCCACCTCCAGCGCGTTCATCAGCGCGCGCGTCTCGGCCAGCATCGGCGAGCCCTCGTGCATCGGGTGCGGCGCCTCGCCCGGCCGGGCCGGATGCAGGCGCAGGCCGACCGAGCGGAAGCCCGCCTCGCCGGCCGCGCGCACCAGTTCGGGCGGCGTGGCGTCGATCAGGCTCAGGTGCGCGAGCGAGAGCGTGCGGCCCACTACAGCGTCCCCTCGAGCACGGCGCCGTCGGCGATCAGGGTGCGGCGCAGTCGCGCGCGGTCCACGTCGCGCACGTCGCCGCTCCAGCCATCGTCGAGCGCGCACAGCGCCGCCGCGGTGCCGGCGGCCTGGCCCATCGCCATGCAGGTGCCCATCACGCGCACCGAGCTCTGCGCCTCGCGCGTGCTCGAGATGCAGCGCCCCGCCACCAGCAGCCGGCGCTGGCCGCGCGGCACCAGGCATTCGTAGGGGATGTCGTAGGAGCCGCCCTCGGCGATGGTCTCGTGCCGGTGGCCGTCGACCGCGAGGATGTCGAGCTCGTGGCCGCCCTTGGCGATGCCGTCGGCGCGCTTGCGGCCCTGCATGATGTCGGCCTCGTCGAGCACGTGCTCGCCGAGGATGCGCCGCGTCTCGCGCACGCCGATCTTCGGCGCCACCGCGGCCAGCGCCGCCTGCTCGAAGCCCGGCACGCGCCGGCGCAGGAAGGCCAGGCCCTGCGACACCTGCGCCATCAGCCGCGGCAGCGCCTCGCTCAGCGAGGCCGCGCGCGTGCCGTCCACGCCCGCGAGCTGGGTCGAGTTGATGCTGACCTCCTTGCGGGCGGTCGAGGTCGGCACGATCGCGAGCACCGAGGTCGGGTACATCTCGCCGGCATCGATCGCCTCCTTGAGCAGGCCCTGCGTGCCGCGCAGCAGCACCTTGGGCTGGCCCTGGGCATACAGCGCCTCGGCGCACTGGCGCGCATCCATGCCCAGGCCCGGGTAGTCGCCGAGGCCGAAGTGCGCCGGGTTGTCGCGCACGAAGCGCAGCAGCGGTTCGGTCTCGACGCCGCACACGCGGTAGACCAGGCTCGGCGGCTGCAGCGCGCCGGTGCCGGGCGCGCCTTTCTCGCTCGGTGCGCCCGCGGCCACCGCCACGTCGCCATCGCCCGAGCAGTCGATCACCACGCGCGCCGCGTACCAGGCCTCGCCGCCCTTGTGCATCAGCCGCACGCGGGTTTCATCGCCACCGGTCTCGATGCCGCAGAAGAAGGCCTGCACGCGCAGGTGCACGCCGGCCTCGGCCACGGCCTGCATCACGGCGATCTTCATGAGCTCGGTGTCGAAGCACACCAGGTGCAGCGCGCGGTAGTCGAACACCGGGCCGATGTAGCCGCCCAGCGGCTTGAGCCGGTCGAGCAGCTCGGTGACCACGCCGCCCACGATCCAGTCGCCGCGCGTCGAGAGGCAGCCGAGCATCGAGATGCCGCTGATCAGCTCGCCGCCGATCATCGGCGCCGATTCGACCAGCAGGGTGCGCGCGCCGCCGCGCGCGGCCGAGATCGCGGCCGCCACGCCCGCGCTGCCGCCGCCGATCACGATCACGTCGAAGCGGTTCTCGCCGGGGATGTCTTGTCTGTCCTTCATGCCTTCTTTCATTGCTTGGGAGCCGGCAGCGCCGGGAAGATCGTTTCCATGCCCATCGCGATCGCGAGCAGCGCGCGGTCGCTGTTCCACAGGCCGTCGATGGCCAGGCCTATCGGCAGGCCTTCGTCGGACAACGCGATCGGCACCGTCACGCCCGGCAGCACGGCCGTGCTGGTGGGGCCGGTGTTGGCGATGTAGGCGGCCAGCGTGCTGGTGGTGCGGCCGTTGATCGTCACGCTCATCTCGGTGCCGCGGATCGGCAGCGCCGGCGCCAACGTCACGGGATAGAGCAGGGCGTCAAGCCGGTTGCTCTCGAACGCGCCGCGCAGCAGCGCCTGCAGCTTCGGCCGCTCGACCTTGAGCGCGGTCTCGTAGGCCTCGCGCGTCGGCGCGCTGGCCGAGACGATGCGGTTGCGAAAGCCCGCCGCCACGTCGGGGCTCGCGATGTCGGCCACCAGTTGGTCGAGGCTCACGCCGGTCTTGTACTTCGCGAGAAAGGCGGCGATGCCCACGCGCGCTTCGTAGTCGGTGACCGGCGCGACCCTGGCCGCGACCTCGCGCAGCTGCGGGATCTCGATCTCGACGATCTGCGAGCCCGCGCCCTTGAGCTTGTCGAGTGCGGCATCGAAGGCGCGGCGCGTGGCCTCATCGGCGTTGTCGTAGAAGGCCGCGCGCGCCACGCCCAGGCGCAGGCCCGCGGGCGGCCTGGGCTGCGCCTCGCCGCGGCTGCCCGAGAGGATCTCGTCGAGCAGCGCCAGGTCGGCCACGCTGCGTGCCAGCGGGCCGATGGTGTCGCGCGCGGTCGAGACCGGCAGCACGCCGTCGCCCGAATAGCGGCCCGCGGTCGGTCGCAGCCCCACGATGCCGTTGAGCGCGGCCGGGATGCGCACCGAGCCGCCGGTGTCGGTGCCGAGCGCGGCCGGCACGATGCGCGCGCCCACGGCCGCGCCCGAGCCGCCGCTGGAGCCGCCCGCGAAGCGGCTCGGGTCGTAGGCATTGCCCACCGCGCCATAGGCGAAGTTGTTGCCGGTGGCGCCGAAGGCCAGCTCGTGCAGGTTGAGCTTGCCGATCACGATCGCGCCCTCGGCGCGCAGCCGCGCCACGGCCGGCGCGTCCTGCGTCGCCACATAGCCCTGCAGCGCGCGCGTGCCGCCGGTGAAGGGCAGGCCCTTGACGAGGATGTTGTCCTTGATCGCGACCGGCACGCCATGCAGCCGACCGAGCTTGCGGCCCTGCGCCACGGCGCGGTCGGCCTCGGCGCAGGCGCGGCGCGCGCCGATGCGGTCGATGGTGATGAAGGCGTGCAGCTCCTGGTGCAGGTCGGCCGCGCGCAGCGAGCGCTCGACCAGTTCGCAGCTGGTGGTGGTCTTCTCGCGGATCGCGGTGGCGGCCTCGAGCAGCGTGGGCATGGGCGCGGGCTGCGCGTGCGCGGCGCCGGCCAGCGCCAGGCAGGCGATCGCGGCGGCGGGTTGGAGGATGAGCTTCATGGGAGCAAGAGGAGGTGGGATGAATCAGGCATGCGCATCGAGCAGCCGCGCGATCGTGTCGGCGTGGTCGACCATCGCGTCGTGGCCGCCCTGCACCTCGACGAAGGTCCAGGCCGGGTCGTTGCGCAGCCGCGCCTTGTGCGCGTCGAACACCGGCATGGCGGGCGCCGAGGCCGCGATGTAGAGCCGCTTGCGTGCGGCCGCGCCGGGCGCGGCGCGCAGCGAGATCGGCTGCAGGTAGGTGCCGTTCGGGTGGTCGGTCAGGCGCGCGTCGACCCAGGCGATGTCGGCCGGATTGCCGAGGCCGAAGGCCTTGGCCGGCAGCTTGGGCCAGCGCGGATTGCCCGCGCGATGCGCGGCCTGCAGCTCGGCCTTGCCGGTGGCGTCGAGGTAGTCGAGCATGCGTTCGCCGTCGTGCGGCGCGAAGGCATCGAGGTACACCACCGTGTCGATGCGGCGCTCGGCGGCGAGCCGGTCGAGCGCGCCCGTGATCGGGTAGCCGCCATAGCTGTGGCCCATCAGCACCACCTGGCGCAGGTCCTGGCTGCGGATGAAGCCGGTCACGTCGGCGATGTGGGTCTCGAGGTCGATCGCGGTCGAGATCTCGCCGATGCGTTCGCCGACGCCCGCCAGCGTGAGCACGCGCACCTCGTGGCCCCGGGCGCGCAGCAGCGGGGTCAGCCGCTCCCACGACCAGGCGCCATGCCAGGCACCGTGCACCAGCACGAAGGTCTTGCCCGAGGGGCGCGGTGCCGGCGCGGCGCTGCCGCAGCCGGGCAGGGCGGTCGCGGCCGCCGAGGCGACCGTGGCCGCCGCCGCGGCACCGAGCGCGCCGCTGCTTTCGAGGAATCGTCTGCGTTCCATTGGGTTGTCTCCAGGTTCGAAGTTCATGAAAAAAGAAAAGGGGATTCAGCGCAGCGGCGACCAGTCGGCCGGCCGCAGCACCAGGCCGGTGTGCGTGCGTTCGTGCTGCCGCGCGGCGCGCGCCCAGTCGGCCCAGCCGGGCACCGCATCGGGCCGCGCCTGCAAGGCGGCGAGCGCGGCGAAGTCGTCGAAGGCCCACAGCACCAGCGCCTCGCTGCCGTTGCGCAGCGCGGTCTCGTAGGCGCCGAACAGGCGCGGCGCGCCCGGGCCCTCGATGCGCGCGGCGGCCTCGCCGAGCCGCGCGAGGTAGTCGGATGCGCCGCCGGCCTCGAGGCCGATGGTCTGCTGCAGCACCACCGGCGCGCGCACGCCCTCGGCCAGCAGCCGCGCGCGGTCGATGCTGTAGTCGGCCGCCACCAGCACGCGGTCGAAGCCGCCCGTGCGCTCGCCGTAGAAGCGCTCGAGCGGTTCGTGGAACAGGTCGGGCGTGGCGTCGAAGTGGCGCCCGAAGCCCTCCCAGCCGCCCTGCATCTCCCAGAAGGTCACGATCTCGGGCCAGCGCCCCGTGAGGAACACCGGCACCCAGGCCGCCATGCAGCCGTTGCTGGCAGAACCGCGCGCATTGCCCTCGGTGCGCACCAGGCGGCCCAGGGTCTCGAGATAGCGGGTGTGGGCGCCGGGCTGGCGCACGGGGTCGAGGATTTCGTGGAAATAGAGGCGCTGCATAAGACGGCGAGGTGTTTCGATGCTTGAACGCGAGGTGGCCTGGAATCGGTGTTTGTTCATGTATATGAACTGTTCCAGAATATAAACACGCAAACCGCGGCTGTCAAACACCCGGCGCATCGATCGATGGGACGCGGGCCGCGCGCTTCCTAGAATCGGCGCACCTCACAGCACAGGCACCCATGGACGCAGCAGACAGCAAGCCCCCCGAATCGGCCGCCGTGAAGTCGGCGGACCGGGTGCTCGACATCCTCCAGCTCCTCGCGCGCCAGGGCGGGGCGCTGACCCATCACGAGATCGGCATCGCGCTCGGCATTCCCAAGAGCAGCCTCACGCACCTGCTGCGCAACCTGGTGGCGCGCGAGTTCCTCGGCTTCGACGGCGCGCAGAGCACCTATGCGCTGGGCCCGGCCGTGTTCGAGCTGGTGCGCGGCAGCGGCCTGCGCGAACGGCTGATGGCGCAGGCCCGGCCCATCGTCGACTGGCTCGCGCGCACCGCGGGTGAGGCCACCTCGTTCTCGGTGCTGCGCGGCGACGAGGTCGAGCGCGCCTGCGTGGCCGAGTCGCGCGCGCCGCTGTCCTACCGCATGGCGGTGGGCGACAGCTTCCCGCTGTACTCGACCTCGGCCGGCAAGGCGATCCTCGCGGCCATGCCCGCGGCGCGGCGCCAGGCCTACCTCAAGAACGTGCGGCTGCAGGCCCAGACGCCCGCCACCGCCACCACGCTCGCGGTGCTCAAGCGCCAGCTCGAGGAGGTCGGCGAAAGCGGCATCGCCTATTCGCGCGGCGAGCACACGCCGGGCGTGGTGGGCATCGCCATCGCCATCGATTCGGGCGACCCGGCCGCGCCCGCGGCCTTCAACATCGTGGTGCCCGACGTGCGCTACACGCCGGAGTTCGACGCGCGCTGCGTCGAGCTGCTGGGCCAGGCGCGCGAGCGCTTCCACGCGGCGTCGCCCGCGCGCTGACGCACGACGAGACCGCCATGGCCCGCTTGCTCCACCGCCTCGCCGCGCTGCTGTGCGCCTGCACGCTGTCGCTGGGCGCGCAGGCCCAGGACTGGCCCGTGAGGCCCGTGCGCATCGTCGTGCCCGCGCCCGCGGGCAGCTCGCTCGACCTCATTGCGCGCACCCTGGCCGACCGCCTGCGCACCGCGTGGAAACAGCCGGTGGTGGTCGAGACCAAGGCCGGCGCCGGCGGGCTGATCGGCATGGACGCGGTGGCGAAGGCGCCGCCCGACGGCCATGTGCTGGGCATCGGCTTCAACGGCCCGATCGCCTTCGGCCCCTACATGTACGCGCGCATGCCGTACGCACCGGCGCGCGACCTGCTGCCGATCGTGCTGACCACCTCGCAGCCCAACGTGCTCGCGGTGCAGGCCAGCAACCCGGCGAACACGCTGCCCGAGTTCATCGCCTGGGTGAAGGGGCAGCGCGACCGCTTCAGCTATGCCTCGGTGGGCGCGGGCAGTTCCTCGCACCTCACGATGGAGCTGCTGCGCAGCGTCACGCACATCGAGGCGGTGCACGTGCCCTACGCGGGCTCGCCGCCGGCCGGGCTCTCGCTGGCCTCGGGCGACACGCAGGCGCTGTTCACCGTGGCGCCCGCGCTGCTGCCCCTGATCCAGGGCCAGCGCGTGAAGCTGATCGCGATCACCAGCGCGCAGCGCTTCGAGCTCATGAAGGAGTTGCCGACGGTCGCCGAGTCGGGCTACCCGGGCTTCGAGTCGCTGGCCTGGAATGGCCTGTTCGCGCCCGCCGGCACGCCGGGCGAGGTGGTGCGCCGCATCAATGCCGACGTCAACGCCGTGCTGCGCGATCCCGTCGTGCGCGAGCTGCTCGCCAACCAGGGGCTGGCCGTGGGCGGCGGCTCGCCCGAGGAATTCAGGGCCTTCATCGACAGCGAAGGCCGCAAGTGGGGCGCGATCATCGCCAAGGTCGGCATCCGGCTCGACCAGTGATCACGGCCCTCGATCCGTTTCTCATCGCATCACGAACAACGAACAAGAGGAGTGCCCCATGGCCGATTTCCCGCAGGACATCTACACCGAACCCGAGCCCGATCCGCACACGCTCGCCAACCTCGGACCGCTGACCGGCCTGGCCGGCATCTGGATGGGCACCATGGGCCACGACGTGAGCCCGAAGGAGGACGGCCCCGAGGCCGAGGCCTTCATCGAACATGCCGAGTTCCAGCCGATCGACGCGCAGACCAACGGCCCGCAGATCTTCTATGGCCTGCGCTATCACCTGCGCATCGTGAAGCCCGACGATGTCGAGACCTTCCACGACCAGGTCGGCTATTGGCTCTGGGAGCCGGCCACCGGCGCGCTGGTGCAGACCCTGTCGATCCCGCGCGGCCTCACGGCCATGGCCACCGGCCAGGCCGCGCCCGACGCGCGCAGCTTCCGCCTCGAGGCCGTGCGCGGCGGCGACACCAACGGCATCGTCGCCAACCCCTTCCTCGAGCATGCGTTCAAGACCCTGCGCTACACCATCGACGTGACGTTGCACGACGACGGCAGCTGGTCGTACGAGCAGACCACGCTGCTCGACGTGCGCGGCAAGCCCGAGCCTTTCGCCCATACCGACCGCAACACGCTGCGCAAGATCGGCGAGCCGACGCCGAACCCGACCGCGCAAGCGGCGCTGGCCGAGGCCGCGGGATCGGTGGCTTCGGCGGTCGCTGCTGCCGAAGCAGGGGACACGATGATTCCGATTCCGCCCGCCGACGACAGCGTGAAGCCCGCGGTGCCGGGCGTGCCCGACGCGCTGGCCTAAGCCGTCGGCATCCGCTCGAAGGCCTGCAGCGCGGGATCGAGCGCATCCCACGCCAGCCCGCGCACGCGGTACGTGAGCACCTGCGGCGCGAAGCGTTCGGGCTCGTCGAGGCTGCCCGCATGCACCGCGATCAGCTCGGGCATGCCCGAAAAGCGCACGAACAGCGGCGTGCCGCAGACCGGGCAGAAGGCATGGCGCTTCTGCTGGCCGCTGTCGGCCGCGATCTCCCATTCGGTGGTCTCGCCGGTGATCGCCATCTCGGCGCGCGCCGGAAAAGTCAGGTACGAACCATGCCCGGTACCGCTGCGCCGCCGGCAGTCGCTGCACTGGCAATGGTTCTGGAAGATCGGCGCATGCGGCGTGCTGTAGCGGATCGCGCCGCAGGCGCAACCGCCGGTGTAGGGCTGGGTCATGGCGCTTCTCCTGGTGCGCGGCCTCAGGCCGCCTTGGGCTTCGCGAAGACGTCGATGCCCTCGCCGGTCTCGAGCAGCGACTTGAGGCTCGACAGCACGATCGGCCAGCCCTGCTGGATGCCCTTGGCCATGCCGCTGCCGGCCTCGAGCTCGTCGTGCGTGACGGTGAGCCGCACCATGTCCTCGTACGGCACGATGTCGAAGGCCACGCGGCTGTAGGCCTGGGGATCGGCCGCCTGCGAGGCGCCGGCCCAGGTGATGACCAGCCGCGTCGGCGGCGCGATCTCGACCACCTGGCCCACCAGCTCGACCGTGCGCTCGTCGCTGGCGCGTACGTGCTGCCACGGCGAGCCGGGTTTCCAGTCGGAGACGTTCTCGTGGCCCCAGTAGCGCCGCGCGATCTCGGGCCGGGTGATGGCCTCGAACACCTTCTCGGGCGTCGAGCGGATGTAGGTCACGTAGACATAGCTGATCTTCTCTGGCTTCATCGTCACTCTCCTTCGAGTTCCTTCTTGAGGTCGTGCAGCAGCGTGAGCCGCTGATGTTCGAACTTGCGCACCCAACGCTCGTAGACCTCGTGCAGCGGCACCGGGTTGATGAAGTGCAGCTTCTCGCGGCCGCGCCAGACCGTGGTCACCAAGTTGGCCGCCTCGAGCAGCCCGATGTGCTGCGTGACCGATTGCCGCGCCATGTCCAGGTGCTCGCAGAGCTCGCCGAGCGTCTGCCCGTTGTGGTCGTGCAGCAGATCGAGCAGCTTCCTGCGGGTCGGGTCGCCCAGTGCCTTGAAAACCTTGTCAGCGTCCATTCGTCGTTGTTCGTGCGTGAGCGGATGATATGCAGGCAAATACCTGCATGTCAAGCCGACCCGTGCCGCGACGATGGCCGAGAGGTTGCTTCAGGAGATCGCCGCTTCCACGTCCGCGTGGAACTTCGCCGAGCAGCACTCGGTCGCGCCGAGGTACAGCGAGGCCTGCGCGCCGCTCGCGAGCGTGGACTGCACCGACACGCCAAGTGCGAAGTCCTCGGCCAGCGCGCCCCAGTACGAATCGAGGTTGCGGTGCCAGTGCCGCTGCGCCTTCTCGTTCGCGGGCGGCTCGGGGATCAGCATGGTCGCGATCACGCGCGAGCGCTCGGGGGCCTCGGGCAGCACGGTGAAGGCGTTCGCATGGTCGCCCTCGTGCAGGATGAAGGTGGCCGGAAAGAAGTAGTAGATGACGTTCGAATGCGGCCCGAGCTGCCACTGGTCCTCGGGCAGCTCGCTCAGCCGCTCGATGCCGCGCTTGGGCAGGAAGAGGCGCTGGTGCGCGCCCTCGTGGTCGGCGATCAGCAGGTTGTCGTGGAACAGGCCCGCGATGCTGTCGCGGTGCGCGTACTGGAAGTGATAGGTCTCGAGGTTGGCCTCGAACGGGATCTTCCAGTTGGCGGCGTTCGCGAACTCGCGCTGGTCGAACGGCACCCAGCGGTCGTAGCCCCAGTGGCGCAGGTCGGCGCCGAAGCGGCCGAGCCAGCTTTCCATGTCGATGCGCGCATCGTCCTCGCCATGGGCCACGCGCGGAATCGCCCAGACGAAGCCCAGCGCCTCGGCCACGGGCACGCGCGCGAGCTGGCAGTCGGCAGCCGGCGCATGCGGAAAGTCGGCCTCGCCGGGCCGTCCGCGCAGGCTGCCGTCGAGCCCGTAGGTCCAGCTGTGGTACGGGCACACGAACACGCGCTGGTTCGACGCGCCGGCCGGCCGCAGCCGCGCGCCGCGATGGCGGCAGGCATTGACGAAGCCGCGCAGCTCGCCTTCGCGCGTGCGCACCAGCAACAGCGGCATGCCGGCCGCGTCGATGGCCAGCGTGTCGCCGGGCCGTGCGAGCGCGGCCGAGGGGCACAGCGCCAGCGGATGGCGGCGGAAGATGCGCTCGACCTCGCGCGCATGGCGCTCGGGGTCGAGGTAGCGCGACACCGGGCTCAGCGAAGGTTCGCCGCGCTCGCTGCCGCCGCTGGCGATCAATGCCAGCGCGCGCCGGATCAGCGCCTTCTGTTCGTCATGCTGCATGCGCCTGTGCCATCGATGCGGCCTCCACGGGTGGGGGCTTCATTGTGGCCAGCGGCGCCCGGCGCGGCTTGTCTCAACTGGTCGAGGCTTCGTCGAATCCCTCGAATCCCTCGAAGCGCGCGAAGTCCTCGACCGCCCGCCGCGGCATCGCCATCCGGTTGACCTCGGCCGACGGATCGCCCCAGCCCATCGACATGCCGCAGGCCGTGACCTCCTCGGGTGGCATGCCCAGCCGCGCCGCGATCAGCGCATGGAAGGGCGCGAACGACACCTGCGGGCAGGTGTCGATGCCGCGCGCCTTGGCCGCGATCATCACGTTCTGCACGAACAGGCCGAGGTCGAGCCAGCTGTGGCGCGCGAGCCGCGCATCGATGCCGAAGATCAGCCCGACCGGCGCGCCGAAGAAGCCGTAGTTGCGCCGCGTCTGCCGCGCGCGGGCCGCGGCGTCCGCGCGGTCGATGCCCAGCGCGCCGTAGTAGCACGCCGCGAAGGCCGACTGGTGCTCGCAGAAGGGGCCGGGCAGCGGATCGGGAAAGTGCGCGGGCGCCTCGAAATCGCCGGCCACGAAGGCCGCGTCTAGCGCAGCGCCGAGCGCCTTCAGCGGCGCGCCGGCCAGCACGTGCACGCGCCAGGGCTGGGTGTTCGAATTGCTCGGCGCCGTGGCCGCCACCTGCAGGATCTCGCGCACCAGCGCCTGCGGCAGCGGCCGCGGCGCAAAGGCGCGCACCGAGCGGCGCGCGCGCAGCACCGCGTCGACATGGCGTGCGCTGTCGGTGGGAGCGTCGGCCCGCCGCATCGCTCAGTCCCGTGGTGCCGGGTGGTAGGCGATGCGCCCCGCCGGCAGGAAGAACAGCGCGATCACCGCGCCGCCGCGCGCCTCGGGGTAATGGTGGCTGCCCGGCGCGGGCGCGGTCCAGCCAGCTTCGCACCAGCCGTTGGGCCCGTTGAGCGCGGCGCCTTCGTTGAGCGGCACCACCATGTTGAACTCGCCGTAGGGATGGGCGTGGTACTGCCCGCGGTAGGCGTGGCCCGGGTTGCCCTGCGTGTTGCCGGTGCTGTCCATGTAGACGGCCGTGATGCTGAAGCCCAAGGTGCGCTCCGAGGGCTCGGCGATGCGACTGCGGCGGTAGATGGGCCCGTCGAGTTCGACATTGGCGGCCCAGCCGTCGCGCACGCCCTGCCTCACCAGCCGCGCCAGCGACTGGTAGAGCGCGCTGTCGGGGCCATGGGTGCGGTTGAGCCACTGCTCGACCTCGGTGCCCGTGGTCATGTCCTTGATCTCCTCGAGGAAGGGAAGGCTTCGCTCGATCAGTTCCTCGCGGTCGGTGTGCGTCGTGCTCATGTCTTTGCTCGTGGGGTTGAAAGTTTCATTCGTCCGAGCGGAAGCCCGAGGCCCGCACCACGGGTCCCCAGGCTTCGCGCTCGCGCCGGATCTGGCGTGCGTAGTCGTCGGGCGCCAGCGTGTGGACCTCGAGGCCGACCTGGTCGAAGGCCGCGCGCAGGCCCGGGTCCTTGCTGGCCACGACCATCGCCTCGTGCAGCGCGTGCACGCCGGCCTCGGGCGTGCCGGGCGGCGCGAACACGCCGTAGTTCTCGGCGCCGCGGATCTGCGCGAAGCCCTGCTCGGCGAAGGTGGGCACGGCCGGCATGAAGCGCGAGCGCTGCTCGCCGCTCACGGCGAGGATGCGCAGCTTCCCCGACTGCAGGTAGGGCAGGAAGTCGGCCACGAAGCCGAGGTAGGCGGGGATCTGGCGGCCCAGCAGGTCCTGCATCGCCGGCGCCGAGCCGCGGTAGCCTACGTGCTGCAGCTTGAGCCCGCCGGCCTCCGACAGCTGCCAGCCGAGGAAGTGCGCCACCGAGCCCGCAGCCGGCGAGGCGTAGCTGGCACCCGTGGGCGTGGCGCGCACCCACGCCACGTAGTCCTGCAGTGTCTTCACCGAGGCCGGCACCGCCGCGCTCACCGCGAGCGCGCAGGTCGCGATCACCAGCGGCGAGACCGGCACGAAGTCGGTGGCCGGGTCGTAGGCCAGCTTGCTGTAGACATGCGGATAGATCGTGAGCGCCGAGGCCTGCGTGCACAGCAGCACGCTCGCATCGGGCTTCTCGCGCTTGAGCTGGCCGCTCGCGATGCGCCCGGCCGCGCCCGCGCGGTTGTCGACGATGTAGTGCCGGCCCTGCTTGCGCCAGGCCTCGGCGAGCTGCCGCGCCGTGGTGTCGAGCGTGCCGCCGGCCGGGTAGCCGACCAGCAGCTTGCCCGGGCTGCCCTGCGATTGCGCGAAGGCGCGCGGCAGCCAGCCGGCGGCCGGAAGGGCGAGCGCGGCCTGCGCGAAGCGGCGGCGTGTGAGTGCGTTCATGGCGGGCCTCGTGGGTGTGGGGTGGCCGAATGATCGGCCGGCCCCGAATTGAATGGAACTGGTGCTTTTTCAAGCGCAGAATGCACGGCATTCAACTCACGAAGAAGCGCGCCATGAGCATCGGACGCATGGACCTCAACCTGCTGAAGGTCTTCGACGCGGTCTTCGAGGACCGCAACCTGATCCTGGCCGGCCGCCGGCTCAACCTCAGCCAGTCGGCCGTGAGCCATGCGCTCACGCGGCTGCGCGAGCTGGTGGGCGATGAGCTGTTCGTGCGCACCGGCAAGGGCATGCAGCCCACCGGCCGCGCGAGCGCGATGGCGCCCGCGCTGCGCGATGCGCTGCGCCGCATCGAGGCCATGCTCGGCGTCGAGCCCTTCGAGCCCGCGCTGTCCTCGCGCCGCTTCACGATCGCGGCCAACGACCACATCACGGCGGTCATCGTCGCCGGCCTCACGCGCGCGCTGCAGCAGGCTGCGCCCGGCGTCGACCTGGTGATCCGGCCCTCGACCCGGCTCGACCTCGCCGAACAGATCGACCTGGGCCGCATCGACCTCGCCATCGGCACCTTCTCGCAGGTGCCGGCGCGGCTCAATGCGCGCACCCTGCTGTCGCAGGGCGAGGTGATCCTGATGCGCAAGGGCCATCCGGCGGCCAGGCGCAAGCTCGCGGTGCGCGACCTCGCGAAGTACGCGCTGGTCACCACCTCGCTCGGCGGGCAGGAGGAGGGCGCCGTCGACGGCTTCATCCTCGAGCGCGGCCTTGCGCGCCAGTCCGAGATGTTCGACCGCTCCGCGCTCGCAGAGGCACTGGCCGCGATCGGCCAGGCGCCGCGCCTGCGCGTGACCGTGCCGCATTCGCTGGCCATTCCCGCGCTGCTGCGCGAGAGCGACATGCTGTCGATCGTGCCGGCCTCGCTCGGCGCCTATCTGGCGCGTGCCGGCGAACTGCTGCAGCGCCAGCCGCCGTACCGCGCCGCCACCGCGGTCACGCGCGCGGTCTGGCACGGGCGCAACGACCACGACGCCGCGCATGCCTGGCTGCGCGAGATGGTGGCCGCGGCGGCCAGGGCGGCCGGCGGCGAGGGCTGAAGCGCTAGAAGTCGTCGAGCTTCAGCTTGCCCAGCCGTGCCACGATCAGGTCGTGCAGCGTCTGCGCTGCCACCGACAGGCTGCCCTCGCTGCGCTGCACCAGGTAGACCGTGCGCGTGAGCGCGGGCAGCGGCAGCGGCCGCGTCACCAGCGTCTCGCGCCGGAAGTGGAACAGCGTGAGCGCCGGCACCACGCTGATGCCGAGCCCGGCCTCGACCAGCCCCATCACCGTGGCCAGGTGCTCGACCTCGAACACCGCGTTGAGCCGCAGCGGATGCAGCGCCACGTCGAGCGCCTGCCGCACGCTGCTGTTGCGCGCCATCTGGATGAAGGGCCAGGGCGCGAGCTTCTTGGCCGTGAGCCGGGTCTCGCGCGCGAGCGGATGGTCGGTGCGGCACACCAGGTGGAAGCGGTCGGCGCACAGCCGCTGGCCGCGCAGGTCGCTGTAGGCCGCCTCGCCCGCGCCCGAGGCCGCGAGCGCGAAGTCGGCCTGGCCGCTGCGCACCAGCGCGATGCAGGCGTCGGACAGCGCATCGTCGAGGTCGATGCGGATGCCGGGCCAGGCCTGCATGAACTCGGCGAACACGCTCGGCAGCCAGCCCGCGGCCAGCGAGGGCAGGGCGGCCACGCGCACCCGGCCCTTGCGGCGCTCCACGTGGTCGGCCAGGTCGGCCATGGCGCCGCCCATGTCGTCGAGCAGACGGCGCGCCGAGCCCTCGAACAGCCGACCCTCGGGCGTGAGCTGCACGCTGCGCGTGTCGCGGTCGAACAGCCGCGTGCCCACCGCGTCTTCGAGCGTGCGGATCAGCGCGCTGAACGCCGGCTGCGACAGATGGCTGGCCTGCGCCGCGCGCGTGAAGCTGCGCAGCTCGGCCAGCGCGAGGAAGGCGCGCAGCTGGCGGGTCGAGAGATCGGGTGTCTTGCGCGCGGCGGTGCTGCTGGTGCTCATCGCTTGTCTCCGGGGCTCGGTCGTTGTTATTCGAAATTCAGATCAATCGATCTGAACTTTCGATTTTACGGATCAGGTACGGGTGCCTACAGTCGCCGGCCATGGACTCCCCCGCATCGCCGCCCCTCCTGATCGGATGCGCCGCCGGTTTCTCCGGCGACCGCACCGACGCCGCCGGACCGGTGGTCGACACCCTGATCGCGCGGCTGCGCCATGGCCCCGCCGGCCAGCGCGCCTTCCTGATCTTCGAGACGCTGGCCGAGCGCACGCTCGCACTCGCCCAGCTGCGCCGCCGCGCCGACCCCGAGGCGGGCTACGAACCGCTGCTCGACGCCATGCTGCGCCCCGTGCTCGCGCGCTGCCTCGCCCACGGCATCCGCATCGTCAGCAACTTCGGCGCTGCCAACCCGCGCGCCGCCGCGCGCCACATCGCGCGCATGGCCCGCGAGCTCGGCGCGCCGGTGCCGCGCATCGCGGTGGTGGAGGGCGACGACCTCTCGGGCCCGGCCCACCGCGCGCTGCTGCGCGAGGCGCTCGGCGCCGCGATGGACGGGCTGCGGGTGGTCAGCGCCAATGCCTACATCGGCGCCGAGCCGATCGCCGCCGCGCTCGACGCGGGCGCGCAGGTGGTGGTGTGCGGCCGCGTGGCCGATCCCTCGCTGACCGTCGGTCCCGTGCTGTCGCACTTCGGCTGGCGCGCCGACGATTGGCACCGGCTCGGCCGCGCGACCATGGCCGGGCACCTGCTCGAATGCGGCGCGCAGGTCTGCGGCGGCTACTTCGCCGACCCCGGCTACAAGGACGTGCCGGGCCTCGCGGCCGTGGGCTTTCCCATTGCCGAGATCGATGCCGACGGCCACTGCACCATCGGCAAGGCCGACGGCACCGGCGGTCTCGTGAGCGAGGCCACGGTGAAGGAGCAGCTGCTCTACGAGGTGCACGACCCCGCCGCCTACCTCACGCCCGACGTGGTGGCCGACATCGCCGAGGCTGAGGTGCATGCACTGCCCGGGCCCGATCGCGTGGCGCTCTCGGGCGTGCGCGGCCATGCGCGGCCCGCGCACTACAAGGTCAACGTCTGCCACGAGGGCGGCTGGCTCGCCGAGGGCGAGATCTCCTATGCCGGCCCGCGTGCCGAGGCACGGGCACGGCTCGCGGCGCAGGTGCTGCGCGAACGGCTCGAGGGGCTCGCGCTGCGCGTGGACCTGATCGGCGCGCTGAGCATCTTCGGCGACGACGCCGGCCAGGCGCTCGCGGCCACGCCCGACAGTGGATTGCGCGACGTGCGGCTGCGCGTGGCCGCCACCCATGCCGAGCGCGCGCAGGCCGAGCGGCTGGCACGCGAGGTCACGGCCCTCTACACCTGCGGGCCCGCGGGCGGCGGCGGCGTGCGCACCGCGCTCACGCCGCGGCTCAACACCATCTCGTGCCTGCTGCCGCGCGAGGCGGTGCCGGTGCGCTTCGAACTGCTCGATGAAGGAGAGGGCGCATGAGCTCGGAACACCCGTACCTCGACGTCCCCCTCTACCGCGCCGCCCACGGCCGCACCGGCGACAAGGGCGATCGCTCGAACATCAGCGTCATCGCCTGGCATCCGGCGCTCTATGCCGTGCTCGCCGAGCAGCTCACGCCCGAGCGCGTGGCCCAGCAGTTCCGCCACCGCGCGCCTTCGCAGGTGCAGCGCTTCCTGCTGCCGAAGCTGCACGCCATGAACTTCGTGCTCGACGCCGTGCTCGACGGCGGCGTCAACGATGCGCTCAACCTCGACACCCACGGCAAGGCGCTCTCGTTCCTGCTGCTCGACATGCCCGTGCGCGTGCCGAGCGAGCTTGCGCATCACCTGGCCGGCCCCTGAGCGCCGAAGCAACCCTTCACCGCATTTCCAACCATCGATCCCGGAGACAACAAGACCATGAACCGACGTTCCCTCACCCTGCTAGGCGCAGCGCTGGCCCTGGCCCCGCTGCTGGGCCAGGCGCAGTCCTTCCCCGAGAAGCCGATCACCTTCGTCGTGCCCTTCGCGGCCGGCACCGCCACCGACCAGATCGCGCGTGCCCTCGGCAACGTCATCACGGCCGAGACCAAACAGGCCGTCGTCATCGACAACCGCGCCGGCGCCAGCGGCTTCATCGCCTCGCAGTTCGTCGCCAAGGCGCCGGCCGACGGCTACACCGTGCTCGTCACCACCAACACCACGCACGCGGCCAACGAGCATCTCTACAAGAAGCTGCCCTACGACCCGGTGAAGGACTTCGCGCCCGTCGCCGGCCTGGGCAAGGGCGGCCAGATCATGGTGGTGAACCCGGCCTCGAACGTGAAGAGCGTGGCCGACTTCATCGCGCTCGCGAAGAAGGAGCCGGGCAAGCTGAGCTTCGGCAGCGGCAGTTCGTCGAGCCGCATGGCCGGCGAGCTGCTGCAGCAGATGGCCGACATCAAGCTGCTGCACGTGCCCTACAAGAGCAACACCCTGGCCGTGACCGACCTGCTCGGCGGCCAGATCGACATGATGATCACCGACACCGCCACCGGCCTGCCGCAGGTCAAAGGTGGCAAGCTGCGCGCGCTCGGCATGTCGAGTGCCAGCCGCTCGCCGCTCGCGCCCGACGTGCCCACCATCGCCGAGGCCGGCGTCAAGGGTTACGAGATGGGCTACTGGTTCGCCGCCTACGCACCCGCCAAGACCCCGCCGGCCATGGTCAAGCGCCTCAACGAACTGCTGGTGAAGGCCGCGAAGAGCGACAGCGCGAAGACCGCCTTCTACGAGCCGAGCGGCACCGAGGTCTTCACCACCTCGCCCGAGGAACTGGCGAAGTTCCAGGCCGGCGAATCGCAGAAGTGGGGCCGCATCGTGAAGGCGGCCGGCATCGAGGCCGAGTAAACGAGTTCCAGGGCCGGGGTTTTCTTCCCCGGCCCCACGACACCCGCCGACCGGCTTGCCGGCCGCGCGGCGGCGGCGCGCATCGTGCCGCACACAGGCGCCCGGCGCCGATACATCACAACCACAGGAGACAGACATGAATCGATGGAGCCTCGCGGCTGCCAGCGCGGTCACGGCCGCGCTTTTCCTGACCGCCTGCGGCGGCAGCGGTGGAGGCGGCGGCGGCCTGCTGCTGCCCCCGCCCGCCAGCAACCCGCCCGCCACCAACCCACCGCCCGCGGCCAGCGCGCCCAAGTACACGCTCTCGATCGCCAAGACCGAGGACGTGCCCGGCAGCTTCGGCAGCGCCGGTGCCTACGAGAAGATCACCGGCACCTTCACCGGCGAGGTCGACCCGAAGGACACGCACAACGCCATCATCCAGGACCTCGCGCTCGCGCCGACCAATGCCAACGGCAAGGTCGAATACAAGTCCGAGTTCGTGCTCTTCAAGCCCAAGGACATGAGCAAGGCCAGCGGCGTGCTGCGCTACGACGCGCCCAACCGCGGCAACATCGTCAACCTCGATCCCTACTTCGCATCGCGCGGCTACGTGTTCCTCACCGCCGCCTGGCAGGGCGACGTGCCCGCCGCCGCCGGCAAGGTCACGCTGACCGTGCCCGTGGCGAAGAACCCCGATGGCAGCACCATCACCGGCCCCTACCGCGCCGAGCTGCTGCCTACCGTGGCCACCGGCGATTCGCTGCCGCTGCCCGGCGGCCCGTTCAATGCCGCGATGCAGGCCTATGCCACCGCCAGCCTCGACAACACGAAGCCGGGCTACGTGCTCACGCGCCGCATCAACGAGGAAGACGCGCGCCAGCTCATCCCGGCCAGCGAATGGAAGTTCGCCAAGTGCGCCGCCGGCAACCCGTTTCCGGGCACGCCCGACGAAACCAGCGTGTGCCTCAAGGCCGGCTGGGACCCGGCCTACATGTACGAGCTCGTCTACGTCGCCAAGGACCCCAAGGTGATGGGCCTGGGCCTCGCGGCGCTGCGCGACATGATCGCCTTCTTCCACCACGAGGCCAGCGATGCCGCCGGCACCGCCAACCCCGTGGCCAGCGCCATTCGCAACACCATTGCATCGGGCGTGTCGCAGTGCGGCAACTTCATGAAGACCTTCGTGCATCTCGGCTTCAACGAGGACCGCGCGGGCCGCAAGGTGTTCGACGGCGTGTTCGCGCAGATCGCCGCGCGTCAGACCAACATCAACACCCGCTTCGCTATTCCGGGCGGCGGCGGTGGCGTGCGCAGCGACCACACCGCCTTCGGCCAGGCCGGCACGCGCGGCCTGTCGAAGGACTACGTCGACGACGTGGCCCAGCGCCGCGGCGGCATCCTGTCGCGCTGCGAAGCGACCGGCACCTGCCCCAAGCTCTTCATCGGCTTCAGCGGCACCGAGTTCTACGTGCTGCAGGGCTCGCCGCTCCTGACCGACGCCTGGGGCACCACCGACCTCGCGCAGCCCGCCAATGCGCGCGTGTACTACTACGCAAGCAGCCATCACCTGCTGGGCCTGCCCTCGATGCCCGGCAGCGCCGCCGGCGCGCTCTACGCCACCAACGGCAATGCCGGCGTGATCCCCGTGGTGCGCGCGCTCTACCAGAACCTCGAGGACTGGGTCGTGAAGGGCACCAACCCGCCCGACAGCCAGGTGCCCAAGCTCGCCGACAGCACCCTGGTGCGGCCGCAGCAGGTGAAGTTCCCGGCCATTCCGGGCGTGGGCTACACCGGCCTGGTCAACACCTTCTCGCTGCTCGACTGGGGCCCCAACTACCGTCCGCAGGACGAGAGCGGCATTCCCACCCAGGTGCCGCCGGCCTACCTGGGCCGCGACTACGCCATCCTCGTGCCGCAGGTCGATGCCGACGGCAACGACATCGCCGGCATCCGCAGCCTCGACGTGGCCGTGCCCCTGGGCACCAACACCGGCTGGAACTACACCAGCAAGCCCGCCACCATCGACCAGGCCGGCCTGTTCGGCGCCTACTTCCCGTTCGCCAAGACCACCGCCGCGCGCACCGGTAGCGGCGATCCGCGCCTGTCGCTGCAGGAGCGCTACACCGACCAGGCGGGCTACGTGTCGGCCGTGACCGCCGCCGCCAACGACCTCGTCGCCCGGCGCTTCATGCTGCGCGTGGATGCCGACGCCGCGATCGCCGCCGCGGCCGCGACGCCGGTGCTGCCCTAAGCCTCGGCGGCAGCCTGGGCTTCGGCCGGTGCCTGATGCACCCCGAAGCCCGAGCGGCCCGGCGCGATGTCGGGCCGCAGGGTGAGGGCGGGAATCTCGTAGTCGCCACGGTTCTGGCGGCGAAACGGGATCGGCGCCGTGCTGAACAGCGTGTCCATCCTCGCTCCCAGTTCCTGCTCGATGCGCGCGTAGGCCGCCGCGTCGACCTTGCCCGTGCGGTGCACCACGTAGGGCGGCAGCACCTCGAAGCCCGGGTAGTAGAGGATCCCGTGGTGGATCGGGAACAGCAGGTCGTCCATCGGCCCGTTGATGCCGCGCGGCGCGTAGTGCGAGGCCCAGCCGCCCGTCGTGGTGACCACCATCGCGCGCTTGCCCGCCATCGAGCCTTCGCCGAAGCGGTCGCCCCAGTGGCTGTCGGAATGCTCGCCCACGCCGTAGGCGAAGCCATAGGCATAGATGCGCTCGATCCAGCCCTTGAGGATCGCCGGCATCGAATACCACCAGAGCGGAAACTGCAGGATCACCGCGTCGGCCCACAGCAGCTTCTGCTGCTCGGCCTCGATGTCGGCCACCTGCGTGCCGGTTTCGAAGGCGCGCAGTGAGTCGAGCGCGGGGTCGAAGGGAGCGGCCGCGTCGCGCGCCGGAAAGTCCGCCGCTTCGAGCGTGGGCTTCCAGCGCATCGCATAGAGATCGGAAGTGCGCACCGAATGGCCCTGCGCCTCGAGCCGATCGCGCATGAAGCGATGCAGCGAGCCGTTGAGCGAGGCGGGTTCTGGATGCGCGAGCACGAGGAGTACGTTCATGGATTCACCTGAGGTCATGAGGAAAGAAGAGGAGCGATGACCGCAGGTTAGGCAGCGTGGCGATATATTGGAAATGAATAGTTCGAATTCCAGGAATTGCCATGAACAATTTAAGCCGCCTCGACCTCAACCTGCTGCTCACCCTCGACACCCTGCTGGCCGAGCGCAACGTCACCCGTGCCGCCGAGCGCCTGAACCTGTCGCAGCCTTCGGTGAGCGTGCAGCTCGCCAAGCTGCGCGAGGTGTTCAAGGACCCGCTGCTAGTACCCGCCCAGCGCGGCATGCGGCCCACCGCGCGCGCCGACGAGTTGCGCGAGCCGCTGCGCGAGGCCCTCGAATCGCTGGGCCGCGCCGTCGCGCCCAGCAAGCCCTTCGACCCCGCCGAGGCCACCACCACCTGGCGCGTGGCCGCCGCCGACTATGCCGAGTCGGCCATCCTGCTGCCCGCGCTCGCCGCCATCCGCGCCGCCGCGCCCCACACCCGGCTGGCCGTGGTCGAAGCCGTGCCGCTGCGCATGGCGCGGCAGCTTGAGCAGGGCGAGGTCGACCTGTTCTTTCACACCAGCGTGGGCGCGCCGCCGGGCCTGCACCGGCGCGTGCTGTTCCACGAGCGCTATGTGCTCGCCGGCCGCGCCGGCCACCCGCGCCTGAAGCGCCGGCCCACCCTCGCGCAGTTCTGCGCGCTCGAGCATGTGGTGGTGTCGCTCAGCGGCGGCGGCTTCAGCGGGCCCACCGACGAGGCCCTGGCCGAGAAGGGCCTCACGCGGCGCGTGGCGCTGTCGGTGCCGCACTTCCTTTTCATGATCTCGGTGCTGCAGACCACCGACATGGTCGCGATGCTGCCCGAGCGGCTGGCGCGCGGGGCTGCGGGGCTACGCGTGGTGGAGGCGCCGCTGGAGGTGCCGGGGTATGAGATGGCGATGCTTTGGCATGAGAGGAAGCATCGGGATGCGGGGCATCGGTGGGTGAGGGAGAGGGTGGTGGAGGGGGTGGAAATTTAGGCACCAGCTCCCATCGCAAGCTTCTTGTGCAGCTTTGCAGCAAGATCAAGCCTCGCGGCTTGCAGCAGTTCGTCGGACGGAGCAGGGTCAGACAACGGTTTGAACATCTCGGTGATGTTGGCCAGTATTTGGGCGGGAGTCATGATGACTCCCCAAGGAATGGCCCACCAGCCAAGCAATGTGCAGAAGACGATGGAGCCCAGGTTTGCTTTTCTTCCGCACGAATGGCAGCAGATGTGCGTTCGGTTGGTCCATTGAGTGAAGATGCCTGCCGACCAGACCCGGTAGTAGCGCCGCACTTCTGTCTTTGAGCCCGCTTGCTGGCATTCCGGACACGTACCGTTCTTTATGGTGAACGCGTGGCTAAGAATCTCTTCTTTCGAGATGTCCTCTGATATTTCAAGCAGACGCGCATTCCGCAAACATGCCTTGCTGCAGAAGCGCTGCCCTTCATCTAAAAGCGCAGAGAACCTGGCGGAGCTTCCACAGAAATCGCACTCGCTTGTACCTTTGGTCTGCCGATACGAGGCCTTCCTTGCTTGCAGCACGAGCGGCTGCAAAGTCGAGTCTTCGATTCCACGGGATTTGAGCAACAAGAGGATCGCCTCTTTTGCTTCGTCCGCCAAGTCTGTGGTTGCGTATCGTCGCAAGAGGTCCTCGGTTTCGTCATTCCGAAACCGCTCCAAGAAGTATTCCTTTGGATACACGCCTCGATCCCTCGGTGAGCTATAGAAATATTTAACGAAGTGTATCCGGCGACGGCTGCAAGGCATTCCAGCCGGAGCGTTGACCGCCCCCGGGAGATTGAGTTGCTCTTGGGCGGTGTTGGTGAATGAGCGGATGCGGCTTGCTAATGTGGTTGGCCAGTGGTTGGTGACCAACGGAACATGGAGCGCGGGAATGCCGCTGAAATGGGTGCGCCGTTGCGCGCTCACCTTGAGCAAGTTGCCGAGCGTTGAAATAGCTCCCTCGCTTCGCGGGCCAATTCATAGGCCAGTCAGATCACGTTGTTGAAATGCGTTCCTTCCGCATCCTCACGCCAACGACTTCCGCTTCCATGGCAACACCAAAGCAGCGAGTTCAACTGCTCCAGCTTGTTCTCCAGAAGATCCTCCGGCCCCGGGCCGGTGTAGGCGGGCGCTGCTGCGTTGCATTTGGTGTGCTCCTTTCAAGGTGTTGCACGTCTTGTGGTTAGATGGCCAGGGTGTGTCAGCATCTTGGCCGTCGCCTTTTGCGCCCCCCGTTCGCCGCGATGCCCGATGCATCGACGGCCCGCCGCGAGGCGAAGCGGTTGATTCATTCATCCGCCCGTTCAAGGGGTCGTGTGTGCGGCCTTTCTTGCCCACATAGCGGGCCTTCGGGGTAGAGGGGCATCTACTGTAGAGATTTACAGCGTAGAGAAGGTGGCCAAGTGCAAACCAGGTGCGAATTGCTGGGGGTGACCTCGCATTGGTTGGATGGAATCGGCTTTGCTCCGTTGGCTGCGAACGGTCACACGCGTACGAGCTTCCGGCCATTTGTCGCGAGGCTATCTCAGGTGCCAGGTGGGTTGATGCAGACACGGTTCGCGACTCGAGACAAGCGCATGAAAACTTATCCCCCAAAATGCGCGAAATGAGAAAAAGCAAGGTTCTCCACGCTCGGGTTTCGGCATCACCCTACGACGAGCACTATGAGATGGCTTTCGTCTACTGTGTCGACGTTGCCACGAAATACTGCTTCTCACTGACACGCCTTCCAGATCAGGGCGAAATCGAAGTGATGGTGCTCGATCAGCTCAACGCTAGCGTGGAAGACCTGAACTTGACGTTCAACGGGGACGTTCTCACGGCGCACCTGGATCCGGAGACGGCTAGTCAGCTGGACGGGTTCGATGAGTACGTTGTGAACCTCGGCGTTTCCCATGAAGAACGACGACAGCTGATCACGGCTCTGAAGAAGATCTTCGAAGGCAAGCGAGGCTTCAGGGTGGAGTCTTCGTGAAGGATGGGGAGCCGTCGATCAGTCGAGACTTTAGTCAGACCCCATGGAATCCATTGAAAAATTTTCATCCCTCTGGGATGGCTCGGAGCCTGGCTGGGTCGTTGTGCACCGCTCTGAAGACAGAGAACTGCTCCATGTCATCTTCTCGGATGGCGGGCCGAGCGTTTCCGAAGTCAAGGCCCTGCGATCGGTTGTGCCAGATCTCGCAGAGCGAGCTGCAGCCTAAGTGCTTGCTCTTCTGAGAGGAAAGACGGAATTCGGCCTGGGTGAGTTTGAATCGAGTCGCGCGAAGGTGCTTTGCAAGCAATGCAAGGCGCTTGGCCTTCGAGTCGCAGGTCGTGGGTACGAGGCGATAAGCTTCAGCCTCATCAATGTGAAAGCATGACAACCGGATTGCCACCGCTATGGGTCAAGCATCCCGATCTCCCTTGGGGGAGTTTGGGATGGCGCATGGGCTGGGGTGAGGTCTACTGGGAGGATTGGAGAAGCTTCTTTCTGGCATTGGGCGAAGAGGACCGTCGGCGCTATAGAGAGGTTTGGCCAGAACCCGAACCCTGGCAGGGTCTGTATGCGTTCATCGAGACCGGCGAGCCTCCGCCCTGGGTCGTCGAGCACAAGAGGAAACTGGCCGGCCCCTATCCTTTGCCGAGCACGGACGAGTCCCGCATCTCCGAGTACTACCGAGTCGTCTGGCTGATCAGGCACTACTTGATCGAGCTGAGCAGTCAAGAAGTGCATGCGCGAGTTTCTGAGTCCGTTCTCAAGCAGGCGGGTGGCGAAGACCATCTGGCTTTCTATGCCGAGCCGAATGGTTCATGGTGGCGTTTCTCCACGCTGAAGGCGGGAGGGTGGCTGCTGCAGAGACTTGCTGCTCCCCACGAGTCCCACGCTCCGTCGGAGCAGTGAGGTTCGATCGGTGCAGGTCCTGGGCGCATGAGCTGTCCAGCTATGCTTTGACAGGAGTGAAGCTGCCGCATTGGTGACGGAGACATAGCGTGCAGTGGGTCTTGCGATGGGCTTGCCCCGGCGCTCTCTGCCTCAACCGGCGATTCGAACCCGCACCCGTACCACATTGGACGAAAGCGCGCCTCGTTCGACATGCACCCGGTAGTCCGCATTCCTCTGAGGTAGGCGAAGTACCGCCATCAGGTCCAGGTCGAAGCGCACCTGTCCCGTCATCCCGGAGACCTCGTGCGGCTGCCTGGGCGGGCGCTGCATGGGATTGGGTATCTCGTTGTCTTGCGGTGCCGGCGCGGGAATGGGGCCGGCGTAGCGCTGGCCGGTGGTGCTGTCCACCGCAACAAGCCTCATCTCGGGCGGGGTGGGCACGATGATGGGCATGACTGCCAGCCCGCACACCCACACCACGGCGGCCTGGCCAGGCTTCGTCCGGACCAGGGGAGGTGCCTCGATGACGATGCCTTGCCACCCCGGATCGCGAGGGGCGGCCGGCGCGCACGCCGATGTCTGGGCCAACGGCATGCCCATGATGCCCAGGCATGTGGCTGCCAGAAGCCATCGGAGTCTCTTGTGCGATGTCACAGCACGCCACTGTGCGCACGGCGGCTGGCGTGCGCCAGTATCGAAAGTCACGCCAGCCTTTTTTGCCGCCTCGCTGCTGCCTGAGGCCCAACGTGAGCAATGGCTGTAGGCCGCCGTTTTCAGCTTCGAGCCCAAGCGATGAGCTTCCATACCGCAATTGCCGCCGATACGACGAGGAGGGCGAGGGAGACCAGTGATGTCGTGATCAGCGCGCTGCCATAGCCGGAAACGGGGTCGTTGCACTGAAAGCCACCGAAGCCGAAGGCGCAGTAGCGCTCGTATATCGTGTTGGATGCGGTGAGAACGACGGCCAGGATCACCGTCACCGCAATGCTTATCGTGGGGAATCGCTTTGCACTCATCGGTGTGTGGCGTCAGTGATTTCTTGTACTTGGCGCGAGGAATGATCGCCGCATCGGAACCATCGGACAAGGCCAACCGTGGCAGAACTCGCGAGTCGCACAGAGGAATGACTTTAGGCACTGGGAGGCTCATGAAAAAGAAGCTAGCTTCGTTGGTGCCCGAGATGAGCGGGCTGCCCGCAGGTCCGCGGGGCGGCTGCCGCCTATGTCCGATCTGGCGAGAACATCGAGCCCGCCTTGCGCATCGTCAAGAACAGAGAGGATGAGGAGTTGGACGTCGACCCCGTACTGCCGGCGCCTTCCGGGGATGGGCTTGTCCTGTCGATGGATTCGGTACGGCTGCAGACGCTGCCGCACGGCAACATGTCTTCGGCGATCAAGAGCATCGTTCTTTTTCTGGGGCTCATGCCGCTGGGGATCGCGGCGTGGTTCTGCTCGATGCTCGCCGACGCATTTCGGCAAGGCACGGCCGACACGGCCTTTGTGCTCATCATGTCGGTATCGGTCGCCGTGTTTGCGCTGATTGCCGTTGCCGCGCTGGTGCAGGCAGTGACCGCGCCCTATGCGTTTCCTACGCTCTTCAATCCGACGACCGGCAAGGTCGTTCAGCTCAGGGGCAGGGAGCGCATCGAGGCGCCGTGGGCGCAACTGGTTCCCCAGGTGGACTCAATCACGGTGGGCGGCGCGCTGCGTTACCGTCTTTGCCTGAAGGGGGCAACGGAAGCCGGTGCCACGAAGATGATCCTTGTGAGCAACGCAAACAACAGTCCCGCCGATTGCCTTGCGCACTACGAGTTTCTGCGCAGGTACATGGCCGGCGACTGGCAGTGGCTGCCGAAGGTCGAATGCCTGGAAGGCATCAGAAGGCCGCTGCTGCAGGAGTTCAGCAACAACCTGTGGACGCAGATGACGAACTATCGGCCGTGGGATGAAAGATCCGTGCTGGGAAAGGTGCTGTCTTCGGCCGCGTTGCTGCTGATCTCGCTGCTCTGGTGGCCGATGCTGCTGCTGACGCTGATCGGCTCTCGTCTTGGAAGGCTGCCTCGCTTTTCGGCGGCCGACCTGGGCACTTGTTCGGAGTCGCTGCAAGACGTTGCGCAAGAACCTCTCCCGGTGTGCATTCTCCCGGCGCCTGCATTGGGGGGCATGGAGCGGGCGGTCTATGTCGCGATTGCAGCGATCTCCACGGCGGCGTGGTGCTGGCCTGGTGAGGGTGTACTGGCGAGAATCGCGGACATGGCCCGCGCGCTGTAAGGTACTCGACCCACTGTCCACGCCGAACATGAAAACTCGCAAGCTTCTCGAGGCCGACCTGCCAGCGTTGCTCGATCTCTACAAGCATCTTCACGAGACGGACGATCCACGGCCCGCCCCGGTTGTCGTCGAAGCAGTCTGGCAGGAGATCCTGGCAAGTCGTCACTTCCACTACTTCGGTGGATTCGAGGGCACCGAGCTGGTCTCCAGCTGCAATCTGACCTTGATCCCCAACCTCACGCGCGGCTGCAGGCCCTACGGAGTCATCGAGAACGTGGTGACGCATGCGGAGCACCGCGGCAGAGGCTACGCAAAAGACTTGTTGGCACAAGCGCTCGACACGGCCTGGGCTGCAGGCTGCTACAAGGTGATGCTGATGACCGGTCGCAAGGACGAGGCGACGTTGAAGTTCTACGAATCGGCCGGCTTCGATCGACACGGAAAGCAGGCCTTCATTGCGAAGCCCCCTGCGGATGCCACTTAGTCTTCTCACGCAAAGTGCCGGCGGCCATCGCAGTGTCTGCGACCCCACCTAGGTCAGATTCAATCCGCCGTCCGACAGCAGCACTTCGCCGGTGAGGTAGTCCGACGCAACCAGCATTGCAACGGCGTGCGCAATGTCGTCCGGGCTTGCGGCCCGGCGCATGGGTGCACGTTCGCGCCACAGTTCCTGTGCGGCGGTCCAGTCGGCGGTGAGCGGCGTGTCGACCAGACCTGGCGCCACGGCGTTGACGCGAATGTCCGGCCCCAGCGACAGTGCGAGCAGGCGGGTCATGTGATTGAGCGCGGCCTTGCTGACCGCATAGGGAATGGATGCGCCCTTGGGACGGACGCCCGCGTGCGAGCTGATATTGACGACGCAGCCCGCTCGACGGCGCAGGGCGGCGTCGCGCAAGGTCGACTCGGCCAACGTGATGAGATGGAACGGCGCCACGACGTTGACCTCGTGGAGTTCGTGCCACACCGCGGCAGTGGCGGCGGCGAGGTCTGCGTGCGGAATGACTCGGCTGATGCCGGCGTTGTTGATCAGCACGTCGAGTTGGCCCCACGCGGCAATGGCTTCGCTGACGAGCCGCACCCTGTCGGCTTCCAGGGCAAGGTCTGCTTGAACGTAGATGGCCTGCTTCATCTCAGCGGCCATTGCACGGGCTGTCTCCGCGGAACTTCGAGAGTGAAGGACCACGGCATAGCCGGCCTGGCTCAGCTTGCGCGCGATGGCGGCACCGATGCCGGAAGTGGACCCCGTGACCAGCGCGACACGAAGCGTGGGATCGATGGTCGGATTGACGTTCATCTGGAAAACCTCAGTCTGGTTGCGATCGAATGCACCGCTGCCGCCGCTCCGAACGAGCGATGAACACGGCGATGCCCAATGAAAGCAGCGACGTCGTCGACATTGCCGCGAGCAGGGCGTTGCGTGGATGGGACTCGTCGACGAACAGCCCGGCCGCAAAGGCCGTGGCGCCGGCACCGATGGCCGTCATGGCCGATGCCAGGCCCAGGGCGGTGCCGGCGAAGCTCGCGTGGATCGACAGCACACGGCTGTTGGCCGTGGGCATTGTCAATCCGTTGCCGAGTCCCACGCACACGCAGGGGCCGAAGAACGCGAGCGGATGAGCAAACCCCAGCACTGCCAACGCCACGCCCACCAGCAGGCCTGCGCAGGTTAGCAGTCGCCCGGCAACGATGAACCGGATCGGCTGCCACCGTCGTCCGCAGCGTGCGACCGTGTAGCTTCCGACGATGAAGCCCGCGGGAACCAGTCCCATGTAGGCACCCACCATCGCCGCGGAGGTTCCATACGTTTGCATGGCCACGGCAGGCGCGCCGCCGATGAAGACGTAGAGTGTGCCGATGGAAGAGGCCATGCAGAGTCCATAGGCCCACAACTGCGCGGAGTGAAGCAGTTGGCTGTAGCCGTCGAGCTGTTTCGAGATCGTCGTGGAGCGATGGTGGTGGGTCTCCGGCAGGTAGCGCAGGGTCAGGCAGAGCGCCACCGCGCCCATGAGTGCGAAAGCGGCGAAGTTCGCGCGCCAGCCCAGCCAACTGTCGAGAACGCCACCCGCGGTGGGACCGAGCATCGGGGCAATCGCCCAGGCGGACGAGACATAGCCGATCTGACTGATCATCCGCTCGCCTGCCGTATCGCGGATCGCGGCCAGCGACATCGCGTATCCGGCAATGGCGCTGCCCTGGAGCAGCCTGCAGGCCAGGAACACTTCGATGCTGTGCGCGAAGAAGCACCCGATGGAGCCGATCACGAAGACGAGCAGCGCGACGATCAGAACGGGCTTGCGTCCGAACCTGTCGGACAGCGCGCCGGCGATCAGGTGCGTCAACGCAGTGACCACGGCGTACCCGGCCACGGCGACGTTGACCGTCGCGAACTCGGCGTAGAACTCCTTCGCGATGTTCGGCAAGGAAGGAACGAACATGTTCAGCGGCAGAACGCCGAGCGCCGACAGCGCAATCAGCAGCCAGAGGGGTGGGGCATTTCGATGATGAGGGGGCACGAGCAACTCCTTTGCGCGCATTCCTCTTGCGGGGATGCGGTGACCTGACAGCAAGAGCCATCCGTCGAGGATGGGTACATGGTGGCTCTCGTCGGGTCAACAGGAGCTGGGAGCTCATCGGGCCTTTGGGGCTGGATGAGGGGGCGTGCGATTTGCTACGCGGCGAGTTTGTGGGCTCGGCGGGGTGGACTTTACACCAGCGCGACGAAACCGTATCGGTGCAAAGACTGATCAGCAAGCTTGGATGGAGCGCTGGCGAATGCCGAACATGCCGGCGCGCACCTCGGTGCATATCCGTCGGCCGACCTTATAGCTCGAAAGGGAGTCCGCGGGCACTACCAGTTCCACCTTGCTTCCTTCGATCGATGCAACCACGACGTGGCGCCATGGCTTCGTTGACGTGTATGTGCTGGAGACGACTCCTCGCTCAACGTAGCCGTGCGCTGGGAGGGTCAGCGCGTTCAAGTGAAGCAAGATGGCTGGCCCCAGTGCCATGCCGATTCCTGCCGCGATCAAGAACGACGCCCGCCGGACGATGACCCACAGGAACAATGCGTACGGCAAGCCCACGAGCAAGCCGAGGAAGAACGCTTTGGAAATGTCGTCCGTGCTCGTATCCAGAACCGCGCGCCAGACCAGCGCAGCCGTCAGGCAGGACAACGGCTCGGTCATGTTGATCCTGGCCTTGTCTGTAAAACCTCCGTCGCCTTTCAAACGGAAATAGTCGTTCGCGAAAAGTGGCGCGACGGTGATGCAAAGAAGCGTGGCATAGGCCGTGGAGATCGCCACCCAGTAAGGGCGTGGGCGTGTCACCAACCATATGAAGATGGCAACGATCGCCAGCGCACCGTAGAACTTGACGCGTCGACCGAAAGGGCCGAACGTGGGGTTGAGTTCGGGGAGGGCGAGGCCGCGTTTCATGGTTTTGGGGCACGGAGCAAATGTCTTGTGTGCCGAGTTTCTGGTCAGGCTAGTCCCGCCTGATCGACCGTACCAGCAGCTCGGCTGGCCACATCGAAAAGTGTCCACATCCACCGAACTTCGGGTCCGGTGCCCGCAAGATGCCAGAGACAACGACCCTCTTTCCTGACCAACGAATCAGCATCCCTTCATCCATTGCGGGCGTTTCGTCGTCCACTTCCAGCCATAGCGTGGAACGTTCGCCTCGTTCGCCTCGTTCGGCTACGGCGGTGGGTTCGAGGGATCGATTCTCGAATCTCCAGGCCAGGAGTCCGATGACCTCGACCAACTCGCCACCGAAGGCCGACAGTCGTTCGAGGGTTTCGTTGACCGTGAATATCATTGCTCGTCCGCCTTGGCCTGCTTCGTGGCCACACCTTCTTCTGTCTCCAAGCGAAAGCTCACGCCGCACTTGAGGCATTTATTTGGGTTGAGGGCGACGTATTGGGAGGCTTCTACCTGATACGTTATGAGCGACACACGCGTTGCCATTGGAGTCGCGCCGCAGCGGGGGCACTTGTACCTGAACATCCTGACAAGCGCGTACAGCACAAGCGTGAAGGATGGAATCGCAAGGAGTTCCGGTGGCGGTTTCAGCTTGAACACATTCAACACAATCGCGGCAACGATGCTAAAGAGAAGAATCAATCCGAACGCGACAAGAATGTGCCGCCGCCGATTCCGGAAGTCTCGATATTCATCCGGCGACAGCGGACCCAGAGTGCTCAGGTCCTTGCGTGGGTGATGGCGGCGACGAATCATGACGTGACTGGTTCAACGAGAAGGCGGTGCAGGTATACCAGTTTCGCGGTGAGCCCGGTCCCGCAAATGCGGCGCCTTGCCACAGCGAGCGATGGCCGACGTTGCGGCGTCTACACAACGCTTCCGTTGCTGCGTCGCGATGCCGGTGTTAGCCTCCGTATTCCCAAAAATTGACCCATTGCACTACGGCTCGATGATCAACCGTATGAACACCATGAAGCAGTTCCCAACCACCCAACACGCACCGAAGACCCGCCAAGCCGCGGCCGTCGCGCTGCGCGCCGAATTCGCAGAACTGCTTTCCTAGAGCCTTTCACACCTGGAGGCTCGGCCTCCGTGTTCCACAAGACCCGGTAGGCCTCGAGCCACCGGGTTTTTTGTTTTTCGCCTGCCCCTTTTTGGAGATCCGGACATGAGCCTCGAACGAGAACGTCTTCCTTCCGCCGCATTCGCTGCCGGCGCGGCGTCGTGCGTCGACTCCGTGGAGTGGTTCGTGTAGAGCTTCCAGGCCCTCGTGTGCCTGGAGGTCCATCCTTCAGGCCGAAAAGAAAGCCTGTCGGGTGGTCCACCCGGCAGGCTTTTTTTTCGCCCGCATGGCGGGCATCGCGAGTTTGGTGCGCGCGCACCGACAACCCGCCGAGCGTTTCACCTGGCCAGCGGATCGCATCGGCTTTTCAACTCTGAAACTGGAGAAAGAAATGGTGAACAACAAGGTTCATGTGAATGTCGGAACCATCGGTCACGTCGACCATGGCAAGACGACGCTGACGGCTGCGCTCACCTTCGTGCAGGCCGCTCGCATCGGTGGCCGTGCGCTGTCCTACGGGCAGATCGACAACGCGAAGGAAGAGCGCGAGCGCGGCATCACGATCAATACCTCGCACGTCGAGTACGAGTCGGACAGCCGCCACTACGCACACATCGACTGCCCCGGGCATGCCGACTACATCAAGAACATGATCACCGGCGCCTCGCAGATGGACGGCGCGATCCTGCTGGTGGACGGCACCGAAGGCGCCGCGCGGCAGACCATCGAGCATGTGCTGCTGGCGCGCCAGGTGAACGTCGGCCACATGGTGGTGTTCGTGAACAAGATGGACCTGGTGGCTGCGAGCGACCGCGCGGAGATCGAGCAACTGATCGAGATGGAGATCGGGGCGCTGCTGGCCGCGCACGGCTACGACGATGCCCGCTTCGTCTTCGGCAGCGCGCTGAAGGCGCTGGCCGCCGCCGAACGCGGCGACCTCGCAGGTGCCGACGTGCAATGCATCGTCGAGCTCGTGAACGCGCTGGACTCGCGCATTCCGGATCCGGTGCGCGACTACGCCGCGCCGTTCATGATGCCCGTCGAAGGCGTGCACACGATCACGGGCCGCGGCACCGTGATCAGCGGCCGTGTCGAGCGCGGCGTGATCCGCGTGGGCGACAGCCTGGAGATCGTCGGGCTCAGCTCGGTGGGCGACGAGAAGGTGGTCGTCACCGGCGTGCAGTCCTTCCACAAGGACGTCGCCGAGGGGCGTGCCGGCATGAACGTCGGCCTGCTGCTGCGCGGGGTCAAGCGCGACGATGTCGTGCGAGGCCAGGTGGTCGTGAAGCCCGGTGCGCTGAAACCGTACCGGACGGGGCGTGCGCAGGTCTTCGTGCTGAGCAAGGACGAGGGCGGCCGTCATACGCCGTTCGGTTCGGGCTACCAGCCGCAGTTCTTCTTCGGCACGACCGACGTGACGGGTGTGATCCGCGTCGACACCGAAACCGGCCTGGTCGAGCCGGGCGCGCAGGCGCAGATCAGCTTCGAGCTGAACAAGCCTGTGGCGATCGAGAACGGCATGCGGTTCGCGATGCGCGAAGGCGGCAAGACCGTCGGCGCGGGGATCGTGACCGAGGTGCTGGGCTGAAAGGCTGAGGCCTGTTTTCCCCTGTCGTCCGCTTGGCGGGCGGCAGGGGTTTTTTTATTCGGGCGCGCGTTGTGCCGTACCTACCCGAGCTGCTCCGCCAGCCCCACGATGATGCCCTCGGGTCCACGGATGTAGGCGAGCCGGTATGACTCCCCGTACTGCATCTGGCCGATGATTTCGGCACCATGGGCTTTGATGCGCGCAACGACATCATCGAGGCCATCGACGGCGAACATGACGCGGCGAAAACCCAGCGCGTTCACCGGCGTTGCCACGGGCCCGAACCTCACGGCCTCGGGCGTGTGGAACTTGTCGAGCTCGATGCCTTGGCCATCGGGCGTGCGCAGCATCGCGATGGTGGATTTCACGTTGCCGAGCCCGACGAGCTTGCCGACGTCGGGCCCTTCCACCGTGGTCTGGCCCTCGAGCGCGAGGCCCAGTTCGATGAAGAAGGCCTTCACGGCCTCGAGATCGTCGACGACGATCAGCACGTTGTCCATTCGCTTGATGGTCATGGCTGGGGTTCCTTTGTCAGGCGTGCGCCTGTCTGGCGCGGTTCAGTTCGCTCAGGTAGGAGCCGGGCTTCTGCTCGATCTCGCTCTCGGGCCCCAGCACGGCGATGACGGGCCCGTTGATGTAGACCTGAAGCTCCGCCGGCACGGCGAAGAACTTCACCAGGTCCGGCCGGTCGATGGCCAGCTGATAGAGCGAAGTCTTCGTGAAGCGCGACGGGTCTTGAGAACCTTCCTTGTCGTCGAGATCGCTGAGCCACCAGCCCGAATCGCTTGCGTCGTGAGGTTCCGCGCGCGTGAGCAGGATGCGCGACGCGGTCTTGTATTGCACGTGCACCACGACGCTTTTCTGCAAGGAAGGAAAGTCCGGCACGACCTCCGCGACGAGGCTCTCGACGACGTCCTTCTGGTTGCGCAGGTGCATCAAGGTGCTGTCCACCGAATCGATGAAGCGCACGGGGATCTGCTGCATGTCCGGCTCCGTAATCCGCAGGAAGCCGTCGGCGGTGTCCTCGATCATCGTGTACATCCAGCCGACCTGAAGGCTTTGGCCGCCGCTGAACTTCTCTCCCTCCGCCACGCGGCTCTCGAGGAAGTAGAGGAACCAGGCGACGTCCGTATCGGGAATGGCCTTGTTGCTGACGCGAATGCGGAATTCGGGGTGGCCGAAGCGTTGGCAGCCTTGGGTCGTGTGAACCGCGTCGGCGTGGGGTTCGATGGGTTTGTTCTTGCCGAGCGATGAGAAGAGGGAGCGCAGGGACATGGGGATCTGTTCGGAGCGGGTGGTGCCGGCGCGAGCGCGGCAGACCAACGAATGAATCTCATGGTTTTCCGAGCCATGGCGGCCTCGGGAGGCGTTCTGCATCCTAGCTGACTCCACGCGCCGGATGAGCATATCGCCCGGTGCCGCGCGCTCGCGCATCGTGTGATCTCCGCTGGCGCGCCCCGTTTTTCGAACCTTCTTATTACCAACAACGTCGTCGCCTTTCAGCAGCACCGAGCGCTAGACTGCTGCTCCCTTTTTTGCAGGAGACGACAGCATGTCCCGATTGCTCGTGCGCAGCTTCGGCGTTTCGCTCGACGGTTTCGCCGCCGGCCCCGATCAGAGCTTGCAGAACCCGCTGGGCGTTCGCGGTCCCGAACTCATGAGCTGGTTCATGCCCACGCAGGTCTGGCAGCGGATGCAGAAGGGGAGCGAGGCCAAGGGCGAGACCGGTGTCGACAACGAGATCGCCGAACAGGGTTTTGCTTCGATGGGCGCCTGGATCCTCGGGCGCAACATGTTCGGGCCGGTGCGCGGCCCCTGGCCCGACGAAAGCTGGAAAGGCTGGTGGGGCGAGGAGCCGCCGTACCACGTGCCGGTCTTCGTGCTGACCCACCATGCGCGCGCGCCGCTGACGATGCAAGGCGGCACCACCTTCCACTTCGTGACCGGTGGCATCCACGAGGCGCTGGCACTGGCGCGCGATGCGGCGGGCGGGCGCGATGTGCGCGTGGGCGGCGGCGTTGCCACCGTGCGCGAATACCTGAAGGCCGGATTGCTCGACGAATTGCATCTGGCCGTGCGGCCGGTGCTGCTGGGCAAGGGCGAGGCGCTGTTCGAAGGGCTGGATCTGCCGGCGCTGGGCTACAGCTGCGAGCGGCAGGTGGCGGGGGAGCGGGCTACGCACATGTTTTTGCGGCGCAAGGCGGCTTGAGGCGGTCGAGCAATGTCTGTTCGCCAGCCAATATGAACGTCTCCAGGGGCAGTCAGGACTGCACCCCGTGGTACGTCGAGACCTCCACCCGCACCTCGAAGCCCAGCTGCCGCGCAAGCTCCGCCGAGCGCTGGTTGTCGGACCAGCAGTCCCAGTTCGGGGTCAGGCCATGCTGCACGCAGTGATCGATGAAGGCGCGCGCTACCAGCGTGCCGAGCCCTTGGCCGCGATGGCCGTCGGCGGTCAGGATGTCGATGTCGTGGTGACCATTCCAGGCGAAGGCGGTGTAGCACATGCTGACGATGGCATCCTGGTGCAGCACGCAGAAGCCCAGGCCGTGCTGTTCGAAATCCGCGGCGGACCTCCAGTAGCTGCGACTGTAGGGATTGGCGACGTCGCGTATTTGCTGCATCAGGGGTTCGTCGATGCGGCAAAGCTCGTAGCCTGTCGGCATCGGATTCTCCCGACGCTCGATCCCTGCAAATCTTGCGCGATCGAAATCGAAGTCGAGGCGTCGTCGTTTTCTCACCGAGTTCCCGAAGGTGCTGTCCAGCGCCGCCTCCCATGCCTGCGGAAAGGCGTAGAGGATGAAGTAGTCGGAGCCATGAAACTCGAGCAGCCACTGGCACGCGCGCTGGACGAAGACACGATCGTTGGCGCTCCCGGCGAGCGTGCAGGCGCCGTTGTTGTAGACGAGCGCGGCCGTCGGTCGTACCAGATCGTTCGCGAAGACCCTTCCATGGCCGATGCCGGCAATGATTGAGTTCGGGATGCTCGGGCCGTACGGAAGACTGGCGAAGAGGGGAGCGACGCGGTGGAATTCCGAGGGCTTCAGTTCGAGCATGGTTGCGATCGAGTCGGTCGGTTGAACGGTACTGCTAGCCCGGAGCCCTGCAGTAGAAGAATGACTCTTCCGCTCACGCTGCGTCTGTCGTCATCGCCTGCAAGCCGCATAGATGAGGCAGTCGCGCGGCGCGACATCGATGTTCGGATGAACCGTGAAGCGGGCGAGCCGGCCTTCCAGCAGGAAGCCGCTTTTCTCCAGCACCCGCGCCGACGCGCGGTTGTCGACATCGCAGCTCGCCTCGACACGGAATATCTCTGGCAGTCCTAGTGCCTCTGCCGTCAAGGCACGAACGGCTTCCGGCATCAGGCCCTGGCCCCATTGATTGCGTGCAAGCACGTAACCGATGTTCACGATGTGCCCCTTGGTACGCGCCTCGAGCATTCCCACGAGCTCACCGCTTGTCTTCAGGGTGATGACGTAGGGACGGGCTGAACCGGTGTGCCAATGAGCGACGCATGCAGCGACGAAATCGCGCGTTGCATCCTCGGACGCGTGGGGACGCCACACCATGTACCGCGCGACTTCCGCATCCTGCGTGTACGAGGCATACATCGTCGGTGCATCGGAAAGCTCGGGTGCACGGAGTTCGAGGCGCGCGGTCTGGATGCGGTCGGGAAGCGCGGGAGGAGTCGGGGTCATCGGTCATGCTCGCTGGGAGAACGGCAAATGGGTCAGTCGACCGCTTGAAACGGTGCGAACACAAGCCGTTTTTCGTGATCGTGGTTCCACATGAAAGATCTCCGCATGATGCTCGCGAGCGAAGGGGGCGCAATGGGCCGCATTGTGCCGGCACCGCGAACGACAGGCTTCGAGAGTCAGCAGTTTGGCGGCCTGCCGCCGATGGCCGGATCTCCCTCGTGGGCAGTGCGCCACATCGGTTGGGCGTTCGTCACGAAACTCCCCCGACAATCCGCCAACCCCTCACCACCCAGACTCGGAACCATGCGCCTCCCGCCCAAGTCGCTCCGTCCTCTCCTGCTCGCGGCCCTGCTGCTGTGCGCTCCGGCGCTTGCACCGCTGCCTGCGTTCGCACAGACACAACAGGCCGCCGCACCCGCCACCGCCCCCAAGCCCGGCACCCCCGTGCCCGCAGGCTCGCCGCTGCAAGCCGGCCCGGTCCACGCGCAGTTCGCGATCTACTACGCGCCGCGACCCAAGGCCGATCCCATGGCCGCGTTGCGCAGCCGGCTCGCCAAGCTCGGCGATGCTCCCAAGCTGCTGGCATCGATGCCGAAGCCTTCCGAGGTCACCGCCCCCGTGCTGTTCGCGAACTGGAACACCACGACCGTGCAACAGACCTATCGTGCACCCGAGATGGAGATGCTGCAGCGCTTCGGCCATGGCATCACGCGTGAGCAGGCCGAGGCGTTGCAGGGCAGCAGCCAGGCGCTGATCATCGATTTCGCGCATCCCTCGAAGCTGGCGCTGCCGGCCATGCGCAAGGCGCTCGAACTCACGCTGCAGGTGGCGCGCGACACCAATGGCTTCGTCTGGGACGAGGAGACGCGCGAGCTGTTCACGCCCGACGAATGGCAGAAGCGGCGCGTCGACCCCTGGGCCGGTGGCATTCCCGACATCGCCTCGCAGATCGTGATCCATGCCTACCAGGCCGACAACAAGCTCGCGCGCGCCATCACGCTCGGCATGGGCAAGTTCGGCCTGCCCGACGTGGTGGTGAGCCAGTTCTCGTGGTCGATGAACGGGCCGATGGGAACGTTGGTCAACGGCTTCGCGCAGGCGATGGTGGAGGGCGCGCAGATCGCGCGGCCTGGCCAGTTCGACCTGGACCTGCGCACGCTCAAGCAGGGCGGACTGCGCGACCCGAAGGACAAGCAGGCCAAGGGCACCACGCCCGCCAGGCTGTCGCTGGTGGCGGGTACCTGGGAGAGCGGCGATCCGCGCAACCGCCTCTACGAGATCGGCTTCGACCGCTACCCAGGCCCCGACCGCTCGGCGCAGCAGGTGGCCCTGCTCAAGAGCACCTTCGGCGCCGCCGACGATTCGGTGTCGCGCATCAAGCACAACGAGGAGATCCTCGCGGCCAGCAAGCTCGCCCGGGCGCAACTGCCCGCGCTGCGCGACGCGTTCGCCAAGGGCCTCGCGCCCGGCGAATACATCCTCGTGAAGGCGCCGTTCATCACCCGCAGCGGGGGCAACGAGTGGATGTGGGTCGAGGTCACGGGCTGGAAGGGCGACGCGATCGACGGCATGCTGAAGAACGAACCGGTGGAAGTGGCCGACCTGCACGCGGGGCAGATGGTGAAGGTGTCGCAGGCGAAGGTGTTCGACTACATGCGGCGCTATGCGGACGGGCGGGAGGAGGGGAACGAGACGGGGAAGGTGATTCAGCGTGGGGTGGCGGGGAAGCGGTGAGCGCGCAGGCCGAGCAGGGGAATGCCGTGATGGAGACTCGCGCACCATGATCATCAAGGCTCTGTTCGGTGCGTCGATCGCGTTGGCTGCGTGCATGGCCCAGTCTCAGCCGGCGCGCTACTACGAGTACGTGCTGTACCTGCGCGCAGCGGCACCTTCCGATTCGGAGGCCCGTGCCCGCGCGGTGCTTTCGTCCCGATCAGCCCTGCTGCATCGAGCGAGCGATCCCGCAGGGGTGCGAGCCTGGGATGGCAAGGGGCTTATTCCTGTCGCGGTCGAGCCGCGCAGCTTCAAGGGCAAGCCGATCGATCGGGCGAGTATTTCGGAAACCGGCGAGCCGTTGCGTGAGGTCCTCGGTGTGGCGGCGTCACGGCCGGTGTCCGCGCTGGCTGTGATGGTGGGCATACCGCAGGCGGCGAGTGTTCCAGCCTATGTCGAGGCTTCGAGGTTCGCCGCAGATATCGCAGCGGCAGTGGATGCGCCGGCCTTTTTCGACGGCGAGACGGGTGGCGTGCTGCAAGCGGTCTCCTTGAGCGAGCGGCTGCGACTGGGGCGATCGGCAGATGGCGCCCTCGTTTCTGCGTCCAATCCGCCGCGTCTCGAGACCATCGATGCCTTCACTTTCGAGGCGCTGCACGGTACCGGATGGCGTACGAGGGGATTTCGCAAGCTGGGTGTGCCAGATGTCGCCGTGGTCGACTGGATGCCTGGAAAGCTGCTGCCCTTCTGGGAGATCGAGGCAGTGGGGAATCTGCTGGTCAGCGGCAAGATTTCTGCGGCGCCCGGCTCGGAGTTCACTGTGCGAACCGACGATCCTGAAGTCGCGGCGACGCTGTCGGGCTTTCGAAAAGGTGCCTCGGCATTCTTGAGATTCGCGCCGGCACCGGTATCCAGTGCTTCCTTGTTGCAGCTCGAGTTTCCCGGCCAATCAGGCATGCATCTCTACGAGCGCCAGATGTTCTTCATCGACGCGCTGCTGCCTTCGAATTACCTGGCGCTCGGTGCAGGGCCGGCGCGAGAGCTTTCGATGGCGGTGGCACGCGTGAAGAGTCGGCTGCCTGATCTTCGAGGCCGCTACGCTTCGCTCAAGGCCCAAGGCACACGCGTGTTCATCGGCGTGGACATGGCGGCAGCTGTCAAGAACTCGACATCGCCGCAGCGCGGGGCCAAGTGGGCGCTCTGGCACGAAGTATCGGCGTGGACACCGGACGGCCGCGTGATCGCGCGCCGATGGGATGGCGACCCGCGTACCGGCGGTTCGCGCGCTCGTTTCAACCCTCCGATCAAGATCGGCAGCATCGAGCACAGCAATATCGAGAGCGATATTCCTGAAGAAACGATCGAGGACGTCTTGCTGATCGATCGAGGGGGCCGGACCAGCGGCGGCGAGGCCACCGATCTCGCGACGCGAAATCGCCGCTGATGCGCAGGCCGCTAGCGACCTGATACGGCGGCCCCGCGAACACACCGGCTCATGAGTGCGTCGCGACGGCCATCAGCCAACAAGGGCCGCATCATCTCTTCGACCCGCTTGTCGAAGCCGGGCGCCGCCATCGTGTCCTTGACGTCTTCGGGGGCCAGCTTGCCGAGCGAGTTGCCGAGGTTGCGCTCATGAAGCTCGGCGTTCACAGGATCGATCTGCGTGCAGGCTCGCTGAATTGCAACGGCCGACAAGACGGGCAATTCGTCCACGAACTGGAGCGGCTTGGCGAAGCAATTCGATGCGGCAAGCAGCAGGACGAAGACTGGTAGCGTGCGTCGCATGGGCGTGACTGCGGGTAGATCGTGTGAAGGCGAACGGAGGACTCGGGAATTCTAGGCAGCCTGCAATCACGTCGCGTGGATGGACATTCGAGGTGTCTCCATGGAACCGCGCCAAGTACACCCACATGTGATGACGGAGCCCTTGCAGTGATGAAGCGGCGCGCGTCGCGAGCCCGGCCCTACACCCGCCCCGCCTTGAACGCCTGCAACCGCTCCCGCCGCTCCGCATCGAACGACCCACTGAGCCGCGCAGACAACTCCTCCCGCCGCATCTCCTTCCCGCACGACTGACAGGCCGGCCCCAGCCCCGGGTCCTGCCCGCAAGGGATGTGGGTATAGCGAATCGCGACCTCCTCGTGCTCGCCCTTGCACCATGTCTCGCCCCAGGCGCGCAGTGCGAGGAACACCGGGTGGAACGAGATGCCCATCGGCGTGAGGTGGTATTCGTGCCGCGGCGGGCGCTCGCTGTAGAGGCGGCGCTCGATCAGCCCTTCGGCTTCCAGCTTCTTGAGACGGCTCGCCACCATCTGCGGCGTGGCCTGGGTCTGCACCTGGATCTCCTCGAAGCGACGATTGCCGAGGAACAGCTCGCGCAGCACGAGCACGGTCCAGCGGTCGCCGACGATGACCTGCGCGCGCGCGATCGGGCACAGGGTCGAATGCGCATGCGTCGCCTCGTGCTCGGCGGACGCGGGTGGGGGCGATTTTTGGATCATTGCCGGCATCATACCGCTTGTCACTATGAAAATCATAGGTATAGTCGCCACCGTTCGCGAGGCGACTTGAAAACCGCCTCGCGCACCGCGGAGTCGATAGGACTTCCGCGAATGCAATCGACCCCATCGAAAGGCTTCTCATGTCTGAACCTGTCAAGTTGGATCTCGCTGCCATCGCCGATCGCTACGCCTCGGCCTGGCTCTCCCACGACCCCGAGGCGATCGTGGCGCTGCATGCGCCGGACTCGACCTTCCAGGCGCACGGCCGCGGCACGGCGGTGCGGGGCAACGACGCGTTGTTGAAGGAGTTCGGCGAAGTCTTCGAGCGCTATCCAGGCTTCGGCGTGGAAACGCGCCGCCTGCTGCTCGGCGACCGGCACTGGACGCTCGACTGGACGCTGACCTTCCAGCCGCCGGGCAAGGAGCGTCGCGGCTTCCATGCGCTGGACGTGGTCGAGGTGGACGGCGACGGGCTCGTCACGCGCAAGGACACCTTCTTCGACTACGCGGAAATCAAGGCCGCCCTGAGCTGACCCCATGAGCGCCATCCTCCACAAGCAGCCACTCTTCGAGCAACCGCTGTTCGAAGCGCTGCCGATCCGCCATCTGTGCGACCTGCAGGTCGATCTCGAAACGCCGATCGTCGTGCCCACGCCGCGCGGCACGCTGGTGCCCTACATCGGCAAGGGCGGCCGGCTCGACGGGCCGAAGCTGCACGGCCAGTTCCTGCCGGGCAGCGTCGACTGGGTCGTGATCGGCGCGGACGGTATCAGCCGGCTCGACATCCGCGGCGCCTTGCGCACCGACGACGGCGCGCTCATCTACTTCGAGAGCAAGGGCATCGCCAGGCTGCCGCCCGACGGCAGGGCGCGGCTGGCCAAGGGCGAGCGGCTCGCTTTCGGCGAGACCTACCTGCGCACTACGCCCAAGCTCGAGACTTCGGACGAGCGCTACACGTGGGTCAACGACCTGGTGCTCGTAGGCTACAACGAGCTGTCGGCAGGGCGGGTCGACTTCCGCATCTATCAGCTGCTTTGATGCGTGCGGCCCCGCGCGAGCCATCGCACGGGGCCTTCGGCGCGGGCGCGCTACTTGCCGTCCGCGGTACCGAGACGGGGCCGAAGCTCCTTGATCCTGGCATCGAGGTTGGCCGGCGTGACCTGCCAGCGCCGGGGATCCTCGTACTCGAAATCCGCGCGGACCCGGCGCGTCTGCCGGTTGAACTGAAAGAGCATCTTGATGATGCCCTTGTCGCCTTTCCTGCCCTTGTGCAGCAGCCAGTTGCGATAAGCCTTCACCTCGCGCTCGATCGGGTCCTCGAGAAAGGCGGCCGCATGGGCCTGGCCCTGGGCGTCGTAGACGTAGCCGTAGCTGCCGTTGACATCGCCATCGGCATCGAGAGAGAAGATCGCTGAGACCTCGACCCAATCGACGCCTTGCGGCTCGCCGCTGTTCACGATCTCGCGGGCGATCGCGCCCATCAGTTCCATGTTCTGCGAGACAGGCTGGGCGGGCGCCGGCGCGACCATGCCGGCCACGGTGATTGCTGCGGTCAGGAATTTGGAGAAGGGGAGTTTCATGCGTCGATGCGTACTGGCAGGTGGTGATCGTGAAGCAGACGATCAGGGGTTCGAGGGAGGTCGCGTCTCGTACCGAGGCAAGGAGTCGGTGATCTCGAACCACGGCGCCTTCGACCCCACGTACACATGGCACAGCGGCCGCACGCCCGGATCGCCATCGAGCACGCCGAGCGCGACACCCAACACGGCCGGCTTCGCATCGAGCTTGCTGATCAGACTCGAGCCGCACACCGAGCAGAACCCGCGGTGGTCGCCTGGCGAAGACTCGTAGAACCGGACCAGTTCCTCACCCCTGAGCCAGCGGAAGTCCTTCGCCAGGATCTTGCCGCGCGCGCGAAAGGCGGTGCCGTGCGCCTTCTGGCACATCGAGCAGTGGCAGTACAGCGGGTCCTTGATCGTGCCGTCGATCTCGAACGCGACACCTTGGCAGAGGCAGCTTCCTCTCAGCATCGGTCACTTCCTTTGAACGCGTGTTTGGAGGTGGCAGTCAGTATGCGTCAAGGCGCATTCGCGGGCACCGACCTTGCAGCGTGGGCCGTCCATCTTTTCAGGTCGCGCTCCGCGTCGTGGACCGCGAGACGTATCGTCACGCAGCGCTGATAGAGTCGCGCGCCGCATCGGCATGCGGCAACCGTCATGCTTCGCTCGGAGCGCCGGCACGGCAATGATGGCGATGAAGTTTTCTTACGCATCCAAGACCATGACAGCCTTCTCGATACTCGGCCGGGCGTTCTGCGCTGCGTTGCTTGTCTTCACTGCGTCGGCCCATGGCCTGTCGCCGGCCCAGTCCAGCGAAGAACTGAAGATCGGCTACCCGCCCCAAGGCATTGCTCTCGAGGAAGACCAGCGTGCGCGAGTCGTCGCAGCACTCCTGAAGACCCGAGCTTGGCCTCAGACCAGGTTGGTTGTCATGGTCATGGCCGGCTCGTCCTTCTCCGAAGGCAAAAGCACCCATCGCCGCAATCTCGCCGTGGCGAGAGCAGGGTATCTGGTCGAACTCCTGAAGACGCATGGTGTCGCCGAGACCGAAATCCATGTGGCGGCGGTCGCGAACAATCGCATGGAGTATCTCCCAAAGGGGCCTGTTCACCCCGTTGCGGATGAGCCGGAGAAGGGTGCCTCCACGTCGCTGTATTTCATGGGCTATCCGGAAAGACCGTGATAGTCAGGCCGGCAAGAGCCATTTGAAAGACGGCTGTGGCATTGCGCGAGATCGCCGTATCGACTTGAGGACACGGCCGATTCGTTGCAAAGCTGGAGCCGGGGGGCTCACCGCTCCTCTGTACGGCATGGTGCCGCCGCCAACATGCGCGCGGCGCGCAAGAACGCCACCGGACCGACCCAGCTGGGATTCCAGTCGTCCCCCACCGGCACCTGCCGCTTGTGCGCGATGACCAGCTCGCGTTTCGGAACGACCAGGATGTACTGGCCGTGCACGCCCCACGCCATGTAGGCGCCATGCAGCGGCGAGTCGGGTGGCTCCTCGAGCAGCCACCAAAGATAGCCATAGCCGAAGCCGCGTCGTGCCGTGTGCGGCGGATGCATCTGGGTGGACGACGTGGTCTCGCGCGTGATCTGCCCGATCCAGTCGGCCGGCACCAGTTGCTGCCCACGCCAGTTTCCCTGGCGCAGCATCAGGTAGCCCAGGCGCGCCATGTCGCGCGTGGACAGGTAGAGCGGATAGGCGAGGTGCCGGGACCGCCTCGCATTGCCGGTGCGGGCATGGCGAGCGGGATCGAAGTCCTCGAGCTGCAGCGGTGCGGCCAAGTCTTGCGCGAAGGCCTGGTAGATGCTCTGGCCGGTCAGGCGCTCGAATGCCGTGCCGGCGGCGTTGAAGTCCCAGTTGTTGTAGAGGAAGTAGCTGCCGGGCGCCTGCGATCCACGCGAAGGCGCGGAGGCCGAATCGTCTCCGCCATTGGCGGCCGGATGGTAGATACCCGAACGCGCGGCAAGCAGGTCGCGCAGTCTCGCTTGCCTTTCGATCGGCAGCAGGCCGCCGATGTCATCGATGCCCAGCTCGGCCAGTGTGCGATCGAGGTCGATGGTGCCGTTGGCGACGTACTTGCCGTACATCATCGACAGCACGCTCTTGCGTACCGAGAACACGATGCTCACGGCCTGGACCGGGCCTTCGCTGAACAGCACGCGGCCGTCCTGCACGACCATGAGGGCGGTCGTGTCGAGCGTGCGGACGTAGGCGCGGGTGTCGTCGAGGCCGCGGCGGCAGGCGCTGGTTGCCGCGGGTTCGGGGGCGGTGGCCCAGGAGGTTTCGGGGAAGGTTGGCGATGCAGCGGGTGGTGCGGTCGTGCAGGCGCTGGCGAGCAGCAGCGCAAGGCCGCATGCGCACCAAGAGGGCAATCGGCGTTTGGTGTCGCTATCGGACTGCATGCGATTCGAGTCTACCGAGGTGCGATGATCGTCCTCATCCGGATGGAACAAGACGATCCGGACGCTTGATCTCTTGGAGACACGGATTGCCTCTTGTCCTGGCTACCCGCTTGCCACCCCACTGGATGAACATGACGGGCCTTCCCTCACTGCCGCTCGAACTTCTGGAGCGCTTGCTTCCCGGCGCGAAGCTCCTGCCGGACTCGATCCTGCAAGCCGCTGATCGCCTCGGGATCGCCTACGAGTTCGTCATGGTCACGGATTGGCCTGATCTCGATGCACCGGATGCCAAGCTCCAACTCTTCGATCTGGTGTTTGCGGGGAAGTCTTTCCCCGAGGGGGAAGTTGTCGTCGTGACCGATGAGAGCTTTCGCAGCGGGCAATCGATTCAATGCCAGGGAGGCGAACTGCGTCGAACGGTGGATTGCTCATCGCAGTTCCTTTTCGACGGAGACGTCATTTTTCTCTGGCGTGAAATCGCCGCTCTGAGCGTCTTCCATCATGAGGGTGGATTTGCGCACATCGGGTGGTGAGGTGGCTTGCCTCCTTCGGCAAGGATGGTTGGCCGGGTGAATTCCGTCCCGGCATGCGGCAGTCTCCGCCGCCTGGTCGAGGTGGATTCCTAGAAAGCGGATGGTGCCCGCCTACAAGCCCGCGTGGCGCGCGTAACTAGAACGGCTGAAGAAAAGAAGGACCTTCAGCCATGACCCTCGAACAAACCATCGACAAGTTCAAGCAGGTCGACGCCGCCCGCGCCGACTATCCCGGCGAGCATCTGATCGTGCTCGGCGCCGGCGTGTTGCTGCTGCTGGCAGCCGGCCGCAGCCGCTCGTTCCTCACGCGCATCGTCGCCGGCGCGGCCGGTGGTGCGCTGATCGGCCGGGCCGCGAGCGGCACGGGCGGCATCGCGAAGCTGGCGGGTGCATTGCAGTCGGGAGGTCTGGCATGGCCGCGCCGCTGATGGAATCGCTGCGCGCGGTCCGTGCGCCCAGGTACTGGGCCCTGGGGCTCGGGGTCGCGTTGCTCGCGGTGTTCATGTTCTACCTTGCGCTCAGCAGCCTGGTGCACGAGAGCGCGGGGCGCGCCCCGCGCCTGCCGCCGTCGATCGTGCCGGAGCAGGCGAAGGCGCCCGGGCCGGCCATCGACAACACGCCGCCGGTCGAGCCGGTCCGCGCGCCCGTCGTGTCATCGATCGCCCGGCTCGACACCACTATGGCCAGTGCCGACGCGGCCACGAACAAGAAGGCCGCCCCGGCCTTCATCGAGGTCCAGAAATGCGTCATGCCCGAAGGCGATGCGGTCTACTCCGATGCACCGTGCCCGCCCGATGCCCAGGCCAGCACGCTGCGCCTGCCGAGCCAGCCGAACGCCGCGGCACGTCTCTGAGCAACAGCGCGGCCGAGGCTCAGGCCGTGGCGGGCGCGGTCTCGCGTTCGATCGGCAGCCACAGCGTGAAGCGCGTGCCTTCGCTGCCCGACTGCCATCCCACCGTTCCGCCGATCGCGCGTGCGCGCTGCTGCTGATTGCGCAGGCCGCGCCCGCCATGCTGCAGCGCCTCGGCCACGTCGAAGCCCGGCCCGTTGTCCTCGATGGTCACGCACACGAGCTCGTCGGTGGCCGCGGTGCTCACGCGCAGGGTAGTGGCGCGCGTGTGGCGCATCACGTTGGCGATGCACTCCTGCATGATGCGCAGGATGTGCAGCGCGCTGCCCGGGTCGAGCCAGGGCAGGGGCGGCACGGGCTGCACCTCCCAGCGCAGTGCGATGCCGGCGCCCTCGATGCGCGGCGCGAGCCGGAAGCGCAGGGTCGCGAGCAGCAGCAGCAGGTCGGCGTCGACGCTCTCCATCGAATCGATGGCGAGCTTGAGGTCGTCCATGCAGCCCTTGAGCATGTCGGCGATCCCGGCCTCGCTCATGCTGCCTTGCTCCACCGAGCGGATGGCGCCGATCAGCGAGGAACCCAGGCCGTCGTGCATGTCCTGCATGAGGCGGCGGCGCTCGGCGTTGAGCATCTGCTCGTTCTCCACCACGCGCAGCCGTTCGTAGCTCTGCTTGAGTTCGTCCTCGCGCTCGCGCAGCCGGTGCGCCAGGCCCTTGTTGAGCCGCGCCACCTCGGCGAAGGCGCCGGTGTAGCGCAGGAACATGATGTACGAGAAGACGAAGAACAGGCCGATGATGGCGTAGGGCGAGGTGTAGACGCTCTCGGGGCCCACGAGGTTGTTCTGCAGCAGGGCGTCGTAGCCGGTGAACGCGACGGCGATCATGGTCCAGGCCGCAACGAGCCGGCCCTCGGGCAACTGCACGCGGTAGGCCTTGCGCAGGTTCACCGAGAAGATCAGCACGGCCACGGGCAGCACGGCGAGGTTGAGCAGCGGGGTGAACAGGTAGAGGCTGACGATCGACCGCGAGACGTGCGGCAGGGTCGCGAGGTTGCAGGCCAGCACGAGACCGACCGACAGCCGCGTGAGCCAGGGCGAGGGTTGCCGGTGCAATCGCTCGAGGAACAGGTGGACGAACAGGATCAGCCACAGCAGGCTGGCCACGGTCATCCACTCGAACCAGTCGTCCGACATGGGGATGTAGCTGCCGCCCACGTAGTAGTGCAGCATGCGCAGGAAGGCGGCCGCCGAGATGGCGAAGAAAAGCAGGTAGAGCGGCTCGCGCCGCTTGCCCAGCCACACGGCAAAGGCGAAGGCGCCGACCGCGAGGAAGGCGGCGCTGCCCATGAACGGCAGCTGCACCTGCAGCAGATGGCGCGCCTGGTAGCGCCAGGACAGGTCTTCCTCGTGCCCCACCCACACGGTCGAGACGCCGCTGCCGCTGTTGCGCAGTCGGTCGACGCGGATCAGCATCGACGCGGGCGTGGGTGCCTGGGCCGCGGGATTGAGCGGCAGCAGCAGCGGATGGTTGTAGCCGTTGTGGATCGGGCTGCCGTGCGATTGGTAGATGAGCACGCCGTCGCCGTACACGGCGATGTGGCCCAGGGTCTTCCAGCGCGGCAGGTAGAGCAAGCGCGGCTGCGTCGAAGGCGGCAGCCTGCCGAGGTCGAGGCGGTACCAGTCGGTGACGGTGCGCATGCCACTGGAAGCGGTGGGCACGAGCTCGCGGTCGGCGGTGTAGGGCAAGCCGACCGGTTTCCAGCCGCCGCGCGGCAGTTCGGCATCGACCGACAGCAGCGGCGGGGCCGTGAAGCCGGAGCCGGGCACCGACTGCAGCTCGGCTTCGGTGATGTGGATGGGCTGGTCGCCAGGCAGTACGGGCGCCGCGACGGAGGCGCGCGCACAGCACAGCAGCAGCACGATCAGCGGCAGCGCGCGCCAGAAGGCCGCGATCCCCCGACCGGCTCGCCCGCCGTCGTTGTTGCCCTGTCTCATCGAACGCTTGCGCCTTGGAACTCGCTGTCGGCTCGCGGCGTGCGCCGGACGGGCGCCGGCCGTTCGCAGCGAGGGGCGCACCCGTGGGCCGCCGGTTTCTCCCCGATCGAACGGCCGCGCGCACCGGCGGCTCGTTCGCTGTCCCGTCTTCGCGGGTCGACGGCAATTATCGGCGCGCTATCGCCCCCGCGGCCCTTGCCCTCACATAGAACGCGGGCCAAAGGTGTGCGCGCGCCACATTGGAATCGGAGCCGACCGTGCCGAGACTCGTGGATGGTCGTCGGTCCCTGGGACCGGCGGCCATCACCACTGGAAAAAACAGGAGACTTCATGACGATTCGCCCTCTGCGCGCCGGTGCCGCCTGCGCCGTTCTCGCCCTGCTGCAACTCACGGCCTGCGGCGGCGGTGGAGGCGGCGGTGCCGGCTTCGTGGCCTTGCCCCCGCCCACGACCAGCAACCCGCCGCCCGACACGCCGCCCGCGCAGTCCCCGGTGCTGCGCACCACGGCCTACGGACCCGTGCAGGGCAACGACGACTCCGCGACCAACGGCACCTACAGCTGGAAGGGCGTGCCTTTCGCGAAGCCGCCGGTCGGCGCGCTGCGCTGGAAGGCGCCGGTCGACCCCGAGCCGTGGACGGCGACGAAGACCACGCAGAAGCTCGGCAATGCCTGCGCGCAGACGGGCCGGCTCTACGGCCCGGGCCAGAACAACCGCTACGACGAGACCATCGGCAGCTCGATCGGCAAGACCACGGGCTCGGAAGACTGCCTCTACCTCAACATCTGGACGCCCTCGACCGCGGGCGCGACCGACAAGCTGCCAGTCATCGTGTTCGTCTACGGCGGCAGCAACATCACGGGCTACACCGGCGACCCGGTCTACGACGGCGCGGCGCTCGCGAAGGCGGCCAACGCGGTGGTGGTGTCGATCAACTACCGGCTCGGCATCCTCGGCTTCCTGGCCTCGCCGCAGCTCAAGGCCGGCGTGGACGCGAACGACGACTCGGGCAACTACGCGATCCTCGACCTGATCAAGGGCATGAAGTTCGTCAACGCGAACATCGCGCGCTTCGGCGGCGACCCGGCCAACGTCACGCTGATGGGCCAGTCGGCCGGCGCGGTCAACATCTATGCGCTGATGGTCTCGCCGCTGGTGGTCAACACCAAGCCCGCGCTGTTCCAGCGCCTGGTGCCGCTGAGCGGCGGTGTCGCCACCGCGACCACGGTGCCGAACCAGAACAACGCGCTGCTGGCGGCGCTGCTGGTGGCCGACGGCACGGTGAAGGACACGGCCGCGGCCACCGCCTACATCGCGTCGCAGAGCAATGCCGACCTCGCAGCCTACCTGCGCTCGAAGAGCGCCGACACGCTGCTGCAGACCGTGCTCAACAAGCTGGTGCCGCTGGGGCTGTCGGCCTCGAATCCGCTCAACGACGGCGTGGTGGTGCCGACCAACCCGATCGCGGCGATCAACGCGGGCGAGTTCCTCAAGGTGCCGGTGCTGGCCGGCTACACGCGCGACGAGACCAAGCTGTTCCCGCAGAACCTCGCGACCTCGCCCGCCTTCGGCGGCATCAGCGGCCGGCTGCTCGACGACCCGACGGTGTTCTCGATGGCCTACAACTACGACCCGAACGCGGCCCCGACGACCTCGCTCGAGCAGTGGATCCCGGGCCAGTACCTGCCCGTGACGACGCCGGTGACCGGCTTCAACGCGCGCACCGACCTCTACAACCAGTACTTCTTCATCGCGCTGCGCAAGCAGATCTTTCCGGTGCTCGCGGCGCAGAAGGTGCCGCTGTGGTGGTACCAGTTCAACTGGGACAAGTCGCCGGCGCCGTTCAACGACATCTTCGGCGCGGCCCACACCTTCGACCTGCCGTTCGTCTTCGGCAACTTCGGGCCGTCGCTCTATTCGAAGTTCGCCAACTCGAAGGCCAACGAGCCGGGGCGGCTGCAGTTGTCGGACGCGATGATGAAGAGCCTGGCGGCGTTCGCGCGCGGTGGCGATCCGAACAACGCGGCGCTGGGCGTGAACTGGCCGCAGTATCCGGCGATGCTGAACTTCGATGCCTCGCTGACGGCGAAGGCGATCACAGTGCAGCAGTAAGGCGCGCGAGCGCCCGAGCCGCCCGGGGCCGGTCTTGCCGGCCCGGGCGGCTTTTTTCCTTTCAGAGGATCGGCATGCTCGCTTCCTTCAGCACCCGCAGCACGAAGTGCGACTTGCTGTGCCGGATGCCGGGGATCTTGTAGAGCTTTTCGCGCAGCAGCCGCTCGTAGTCGCGCGTGTCGCGCACCGCGATGCGGATGTAGTAGTCGTAGTCGCCCGAGACCAGGTAGGCCTCCTGGATCTCGGGGATGGTCGCGAGGGTGCGGCCGAAGTCGTAGAGCGTCTCGTCGGTGTGGCTCTCGAGCGTGACCTGCACGATCACCGAGTCCTGGTAGCCGAGCTTGGCCGGATCGATGTCGACCGTGTAGCGCTTGATCACGCCTTGCGCCTCGAGCTTCTTGATACGCGTCCAGCAGCTGGTGGGCGAGAGGCCGACCTCGGCGCTGATGTCCTGCAGGGTCTTGCGCGAATCGAGCAGCAGCACCCGGAGGATCGCCATGTCGATCTTGTCGAAAAGTCCTTCGTCGTCTTGCGAAGATTTGCGATTGATTTTCATGTTTGAGGCCTGAATATCCAAAAATCAGAAGCAAATTCTGCCTCAAACCCGGAAGAATTGACGGCATGAGACTGCTCGACCTCCCCAACGACCTCGCCCTGACGCTGGATGCCGAAAATCTTTCGGACATCGGCGCGGCCACCGACCTGCCCCTCGATGCCGCGCTCGCCATCGACACCGCGCCGCGCGTGCGCAACGGCGCCGAGGCGCTGCTCGACACGCTGGTGGCCTGCGGCGTCGACACCCTCTTCGGCTACCCGGGCGGCGCCGCGCTGCCGCTGTACGACGCGCTGCACGGCGAGCCGCGGCTGCGCCACGTGCTGGTGCGCCACGAGCAGGCGGCCGTGCACGCGGCCGAGGGCTATGCGCGCACCACCGGCCGCGTGGGCGTGGTGCTGGTCACCTCGGGCCCGGGCGTGGGCAACACCATCTCGGGTCTGCTCGATGCGATCAGCGATTCGGTGCCGCTCCTGTGCATCAGCGGCCAGGTGTCGACCGCGGTGATCGGCACGCAGGCCTTCCAGGAAAGCGACGCGCTCGGCATGTCGCGCCCGGTGACCAAGTGGAACCACCAGGTGCGCACGCCCGACGAGGTGCCGACGATGGTGCGGCGCGCGCTCGAGATCGCGGCCGCGGGCCGGCCCGGCCCGGTGCTGCTCGACGTGCCGAAGGACGTGCAGCTCGCGCTGCCGGGGCAAGGCGCGCCGGTACCAGTGCCGCGCCCGCTGCGCACGCACCGCTCGCCGGTGCCGCCGCGCGCCTGCATGCAGCGCGCGGCCGACCTGATCTCGACCGCGCGCCGGCCGGTGCTCTATGGCGGCGGCGGGCTCATCAATGCCGGTCCCGCGGCCTGCGAGGCCTTCACGCAGCTGGTGCGGCGGCTGTATGCGCCGTGCACGCTCACGCTGATGGGCCTGGGCGCGTTCCCGGCCTCCGACCCGGCCTTCCTCGGCATGCTCGGCATGCACGGCACGCTCGAGGCCAACCTCGCGATGCACGAGGCCGACCTCGTGGTCTGCGTGGGCGCGCGCTTCGACGACCGCGTGACCGGCAAGCTCGACCGCTTCTGCCCGCATGCACGCAAGATCCACATCGACATCGACCCGAGCAGCATCAACAAGGTGGTGCAGGTCGACGTGCCGATGGTGGGCGACTGTTCGGCCGTGCTCGAGGCGCTGCTCGCGCTGCTGCCCGAGCGCTTCGAGGCCGCGCGGCTCGCGCCCTGGTGGCAGCGCATCGAGCGCTGGCGCGCCGAGGACTGCCTGGGCTTCGCGCCGCGCACCGACGCGATCCTGCCGCAACAACTCATGGCCTCGCTGCAGCAGGCGATCGGCGACACGGGGCGCGACACCATCGTCTCGACCGACGTGGGCCAGCACCAGATGTGGGCCGCGCAGTACCTGCGCTTCGACCGGCCGCGCCGCTGGCTCACCTCGGGCGGCGCCGGCACCATGGGCTACGGCCTGCCGGCCGCGATCGGCGCGCAGGTGGCGCATCCCGAGGCGCTGGCCGTGTGCGTGAGCGGCGACGCCTCGGTGCTGATGAACATCCAGGAGCTGTCGACCGCGGTGCAGCACCGCGCGGCGGTCAAGCTGGTGCTGTGCAACAACGGCTACATGGGCATGGTGCGCCAGTGGCAGGAGCTCAACCACGGCAACCGCCTGAGCCACAGCTGGAACGAGGCGCTGCCCGATTTCGTGGCGCTGGCCAAGGCCTTCGGCTGGGGCGCGCGGCGCGTGAGCGATCCCGCCGAGCTGCCCGCGGCGCTGGCTGAATGCCTGGCGAGCGAGGGACCGTTCTTCCTCGACGTGCAGGTGGCGGCGCAGGAGAACTGCTTTCCGATGATGCCGGCCGGCGCGGCGCACAACGAGGTGATGCTGGCCAAGGACCGCTGGTACGAACAGAAGGAGGCCTGAGCCCACGATCCTCCGCGCTGCGCTATCTTCCCCAGCGCGCGCCGCTTACCCGCGGCGCGTGTTCCGCCCGCAGGCCGCTTACCGGTGGCCGAACGGGCATCTCCCGCGACTCTTACCGGAGCCTTCTCTCATGTCCCACGATCTCGCCAGCGTCTCGCTGGACGACAAGTACACCTCCACGTCCGGCCGCGTCTACCTGAGCGGCATCCAGGCGCTGGTACGCCTCATGCTCGTGCAGCGATGGCGCGACCAGGCCAACGGCCTCAACACCGCAGGCTTCGTTTCCGGCTACCGCGGCTCGCCGCTCGGCGGGCTCGACGAGGCGCTGTGGAAGGCGCAGCCGCACCTCGATGCCAACCACGTCAAGTTCCTGCCCGGCGTGAACGAGGAACTGGCGGCCACCGCCGTCTGGGGCACGCAGCAGGTGCACCTGACCGGCGAGAGCGCGGTCGATGGCGTGTTCGCCATGTGGTACGGCAAGGCGCCCGGCGTGGACCGCTGCGGCGACGTCTTCAAGCACATGAGCCACGCGGGCACCTCGCCCCACGGTGGCGTGCTGCTGGTGGCGGGCGACGACCATGGCGCGTATTCCTCGACCCTGCCGAACCAGAGCGACCACCTGTTCGCGGCCTCGATGATCCCGATGCTCTATCCGCAGAGCGTGGAGGAGTACATCGAGCTGGGCCTGCACGGCTTCGCGATGTCGCGCTTCGCCGGGCTGCCCGTGGGCTTCAAGGCGCTGGCCGACACGGTGGAGTCGTCGGGCTCGATTCCGGCCGACGCGCAGAACGTGCGCACCCTGCTGCCCGAGGACTTCGTGCCTCCCGCGGGCGGCATGCATGCGCGGCTGTCGATCGACACGCTGGGCGTGCAGGCGCGCAAGCAGGAGGCGCTGATGCAGGACGCGAAGATCTACGCGGCCATCGCCTATGCGCGCGCCAACCGGCTCAACCGCGTGACCATCGACGCGCCCTCGGCGCGGCTGGGCATCGTGGCCTCGGGCAAGTCGTACCGCGACGCGCTGGAGGCGCTCGAGGAACTGGGCATCGACGCGGCCGAGGCGGCGCGCATCGGCATCCGCGTGTTCAAGGTGGCGATGCCCTGGCCGCTGGAGCCCGACTCGATCCGCGAGTTCGCCGACGGGCTCGACGAGATCCTGGTGATCGAGGAGAAGCGCCAGATCGTCGAGTACCAGCTCAAGGAGCATCTCTACAACTGGCGCGAGGGCGTGCGCCCGCGCGTGATCGGCAAGTTCGACGAGCGCGGCGAATGGGGCGCGCATCCGCGCGGCCAGTGGCTGCTGCCGGCCACGGCCGACTTCTCGGTGGCGCAGATCGCGCGCGTGATCGCCGCGCGGGTGGCGCGCTTCCACACCAGCGACATGATCCGCACGCGGCTGGCGATCCTCGACGCCAAGGACGTGGTGCTCGGCAAGGCCGTGGCCACGCCGGCACGGCCGGCCTGGTACTGCTCGGGATGCCCGCACAACACCTCGACCAAGGTGCCCGAGGGCAGCCTGGCGCTGGCCGGCATCGGCTGCCACGTGATGGCGACCGCGATCTATCCCGAGCACAACCGCACCACGACCCACATGGGCGGCGAGGGCGCGCCCTGGCTCGGCCAGGCCTGGTTCTCGAAGCGCAACCACGTGTTCGCCAACCTCGGCGACGGCACCTACTACCACTCGGGCTCGATGGCGATCCGCGCCGCCGTGGCCGCGGGCGTGAACATCACCTACAAGATCCTCTACAACGACGCGGTGGCGATGACCGGCGGCCAGCCGGTCGACGGGCCGGTGAGCGTGCCGCGCATCGCGCACCAGGTGGCGGCCGAGGGCGTGCGCCGCATCGCGCTGGTGGCCGAGGACCCGACGCGCTGGCGCGACCGCTCGCCGCTGCCGGCCGATGGCGGCGGCTTCGTCCTCACCATCCACCACCGCGACGAGATGGACGCGGTGCAGCGCACGCTGCGCGACTACGAGGGCGTGTCGGTGCTGATCTACGACCAGGTCTGCGCGGCCGAGAAGCGGCGGCGCCGCAAGAAGGGCGAGTTCCCGCAGGCCTCGCACCGCGTGTTCATCAACGAGGCCGTGTGCGAAGGCTGCGGCGACTGCGGCGAGCAGTCGAACTGCACTTCGCTGCTGCCGCAGCCCACGCCCCATGGCCTGAAGCGCCGCGTGGACCAGAGCGCGTGCAATGCCGACTACTCATGCGTCAAGGGCTTCTGCCCGAGCTTCGTGAGCGTGGAAGGCGTGAAGCCGCGGCGCATCAAGCCGGTGGCCGCGCGCGGCCCCGAGGCCGACGCGGCGCTGCCCGAGCCGCCCGTGCATGCGATCGAGGGCATGCACAACATCCTCATCACCGGCATCGGCGGCACCGGCGTCATCACCATCGGCGCGCTGATCGGCATGGCCGCGCACCTCGAGGGCCAGGCCGCGAGCGTGCTCGACATGACGGGCATGTCGCAGAAGAACGGCTCGGTGACCTCGCACGTGCGGCTGGCGCGCGACGCGGCCCAGCTCAAGGCGCAGCGCATTCCCACCGGCGAGGCCGACCTGGTGCTGGGCTGCGACATGCTGACCGCGGGCGCGCCCGACGCCATCGCCAAGATGCGCCCGGGCCGCAGCTATGCGCTGGTCAACACCTTCGAGCAGCCGACCGGCCACTTCGCGCAGGACCCCGACTGGACCTTCCCGGCCGGCCAGGTGCGCGCGCTGATCGAGGAATCGGTGGCCGGCAAGGCCGACTTCATCGACGCCACGGGTCTCGCGACCCGGCTCATGGGCGACGCCATCGCGGCCAACCTGTTCCTGCTGGGCTTCGCGTTCCAGAAGGGCTGCGTGCCGCTGAGTTCGGCCGCGCTGCTGCGCGCGATCGAGATCAACGGCGTGGCGGTGAAGGCCAACCAGCAGGCCTTCCACTGGGGCCGGCGCGCCGCGCTCGACCTCGCGGCCGTGGCGCGCGAGGCCTCGCCCGCGCAGCCGGTGGCGCTGCAGCTGCCGCAGGGGCTCGATGCCTTGCTCACGGATCGCGCTGCCTTCCTCACGGCCTACCAGGACGCGGCCTATGCGCGGCGCTTCTCGGACTTCGTGGCGCGGGTGCGCGGCGTCGAGCAGGCCCGCGGCCGCGGCGACCGCTTCACACGCGCGGTGGCGGCCAACCTGTTCAAGCTGATGGCCTACAAGGACGAGTACGAGGTCGCGCGCCTGTACACCGACGGCGCCTTCATGAAGAAGCTGCAGCAGGAATTCGAGGGCACGCCCAAGCTGCGCTTCCACCTCGCGCCGCCGATCCTCGGGCAGCGCGATGCGCAGGGCCGGCCGGTCAAGCGCGCCTTCGGGCCATGGATGCTGCAGGGCTTCCGCGTGCTCGCCGCGCTGCGCCGGCTGCGCGGCACGGCCTTCGATCCCTTCGGCCGCACCGAGGAACGCAGGACGGAGCGCCGCCTGATCGAGGAGTACCGCGCGGGCATCGAGGACATCCTCGCGCGCTGGGACGAGGTCGATGCCGACACGGCGCTGGCGCTCGCGAAGCTGCCCGAGCAGATCCGCGGCTACGGCCATGTGAAGGAGGCGAGCATCGCCGCCGCGCAGGTGAGGCGCGATGCGCTGCGCTCGCGGCTCGTGGCGCCGCGCGCCGAGGCGGGCACGGTGGCGCGCGAGGCGGTGCCGGCCTGAGGAGGAAGGGCGGGGCGATTCCGGAATCACCTGTTATGGACAGGTCGATCCGGAATCGCTAGACTCGCCCGCCATGGCCCGACCCAAAGCCTTCGACCGCAACGCCGCCCTGCAGGGCGCGATCGCCGTGTTCTGCGACCACGGCTACGACGGCACCTCGACCGAGATGCTGCTCGCCGCCATGGGCATCAGCCGCCAGAGCATGTACGACACCTTCGGCGACAAGCGCAGGCTCTATCTCGAGGCGCTGCAGCAGTACGCCGTGGGCCATGTGTCGCAGCACATCCGCGCGCTGCATGGCGCGGCCTCGCCGCGCGCGGGGCTAGCGGCCATGCTCGACGGCATGGCGACCCATTTCGGCGCGCAGGGCCAGCCGGGCTGCATGGGCATCGGCGCGGTCTGCGAATTCGGCCGCGGCGATGCCGAGGTGAGCCTGCTGACCGACACCGCGGGCCGCATGCTGCAGTCGGCCATCGAGGGCCGCATCGGCGAGGCCCAGGCCGCGGGCGAGATCGATGCCGCGCTCGCGCCGCGCGCGGCCGCGCAGTTCCTGATGGCCACGCTGTCGGGGCTCAAGCTCTCGGGACGCGGCGGCGCTTCGGTCGAGGACCTGCGCGACATCGCGCGCATGGCGATGCGCGGCCTGCGTTGAATGCGTGTGCGCGCGCCCGGTTTCGGGTGCGCTTTTTTTTGCTCTATTCTGGATCGATCGATCCGTTAAAAAAAGGAAGTCGACATGACGAAATCTCTCTCCGGCAAGGCCGCCCTCGTAATGGGCGGCTCGCGCGGCATCGGTGCGGCCATCGTGCGGCGGCTCGCGAACGATGGCGCGGCCGTGGCCTTCACCTATGCGTCGTCGGACGCGGCGGCGCAGGCGCTCGTGGCCGAGATCGAAGGGCAGGGCGGCCGCGCGCTGGCGCTGCGCGCCGACAGCGCCGATGCGCAGGCCGTGCGGCAGGCGGTCGACGCCGCGGCCGAGGCCTTCGGCGGGTTGCACCTGCTGGTGAACAACGCCGGCATCCTCGTCGGCGGCCTGGTCGAGGACTACGCGCTCGCCGACTTCGACCGCATGTTCGCGGTCAACGTGCGCTCGGCCTTCGTGGCGGTGCAGGCGGCGCTCAAGCACATGGAGCGTGGCGCGCGCATCGTCATCACGGGCAGCGTGGTGGCCGAGCGCGTGGGCTTCGCGGGTTCGTCGGTCTATGCGATGACCAAGGGCGCGGTGGCCTCGATGGCGCGCGGCCTCGCGCGCGACCTCGGGCCCCGGGGCATCACGGTGAACGTGGTGCAGCCCGGGCCGACCGACACCGACATGGCGCCGAAGTCCGAGTACGGCGAGCGGCTGGAGCCGCTGATGGCGCTGGGCCGCATGGGGCACGACAGCGAGATCGCCGGCATGGTGGCCTACCTGGCAGGGCCCGACGCCAACTTCGTCACCGGCGCGGCGCTGACGGTGGACGGCGGCTACCTGGCCTGATCAGGCCGGCGGGCGGGCCGCGCGGTAGCCGCCCGGCGTGGTGCCGAAGCGGTCGCGGAAGGCGCGGCTGAAATGGCTGGGGTCGTTGAAGCCGTTGCGGAACGCGATCTCGGTCACGCTGAGCTGCGCGAGCCGCTCGTTGGCCAGTTCCTCGGCCGCGCGCTCGAGGCGGCGCTCGCGCAGGTAGGCGCCGTACTGCGTCTGCTGCGTGGCGAACAGGCGGTGCACCAGCCGCTTGGAGATGCACAGCTCGCGCGCGATCGCCTCGACCGAGAGCTCGGGGTCGCAGAGGTTGGCCTCGACGTAGGCCGCGAGCCGCTGCCAGCGGTCGCGCTCATGGCGCTTGGCCGTACCGGCGTCGCCGGCCTGCGGCGCGCCGGCCACCGCCTCGCAGTAGATGGCCGCGAGCAGCGAGACGAAAGACTGCTCCGAGAAATAGGCCAGCGCCGGATGCGGCTGCGCCTGCACCGCGAACAGGCGGTCGAGCTGCTGGCGCGCCGACTCGGCCAGCATCGAGCCGGGCTGCGCCAGCGAGGGCTCGAAGTGGTCGCGCAGGTCGGCATAGATGCCGAAGAAGCGCCCGGCCGGCAGCCGCAGCTGCACCAGCCGGCCCGATTCGTCGAGCGCGCAGGTGGAGGGCAGCCGCGTGGTGCGGAACACGATGTCGCCCTTGCGGAAGGGCAGCCGGCGGCCGGCCTGCTCGATCGTGCCCTGGCCGTCGACCGCGATCATCGCGAGCACCTCGCCCGCGCCGTCGTGGCCGGACTGGCCCGCCGCATGGCGCACCTGCATCGGCGTGGAGTCGAAACTGACCGCGATGCCGCCGCCCACGAGCCGGCAGGCCTCGAGGTTCATGCGCGGATGGCTGTGCTGCACGCTGAGTTCGCCGGGGTAGACCAGTGCGTCGAGCGTGGTCGAGTAGCCGCGCAGGTCGCCCGGGTAGAAGGGGCGCAGGTGCGGCGCGAAGCTCAGGTGCGGGGTCGGGTCGTGGTGCATGGTGGGGTGGGAGCCGGGCCTCGTGCATGGTTCGTGCCAAGGGCGGTCCGCGCCCGCAGTCTGGAGGGCGCGCCGCGGGCGCACATCGAGACTTTCCACTAGCGGGCGAGATGCGGCCCCATCGCGTTGGCGCGCTGGATCAATGCGCGTGCGCGCAGGCGCAAGGCCCGGCGCGGCATCGCTTCCTACATTGGCGGCCATCGACCACCGATGAAGGAACCCCGCGTGAACCCCACCGTCACAGACGCCCCCTCCGCCGACGTGCCCCTGCAGCTCGACGGCCTCACCGTCGGCCACTGGAGCGATGCCGAGAAGCTCGCGCTGAGCTGCCGCATCCTCGCGAAGGAGGGCCATTCCGAAACCCTGGCCGGCCAGATCACGGTGCGCCAGTCCGACGGCAGCTTCCTCACCACGCCGCTGGCGCATGCGTTCGGCGAGATCCGCGCGGGCTCGGTGATGCGCATCGACGACTCGCTGCGCGTGCTCGAGGGCCGCGGCGTGCCCAACCCGGCCGTGCGCTTCCACCTCTGGGTGTACCGGCGCCGGCCCGACGTCAACTGCGTGATCCACACCCATCCGCCCTATGTGTCGGCGCTGTCGATGACCGGCGAGCCGCTGCAGGTCGCGCACATGGATGCCACGCCCTTCTTCGACGACTGCGCCTTCCTCGCCGAATGGCCGGGCCTGCCGATCGCCGACGTGGAGGGCGAGATCATCTCGGCCGCCCTCGGCGGCAAGCGCTGCGTGCTGCTCGCCAACCATGGCTTCCTGGCCGCCACTTCGAGCGTGGAGGAGTCGCTCTACCTCTCGGTGCTGATCGAGCGCGCCGCGCGCAACCAGCTGATCGCGCAGAGCGCTTACGGCCGGCTCAAGCTGGTCGATCCGGCGCTGGCACGCGAATCGCACGACTTCCTGCTGCAGCCCAGCATCGTGAAAGCCAGCTTCGCGATGTTCGCGCGGCAGGTCGAGGCCAAGGAGATCTGAGATGAGCGAGGACCTGCATTTCCTGGAACTGACCGAGGTGGCGCAGCGGCTGCGCGAGCGCGCGCTGTCGCCGGTGGAACTGACCGAGCGCATGCTCGCGCGCATCGAGGCCGTCGACCCCGCGCTGCATGCCTATGCGCGCACCATGCCCGAGAGCGCGCGCGCCGAGGCGCGCCGTGCCGAGGAGGAGATCGCGCGTGGCGGCTGGCGCGGTCCGCTGCATGGCGTGCCGGTGGCGGTCAAGGACAACTGCCATGCGGCCGGCGTGGTCTGCGCCAACGGCACCGAGGTCTACGCCGACTTCAGGCCCGAGCGCGACTCGACCGTGGTGCGCAAGCTGCGCGAGGCCGGCGCCGTGATCCTCGGCAAGCTGCAGCACACCGAGGGCGCGTTCGCCGAGCACCACCGCAGCATCGTCGCGCCGGTCAATCCATGGAACGCGGGCCAGTGGCCCGGTGCCTCCTCGAGCGGCTCGGGCGTGGGCACGGCCGCGGGCCTGTGCTTCGGCTCGCTGGGCACCGACACGGGCGGATCGATCCGCTTTCCCTGCGCGGCCAACAACCTCACGGGACTGAAGCCGAGCTGGGGCCGCGTGTCGCGCTTCGGCGTGTTCGAGAACTCGGCCTCACTCGACCACGTGGGGCCGATGACGCGCAGCGCGGCCGATGCGGCGGCGATGCTCGCCGCACTGGCCGGTGCCGACGACGACGATCCCACGGCGCTGCCCGATGCCGTGCCCGACTACCTGGCGCTGTCGGCCCAGGGTGTGGCGGGGCTGCGCATCGGCATCGATGCCGACCACATCGCGCGCGACGTCGATGCACCCACGCGCGCCGCGATGCAGGCGGCGCTGGCCACGCTCAAGGGGCTGGGCGCCACGCTGCAAGAGGTGCGGCTGCCCGATCCGTCGGAGGTGATCGCGGGCTGGTTGCGCTTCTCGGCCGTGGAGATGGCGGCCGCGCACGAGGCCACGTACCCGGCGCAGAAGGAGCGCTACGGCCCGGTGCTCTCGGGCTTCATCGAGGTGGGCCGCGCGCAGTCGGGCATCGAGCTGCAGAAGCTGCTGATGCAGCGGCTGAACTTCCGGGGCGCGCTGGTCAAGCTGTTCGGCGACATCGACCTGCTCGCGATCCCCGTGACCTGCGACGCGGGCTTCAGCAATGCACGCATGGCCACGCTGGGCACCGACGAGGGCGACCTGCTCAAGCTGCTGCGCTTCACCGCGCCCTACGACATGAGCGGCCATCCGACGCTGACCTTGCCCTGCGGCTTCACGCCCGAGGGCCATCCGATCGGCTTCCAGCTCGTGGCGGCGCACTTGCAGGAGGCCACGATGCTGCGCGCCGGCCGCGCCTACCAGGGCGCGACCGACTGGCACCGGCGCCATCCGGCATCGATTCAGGACCGCAACGAGGAGCACAAGGCATGAACACCATCGCCACCCCGGTGGGCGCCGCCGCGCCCGCGGCCGCCAAGCCGCAGAGCGTCTGGAAGGTCGGCGCCGCCACCATGGCCGGCACCGCCATCGAGGGCTTCGACTTCCTGGCCTATGGCACGGCGGCCGCGCTGGTCTTCAACAAGCTGTTCTTTCCGAACTTCGATCCGGTCACGGGCACGCTCGCGGCCTTCGGCACCTTCGCGAGCGGCATGCTCGCGCGGCCGATCGGCGGCATCGTGTTCGGCCACTACGGCGACCGGCTCGGCCGCAAGGCCATGCTCACCTTGAGCCTGCTGATGATGGGCATCTGCACCGTGCTGATCGGTGTGCTGCCGACCTACGAGTCGATCGGGCTCTGGGCCGCGGTGCTGCTGGTGCTGCTGCGCATCGGCCAGGGCCTGTCCTTCGGCGGCGAACTCGGCGGCGCGATGCTGATGGCGGTCGAGCATGCGCCGCCGCGCTGGCGCTCGTTGGTGGGCAGCATGCCGCAGATGGGCGCGCCGATCGGCGTGCTGCTGTCCTCGGGCGCCTTCGCACTGGTCACGCAGCTGCCCGAAGACGCCTTCCTGCACTGGGGCTGGCGGCTGCCGTTCCTGGCCAGCGCGCTGCTGATCGCGGTGGGCATCTTCATCCGCACGCGCATCGACGAGTCGCCCGAGTTCGAGGCCGTGAAGGCGCACCGCAAGACCGCCGCGCTGCCGGCGCGCGAGGTGGTGCTGGCGCACTGGCGGCCGCTGCTGCTGACCATCGGCGGCAAGCTGGCCGAGGTCACGCTGATCTACACCCTCCTGGTGTTCTCGATCTCCTATGCGGTCACGCGGCTGGGCTTCTCGCGCGGCGATGCGCTGCATGCGCTGGTGCTGGGTTCGTCGCTGATGGTGCTGACCATCCCGCTGTTCGGCTGGCTGGCCGACCGCGTCGGCGCGCGGCGACTCTACGTGTTCGGCGGCGTGCTGCTGGCCTTGATGGCGCTGCCGCTGTTCCAGGCCATCGGCAGCGGTTCGCTCACGGCCTATACGGTGGCGATGGTGCTCGCGCTCGCGCTCAACTACCCGCTGATGTTCGCGCCGCAGTCGAACCTCTACGCGGCGCAGTTCCCGGCCGAGCTGCGCTACTCGGGCATCTCGATCGGCATCCAGATGGCGGCCGCGCTCGGCGGCGGGCTGGCGCCGATCATCGCGGCGACGCTGGTTGCGAAGTTCGGCAGCATCGTGCCGGTGGGGGCGTATGTGGCGGTGCTGGGGGCGGTGGCGGCGCTGTCGGCGTGGAAGATGCGGCCGGCGGCGAACGAGGGGTGACTCCTTCCCCAACTCCTTCCCCCTTTGGGGGAAGGTCGGGATGGGGGCACCGGGCGGCCGATGTTCGCGGGGCGTATGGATGCGCCCGGTGCCCCCACCCCGGCCCTCCCCCAGCGGGGGAGGGTGAAAGTCAGGAGTGGCCGTCCACGCGCATCTGGAACAGGAAGTACGGCGGAATGCAGGCCCCGCGCCCTTCGGGCTGGCCCTCGGCCTGCGCGCAGATGTAGTCGTCGCGGCAGGGCGCGGTGGCCGAGCAGCTGCGCAGCTTGCCGGGGCGCGTGTGCTTCGCGAGGCATTCGCCGAACGGGCGCTTCGCCGCCAGGCACTGGTTGAAATCGCTGAGGATCGCGATGCCGCCGCACGTGCCGTTCGGGTCCTTGGGATCGCAGGGGCCCGAGCACATGCCGCCCGGGAAGCCGACCGAGGTCTTCTCGCAGACCGAAGCGGCGCCTTCGCAGGCGGTGCGCGGCAGCTTCTCGGCGCGGTCGAGCCAGGGGTTGGCCGAGGCCGCGATGCGCGTGGGTTCGCAGCGCGCGCCGACGATCGCCGGCTCGGGTCGTGTGTTTGCATCGAGCGGCTCTGCGAGCGGCCGGAAGGGATCGGGCTTCGGCGTGGTCAGCGCGGCCTGCAGGTAGCCTGCACGCCGCGCGAGTTCGTCCTGCAGATGCGGCGAGTGCGGCACCGCGAGCGCATTGCCGGGCGTGAAGCTGCGCGAGGCGCCGCGGCGGTCGACGCCCAGCAGGTGGAAGCCCGCGACCGCGCGGCTCTGGTGGCAGCCCATGCAACTGAGGTCGTCGAGCCGGCGCAGCAGGGCGCGTGGCGACTGCAGCGTACGGCTGCCGGGCACGGCCTGCCATTCGTTTTCGGGGAAGAGCTGTTCGAACGGACGGTTGGCGAGGCGCTCGAGGCCGCGCGGCGCGACCGAGATGGCCTCGGTGGCGAGGAAGCGCTCGGGGATCCTGAGCGTGGCTTCGTCGAGCGCGCGCAGGTTCTCGGGTTGGCGAAGCCATTGCTCGAGTTCCTGGCGCAGCGGCGCGCTGGCCTTGAGCTTCGCGACGTCGGGCGTGTTCTCGAGCGGGCCCACGTCGTAGCGCTTCGCGCCGGCATTCCAGCGGAAGGCGCGCAGCATGTATTCGGCATGGCCGCCGAGATCGGGCCGCACGGCCGAGGGCCAGCGCACGCTCTGCAGGTTCACCGTGAGTTGCGAGATGCGCGCGGGCGCGAGCCGCTGCGGCGCGAGCGGACCGTCGGCCGACACCAGCCAGCGGCCCAGCGCCTCGTCGGCCATCGCGGCCGGTGGCGGCTGCCAGCGCTTCGCGGCCGAGGCGCAGCCGCCGTCGGCATCGGGCGCGTCGCCGCGCAGCTCGACGTTGACGGTCATCGGCAGCCGCGACTGCATCGCGCTCGTGCGGTAGGCGAGGCGGTACACGAGACGGGTCTCGCCGCAGGCGCCGTCCTGGAACGGGCGGCGGTCCATGCGGTTGGCCACGCCCACCAGTTCGAAGAAGGCATCGGGGCTCGCGAGCCAGCGCGCGTCGAACAGGCGGTGCGGGTACTTGGCGATGCCGACGCCGGCCTGCCTGTCGCGGCGCTGGATGGCCGCGAGGCTGGCGCCGATGGGGTCGGCGATGGAGCGCCAGGCATTCGAACGCATCAGCGCCTGGTTGCTCGCGATGCCGTCGGCGGCCGGCGTCTCCGCCAGCCAGTGCGCGAAGCTCGCGCCGGACTTCTCGGCGGCCTGCAGCGCGGCGGGCTCGGTGACGAGCAGCAGCGGCTCGGCCGCGTGGGCGGTGGCGAAGAGGGAGGCCAGCGCGAGGCCGGCGAGCAGGCGGTGGGGAAGCAGCGGCACGCGGACCATTGTGCCGCGACGCTTCACGCGCTCGTGGCGGTCTCCATCCGCTCGCGCATCATCCGCGCCACGGCCACGCCCTGCGGCTCGCCGAGCCGCTCGAGCGCGGCGATCACGCCGCGCCGGTCTTCCTCCGAGCGGTCCTGGTTGAGCTTGAACTTGCCCTCGAGCGATTGCACGGGAATCTCCACCGCCGCGATCATGTCGAGCCGCGGCGCGACGAAGTCGAAGGGCATGGCGTCGAAGTCCCAGCTGCCCGCGCATTCGGCGCGCAGCGGCGTGTCGTAGACCGCGACGGTGCGACGCAGCACGGCGTGGATCGCCATGCGCTCCTCGATCACGCGCGGCGTGCCGCGCGCATGGATCGCGCTGTAGTTCCAGGTCGGAAATGTGCTCTGCCTGACGTACCAGCTCGGCGTGACGAAGGCATGCGGGCCCTGGAAGATCACCAGCGCCTCGCGGCCCGCGCGCAGGTCCTCGAACTGCGGGTTCTTCCGCGCGAGATGGGTGGTGAGCAGGCCGGCCTCGCCCTCTTGCGCATCGAGCAGGAAGGGCAGGTGGGTGGCGCTGGCGCCGGCCGGGCCGACGGTGACCAGCGTGGCGAAGCTCCAGGCGCGCATGCCTTCGTGCAGCGTCGCGAGCTCGGCCTCTGCATAGGGCTTGGGCGTGTACATGCGGCGGCTCAGCGCGTGGCGAGGTCGCGCAGCCAGCGCACCGAATCGTCGAAGGCGCGGCCGGCCACGTCGGCGACCGAGACCGCCTCGAGGAAGCCGTGGATGGTGCCGGGGTAGAGCGTCTCGCTGACCGCCACGCCGGCCTCGCGCAGCCGCGCGGCCATCAGCCGGTTGTCGTCGTACAGCGGGTCGCATTCGGTGACCACCATGCAGGCCGGCGGCAGGCCCTCGAGCCGGGCCGAGAGGCTGTGCAGCCGCGGGTCGGTGAAGTCGGCCGGCCCGCGTGCATAGAGGCCGTAGAACCACAGCATCATGTGCAGCGACAGGCCGTACTCGCCCGCGCCGTAGCGCACCACCGAGTCGCGGTAGAGCTCGGTGCTGTAGGCGCCGTAGTTCAGCAGCATGCCCAGCGGCAGCGCATCGCCCTCGTCGCGCAGCACCAGGCAGGCGCCGACCGAGAGGTTGGCGCCGGCCGAGTCGCCGCCGATGAAGAGCTGCGCGGGATCGATGTCGAGCGTGCCCGCATGGGCGGCCAGCCAGCGCATCACGTCGACGCATTCGTCGTGCGGCTGCGGAAAGCGCGCCTCGGGGGCGCGCGTGTAGTCGATGCCGATCACCGCGATGCCGGCGCGGCCCGCGTACTCGCGCATCACGCGGTCGTGGGTGTCGAGGCTGAACAGCACGAAGCCGCCGCCGTGGATGTAGACCAGCGCACCCTGCAGCGTGCGCTGCGCGGGGTAGTGCACGCGGATGCGCACCTCGCCATGGCGCGTGGGCACGTGGTGGTCGACGCTGCGCGCCATCTCGGGCCCGCCCTGCGTCCATGGCGCGCGCACCTTCTCGGCATTGGCGCGGCCCTCGGCGATGGGAATGGTGTGGCGCTTCGGATAGCGCGCGCCCTCGGCGCCCATGAGGCGCATGAACTCGACGATCTGCGGATCGAGCGGCGGCGGGGCGCTGGGATGCTGCCAGCTGTAGGGCAAGGGGGAGGTCACGCGAAGGCTTTCTCGGGAACGGGTTGGATGTCGATGGCGGGTTCGGCCAGCTCGTGCAGCGGCCGCGGCGTGGCCGCCAGCAGCGCTTGGGTGTAGGCATGGCGCGGCCGGTCGAACACCGCGTCGCGCGCGCCTTGCTCCACGATGCGGCCGCGCTCCATCACGATCACGCGGTCGGCGATCTGCTCGACGGCCGCGAGGTCGTGGCTGATGAACAGGCAGGCGAAGCCGTGGTGCTGCTGCAGGCTCTGGAACAGCCGCAGCACCTGGGCCTGGATCGTCATGTCGAGCGCGGAGACCGGCTCGTCGGCCACCACGAAGGCCGGCCGGCGCACCAGCGCGCGCGCGATCGCCACGCGCTGGCGCTGGCCGCCCGAGAGCTCGTGCGGATAGCGCGCGCCCAGGCCGTCGAGGCCGACCTCGTCGAGCGTCTCGGCCACGCGCCGCAGGCGTGCCGCGGCATCGAGCTCGGGCAGGTGGCGCAGCGGCTCGGCCACGATCTCCTGCACGCGCATGCGCGGGTCGAGCGAGGAGAAGGGGTCCTGGAACACGAGCTGGCAGGCGAGCCGAAAGCGGTGCAGCGCGGCGCGGCCGGCGGTTCGCACGTCCTCGCCGCGGAACAGGATCTGCCCGGCGTTCGAGGGCGCGAGCCGCAAGATGGCGCGGCCCAGCGTGGTCTTGCCCGAGCCGCTGCCGCCCACCAGTGCGACCATCTCGCCCGGGTGGATGTCGAGGTCGAGCGCATCGATGACGGGCACCGGCGGCTGGCGCTTGAAGAAGCCCAGGCGCGCGCCCGGGTAGCTCACGCCGAGGCCGCGCACCTGCAGCAGCGGCTGGCGCGTCTCGGTGGCTGCCGGCTTGGCGGCCTGGCGGCGCGGCAGCGCGTCGACCAGCTTGCGCGTGTAGGCCTGCTTCGGCGCGACCAGGATCGACGGCACCTCGCCGGTCTCGACCAGCCGGCCCTTCTCGAGCACGATCGCGCGCTGCGCATAGCGGCCCACCAGGCCGAGGTTGTGCGTGATCAGCAGCACGGCCGTGCCGTTGTCGCGCGCCAGTTCGACCATCAGGTCGAGCACCTCGCGCTGGCTCAGGGTGTCGAGCGCGGTGGTGGGCTCGTCGGCGATCAAGAGGCGCGGCTTCAGCAGCATCACGCTCGCGAGCATGATGCGCTGGCGCATGCCGCCCGAGAACTCGTGCGGATAGGCCTGCATGCAGCGCTCGGGGTCGGCGATCTGCACGCGGCGCAGCATCTCGAGGCTGCGCGCGCGGATCTCGGCGGCCGACAGCCGGTGGTGCATGCGCAGGCCCTCGGCCATCTGCTCGCCGATGCGGTGCACCGGGTTGAGCGAGACCATCGGCTCCTGGAACACCATGCCGATGCCCGGGCCGCGGATCGGCCGCATGGCCTGCGCGTCGTGCCGGCTCAGGTCCTGGCCGTCGAACACGATGCGCCCGCCGGTCTGCGCGATGCCCGGCGGCAGCAGCTGCAGGATGGCGCGCGCGGCCATGGTCTTGCCGCTGCCCGATTCGCCGACCACGGCGAGGAATTCGCCGGGCCGGACCTCGAACGAGAGGTCGTGCACCAGCGGCTGGGTGCCGTGGCGCAGCGCGATCCTCAGGTGCTCGACCGAGAGCACGGGAGAAGCAGGGGAAGGTGTGGAAGGCGCGCTCATGACTTCTCCGTCCGCGGATCGAGCCGGTCGCGCAGCGATTCGCCCAGCAGGTTGATGCCCAGCAGCGTGAGCGCGATGCACAGGCCCGGCACCACGCACAGCCAGACGGCCGAGACCATGTAGGGCCGCGCGCTCGAGAGCATGTTGCCCCAGGTGGGCGCCGGCGGCGGCACGCCCAGGCCCAGGAAGCTCAGCGCGCTCTCCGACAGCAGCACCCAGCCGAACATGCTGGTGGCCAGCACGGCGACCGGCGCCACGCAGTTCGGCAGGATGTGGCGCCACATGGTGTAGATCTCGCCGTTGCCGATCATGCGCGAGGCCTCGACGTATTCGCGCTCGCGCAGCGACAGCACGGTGCCGCGCACCACGCGCACCACCGAGGGCGCATAGGCCAGGCTCAGCGCGAGCACGATGCCCCACTGGTTGGCGCCCACGATCACCATCACGGCCAGCGCCAGCAGCAGGCCCGGGAAGGCCAGCAGCGTGTCGTTGAAGGCCATCAGCACGCGGTCGGTCCAGCCGCGCACGAAGCCCGCGACCACGCCCACCACCAGCCCGATGGCGGTGGCCAGCGCGACCGTGAGCAGCGCCACCAGGCAGCTGGTGGAGGCGGCGCGCATCGCTCGGCTGGCCACGTCGCGGCCGAACTCGTCGGTGCCGAGCCAGTGCGCCATCGAGGGCGCCTGCAGCTTGGACTTGAGGTCGATGCCGACCGGGTTGTAGGGCGTCCAGACGGCCGCCACCACGGCCAGCACCAGCAGCGTGGCGATCAGCACGCCGCCCACCAGGGTATGGGTCTTGATCTTCATCACTGCACCGACACCCGCGGATCGAACAGGGGATAGCACATGTCCACGACCAGGTTGATGACCACGTAGATGCAGGCGGTGAACAGCAGGCAGCCCTGCAGCACCGGGTAGTCGCGCGCGAAGATCGAATCGATCATCAGGCGGCCGAGGCCCGGCAGGGTGAACACCGTCTCGAGCACCGCGATGCCACTGAGCAGGTGGCCGAGGATCAGCCCGATCATGGTCAGCGTGGGATTGAAGGCGTTGGGCAGCACGTGGCGGCGCAGCACCTGCGACTCGGGCACGCCCTTGGCGCGCGCATGCGTCACGTACTCGAGCCGCAGGATCTCTATGGTGCTGGCGCGCGACATGCGCGTGAGCACGCCGGTCTCGACCAGCACCAGCGTGACGATCGGCAGGATCACGTAGAGCACGCCCTGCGAGAAGCTCTCCGACAGCGGCACGTAGCCCACCACCGGCAGCCAGTGCAGGTACTGGCCGAAGAACATCAGCAGCAGCAGGCCGAGCCAGAAGCTCGGCACCGAGAGCATGAGCGTGGCCGCGCCGATGATGGCGAGGTCGGCGGGGCGGTCCTTGCGCCAGGCGGCGACCAGGCCGGCGGGCACGGCGATCAGCGAGGCCAGCGCCACCGCGACCAGCACGATGACGGCGCTGACCTGGAAGCGTTCCCAGATCAGCGGCAGCACCGGCAGGCCGTTGGTGGTCGAGACGCCGAGGTCGCCGCCCAGCGCCTGGCGCAGCCAGACCAGGTACTGCAGCGGCAGCGGCTGATCGAGGCCCATCTGGCGGCGCATCGATTCGAGCTGGGCCGGGTCGGCCCCTTCGCCGAGCATCAGCAGCACCGGGTCGCCCGGGATCAGCCGCATCAGCGCGAAGACCGCGATGGAGACCAGCAGCAGCGTCGGGATCGTCATCGCGATCCGGCGCAGGAGGTAGGCGGGCATGAAGGCGCGGCCTCCGCTCAGCCGCCGGCGGCGGCCAGCCGCACGTTCCAGAAGCGCGGCTTGGCCGGCGCCCAGCCCTTGAAGCCGACCACGTTCTTGCGCATGGCGGTGGCGTCGCTGGCGTTGAACAGCACGATCATCGGCACGTCCTGCAGCATCTGCTGGTGCATCTCGTCGAACAGCACCTGGCGGCGCGCCTTGTCGCGCGAGACCATGGTCTCGGCCAGCCGTGTCTGGGCGAAGGCGCTGTCCCAGACCTTGCGCGGCTGCGCGGCCTTGTCGCCCGACACCATCTCGTAGTTGAGCGCGGGATCGATGCGCGCCGAGTAGACGAAGGCCATGCTCTGGTACTGGCCCTTGGTGTAGCGGTCGAGCTGGGTGGCCCAGTCGAGCACCTCGAGCTCGATGTTGATGCCGGCCTCGGTGGCCATGGCCTGCACCAGCACGGCGGCCGAGTAGAGCGCCTCGTAGCGCTTGTTGGCGATCATGCGGATCGGCTGGCCGCGGTAGCCGGCCTCGGCCAGCAGCTTCTTCGCGGCGGCGATGTCGCGCTTGAAACCGCCGGCCTGCGTCGCGTCGTAGTAGGGGCTGGTCGAGGGCACGACCGAGTTGTTGACGGCCGACAGGCCCTCGGTGACCGAGCGCGCGATCTCGGGCGTGTCGAGCGCGAGTGCCAGCGCGCGGCGGATGCGCACGTCCTTGAGCACGGGGTCGTTGGTCTGCAGCAGCAGCGCGACCATGGTCATCACGGGCGTGGTGTCCACGCGCACGTCGCCGCGGCCGCGCATCTCGATCACGTCCGACGGGCTGGGGCTGATGAAGGCGTCGATGCCGCCGCTGTAGAGCGCGGCCTTGGCCGCGGCCGAGTCGGGGATGACGACGAAGCGCAGGTTCTCGACCTCGGCCTTCTTGCCGCCCGTGAGGCCGTCGCGCGGCTCGGCGCGCGAGGTGTAGCCGTCGAAGCGGGTGAGCTCCACGTACTGGCCGCGCTTCCATTCCTTGAGCTTGTAGGGGCCGGTGCCCACCGGCTCCTTCCACTGGCTGTCGGCGCCGATCGAGCTGCGGTGCAGGATGGCCGCGCCGCCGCAGTCGGGCCGCGCCATCATGGTGAGGAACAGCGCGCTCGCGCGGTCGAGCTTGAACACCACCGTCTTCGGGTTCGGCGCCTCCACCGAGAGCACCTTGGTCATGCCCTTGCCGTCGAACTCGCTGAGGCAGCGCCAGCCGCTTCCGGGCTTGAGGTAGCGCTGCCAGCTCCAGACCACGTCGTCGGCCGTGAGCGTGGCGCCGTTCTGGAACTTCACGCCGTCGCGCAGCGTGAAGGTGTAGCTCAGGCCGTCGGCCGAGGTGTCGACCTTGCTCGCGAGCATCGGGCCGACCGAGGTGTCCTCGCGCAGCGCGACCAGGCCCTCGCCGACGTGCAGCAGCACGTTGTCGGTGTTGTCGTCGCGGTTGCCGCCGGGGTCGGTGCTGCGGATGTCCGAGTTGATCTGGATGCGCAGCGTCTGGCCGGCGCCGGGCGCGCCCTGGGCGAAGGCGGTGCCGGCGGCGAGGCCGAGCGCCAGCAGGGCGGCGGCGCGCGAGACGGAAGGCGGGCGGGCGGGGGGCACGGGTGGGTTCATGGCAAACACTCCTGGCGGGGGCTGGGCCGGTCGGGATCGGATCGGGAGGAACTCAGAGGGAATATTCGGTGAAGCGGTGGGCCTTGAACGGCGCCGGTGCAATGCGCATCTTCCGTGCCGCCGGGTCCATCACGATGGTCGCCACGGTGGCCGAGGAGGCGCCGCCCGGTCCCGCGCTCGGGCTGCGGCAGACCGCGCGCGGCGCGCCGAAGCGGTCCTGCAGCGCGTCGAGCACGTCCTGCTCGGTGAGGTCGCCGGCGCGCTTGCGCAGCGCCTCGGTCACGCGGCGGTCGCGGTAGAGCGAGTCGGGCGTGGTCTCGAGGCTGCGGTCGACCACGCGCGCCAGCGCGGCCGGCGTCTTGAAGTGGTTGGCATGCACCAGCACACCGTCCTCGGGCTGCTGCCAGAACACCTGCTCGGGGCAGGTCTCCAGGCTCACGGCCTCGCCCTCGGCATGAGTCAGGATCATGTTGTTGGAGATCGAGCGCGCGCTGCGGCAGACCACGCCGAGCGCGTTGGCGTAGAGCTCGGACTGCAGGATGCCGCGGCGGATCAGCGCCAGCGGCACGCCCTGGTGGCGGCCGTCGCTGTCGGCCTTGATGAAGTTGCCGGTAACCGCGATGCCCGCGCTGTTGAGCCCGGCGCGCGCCAGCGTGCCCGCCTCGGCGAATGTCAGGATGGCCGGGCCCTTGGCCGGCTGGATGCGCAGCACCACGCCGAGCTCGAGGCTCTCGACGCGCCAGTCCCAGTTCTGCGCGTGGATCAGCTTGCCGTCGCGCGCGGCCGAGGGCATGACCACCACGCCGGTGCAGCCGTCGGGCGGCTCGGTGGCCTCGAGCTGCTGGAAGGCGTAGAGCATCTCGCTGCGCGCGTTGAGCGCCACGATGTCCTCGGCCGGCACGCCCGCGCCCTCGGCCACGCCCTCGATCTCGCGCAGCATGCCGGCGTCGAAGGCCTCGACCAGCGGCATGAAGCGGCGCGCCAGCGCGCGCGTGCGCTCCCAGTTCAGGCCCACGCGCTCGAAGGCGGCGCGGTAGGTGCGCAGGCTCAGGTCGATGCGGTCGCCGGCCGCGCGGCCGTACTGGCGGCCGCACTGGGCGGCGTCGCCCTCGATGTCGTAGAGGGGAAAGGATTCGATGTCCATGGGGTGCGGTCCTCGGGAATTCAGGCGGGCGTGTCGGTGGGCTGGGCGGTCTGGGCGATGGCCTGGCGCAGGCTGTCGACGATCTGGTCGACGTGCCGGCGCTCGAGCGTGAACGGCGGCGACAGCGCGATCGTGTCGCCGACCGAGCGCACCAGCACGCCGGCATCGAGGCAGTGCTGCGCCACGGCCTGGGCGTGCGTGCCCGCGCCCGCGGCCCAGGGCTGCAGCTCGATGCCGGCCAGCAGGCCGACGTTGCGCACGTCGATCACGCCAGGCAGGCCGCGCAGCGCGTGCAGGCCTTCCTCGAAATAGGGCGACAGCGCCGCGGCCTGCGCGATCAGGCCGTCGTGCACATAGGCGTCGAGCGTGGCCATGGCGGCCGCGCAGGCCAGCGGATGGCCCGAGTAGGTATAGCCGTGCGAGAGCTCGACCGCGCTCACGCTGCCCTGCATGAAGGCGTCGTGCACCGCGTCGCGCATCAGCACCGCGCCCATCGGCACCGCGCCGTTGGTCAGGCCCTTGGCGGTGGTGATGAGGTCGGGCTTGACGCCGAACAGGTCGGCCGCGAAGTTGGTGCCCAGGCGGCCGAAGCCGGTGATGACCTCGTCGAAGATCAGCAGCACGCCGTGCCGGTCGCAGATCTCGCGCAGGCGCTTCAGGTAGCCGCGCGGCGGCGGCAGCACGCCGGTGGAGCCGGCCACGGGCTCGACGATGACGGCGGCCACGGTCGAGGCGTCGTGCAGCGAGATCAGCGCCTCGAGCGCGTCGGCCTTGTCGAGGCCGTGCGGCGGCTCGCCGCGCGAGAAGGCGTTGCGCGCCAGGTCGTGCGTGTGCGGCAGGTGGTCCACGCCGTTGAGCAGCGGCCCGAAGGTGCTGCGCTGGCGGCCGATGCCGCCGACCGAGATGCCGCCGAAGCCCACGCCGTGGTAGGCGCGCTCGCGGCCGATCAGCCGGTAGCGGCCGGCCTCGCCGCGCGCGCGGTGATAGGCCACCGCGATCTTCAGCGCGGTGTCGACCGACTCGGAGCCCGAGTTGGTGAAGAACACGTGGTTCATGCCCTCGGGCGCCATCCCGGCGAGCCGCTCGGCCAGCGTGAAGGCGGCCGGGTGGCCGATCTGGAAGTTCGAGGCGTAGTCGAGCACGTCGATCTGCGCCTTCAGCGCGGCGCTGATGCGCGGGTTGCGGTGGCCGGCGTTCACGCACCACAGGCCGGCGATGGCGTCGAGCACGCGGCGGCCGTCGGCGAGGTCGTAGTAGAGGCCTTCGCTGCCGACGATCAGGCGCGGCGATTGCTTGAACTTGCGGTTGGGGGTGAAGGGCATCCAGAACGCGTCGAGCGACGCGGGCAGGGCGGGCGACGCCGCGGCGTCGGGGTTCGAAAGGGTGTCGGCTGCGGCCACGAGGGTTTTCTCCGTTGGGACGCGACCCGGCGCTCGGGTCGTCGTGGGCCGATCTTGGAGCGTGGATTGTATTTTTGTCGCAAGATGTACATGGTTTTTTGCGCTCAAAAATACAAAGTCGGCGCGATGATCGGCGCCGATCCCGCGATTCCTCCCCGGAGAACCTTGGATGGCCGAAGCACAGATGGACACGCCCCCGGCGCCCCCGGCGCCCCCGGCGCCGCCGGCGTCGCAGATCGCGCCGCTCGCGCAGCGCGTGAGCCGCTACATCCTCGACCAGGCCCTGGCCGGCGGCTACGAGAACGGCCGGCACATGACCGAGGCCGATCTCGCGAGCCGGCTCGGCATCTCGCGCACGCCGGTGCGCGCCGCGCTGCGCTTCCTGCACGAGCGCGCCTTGCTGGCCCACGTGCCCAACCGCGGCTACACGCTGGTGGCCGACCGCGAGGCGCTGGGCCGCGCGCGGCGCGAGATGCCCGAGGACGAGGAGAAGACCCTCTATTACCGGCTGCTGCGCGACCGCCTCGCGGGCAAGCTGCCCACGCGCGTCAACGAGCTCGAGCTGGCGCAGGCCTACGACGCGCCGCGCCCCTTGCTGCGCACCGTGCTGACCACGCTGCTGCAGGACGGCGTGCTGCGCGGGCGCCACTACCAGCGCTGGGAGTTCACCGAGACCCTCGACTCGGTCGAGAGCGAGCGCGAGAGCTACCGCTTTCGCCTGATCGTGGAGTGCGCCGCGCTGCGCGAGCCGGGTTTCCGCATCGACCATGAGCGGCTGCTGGCCTGCCGCGAGCGCCAGCAGAGCCTGCTGGCCCAGGCCGCGCGCTACAACTGGATGGATTTCTTCGAGGCCAACGCGCAGTTCCACGAGCTGCTGGCCAGTTTCTCGGGCAACCGCTTCGTGCTCGACACCGTGCAGCAGCAGAACCGGCTGCGCCGCATGTCGGACCTCTCGGACTATCCGCTCGTGAACGTCGACCTGCTGCACAAGTCCTGCCGCGAGCACCTTGAGATCCTCGACGCGGTCGAGGACGGCGACCTGGCCCGCGCCGCCGAAGGCATGCGGCTGCACCTGAGCCGCGCCAGCGACCTGCTGGAGCGGCGGGTGATGGGCGTGCTCGGCGATTGACTGCATCCGCAACCCACCCTTTTTCTCTTCTCTTCTCATGACGCAAGACAACACAGCGCTGGCTGCCGGCTGGCGCGACGGATTCCCCACGGCCGGCGCGCCCGTCACGAGGCCGCGCGAATGCCCGGTGTTCCAGCCGCCGCACAACCGCTGGGCCTTCTCGCACCTGCGCGAGCTGCAGCCCACGCGCAGGGTGGGGCGCGGCAGCGCGCCGGTGGCCGAGCTACCGCGCGCGATGCGCAGCGAGATCGATGCGCTGCCCTTCGCGCGCTTCGGCGACGGCGCGCCCACGACCTGGCTCGCGGCGCTCGAGGCCATCCATGCCGATGGCGCCGTGGTGCTGCACCGCGGGCGCATCGTCTACGAGCGCTACTTCGGCGCGCTCGACGCGCAGGGCGAGCACATGGCGATGTCGGTCACCAAGTCGGTGGTGGGCACGCTCGGCGCCATGCTCGCGGCCGACGGCATGCTCGACGAGAACGCCTTCGTCACGCACTACATCCCCGAACTGGCCGACAGCGCCTTCGGCAGCGCGACCGTGCGCCAGGTGATGGACATGACCACGGCCATCGACTATTCGGAGGAGTACGCCGACCCCGATGCGGGCGTGTGGAAGCATGCGCGCGCCGGCGAACTGCTGCCGCGTCCGGCGGGCTATGTTGGCGCCGAGGGCTACCGGCAGTTTTTGCAGAGCGTGGGCGCGGCGCGTGACGGCACCGTGCACGGCCAGGCCTTCGCGTATCGCACCGTCAACACCGACGTGCTGGGCTGGCTGATCGCGCGCGCGGCCGGGCAATCGGTGGCCGGCCTGCTGGGCGAACTGATCTGGTCGCGCCTGGGCGCCGAGCAGGACGCCAGCTTCGCGCTCGATGGCCAGGGTGCCGAGTTCGCGGGCGGCGGCTTGTGCACCGGCCTGCGCGACCTCGCGCGCTTCGGCGAGGCGATGCGGCTGGGCGGCTTCTACAACGGCGCGCAGATCGTGCCCGAGGCCGTGGTGGCCGACATCCGCCGCGGCGCCGACCCGGCGCGCTTCGCGCTCGCGGGCTACACCCGGCTGGCCGGCTGGAGCTACCGCAACATGTGGTGGGTGGCGCACGACGCGCACGGCAGCTTCACCGCGCAGGGCATCCATGGCCAGGCGCTGCACATCGATCCGGTGGCCGAGATGGTGGTGGCGCGCTTCGCCTCGCATCCGCTGGCGGCCCATGCGCACCTGCCGACCTCGATGCCGGCCTTTCGCGCGCTGGCCGCGCACCTCATGGGCGAGGGCTGATCAGCCGGCGATCAGCGCGGCATCGACCACCCGCACGCGATGGTCGATGTAGTAGCCGCCGAACTCGGTGTAGCGCAGCACCAGCCGCGCGCAGGCGCTGCAGCGGTAGACGTCGCAGCGGTTGTACGGAAAGTGCGCGACCGAGATCGGCGCCTCGGGCGAGTCGTAGCGCGTGCCGGCCGGATGGAATTCCTCGAACGTGGGTTCGTAGGTATCGGGGTCGCGCAGCGTGCCGACCTGTTCCATCAACGCCTTGGGCCAGCGCTCCTCGGTGATGCTTTCCCAGGCCCTGGCGTCCTGCAGGCGGCAGGCGCAGGTGGGGCGCGTGGGCGTGGCGGCTTCGGCGAGCCGGCGGAGGGCGGGGGTGTCGAGCAAGGTCATGCGCGACAGGAGTCTAGTGCGCGCGCCATGTCCGAGCGGCACGCGGGCTCAAGGCGGGTCGTCGAGCAGCACCGCCCCCGGCCCCGTGGCGCCCAGCCTGTCGCCGGGATTGCGCAGCGGGCAGTCGGTCATCGACAGGCAGCCGCAGCCGATGCATTCGCCGAGGTCGTCGCGCAACCGGGTCAGCACGCGGATGCGCGCGTCGAGCTCGTCGCGCCAGTGGGCGGACAGCGCCTTCCACTGCGCGGCATTGAGGATGCGTCCTTCGGGCAACCGCGACAGCGAATCGCGGATGGTCTCGAGCGGAATGCCCGTGCGCTGCGCCACGCGGATCACCGCGATGTGGCGCAGCACCTCGCGCGGATAGCGGCGCTGGTTGCCCTCGCTGCGCCAGCCCTTGATCAGCCCCTTCGATTCGTAGAAGTGCACCGTCGAGACGGCGACGCCGCTGCGCCGGGCGACCTCGCCGACGGTCAGTACCTTGGCGGGCTCGGCGGGATGGTTCTCTGGCATGGCGGAAAGGCTCGGAGTCGGATCGGCGTCTTATAGGCGATACAGGCGGAGGCGGTGTGGCGCTCAGCCGCCGAGCTGCCGCCGCAGGTGGCTCGCGATCGCCGCCGCGAGCAGCCCGCCGATGATGGAGACGTGCTCGAGCGCGAAGTACAGCGACAGCGTGGCGCGCGGTTCGGGCAGCGACCAGAAGCGATGCACGATCGCGATCGTGAGCAGCAGGAACACCGAGAGCGCGCCGGCGCCCAGCCACACGGCGCGGTCGACCAGCAGCAGCAGCGAGCCGGCCAGCAGCACGAAGATGGTGGCGACATTGAAGGCCCAGGCCGGCTCGAGGCCCGCCGCGCGCATCTCGCCCACCCCGCCCGCGAAGTTCAGCGCCTTGGCAAGACCCGACGCGGCAAAGACCACGGCGAGCAGTATCCGGGCGGCCAGCCACAGCAGTTGGCTTTCCAACGCGGCATCGATCCACGACCTCATCAACACAGCTCCTGATTTCGGCGGGACATTCGTTGCCGCCATGGGTTCATCGGTGAAGCCCACGCGGGTATTCGGGTGAGCGCGGCGGACTGTAAAACCTCAACCAAGCTTGAGGTCAAGCGCTGTCGGCACGGAGCGGAATGGCCAGGTGCGCTACGCTCGCGCCCTGCGCGCTTGCAACCGACAGAAGCGGCGGCGCCCAAAGACATCGAATGACACCGAACGAGAACCCAGAAAACGCCGGGCCCGGGCCCGATCCAGTGCGAGGCCCTGAAGCGGCCCGGGCACTCGAGGCGATGCGCCTGTCTGTCGCGCCCATGATGGACTGGACCGACCGCCACTGCCGCTACCTGCACCGCCTGCTGAGCCGCCACGCGCTGCTCTACACGGAGATGGTGACGACCGGCGCGCTGGTGCATGGCGATGTGCCGCGGCACCTGCGCTTCAACGCCGAGGAGCATCCGCTGGCGCTGCAGCTCGGCGGCAGCGAGCCGGCCGATCTCGCGCATTGCGCGAAGCTCGGCGAGCAATGGGGCTACGACGAGATCAACCTCAACTGCGGCTGCCCGAGCGAGCGCGTGCAGCGCGGCGCCTTCGGTGCCTGCCTGATGAACGAGCCGCAGCTGGTGGCCGACTGCGTGAAGGCGATGGTCGACGCGAGCAGCGTGCCGGTGACGGTGAAGCACCGCATCGGCATCGACAAGATCGAGAGCTACGAGTTCGTGCGCGACTTCGTGGGCCAGGTCAGCGAGGCCGGTTGCGGCACCTTCATCGTGCATGCGCGCAATGCCTGGCTCAAGGGCCTGAGCCCGAAGCAGAACCGCGAGATCCCGCCGCTGCGCTACGCGCTGGTGCACCGGCTCAAGCACGACTTTCCGGCGCTGAAGTTCTCGATCAACGGCGGCATCACGCTCAATGCGCAGGTGCACGAGCACCTGCGGCTGCTCGACGGGGTGATGGTGGGGCGCGAGGCGTACCACAACCCCTGGTGGCTGGCCGAGTGGGACGCGGAGTTCTTCGGCGCGGCGCCCTCGGAACGCACGCGCGAGGGGGTCGAGACCCTGATGTGCGACTACATGGTGCGCGAGGCGGCCGAGCACGGCACGCCGTGGTCGAACATCGCGCGCCACATGCTGGGCCTGCGCAACGGGCTGCCGGGCGCGCGCCGCTGGCGCCAGGTGTGGAGCGACCACCGCATGAAGAGCAAGTCGCCGCACGAGGTGATGGCGATCGCGCACGAGCCGGTGGCGCAGGCGGCCTGAGCCGCTCTCCCGTTTCTTCTCAGGCCGCCATCAGCGTGGCCTCGGGCACGTCCTCGATGGTGGTGCGGCGCAGCTCGCGGCGCTCGGCGATGTCGTAGCGCCGGCCGCGGTGCAGGGTGCTGCGGTTGTCCCACATCACGAGGTCGTGCACCTGCCATTCGTGGCGGTAGACGAACTCGCGCTGGGTCGCGTGCTCGAGCAGGTCCGACAGCCGCATGCGGGCCTCGGCCACGGGCCAGCCGACGATCTCGCGCGCATGCACGCCCACGAACAGCAGCTTGCGCCCCGAGCCCGGGTGCGTCTGGACCAGCGGCCAGGCGGCCGGCGGGATGGTCTTCTTCTGCTCGTCGGTGTAGGCCTCGTCGCCGAGCAGGATGCGCGTGTGCAGCGCGTAGTGCTCGGCGCTCAGGCCCTCGAGCTCGGTCTTGTCGCGCTCGGGCAGGGCGTCGTAGGCGGCGCGCAGGTCGGTGAACTCGGTGTTGCCGCCCCAGCTCGGCAGCACCAGCGCATGCAGCATCGAATAGGCGGCGCGCGGGTTCTGGAACGAGCTGTCGCTGTGCCAGAGCTGGTTGGCGAAGTTCGAGAGGTTCTTCGGCGAATCGCGGCGCGCGACGTTGCCTTGCGCGTCGACGTTCGAGATGTCGATCAGGCGCTCGTCCTCGAGCCGCTCGGGGCGCTTGAACACCTTCTTGAGGCCGAGGTCCAGCGGCCCGAAGGCCTTGGCGAAATCGATCTGCTGCTGGCCCGTGAGCGACTGGCCGCGCCACACCAGCACGGCGTAGCGGTTCATCGCGGCGTTGATCTGCCTGACCTCGTCGCTCGAGAGCGGCCGGGCGATGTCGATGCCGCGCGCTTCGGCGGCGAAATGCGGATGCAGGGGGGTGAGTGCTAGGGGCATGGGAAGGGTGTCCGGATGGAAGAGGGGCTCACTCGGGCTGGATGCCCGCGTCGGCGATGACGCGCGCCCAGCGCTTCATCTCCGACTGCACGTAGGCGTCGAACTGCGCGGGCGTGGAGGCGACCACCTCCATGCCCTGTTCCTCCACGCGCTTGCGCATCTCGGGGTCGAGCAGCACGCGGCGCGTGTCCGACTGGATCTTCTCGATGACGGCCGGCGGCGTGCCGTGCGGCGCGATGAAGCCCAGCAGCGCGTTGACGTGGAAGCCGGGCAGGGTCTGCGCGACGGTCGGGTAGCTGAAGCCGGGCACCGGCTTGTCGCCGAGGGTGGCGATCAGCTTCATGCGGCCGGCCTTCACGAAGGGCAGCACCGAGAGGAAGGGGTCGACCACGAGGTCGATGCGCCCGCCCATGAGCTCGGTGTGCGCGGGCGAGCTGCCCTTGAAGGGCGCGTGCAGCATGTCGAAGCCCGCCTCGCGCTTGAGCAGCTCGGCCCCCAGGTGCGTGGTGCTGCCGGCACCGGGCGTGCCGTAGGTCAGCTTGCCCGGGTTCTTCTTCGCATAGGCGATCAGCTCGGCCAGCGTGTTGAAGGGCGCGTCGGGTCGGGCCACGATGGCCAGCTGCAGGTTGGCGATCTGCGTGATGCCCGTGATGTCCTTGAGCGTGTCGTAGGGCAGGGTCTTGCGCAGCGAGGGATTCACCGCGAACGAGGAATTCACCATGCCGATGGTCAGCCCGTCGGGCGGCGCCTTGGCGACGAAGTCGGCACCGATGGCGGTGCCGGCGCCGGGCTTGTAGTCGACGATGACCGGCTGGCCCCAGCCCTCCTGCAGCTTCATGGCGATGAGCCGGCCGACGGTGTCGGTCGGCCCGCCGGGGGCGAACGGCACGATGAGCTTTACCGGTCCTTTGGGAAATGCAACGGGCACGGCGGCCCGCGCGAAACCCGGAAGGCCGGCGCCGGCCAGCAGGCCGAGGCCGGTGCCAAGGAGTTCGCGGCGGCGCGGCGACGGCGGGGAGAAGTGGGGGTTTTGTCTCGTCATCTCATTATTTTGAAACTGTGTTCCGAAATAATGATCTCCCAAAGTTCTCGCGTCAACCCGTTTTTGCTGAAAAATGGCAACAAAGATCAATCAGGGAAGCAAAGGTTTCTAAAAATGAATGACGCGATTGGCGGCAGGGAAGAGGTGAGCGCGCTCGCCAGGGGACTGGCCCTGCTGAAGGTGATCGGGATGGCAGCGGCGCCGATGGGCAATCGCGAACTGGCGGATGCGACGGGCATTCCCAAGGCGACGGTGTCGCGGCTCACGGCCACCCTGGTCGGGGCGGGCTACCTGCGGCAGTCGCAGGACAGCGAGCGTTTCAGCCTGGGGCCGGCGCTGCTCGACATGAGCAGCCGCTACCTGCGGCACTTCGACCTGCGCACGGTGGCGCGCCCGCATCTCGCGGCGCTGTCGGACTTCGCGGGCGCGAGCGTGCACATGGGCGTGCGCGACGAGCTCGACATGCTGATCATCGATTCGCTGCGCCCGCGCTCGGTGATGATCAGCTCGCGCATCGAGGTCGGCTCGCGCATGACGATCGCCACCTCGGCCGCCGGACGGGCCTACCTGGCCTCGCTCGCGGCGCCCGAGCAGGAGGCGCTGCTGGCGCAGATCCGGCAGGAAAGCGGCGAGAACTGGCCGCGCATCGAGCCGGGGCTGATCGCCAGCATCGAGGAGTACGCGCGCGTGGGCTACTGCGGCTCGTTCGGCGAATGGCATCCGCACATCCACGCACTGGGCTTCGCGCTGCGCGGTCCGCGCGGCGAGCGCTACGCGGTGAGCTGCGGCGGCCCGGCCTACCTGCTGCCCAAGGACACCATGCTCGCGCGCGTGGCGCCGCGGCTGCTCGAGACGGCGCAGCGCATCGCGGCCGAGGCGGGCACGGTCGATCTCGATTGAGTGAAGCGAAGCGGGCCGCCGCGCGGCCCCGTGGCGGACGCTAGGCCGCCGCTTCCAGCCCGTTGCTGAAGTGCTCGCGCATGCGCGCCATGGCGGCCTCGCCGTCGCGCGCCTCGATCGCGGCCATCACCGAGCGGTGCTCGGCCAGCGACTCCCCGATCCGCCCGGCCTTGAGCAGCGAGTTGTGGCGGTTGAGCTTCATCACCTTGCGCAGGTCGGCCACCATCTGGTCGCGCCACTTGTTGTTGGCGATGGCCAAGAGGCGCATGTGGAAGCGCTCGTTGACCGCGAAGAAATGCTCGCGGTCTTCGGGCGCGGCCGCGGCCTCGAGTTCGGCATGCAGCGCGCGCAGCTCGGCGAGCTGGGCCTCGGTGGCGCGCTCGGCCACCACGCCGGCGGCATCGCTCTCGAGCAATGAGAGCAGGTGGTAGACGTCGGCCAGGTCCTGCTCCGACACCTCGGTCACATAGGCGCCACGGCGCACCTTCATCGTCACCAGGCCCTCGGCGGCCAGCACCTTCAGGGCCTCGCGCAGCGGCGTGCGGCTGATGCCGTACTCCTCGGCGAGCTTGAGTTCGTCGATCCAGCTACCCGGTTCGAGCTCGCGGCGGAAGATCCGCTGGCGCAGCAGCTCGGCCACCTCTTCATAGAGGGCGCGCGGGGTGAGGGTGACGGCGGACATGGGCGGGACTGTACTTCAAAAATCGCGTTTGAATTAATAATTATGGATCGGTTAGACTCGCGGCCGGCCTGCAAATCCCTGCGGACCCCCAGCGATTCCAGCGAATCCTTTCCTCCAGCAGCACACCCCCTGCACGACACACTGCGAAGCGGCGCCTCCATGAGCAGCAAACCCGAACCCTCCTTCAAGCCCGCCACTCTCGAGGCCTGGGCCAAGGCCGCCGCCAAGTCGGCGCCCGGCGGCGACGTCGCCGCGCTGAACTGGATCACGCCCGACGGCATCAGCGTCAAGCCGCTGTACACCGCGGCCGACCTGCAGGGCCTGAAGTACACCGACACGCTGCCGGGCTTCGAGCCCTACCTGCGCGGCCCGCAGGCCACGATGTACGCGGTGCGCCCGTGGACCATCCGCCAGTACGCGGGCTTCTCGACCGCCGAGGAATCGAACGCCTTCTACCGCAAGGCGCTGGCCGCCGGCGGGCAGGGCGTGAGCGTGGCCTTCGACCTCGCCACCCACCGCGGCTACGACAGCGACCATCCGCGCGTGACCGGCGACGTGGGCAAGGCCGGCGTGGCGATCGACTCGGTCGAGGACATGAAGATCCTGTTCGACCAGATCCCGCTCGACAAGGTCAGCGTGTCGATGACCATGAACGGCGCGGTGCTGCCGGTGCTCGCGGGCTACGTGGTGGCGGCGGAGGAACAGGGCGTGGCGCAGGACAGCTTAAGCGGAACCATCCAGAACGACATCCTCAAGGAGTTCATGGTTCGCAACACCTACATCTTCCCGCCCGCGCCCAGCATGCGGATCATCGGCGACATCATCGAGTACACGGCGCAGAACATGCCGAAGTTCAACTCGATCTCGATCAGCGGCTACCACATGCAGGAAGCCGGCGCCAACCAGGCGCTGGAGCTGGCCTTCACGCTGGCCGACGGCAAGGAGTACGTGAAGACCGCGCTGGCCAAGGGCCTCGATGTCGACGGCTTCGCCGGGCGCCTGAGCTTCTTCTGGGCCATCGGCATGAACTTCTATCTCGAGGTGGCCAAGATGCGCGCCGCGCGCCTGCTGTGGTGCCGGATCATGAAGGAGTTCGAACCGAAGAACCCCAAGAGCCTGATGCTGCGCACCCACTGCCAGACCTCGGGCTGGAGCCTGACCGAGCAGGACCCCTACAACAACGTGGTGCGCACCACCATCGAGGCGATGGCCGCGGTGTTCGGCGGCACGCAGAGCCTGCACACCAACGCGCTCGACGAAGCCATCGCGCTGCCGACCGAGTTCAGCGCCCGCATCGCGCGCAACACGCAGCTCATCATCCAGGAAGAGACGCACATCACGAACGTGATCGACCCCTGGGCCGGCAGCTACATGATGGAGAAGCTCACGCAGGACATGGCCGACGCGGCCTGGACCATCATCGAGGAGGTCGAGGCCATGGGCGGCATGACCAAGGCGGTGGACAGCGGCTGGGCCAAGCTCAAGATCGAGGCCGCGGCCGCCGAGAAGCAGGCGCGCATCGACTCGGGCAAGGACGTGATCGTCGGCGTCAACAAGTACAAGCTCAAGAACGAGGACGCGATCGAGAGCCTCTCGATCGACAACGTGAAGGTGCGCGACCAGCAGGTGGCGCGGCTGCAGAAGATCCGCGCCGCGCGCGACGGCGCCAAGGTGCAGGCCGCGCTCGACGCGCTGACCGAGGCGGCCGAAAACGGCAGCGGCAACCTGCTGGCGCTGAGCATCGACGCGGTGCGCCTGCGCGCCACCGTCGGCGAGATCTCCGACGCGCTCGAGAAGTCCTTCGGCCGCCACCGCGCCGACACCCAGAAGGTGACCGGCGTCTACGCCGCCGCCTACGACTCCGCCGAGGGCTGGGAGACCCTCAAGACCGAGATCAACGCCTTCGCCGAAGAGCAGGGCCGCCGTCCGCGCGTGATGATCTCCAAGCTGGGCCAGGACGGCCACGACCGCGGCGCCAAGGTGGTGGCCACGGCCTTCGCCGACCTGGGCTTCGACGTCGACATGGGTCCGCTGTTCCAGACGCCCGAGGAGTGCGCGCGCCAGGCGATCGAGAACGACGTGCATGCGGTGGGCGTGAGCACGCTCGCGGCCGGCCACAAGACGCTGGTGCCCGCGATCATCGCGGAGCTGCGCAAGCAGGGCGCGGACGACATCATCGTGTTCGTCGGCGGCGTGATCCCGCGCCAGGACTACGACTTCCTCTACGAGGCCGGCGTGAAGGGCATCTACGGACCGGGCACGCCGATCCCGGCGAGCGCGAAGGACGTGCTGGAGCAGATTCGCGCGGCGGTCGCGGCCTGACGAGAGCGGACGTGGGTGATCTCCTGTCGCGGCTGTCGCTGCAGCCCGTGGAATCCAGCGATTTCGAGGACATGCTGGCGCTGCGCATCGATGCGATGCGACCGAGCCTCGAGCGTGTCGGCCGCTTCGACCTCGCGCGCTCGCGCGAGCGGCTGAGCGCCGGCTTCGTGATCCCGTTCATGCACCACATCGTGCTCGACGGCGACGGGCGCATCGGCTTCGTCACGCTCAAGCCCGAGGGCGCCGATGCGCTGCGGCTCGACCACCTGTACCTGCGCACCGGCTTCCAGGGCCTGGGCATCGGCGAATGGGTGATGCGCTGGGCCAAGGCGCAGGCGCGCGCGCAGCAGCGCGACATCAAGCTCACGGCGCTGGTGCGCAGCGATGCCAACCGCTTCTACCTGCGGCACGGCTTCGTGCTCGAGGGCGAGGAGGGCGTCGACCTGCACTACCGCTGGCGCCTGGCCGTGGAGGCCGCGTGCTGAACACGGCGCAGGCGCTGCAGCGCGCGATCGCCGAGACGGACGGCATGGCGCAGCGCCGCGCCATCGCCAAGGCCATCACGCTGCTCGAATCCACCCGCGCCGACCATCGCGCGCAGGCCGACGAGCTGCTCACCGCGCTGCTGCCGCGCACCGGCCATTCGTTCCGGCTCGGCATCTCGGGCGTGCCCGGCGTGGGCAAGTCGACCTTCATCGAGACCCTGGGCCTGCTGCTGATCGACAAGGGCCACCGCGTGGCGGTGCTCACCATCGACCCCTCGTCCACCGTCTCGGGCGGCTCCATCCTCGGCGACAAGACGCGCATGGAACGGCTCTCGGTGCACGAGCGCGCCTACATCCGCCCCAGCCCCTCGAGCGGCACGCTCGGCGGCGTGGCCGAGAAGACGCGCGAGGCGATGCTGGTGTGCGAGGCCGCGGGCTACGACGTGGTGATCGTCGAGACCGTGGGCGTGGGCCAGAGCGAAACCGCGGTGTCGGGCATGACCGACATGTTCGTGCTGATGCAGCTGCCCAACGCCGGCGACGACCTGCAGGCCATCAAGAAGGGCGTGATGGAGATCGCCGACCTGGTCGTCATCAACAAGGCCGATATCGACAAGGACGCCGCCACGCGCGCGCAGGCGCAGATCACCTCGGCGCTGCGGCTGTTCGGCCAGCACGGCCATCCCGACCATGCGCGCCACGACGAGAGCTTCTGGCATCCGCAGGCGATCCAGCTCAGCGCATTGCTGGGGCAGGGCGTCGACGCGTTCTGGACCCAGGTCGAGCGCTTTCGCGCGCTGCAGGCAGCCAATGGCCGGCTCATGGGCCGCCGCCAGCAGCAGGCCAAGTCGTGGATGTGGGACCGCATCGAAGCGGGCCTGCGCCATGCCTTCCGCCATCACCCGCGCGTGAAGGAAGAGCTGCCGGCGCTGCTGGGCCAGGTGGGCGCGCTCGAGCTGGCGCCGTCGACCGCGGCGCGCCGCCTGCTCGGCCTCTATGCAGGCGACGAGAGCGCATGGGCCAGCTGAACGACCACGGCTTCGCGCGCGGTTTCGACACCGCGGCGGGACGCTTTGCCTGGGGCACGACCTTCGAGCAGCTGGAGGCACGCGGGCTGCGGCCCGCGTACGCGGCCGCGGGCGTCAATGTCTGGCATGTGGCGGGCGCGGACGTGCTCGGGCTGCGCAGCAGCCGCATGGAACTCATGGTGCCGCGGCCCGGGCGTCCGGTGATGCAGGCGTGGCACCGGCTGGACCTGCCCGCGGGCGAGTCGCATGTCGACTTCGCGCTGCGCGCGCATGCGCAACTGGTCGAACGGTTCGGCGAGCCCGATCGCGGCGACGCGCGGCCCGCGCGCTTCAAGGAAGAGAACGCCTGGAGCGTGGCCGTCAACGCCGAGTGGCGCCTGGGGAGCGTGCGCGTGGGCGTCTCGTGGTACGGCGCGCCGCGCGACGACGAAGCGGCCGGGAAGACCAGCGGCATCCTGTTCGTCGACTGGGACGACGAGGTCGCGGCCGCCGCGCCTTGGGCCGAGGCCTGGCAGCGCGAGCAGTCGGCGCTCGACGCCATGCTGCGCGGGGCGCATGCGGTGGCGAGGCTCGAGGCCGGTCCCGCGCGCGAATTCGCGCGGAGTGCGGCGCAGCGCGTGCTGCGCATGCCCGCGCTGCACTTCACCGTGCCCGGCTTCGCGCTGCTGCAGGGCGAGGGCGCCGCCAACCACCGACTGATGCTGTGGTCGTCGGCCGCGGGCGATGCCTGGGGCGTATCGGACATCCACAACACCGTCTTCTGCCGCCGCGGCGAAAGCCTCGCGGCGCAATGGGTGCAGGTGCTGCCGGCCAAGGGCGGCGGCAGCACCGATCTCTCGTTCGGCCCGCTCGCCAACACGTCGCCCTATCGCCCGCGCGAGCGGTGCGGCGCGATCGCGCAATTCATGGACATCCTGGCCACCATGCCGGGGGCATCGTTCCAGTACAGCGAAACCTATGACTGCTGATTTTTCAAAGAGGCTTTTCTCATGCAAGAACTGATCGACGAACTCGAAAAGCGCCGTGCGCAGGCCCGCCTGGGCGGTGGACAGAAGCGCATCGACGCGCAGCATGCCAAGGGCAAGCTCACGGCGCGCGAACGCCTCGAGCTGCTGCTGGACGACGGCACCTTCGAGGAATGGGACATGTTCGTCGAGCACCGCTCGACCGACTTCGGCATGGCCGACAACAAGATCCCGGGCGACGGCGTGGTCACGGGCTACGGCATGATCAACGGCCGCCTGGTGTTCGTGTTCAGCCAGGACTTCACCGTCTTCGGCGGCGCGCTCAGCGAAGCGCATGCCGAGAAGATCTGCAAGGTGATGGACCAGGCGATGAAGGTCGGCGCCCCGGTGATCGGCCTCAACGACTCGGGCGGCGCGCGCATCCAGGAAGGCGTGGCCTCGCTCGGCGGCTATGCCGACGTGTTCCAGCGCAACGTGATGGCCTCGGGCGTGGTGCCGCAGATCAGCATGATCATGGGCCCGTGCGCGGGCGGCGCGGTGTATTCGCCGGCCATGACCGACTTCATCTTCATGGTGAAGGACTCGAGCTACATGTTCGTCACCGGCCCCGAGGTGGTGAAGACCGTGACGCACGAGAGCGTGACGGCCGAGGAACTGGGCGGCGCCGTGACCCACACCACGCGCAGCGGCGTGGCCGACATGGCGTTCGAGAACGACGTCGAGGCGCTGATGATGCTGCGCCGCCTCTACAACTACCTGCCGCTGAACAATCGCGAGAAGCCGCCGGTGCGCCTGGGCAACAACGGCCAGGGCGACCCGGCCGACCGGCCCGACTATTCGCTCGACACGCTGGTGCCCGAGAACGCGAACAAGCCCTACGACATGAAGGAGCTGATCTTCAAGGTCGCGGACGACGGCGACTTCTTCGAGCTGCAGCCCGACTACGCGAAGAACATCGTGATCGGCTTCGCGCGCATGGAAGGCCAGACCGTGGGCATCGTCGCCAACCAGCCGCTGGTGCTGGCGGGCTGCCTCGACATCAAGAGCAGCATCAAGGCCGCGCGCTTCGTGCGCTTCTGCGATGCCTTCAACATCCCGGTCGTGACCTTCGTCGACGTGCCCGGCTTCATGCCCGGCACCGGCCAGGAGTACGGCGGCATCATCAAGCACGGCGCCAAGCTGCTCTACGCCTATGCCGAGTGCACGGTGCCGAAGATCACCGTCATCACGCGCAAGGCCTACGGCGGCGCCTACGACGTGATGGCCTCGAAGCACCTGCGCGGCGACGTCAACCTGGCCTGGCCGCGCGCCGAGATCGCGGTGATGGGCGCCAAGGGCGCGGTCGAGATCATCTTCCGCGAGGACAAGAACGATCCGGCCAAGCTCGCGGCGCGCGAGGCCGAGTACAAGGCCCGCTTCGCCAATCCCTACGTGGCGAGCGCGCGCGGCTACATCGACGACGTGATCCTGCCGCACGAGACGCGCAAGCGCATCTGCCGCTCGCTGGTGATGCTGCGCGAGAAGAAGCTCGAGAACCCGTGGCGCAAGCACGGCAACATTCCGCTTTGAGCCGCACGGAGAAGAACATGTTCAAGAAGATCCTGATTGCGAACCGCGGGGAAATCGCCTGCCGAGTTATCCAAACTGCCAAGAAGATGGGCATCCTCACGGTCGCCGTCTATTCCGACGCCGACAAGGAAGCCCGCCACGTCGAGCTGGCCGACGAGGCCGTGCACATCGGCGCCGCGCCCAGCCGCGAGAGCTACCTGCTGGCCGACCGCATCATCGAAGCCTGCAAGAAGACCGGTGCCGAGGCGGTGCATCCGGGCTACGGCTTCCTGTCGGAGAACGAAAGCTTCGCGAAGAGAGTCGAGGAAGAGGGCATCGCCTTCATCGGCCCCAAGCACTATTCGATCGCGGCCATGGGCGACAAGATCGCCTCGAAGAAGCTCGCCAACGAGGCCAAGGTCAACACCATTCCGGGCTGGAACGACGCCATCGAGACCGCCGAGCGCGCGGTCGAGATCGCGAAGGACATCGGCTACCCGGTGATGATCAAGGCCTCGGCCGGCGGCGGCGGCAAGGGCCTGCGCGTGGCCTTCAACGACAAGGAAGCCTTCGAGGGCTTCACCTCCTGCCGCAACGAGGCGCGCAACAGCTTCGGCGACGACCGCGTGTTCATCGAGAAGTTCGTCGAGGAGCCGCGCCACATCGAGATCCAGGTGCTCGGCGACTCGCACGGCCACGTGATCTACCTCAACGAGCGCGAATGCTCGATCCAGCGCCGCCACCAGAAGGTGATCGAGGAGGCGCCGTCGCCCTTCATCAGCGATGCCACGCGCAAGGCGATGGGCGAGCAGGCGGTGGCGCTGGCCAAGGCCGTGAACTACCAGAGCGCGGGCACGGTGGAGTTCGTGGTCGGCAAGGACCAGAGCTTCTACTTCCTCGAGATGAACACCCGGCTGCAGGTGGAGCATCCGGTGACCGAGTGCATCACGGGCCTCGACCTGGTGGAGCTGATGATCCGCGTGGCGGCCGGCGAGGAACTGCCGCTGACGCAGGAGCAGGTCAAGCGCGACGGCTGGGCGATCGAGTGCCGCATCAACGCCGAGGATCCGTTCCGCAACTTCCTGCCCTCGACCGGCCGGCTGGTGAAATTCCAGCCGCCGGCCGAGACCATGTTCGCGAGCGACACCCAGCACCTGCAGGGCGTGCGCGTGGACACCGGCGTGTACGAGGGCGGCGAGATCCCGATGTACTACGACTCGATGATCGCCAAGCTCATCGTGCACGGCAAGGACCGCAACCACGCGATCGCCCGCATGCGCGAGGCGCTCAACGGCTTCGTGATCCGCGGCATCAGCAGCAACATCCCGTTCCAGGCCGCGCTGCTCGCGCATCCGAAGTTCGTGGCCGGCGACTTCAACACCGGCTTCATCGCCGAGCACTACGGCAAGGGCTTCCATGCCGAGGACGTGCCGCACAGCGAGCCCGATTTCCTGGTCGCACTGGCGGCCTACGTGCACCGCCGCTATCGCGCGCGTGCCTCCGGCATCAGCGGCCAGCTCGAAGGCCACGGCGTGAAGGTGGGCGAGCAGTTCGTGGTGGTCGAGCTCGGCGCGCAGGGCGAGCACGTGCACCACCCGGTGACCGTGAGCGACTTCCACGGCAAGACCGGCGCGAGCGCGGTCACGGTCAACGGCAAGACCTACAAGATCGACAGCAGCCTCGCGCTGGGCGCGGTGCGCGTGCAGGGCATCGTCAACGACAAGCCCTTCACCGCGCAGGTGGAGCGCGGCGCCGGCAAGAATCCGCTGGCGCTGCGGGTGTCGAACGACGGCCGCCAGATCGAGGCCATGGTGCTGTCGCCGCTGGGCGCGCGCCTGCTCGCGCTGATGCCGCACAAGGCACCGCCGGACCTCAGCAAGTTCCTGATGTCGCCGATGCCGGGCCTGCTGGTCGAGGTGGCCGTGCAGCCGGGCCAGCAGGTGCAGGCCGGCGAGAAGCTCGCGGTGATCGAGGCGATGAAGATGGAGAACGTGCTGTTCGCCGCGCAGGACGGCGTGGTCGGCAAGATCTCCGCGGCCAAGGGCGAGTCGCTCGCGGTCGACCAGATCATCCTGGAGTTCAACTGATGGGGGCCAGCGACCTGCAGGCGGTGGTGCTGCACCGGCCCGCGAAGCCGGCGCCCGGGGGCCGCTGGTCGGTCGAGGCGATCCAGGCGCTGCTCGACAAGCCGCTGATGGAGCTGCTGTTCGAGGCCCAGACGGTGCACCGCCAGCACTTTCCCGCGGGCGACATCGAGCTGGCCACGCTGCTGTCGGTGAAGACCGGCGGCTGCCCCGAGAACTGCGGTTACTGCCCGCAGTCGGCCGAGTTCGACACCGGCGTGAAGGCGCAGAAGCTGATGGAGGTCGACGAGGTGCTGCGCGCCGCGCAGGCCGCCAAGGACGCGGGCGCCACGCGCTTCTGCATGGGCGCGGCCTGGCGCGCGCCCAAGGACCGCGACGTCGAGAAGGTGGCGGTGCTGGTCGAGGCCGTGAAGGGCCTGGGCCTGCAGACCTGCGCCACGCTCGGCATGCTCGAGCCGCACCATGCGCAGCAGCTCAAGGTCGCCGGCCTCGACTACTACAACCACAACCTCGACACCGCGCCCGAGTACTACACCGACATCGTCGACACCCGCAGCTACCAGGACCGGCTCGACACGCTGGCCCATGTGCGCAGCGCCGGCATCAGCGTGTGCTGCGGCGGCATCGTGGGCATGGGCGAGGCGCCGGTGCACCGCGCGGGGCTGATCGCGCAGCTGGCCAACCTCGATCCGTACCCCGAGTCGGTGCCGATCAACAGCCTGGTGCGCGTGCCCGGCACGCCGCTGGCCGACTCGGAACCGATCGATCCCTTCGACTTCGTGCGCATGATCGCGGTCGCGCGCATCACCATGCCGACCGCGCGCGTGCGCCTGTCGGCCGGCCGCCAGCAGATGGGCGAGGCGGTGCAGGCGCTGTGCTTCATGGCCGGCGCGAATTCGATCTTCTACGGCGACAAGCTGCTGGTCACGGGCAATCCCGACGTCGAGGCCGACGTGCAGCTGCTGCGCAAGCTGGGGCTGCGCTCGCACCGCGCCTCGACCGAAACGAACCCGGAGTCCTGCCAATGAGCGCCATCCAACGTCCCTTCCGCGTGCTGGGCATCCAGCAGATCGCGATCGGCGGTCCCGACAAGACCCGGCTGCAGAAGCTCTGGGTCGACATGCTGGGGCTCGAGGTCACGGGCACCTTCCGAAGCGAGCGCGAGAACGTCGACGAGGACATCTGCGCGATCGGCACCGGCCCGTTCAAAGTCGAGGTCGACCTGATGCAGCCGCTCGATCCCGAGAAGAAGCCCGCGGTGCATGCCACGCCGCTCAACCACGTGGGCCTGTGGATCGACGACTTGCCGACGGCCGTCGAATGGCTGACGTCGCAGGGGGTGCGCTTCGCGCCCGGCGGCATCCGCAAGGGCGCGGCGGGCTTCGACATCTGCTTCCTGCATCCGAAGGCGAGCGACGAGTTCCCGATCGCGGGCGAGGGCGTGCTGATCGAGATGGTGCAGGCGCCGCCCGAGGTGGTGAAGGCCTTCGACGCGCTCGCCGGGCGCTGAGCCCGGGCGCCTTCAGGCGTTCACGACCTTGCGGATGGGCGGCTTCACGTCCGAGCGGTGTGGCGGCAGCATCGGCTGGTGCTCGCGCGCCGGGTTCAGGATGATCGAGGTCGCGGTCTCGGTGAGGATGCAGAACTTGGTGACCACCGCGTCGAGGTGGCTCACGTCGATCACCGCGATCTCGAGGATCCAGCTGTCCTCGCCGGTCACGTTGTAGGCATTCACGCATTCGGGCGTGTCCTGCACCAGCTTCACGACGCGGTCGTAGTCGGCGCGGCCGACGCGGATCATCGCGCGGATGCCGTAGCCCAGCTTGCCCAGGTTGACGGTGGCGCGGTAGCCGCTGATCACGCCCGCGGCCTCGAGCTTCTTCACGCGCTCGGTCACCGCCGGCTGGCTCAGGTGCACGCGGCGGCCGAGCTCGGCCATGGTGAGGCGCGCGTCCTTCTGCAGCTCGGCCAGGATGCGGGTGTCGTGGGCATCGAGCGTGGGGTTCAAGGTGGATTCCATTGAAGTCCTTCAAATCGACGGCCGCGAGCCGCCATAACCGTGATTTGCGCATGGAAGCGCGGTGGCGGCCTTCATACCATGGACCGGCTCAGGACCACAACAACAGACACCCTCGACATGCTCTCGCTCGCTACTTCCACGCCGTCCGCGCGCGGCGGACTGCCGCCGATCATCTGGCTCTGCCTCGCCGCCACCTGGCTGGTCTGGGGTTCGACCTACCTCGCGATCAAGTACGCGCTGATCAGCTTCCCGCCCTTCCTGCAGATGGGCTCGCGCTTTCTGTTCGCGGGCCTGCTGCTCGCGGCCTGGATGCGCTGGCGCGGCGCGCCCTGGCCGAACCGGCTGCAGTGGCGCAACGCGCTGGTGGTCGGCACGCTGATGCTGGGCGGCGGCATGGGCGGCACCGCGCATGCCGAGGTCTCGGTGGGTTCGGGCCTGGTGGTGGCTTTCATCGCGGTGGTGCCGCTGATCATCGCGCTGCTCAACCTGATCTGGGGCATCGTGCCGACGAAGCTCGAGGCGATCGGTATCGCGCTGGGCCTGGTCGGCGTGCTGATGCTGACCCAGGGCAGCGGCTTCCAGGCCTCGCCGGCCGGGCTGGCCGCGATCTCCATCGCCTGCGTCTGCTGGTCGGCCGGCAGCGTGCTGAGCCAGCGCGCGCTGCCGCTCGCGCCGGGCGCGATGGGCTTCGCGAGCGAGATGATCTGCGGCGGCGTGGTGCTGCTGGTGCTGGCGGCGGTCTCGGGCGAAAGCTTGGCGTGGCCGCCCGCGCCGCAGGCCACGGCGGCCTGGTTCTACCTGGTGGTGTTCGGCTCGTTGATCGCTTTCAACGCTTACATGCTGCTGCTGGCGCGCGCGCCGGCCGCGCTGGCCGCCAGCTACACCTTCGTCAATCCGGTGATCGCGATGCTGCTGGGCGTGTGGATCGCGGGCGAGACGGTCACGCGCTTCGAGTGGTACGCGGTGACGGTGATCCTGGCGGGCGTGCTGATGCTGCTGCTCAAGCGCTCGGCCAGGAACTGAACGGGCCCGTGACTCAGGCGCCCGGGCGGCGCCACACGGCGAGCGTGGCCGCGAGCAGCCACATGCCCACGGCACAGCCGCGGTTCAGCGCCTTGAGGCCGCGCTTCGAGAGCCAGCGCACGGCCTGCGTGCCGGCACCGGCATAGGCCAGCATCACGCAGGTGTCGAGCAGCACGAAGATGCCGCCCAGCAGCAGGTACTGCGGGCCCTGCGGCTGCGCGATGTCGACGAACTGCGGCAGGAAGGCCGCGAAGAACAGCAGCGACTTGGGGTTCGACAGCGCCACCGCGAGGCTGCGCAGCAGGGCGATGCGGCCGTGCAGCCGGCTCTCGGGCGAGGACTTCGCGAGCGCGGCGCCGAGGTCGGTGGCGTCGCTGCGCCAGAGCTTGATGCCGAGCCACACGAGGTAGGCCACGCCGGCCACGCGGATCGCGTTGAACAGCCATTCCGAAGCCGCCAGCAGCGAGCCCAGGCCCAGCGCGACCACCGCGATCACGATGCTGCTGCCGAGCGAGGCGCCGACGATGCCCCAGCTCGCGCGGCGCATGCCGCCGTCGATGCCGTTCGACAGCGCGAGCAGCATGGTCGGGCCCGGGATCACAGCGAGCGCGAGGGAGGCGAGCACGAAGACGAGCAGGGTGTCGAGGTTCATGGCTTGGGTGTGGAAGGACGTTGGGAGGCGGCACGGGCGCGCGCGAGCGCGGCCTCGACCACCGAGCGCTTGCGGGCCTCGGCGCTGGGCGCCGCGACCTCGGCTTCGGGGCGCTTCTTGCCCTGGCGCGCATCGGTGGGCCGATGCTGGCCGTGCAGGGCATAGCGCGCGCGGGCATGGGCCGCCTGCGCGGGCGACCAGGCCTGCCAGCCGGTGCGGCCCGGCGTGGCGTCCTCGAGCGAGATGCAGTCGACCGGGCAGACCGGGATGCAGAGTTCGCAGCCCGTGCAGTGCGCGTCGATCACGGTGTGCATGCGCTTGTTGATGCCGAGGATGGCGTCGGTCGGGCAGGCATCGAGGCACAGCGTGCAGCCGATGCACCAGGCCTCGTCGATCACCGCCAGCCTGCGCGGGCCCTCGGTGCCGAAGGCCGGGTCGAGCGCCTGCACGGGGCGGCCGGTGAGCCGCGCGAGCCGCTCGACGCCTTCGGCGCCGCCCGGCGGGCACTGGTTGATCTCGGCCTCGGCGCTCGCCACGGCCTGCGCATAGCCCTCGCAGTCCGGGTAGCCGCAACGGGTGCACTGCGTCTGGGGCAGTGCGGCGTGGATGCGTGCGGCCAGTCCGTTCACGGGAGGAGGAGGGCGCTCAGCGCGCCGCGGCGGCGGTCTTGCGCGCCACGGTCTTCTTCGGGGCGGGCGCGCGCTTCGCGGTGGGTGCCGCCTTCTTGGCCGGCACCGACTTCTTGGCGGGCGCCTTGGCGGTGGTGGTAGCCAGCTTGCGGCCGGGCTTGACCTTGTCCTCGGCCGGCAGGCTCTCGCGTTCACCGGCGCGGCTTTGCGGCTGGTCGTTGGCGGCGATGAACTTCTGCATCTTCGGATAGACCAGTTCGCGCCAGCGGCGGCCGCTGAAGATGCCGTAGTGGCCCGCGCCCTTGACCTCGTAGTGCTCGCGCTTCGCATCGGCGATGCCGGTGCACAGCTCGTGCGCGGCCTCGGTCTGGCCCGAGCCCGAGATGTCGTCGAGCTCGCCCTCGACCGTGAGCAGCGCGGTGGCGCGGATGTCCTGCGGGCGCACGCGCTCGACCTCGCCCGTGGGGCTCTTCACGTCCCAGGTGCCGTTGACCAGGTCGAATTCCTGGAACACGGTGCGGATCGTCTCGAGGTAGTAATCGGCGTCCATGTCGAGCACGGCGTTGTACTCGTCGTAGAACTTGCGGTGCGCCTCGGCGCTCGCGTCGTCGCCCTTGATCAGGTCCTTGAAGTAGTCGTAGTGGCTGCTCGCGTGGCGGTCGGGGTTCATCGCGACGAAGCCCGTGTGCTGCAGGAAGCCCGGGTAGACGCGCCGGCCCGCGCCCGGGAAGCCCTGGGGCACGCGGTAGATCACGTTGTTCTCGAACCACTCGAAGCTCTTGTTCATCGCGAGGTTGTTGACCGCCGTGGGCGACTTGCGGGCGTCGATCGGGCCGCCCATCATCGTCATGGTGAGCGGCAGCGCCTCGCCGCGGCTGGCCATCAGCGACACGGCGGCCAGCACCGGCACCGTGGGCTGGCACACGCTGACCACGTGGCAGTTGCCGTACTCGGCCTGCAGGCGGCGGATGAACTCCTGCACGTAGTTGATGTAGTCGTCGAGGTGGAACTCGCCGTCCGACAGCGGCACCAGGCGCGCGTTCTTCCAGTCGGTGATGTAGACCTTGTGGTCCTGCAAAAGGGTGCGCACCGTGTCGCGCAGCAGGGTGGCGTAGTGGCCCGACAGCGGCGCCACCACCAGCACCACGGGCTGGCTCTTGAGCGTCTTGAGGATGTGCGGTTCGTCGGTGAAGCGCTTGAAGCGCCGCAGCTGGCAGAACGGCTTTTCCAGCTCGATCACTTCCTGGATCACGACGTCGTCGCTGTCGACCTTGACCGACTTGATGTTGAACTCGGGCTTCTCGTAGTCCTTGCCGAGGCGGTAGAGCAGGTCGTAGCTCGCCGCCATGCGCTGCGCTCCGGGCAGCTGGCTCCAGACGGCGCCGGGGCTGTAGAGCTTGGAGGCGGCCTGGGCGAAGTCCGCGAATGGTTCCATGAGGGAACGCTGGGCTTCGTAGAGTTGGTAGAGCATCGCTGTGTCGAGTTGGAATGTTGCGGTGCAATATATCAGCGCATTTCGACACGCGCAGGGGGCCTAACCCTAGGCCCGGGAAGGCCCTCGGAGATGGCCGCGGGCTTCCGTGAACAAGTTGTGTCGCGCAGGTGACTCGAGCGAGTCACCCGCGGCCGCAACCACTCACGCGCCCGCGGCGCGGGGTCTCAAATGACCTTGGCGATCGACGCGCAGACGTGGTCGATGTTCTTGCTGTTGAGCGCGGCCACGCACATGCGGCCGGTGTCGGTGCCGTAGACGCCGAACTCGTTGCGCAGGCGCACCATCTGGTCCTTGGTCAGGCCCGAGTAGCTGAACATGCCGATCTGGGTCGTGATGAAGCTCATGTCTTCCTTCACGCCGGCGGCCTTGAGGCCATCGACCAGCTTCTGGCGCATGGCCTTGATGCGCACGCGCATCTCGCCCAGTTCCTTCTCCCACAGGGCGCGCAGCTCGGGGTTGCCGAGCACCGCGGCCACCACGGCGCCGCCGTGCGTGGGCGGGTTGCTGTAGTTGGTGCGGATCGCGATCTTGAGCTGCGACAGCACGCGCGCGGCTTCTTCCTTGTTCTCGCACAGCACCGACAGGGCGCCCACGCGTTCGCCGTAGAGGCTGAAGCTCTTGGAGAACGAGGTCGAGACGAAGAAGGTCAGGCCGGCGTCGACGAACTTGGCGACGGCCGCGCCATCTTCCTGCAGGCCGTAGCCGAAGCCCTGGTAGGCCATGTCGAGGAAGGGCACCAGGCCCTTGGCCTTGACGGCGGCGACGACCTGGTCCCACTGCGCGGGCGTGATGTCGTAGCCGGTCGGGTTGTGGCAGCAGGCGTGCAGCACGACCACGGTGCCGGCCGGGGCGGCGTTGAGCGCGGCCAGCATGCCGTCGAAGTCGATGCCGCGCTTGGCGGCGTCGTAGTAGGGGTAGCTCTCGACCTCGAAACCGGCGTTGGTGAACAGCGCGCGGTGGTTTTCCCAGCTCGGGTCGCTGATCAGCACCTTGGCGGCGGGGTTGAGCTTCTTGAGGAAGTCGGCGCCGACCTTGAGGCCGCCGGTGCCGCCGATGGCCTGGATCGTGGCCACGCGGCCCGAGGTGACGGGTTCGCTGTCGGCGCCGAAGACCAGCACCTTCACGGCGTTGTCGTACGCGGCGATGCCGTCGATGGGCAGATAACCGCGCGCCGTGGGCGCTTTCATCATGTTCTGCTCGGCCGCCTGCACGCACTGGAGCAGGGGCAGCTTGCCGTTGTCGTCGTAGTAGACGCCGACGCCGAGATTGACCTTGCTGGGGTTGGTATCGGCGGCAAATTGCTCGTTGAGGCCGAGGATCGGATCGCGCGGTGCCATCTCGACCGCGGTGAACATAGACATGGAAAGGTCCTTTGGGATGAAAGCTTCGCTGGCAACCGCTCGAGGCTTTAAGCTTTGCGGTTGCCTTGAATTTTACCGGCGCCACGCCACCTGACGGGTACAGCCATGCCAGAGATCAACGAAGCCATAGCAGACTCGAACAATGCCGAACCCGTGGGGCCGGCTCCCCAGGGCGAATTCATCAGCTTCCCGGGCTCGCCTTTCGAGCTGTACCAGCCCTATCCGCCGGCCGGCGACCAGCCGAAGGCCATCGACCAGCTGGTCGAGGGCGTGAGCGACGGCGAGGTGTTCCAGACCCTGCTGGGCGTGACTGGCTCGGGCAAGACCTTCACCATGGCCAACGTGATCGCCCGCACCGGGCGCCCGGCCATCGTGTTCGCGCCCAACAAGACCCTGGCGGCCCAGCTCTACAGCGAATTTCGCGAGTTCTTCCCGAAGAACGCCGTCGAGTACTTCGTCAGCTACTACGACTACTACCAGCCCGAGGCCTACGTGCCGCAGCGCGACCTGTTCATCGAGAAGGACTCCTCGATCAACGAGCACATCGAGCAGATGCGGCTGTCGGCCACCAAGAGCGTGCTGGAGCGGCGCGACACCGTGATCGTGGCCACCGTGAGCGCGATCTACGGCATCGGCACGCCCGAGGACTACATGGAGATGCGGCTGATCGCGCGCGTGGGCGACAAGGTCGGCCAGCGCGACCTGATCGCCCAGCTGATCCGCATGCAGTACACGCGCAACGAGCAGGACTTCGCGCGCGGCACCTTCCGCGTGCGCGGCGACACCATCGACGTGTTCCCGGCCGAGCACAGCGAGCTCGCCATCCGCTTCGAGCTGTTCGACGACGAGATCGAGTCGCTGCAGCTGTTCGACCCGCTGACCGGGCGCATCCGCCAGAAGGTGCCGCGCTTCACGGTCTACCCCTCGAGCCACTACGTGACGCCGCGCGACAAGGTGCTGGCGGCCGTGGAGACCATCAAGATCGAGCTCGACGGGCGGCTCAAGGAACTGGTGGCCGCGGGCAAGCTGGTGGAGGCCCAGCGCCTCGAGCAGCGCACCCGCTTCGACCTCGAGATGCTGGCCGAGATCGGCCACTGCAAGGGCATCGAGAACTACACGCGCCACCTCTCGGGCGCGGCGCCCGGCGACCCGCCGCCCACGCTGACCGACTACCTGCCGAAGGATGCCCTGATGTTCCTCGACGAGAGCCATCAGATGATCGGCCAGCTCGGCGGCATGTACAACGGCGACCGGGCGCGCAAGACCACGCTGGTGGAGTACGGCTTCCGGCTGCCGAGCGCGCTCGACAACCGGCCGCTCAAGCTCGAGGAATTCGAGAAGCGCATGCGCCAGTGCATCTTCGTGTCGGCCACGCCGGCCGACTACGAAAAGCAGCACGCCGGCCAGGTGGTCGAGCAGCTGGTGCGGCCCACCGGCCTGATCGATCCCGAGGTGGAGGTCCGGCCGGCCACCCACCAGGTCGACGACGTGCTGCAGGAGATCCACGTGCGCGTCGAGAAGAACGAGCGCGTGCTGATCACCACCCTGACCAAGCGCATGGCCGAACAGCTCACCGACTACCTGGGCGACAACGGCGTGAAGGTGCGCTACCTGCACAGCGACGTCGACACGGTCGAGCGCGTGGAGATCCTGCGCGACCTGCGCCTGGGCACTTTCGACGTGCTGGTGGGGATCAACCTGCTGCGCGAGGGGCTGGACATTCCCGAGGTGTCGCTGGTGGCGATCCTCGATGCCGACAAGGAAGGCTTCCTGCGCGCCGAGCGCTCGCTGATCCAGACCATCGGCCGGGCGGCGCGCAACCTGAACGGCAAGGCCATCCTGTATGCCGACCGGATGACCGAATCGATGAAGCGCGCCATCGGCGAGACCGAGCGCCGGCGCGCGCGCCAGATCGCCCACAACGAAGCCAACGGCATCACGCCACGCAGCATCGTGAAGCAGGTGCGCGACCTGATCGACGGCGTCTACAGCGAGAAGACTGGCAAGGAAATGGCCAAGCTGGACCTCGAGCGCGCCAAGGTCGAGGACATGAGCGAGAAGGACATCGCGCGCGAGATCAAGCGGCTCGAGAAGCAGATGCTCGAGCACGCCCGCAACCTCGAGTTCGAGAAGGCGGCGCGGGTGCGCGACCAACTGGCACTGCTGCGCGAGCAGGCCTTCGGCGCCGCGGGCAGCGACAACATCGCGATATCGCCGGCCAAGTAGGCCGAAGGTTTGCGCCGCCGGCGCCCCTGATCGCCCGGAATCGGGTTTACCCGAGCAAACTCGGGGGGCTTCTGATATACTTGAGCGAAACACTCAACAAAAAAGAAACTTCGCGATGAAGGACCGACTCACAACCACTGGCTCACCAGTGTCAAGAGTCGGGCAGGGCGGAGACGAGATCACCGTGGCTCCCGGGCAACGGTGTCATTTCAACGGTAAGCGCTAAAAAGGAGCTTGCGATGCGTCTCACTACCAAAGGCCGTTTTGCGGTCACAGCCATGATCGATCTGGCTCTGCGTCAGAACACCGGTCCGGTCACGCTGGCCGCGATCAGCCAGCGGCAGCAGATTTCGCTGTCGTACCTCGAACAACTCTTCGGCAAGCTGCGCCGTCACGAACTCGTCGAATCCACCCGGGGTCCGGGCGGTGGCTACAGCCTGGGCCGCAAGGCCGCCGACATCACCGTGGCCGACATCATCGTGTCGGTCGACGAACCGATCGACGCCACCCAGTGCGGCGGCAAGGAAAACTGCCTCGGCGAACAAGGCCGTTGCATGACCCATGAACTCTGGGCCTCGCTGAACCAGCGCATGGTCGAGTTCCTCGATTCGGTCACCCTGCAGAAGCTGGTCGACGATCAGATCGCCAAGGGCGTGCAGATCGAGAACAAGCCGGTCGTCAAGCGCGCCATTTCCGCGCAGCCGGTGGTCAAGCCGATCCGCGTCAATGCACCGAATTCGGTGTTTGCCCTGGGCAACGTCTTCGCCAAGTCCTGAGGACCGCGCGACGCCGAAGCTTCGAGTAGACCGACGCGGCGCCCACCGGGCGCCGCCAGCGAACGAACAGCGACCAAGAACAACCCCCCACGCCAGCACGAGCCAGCCATGGACGTAACTCCTCATTTCCCGATCTATCTCGACTACGGCGCCACCACGCCGGTCGACCCGCGTGTGGTCGACGCCATGATTCCCTGGTTGCGTGAGCACTTCGGCAACCCGGCGTCGCGCAGCCACGCCTGGGGCTGGGAAGCGGAAGAGGCGGTCGAGAAGGCCCGCGGCTACGTGGCCGAACTGATTGGCGCCGATCCGCGCGAGATCGTCTGGACCTCGGGCGCCACCGAGTCGAACAACCTCGCGCTCAAGGGCGCGGCGCAGTTCTACAAGGGCAAGGGCAAGCACCTGATCACGGTGAAGACCGAGCACAAGGCCGTGCTCGACACCATGCGCGAGCTCGAGCGCCAGGGCTTCGAGGTCACCTACCTCGATGTGCAGGAAGACGGCTTGCTCGACCTCGAGAAATTCAAGGCCGCGATCCGTCCCGACACCATCCTCGCGAGCGTGATGTTCGTGAACAACGAGATCGGCGTGGTGCAGGACGTCGTGGCGCTCGGCAACATCTGCCGCGAGAGGGGAGTGATCTTCCACGTCGACGCCGCGCAGGCCACCGGCAAGGTCGAGATCGACATCGCGAAGCTGCCGATCGACCTGATGAGCCTGGCGTCGCACAAGACCTACGGCCCCAAGGGCATCGGCGCGCTGTACGTGCGCCGCAAGCCGCGCGTGCGGCTCGAGGCCCAGATGCACGGTGGCGGCCATGAGCGCGGCATGCGCTCGGGCACGCTGCCCACGCACCAGATCGTGGGCATGGGCGAGGCCTTCCGCATCGCCAAGCTCGAGATGAAGGAAGACATCGCCAAGGCCGCGCGGCTGCAGAAGCGCCTGCTCGACGGCCTGAAGGACGTGGAGCAGGTCTTCATCAACGGCGACCTCGAGCACCGCGTGCCGCACAACCTGAACATGAGCTTCAACTACGTCGAGGGCGAGTCGCTGATCATGGGCATCAAGGGCCTGGCGGTGTCGTCGGGTTCGGCCTGCACCTCGGCCAGCCTCGAGCCCAGCTACGTGCTGCGCGCCCTGGGCCGCAGCGACGAACTGGCCCACAGCAGCCTGCGCATGACCATCGGCCGCTTCACGACCGAGGAAGAGATCGACTACGCCATCTCGACCATCAAGCACAACGTGGCCAAGCTGCGCGAATTGAGCCCCCTGTGGGAAATGTTCCAGGACGGCGTCGACATCAGCACGATCCAGTGGTCGGCGCACTGAGGCAGTGACGCGAGATCGCTCCGAAGCTCCACGATTGAACACAGTTTGAGAGGTACACCATGGCATATTCTTCCAAGGTCATCGACCACTACGAAAACCCGCGCAACGTCGGCTCCTTCGAAAAGGGCGACGACTCGGTCGGCACCGGCATGGTCGGCGCGCCGGCCTGCGGCGACGTGATGAAGCTGCAGATCAAGGTCAACCCCGAAACCGGCGTGATCGAAGACGCGCGCTTCAAGACCTACGGCTGCGGCTCGGCGATCGCCTCGTCGTCGCTCGTGACCGAATGGGTCAAGGGCAAGACGCTCGACGAAGCCGCCGCGCTCAAGAACGCGCAGATCGCCGAGGAACTGGCGCTGCCCCCGGTCAAGATCCACTGCTCGATCCTCGCCGAGGACGCGATCAAGGCGGCCGTGAGCGACTACAAGGCCAAGCACGGCGCGAAGAGCGCCGAAGCCGCGGCAGTGCACTGAGATGGCCGTCACGCTGACAGAAGCCGCCGCGCGCCATGTGAATCGCTACCTCGGCAAGCGAGGCAAGGGCGTGGGCGTGCGGCTGGGCGTGAAGACCACGGGCTGCTCGGGCCTGGCCTACAAGCTCGAGTACGTGGACGAGCTGACGCCAGAAGACGTGGTGTTCGAGGACCACGGCGTGAAGGTGCTGGTGGACCCGAAGAGCCTGGCCTACATTGACGGCACGCAGCTGGACTTCGTGCGCGAGGGCCTCAATGAGGGCTTCAAGTTCAACAACCCGAACGAGCGCGACCGCTGCGGTTGCGGGGAAAGCTTCCGCATCTGATGCGCAGTCGCTGACCGCGACAACAGCCGCCACCATGTCATGTGCTGGCGGTTTTTTCTTGCCATGAACCTGAACGACACCGACTTCGAGCTGTTCGCCGCCCCCGCGACTTTCGCGCAGGACCGCGCGGCGCTGGACGCGCGCTGGAAAGAACTGCAGCGCGAAGCCCATCCCGACCGTTTCGCGGCGCAGGGCGCGGCCGCGCAGCGCGTGGCCATGCAATGGTCGGTGCGCATCAACGAGGCCTACCAGCGGCTCAAGGACCCGGTGCGGCGCGCGAGCTACATCTGCGAGCTCCATGGCGCCCCGGTCAATGCCGAAAACAACACGGCGATGCCGCCTGACTTCCTGATGCAGCAGATGGAATGGCGCGAGGCGCTCGACGAGGTCGAGACCATCGCCGCGCTCGACAAGCTGCAAGCCGAGGTCGACGCAGGCCGCGCCCGCGCGCTCTCGTCGCTCGACTGGCTGATCGACGAGAAGGGCGACTACCCCGCCGCCGCGCAGCAGGTGAGAGCCCTCATGTTCATTGAGCGCTTCGGCCACGACGTCGAAGCCAAATCGGATCAATTGGGACAATAAGGGCATGGCTCTCCTCCAGATTTCAGAACCCGGCCAGGCCCCCGACCCGCATCAGCGCCGCATCGCCGTCGGCATCGACCTCGGCACCACGCATTCGCTGGTGGCCTCGGTGCGCAACGGCGTCGCCGAATGCCTGCCCGACGACCAGGGCCGCGTGCTGCTGCCCTCGGTGGTGCGCTACCTCGACAAGGAACGCCGCCAGATCGGTTTCGACGCGGTCGCCGCGCGCGCGCAGGACCCCTCGAACACCATCACCTCGGTCAAGCGGCTCATGGGCCGCGGGCTGGCCGACGTGACCCACCGCGAAGCGATGTCCTACGCCATCGGCGGTGGCGACGGCGGCATGGTGCAGGTGCACACCGCGGCGGGCGACAAGTCGCCGGTCGAGATCAGCGCCGAGATCCTCGCGACGCTGCGCTACCGCGCCGAGGACACCTTCGACGACGAGCTCTACGGCGCGGTCATCACCGTGCCCGCCTATTTCGACGAGGGCCAGCGCCAGGCCACGAAGGACGCGGCGCAACTGGCCGGCCTCAACGTGCTGCGGCTGATCAGCGAGCCCACCGCGGCCGCCATCGCCTACGGCCTCGACAACGCGAGCGAGGGCGTCTACGCCGTCTACGACCTGGGCGGTGGCACCTTCGACATCTCCATCCTGCGGCTCACGCAGGGTGTGTTCGAGGTCATCGCGACCGGCGGCGATTCGGCGCTCGGTGGTGACGACTACGACCATGCGCTGGCCGATTTCGTGCTGGCGCAAAGCGGTGTCCAGACCGCGAGCGAGACCGACAAGGCCGCCGTGCTCGTGGCGGCGCGCGCCGCCAAGGAAGCGCTGACCGATGCCGACACCGTGACCTTCGCCGCCGACGTGGGCGGCCAGCCGCTTCGCTTCGCGCTGCAGCGCGCGCAGTTCGACACGGCCACCAAGGCACTCACCGACCGCACCCTGGCCGCCGTGCGCAAGGCGCTGCGCGATGCCAGGCTCAAGGCCGACGACCTGCAGGGCATCGTGCTGGTGGGCGGGTCGACGCGCATGCCGCAGGTTCGCGAGGCCGTTGCCGAGTTCTTCGGGCGCGAGCCGCTGGTCAACCTCAACCCCGACGAGGTCGTCGCGCTCGGCGCCGCGATCCAGGCGAACCAGCTGGCCGGCAACAACGGCGCGGGCGAGCTGCTGCTGCTCGACGTGATTCCGCTGTCGCTGGGCCTCGAGACCATGGGCGGGCTGGTCGAGCGCATCGTGCCGCGCAACCAGACCATCCCGACCGCGATGGCGCAGGACTTCACCACCTACCAGGACGGCCAGACCGCGCTGGCGCTGCACGTGGTGCAGGGCGAGCGCGACCTGGTGGCCGATTGCCGCAGCCTCGCGCGCTTCACCTTGCGCGGCATTCCGCCGATGACCGCGGGCGCCGCGCGCATCCGCGTGACCTTCACGGTCGACGCCGACGGCCTGCTGAGCGTGAGCGCCAAGGAGCAGATGAGCGGCGTCGAAGCCAGCGTCACCGTCAAGCCTTCCTATGGGCTTTCGGACGACCAGATCGCGACCATGTTGCAGGAGAGCTTCTCGACCGCGCAGCAGGACATGCAGGCGCGCGCGCTGGTCGAGGCCCGCGTCGATGCCGAGCGCATGCTGCTCGCGACGAAGAGCGCGCTCGATGCCGACGGCGACCTGCTCGACGCCGAGGAGCGCGCAGCCATCGATGCCTCGATGGACGCGCTGCGCCTGGGTGCCCAGGGCAGCGACGCGGCCGCGATCGAAGCCGCGACCAAGGCGCTGGCCGAGATCACCGAACCCTTCGCCGCGCAGCGCATGAATGCCGGCATCGCCCGCGCGCTCTCGGGGCGCAAGGTCGAATCGCTTTAGTCCACGGTCCAGAACACCGCAAGAACGACAACGCAGCACTGCATGCCCACGATCAAGATTTATCCGCACCCCGAGTACTGCCCGCAAGGCGCCGAGATCACCGCGCCCGCGGGCACCTCGATCTGCGAGGCCCTGCTCGACAACGACATCAACATCGAGCACGCCTGCGAGATGAGCTGCGCCTGCACCACCTGCCACGTGATCGTGCGCGTGGGCGGCGGCTCGCTCAACGAGGCGGCGGAGGGCGAGGAAGACCTGCTCGACCGCGCCTGGGGCCTGGAGCCGCAATCGCGCCTGAGTTGCCAGGCGATCCTGGCGCAGGAGAATGTGACGATCGAGATTCCGAAGTACTCGATCAACCACGCGAAGGAAAACCACTGATGAGTCGTCTGATCGTTCTCGATACGGAAACCACGGGCCTGTCGGCCGAGAACGGCGACCGGGTCATCGAGCTGGGCTGCGTGGAGCTGTTCAACCGCAAGCTCACCGGCAACGACCTGCACATCTACTTCAACCCCGAGCGCGAGAGCCACGAGGACGCGCTCAAGGTGCACGGCCTGACGACCGACTTCCTGCGCGACAAGCCGAAGTTCGCCACCCTGGCCAACGACATCGTGGAGTACCTGCGCGGCGCCGAGTTGATCATCCACAACGCGGCCTTCGACGTGGGCTTCCTCAACAAGGAATTCGAGCGCGCCGGCCTGCCGCCGCTCAAGACCTTCGTGAGCGAAGTGACCGACACGCTGGCCATGGCCAAGCAGGTGTACCCGGGCAAGCGCAACTCGCTCGACGCGCTGTGCGACCGCTTCGGCGTCGACCGCTCGAACCGGACCTTCCACGGCGCCAAGCTCGACGCCCAGCTGCTGGCCGACGTCTACATCAACCTCACGCGCGGCCAGGACGCGCTGCTGATCGACGTGGCCACCACCGAGCCCGAAGTGGGCACCACGGTGATTGCCATCGACCTGCGCAGCATCGAGCTGCCGGTGCTGGTGGCAACCGAGCACGAACTGGCCGAGCACGACGCCGTGTTGTCGCAGCTCGACAAATCGAGCAACGGTCGCACACTCTTTCGCCAAAACGCTTGAAAAGCTGTGGCATAATCTAAGGCTTCGCAGAACGCGATTCATCCAGGCGCTGAAGCCCATCGAAAAGATCGGGCAGAGGCGTCAGGGGCGGTTAGCTCAGGGGTAGAGCACAGCATTCACACTGCTGGGGTCGGAGGTTCGAAACCTCCACCGCCCACCAATTTCCAGGTTCCATTTCTCTTTTCCGTCGGCGCATCTGCCCCGACGGCATTGCCGTTGGCCTGTCGGCGCGCACCGACGCCAAGTGCCGTCGCGTGCTGCTGGTTTCGCGTGCCTTCGCGCCTAGAACCGATGGCACGACCGCAACCCAGGAGAACAGATCATGGCGACCGCACCCGATCTTCCGACGCCGATCACGCCCACGCCGGGCCTGCCCGTGGAGCCCGACGAGGGGCCGAACAAGGCGCCCGACGAGCCCACCGATCCCGAGCCGCCGCCGACCGCGACCTGATCTTCCCCGGTGCGGCGCTCGCGCTAAGCTCGCCGCATGGACGATCTCGATTGCGCCGTCATCGGCGGTGGTGTGGTGGGTTTGGCCGTGGCGCGCGCACTCGCGCTCGCGGGCCGTGAAGTGATGGTGCTCGAGGCCGAAGGCGCCATCGGCACCGGCACGAGTTCGCGCAACAGCGAAGTCATTCATGCGGGGATTTACTACCCCAAAGGCTCGCTGAAGGCGACGCTCTGCGTCGAGGGCAAGCAACTGCTGTATGCCTACGCCGAAGCGCGCGGCGTGCCGCACCGGCGCTGCGGCAAGCTGATCGTCGCGACCTCGGTCGAACAGGTGGTGGAGCTCGAGGCGATCCGTCTCAAGGCCGCGGCCAATGGTGTCGACGACCTCGAACAGATTTCGGCGGCGCAGGCCGTCGTGCTGGAACCGCAACTGCGCTGCATGGCCGCGTTGGTCTCGCCGAGCACGGGCATCGTCGACAGCCATGCGCTGATGCTGAGCCTGCTTGGCGATCTCGAGAATGCGGGCGGCATGCTGGCGTTGAAGTCGGCCGTGACGCGGGCTGACCTGGAGGAGGGCGGCATCGTCTTGACGGCGCAAGACGGCACGCGGTTGCGCTGCCGCAGCGTGGTCAACGCAGCCGGCCTGGGAGCGCCCGATCTGGCGCGCCACTTCGGAGGACTCGCCACCGAGACCGTTCCCACCGCTCATTTCGCGAAGGGCAACTACTTCACCCTGTCGGGCCGCGCGCCCTTCGGCCGGCTGGTCTATCCGGTGCCCGAGCCCGGCGGCCTCGGCGTGCACCTGACGATCGACCTTGGCGGGCAGGCCAAGTTCGGACCCGACGTGCAATGGGTGAGCTCGCCCGACGACCTGGTGGTGGACCCGGCGCGCGGCGATGCCTTCTATGCCGAGGTGCGCAAGTACTGGCCCGCGCTGCCCGATGGCGCGCTGATCCCGGGCTATGCGGGCATGCGGCCGAAGATCTCGGGCCCCGGCGATCCCGCGGCCGACTTCCGCATCGACGGACCGCGCGAGCATGGCGTGCGAGGTCTCGTCAACCTGTTCGGCATCGAATCGCCGGGGCTCACGAGCAGTCTCGCGATCGGCCGCCATGTGGTGGATCTGCTCGCGGCCGAGGACTGAATTCCGCGTCGATCGCGAACGATCTCTTGCAGAACTCTTTGTGGATGCAGGCCTGTGTGGCCGATGGAGCCTGTAACATGACAGCACGCCATTTGTAGGCGTGAAGCCGCCGGCGCGGTGCCGGTGTCATCACGGAGGAAGGTTTCCAATGAGTGCATCCAAGAATCTCGAGGCGGCAGCCGAGGACATCGCGAGCGACGTGCGTGGCGTGCTCGCCAGCAAGGACCTGGATTCGGTTCCCCACATCAAGGCGCTGCGCCAGCGCATCGACACCAAGCTCGCGATCGCCCGCGAGCTCGCCGCCGAGAAGAGCCGCCTCGCCGCCAAGAAGGCCCGCGAAGCCGCCTCGGCCACCAACGCCTATGCCCACGACGAACCCTGGCAGATCGCCGCAGGCGCGCTGGCCGTCGGTGTGCTGGTGGGCCTGCTGCTTGGTCGCCGCTGATCGAACCATGATGACGGGGGGCTGCCGATGAGGTTGCTCTCCCTGCTCGGACTGGACCGGCGCCTGCGCCGGCTGCGCATTGCCGCGGCCGAAGGCGCGATGGCCGCCGAAGACCGTGTGCAGCTGCTGCGCATGGCCTGGGAGGAGGAGAAGCAGCGGCTCAAGCTGGTGCTGGTCCTCGCGATCGTGCTGCTGGGCCTGACGACGATCGCCGTCGCACTGCTGTCCGTGGCCGTCGTGGTCCATTTCTGGGACACGCCGCAGCGCACCACCGCCGCCTGGTCGGTGGCCGCGCTCTGGATCGTGCTGTGGCTCGCGGCCGCCTGGGGCCTGTGGACCCAGCTGCGTGGTGCCTCGAACAGCTTCACGCCGACCCGCGAGGAACTGGCGCGTGACTGGACCTGGGTGCAGGAGCGCTTCGGGCTCGGCGACGAGCCCGGGGAAGAGGATGAGCCGGCGCCCCGCCGTCCGGCCACGCGCGAGGAACTGATCGAACGCATCGAGCGCCAGCGCCTGCGCATCGCGACCTTGCAGGGTGGCGGTACCGCCGCGGCGCAAGGCGAGGAGCGGTCGGCACCTCCGCCGCCCGACGAAACCCCTACCGCCACGGCGCTGCGCATCGCGCGCGAGCATCCGGTGGCTACGGGCGTTGCCGTGGCTGCGGCGCTGGTGGTGGTTCGCCCGAAGCGCCTGCTGCGCTGGGCGACCTTCGTCGCGCCGATCCTCTGGCGCATGCGCTGAAACGGCCGGCGAGCCACGCTCGCCTGATGTCCCGCTGAAAAAACTCAGGCGCTGCCGCGATCCCGCTGCAGCGCCTGCGCCGTTTCATGGACCAGTGCCGGGCCGCGGTAGATCAGGCCGGTGTAGATCTGCACCACGTCCGCGCCCGCCGCGATCTTGGCCTTGGCATCGGCCGCGCCGAGGATGCCGCCCACGCCGACGATCGGGAAGTCCTTGCCCAATGCGGCGCGCAGCTGGGCGATCACGCGGTTGCTCGATTCGCGCACCGGCGCACCCGACAGGCCACCGGCTTCCTTCGCATGCTGCAGTCCCTCGACCGCGTCGCGCGCCAGCGTGGTGTTGGTGGCGATCACGCCGTCCATGCCATGGCGGCGCAGCGTCGCGGCGATGACGGCCACCTGCGCCTCGTCGAGGTCGGGCGCGATCTTCACGAACAGTGGCACGCGGCGCGGCGCGCCGCCGAGAGGCTGGCGCGCCAGCGTCTCGCGCCGCTCGGCCACGGCGCCCAGCAGCGCGTCGAGCGCCTCGTCGCTCTGCAGGCTGCGCAGGTTGGCGGTGTTGGGGCTCGAGATGTTGATCGTCACGTAGTCGGCATGCGGGTACACGCCATCGAGGCAGGCGATGTAGTCGTCCACCGCGCGCTCGATCGGCGTGGCGGCGTTCTTGCCGATGTTCAGGCCCAGCAGCATCGGCGCCTTCGCGCGGCCCGCGTTGCGGCGGAAGCGCGCCTTCTGCACGTTGGCCAGGAAGGCGGCCAGTCCGTCGTTGTTGAAGCCGAGCCGATTGATCAGCGCCTGGCGTTCGGGCAGGCGGAACATGCGCGGGCGCGGATTGCCGGGCTGGCCCTTGGGCGTGACGGTGCCGACCTCGACGAAGCCGAAGCCCATGGCGGCGAAGGCGTCGATGCAGCGCGCGTTCTTGTCGAGGCCGGCGGCGAGGCCGACGCGGTTCGGGAACTGCAGGCCGGCCAGGGTGACGGGATCGTCGACGCGCGGCGCCGAGTAGGCGCAGGCCAGCGGCGTGTTCTGCGTGCGCGCGAGCCCGTCGAGCGTCAGTTCATGGGCGTGCTCCGGGTCGAAACCGAACAGGAAAGGGCGGGCCAGGCCGTAGAGCGAGGAGGGCAGCAGGGACATCGTCGGATAATTCGGGGCTTCAATGAGCCCAGGATTCTCCGCGATGACCGCACCCCTTCCTTCTTCTTCCGCCGCACCCGCCACCATCTCCCAGGACGAACTCAAGGCCCAGGTGGGCCGCGCCGCCCTGGCCTACGTGGTGAAGGGCGAGATCGTGGGCGTGGGCACCGGCTCGACGGTCAACAAGTTCATCGACGCGCTGGCCACGATCAAGGACCAGATCCGCGGCGCCGTCTCGAGCTCGATCGCCTCCACCGAGCGCCTGCGGGCGCTGGGCATCCAGGTGTTCGACAGCAACGAGGTCGAGGAGCTGGGCGTCTACATCGACGGTGCCGACGAGATCGATCCACGGGGTTTCATGGTGAAGGGCGGCGGTGCCGCGCTCACGCGCGAGAAGATCATCGCGGCCCAGTCGCGCCGCTTCGTCTGCATCGCCGATGCCTCGAAGCTGGTCGACACGCTCGGTGCCTTTCCGCTGCCGGTCGAGGTGATCCCGATGGCGGCGCGCCGCGTGATGCGGCAGTTCGCGGCGCTCGGCGGCCAGGCCCAGGTGCGCGAGAAGGACGGCCTGCCGCTGGTCACCGACAACGGCCAGCACATCGTCGACGTGACGGGCCTGAAGATCGCCGATCCGCTGGCCTTCGAATCCGAGGTGAGCCAGTGGCCCGGCGTGGTCACCGTCGGCGTGTTCGCGCACCAGAAGGCGCATGTGTGCCTGCTCGGCACGCCCGAGGGCGTGCGCACGCTGGACTTCGCCTGATCAGAACTTGATGCCGGCCGGGTTCTCCGGCGTCGGGCCGCTCGGCGGTGCCGCGGGCAGCGGCTGCTCGTCGGGGGCCGCGCGCGCGGCGGCGGGTGCGGGCACCGGCGCGCGCGTGACCTGCGCGACCATCGGCTGCGCCGGCGGATTGCGGTAGCCGCTGGGCAGGCCGTTGCTCCTGGGATAGCCGGCCGCGTCGAGGTATTGCCCCCATTGCGTGTCGGAGAAGCCGGGCAATTGCTGCGTGCCGATGGTCAACAGCGGCAGCGAGGTCTGGCCGCTGAGCTTCTGCAGCGCCTCCACGTCCTGGTTGCCGTTCACCGTGCGTTCCTGGAACGGGATGCCGCGCGTGGTGAGCAGCGTGCGTGCCATCGCGCAGGGGCTGCAGTCGTCGCCGCTGTAGAGCGTCACGGGATAGCGCTGGGCGATCTGGCGCAGCTCGTAGGGCAGGCCCGCATTGGCGGCGGCGCCGGGCGCCGGCTGCGCATTGGCGGCTGGTTCGGTGCTGGCGGTGGGCGCGCGGTCCGAGAAGGTGACCCGGCCGTTCTTGTCGACCTGCCGGTAGACCGGTTGCGCCATCGCGCCCGCGACGGCGAGCAGGAGGACGAAACCGGTCAGGCGACTTGGTGAGAATTTGTAAATCGGGCGCATGGCCCGAGTATCTCAAGCTTCAGCGCCGCATCAAGCCGGCTGCGGCTCGGCCATGCCCTGGTGTCGCAGCAGCGCATCAAGCTGGGGTTCGCGGCCGCGGAAGGCCTTGAACGACTCCATCGCGCTGCGGCTGCCGCCGGCCTCGAGGATGGCCTGGCGATACTTGCGGCCGGTCTCGATGCTGGGTTCGCCGTTGGCGCCCACGGTTTCCTCGAAGGCCGCGTAGGCGTCGGCGCTCAGCACCTCGGCCCACTTGTAGCTGTAGTAGCCGGCCGCGTAGCCGCCCGAGAAGATGTGGCTGAAGGTGTTCGGCGTGCGGCTGAAGGGCGGCGAGGGCATCACGGCCACCTCGGCGCGCACCTGGGCCAGCAGCGCGAGCACGTCGCCGGGCTTCGCGGCCGCGGCGTGGTACTCGGTATGCAGCAGCATGTCGAACAGCGAGAACTCGATCTGGCGCAGCGTCTGCAGGCCGCTCTGGAAGTTCTTGGCCGCGGTCATCTTGTCGAACAGCGCGCGCGGCAGCGGCTCGCCGGTGTCGACGTGGGCCGTCATGTGGCTCAGCACGTCCCACTCCCAGCAGAAGTTCTCCATGAACTGGCTCGGCAGTTCGACCGCGTCCCATTCGACGCCGCTGATGCCCGAGACGTCGCGCTCGTTCACCTGCGTGAGCATGTGGTGCAGGCCATGGCCGAACTCGTGGAACAGGGTGGTCACGTCGTCGTGCGTGAGCAGCGGCGGCTTGCCGCCCACGCCCTCGGCGAAATTGCAGACCAGTTGCGCGATCGGCGTTTGCAGCCGGCCGTCGTCGGGCCGCAGCCAGCGCGCGCGCACGTCGTCCATCCAGGCGCCGCCGCGCTTGGCGGCACGCGCGGAGGGGTCGAGGTAGAACTGGCCGACCTTCTGGCCGGCGCGCTCGATGCGGTAGAACTCGACGCTCGGATGCCAGGTCGGCGCGCTGTCGCGGCGGATCGAGACCTCGAACAGCGTCTCGACGATCTTGAACAGGCCCGCCATCACCTTGGGCGCCGGGAAGTACTGCTTGACCTCCTGTTCGCTGAAGGCGTAGCGCGCTTCCTTGAGCTTCTCGCCGACGTAGCTCCAGTCCCAGGGTTGCGGATCGGCCAGGCCCAGCTGGGTGGACGCGAAAACGCGCAGGTCGGCGAGGTCGCGCTCGCCGTAGGGGCGGGCCTTGGCGGCCAGGTCGCGCAGGAACTTCACCACCTGCTCGGGCGACTCGGCCATCTTCGGCACCACCGAGAGCTCGCCGAAGTTGCGGTAGCCCAGCAGCTTGGCCTCTTCCTCGCGCAGCGCGAGGATCTCGCTGATCAGGGCCGTGTTGTCGAAGGCCGGGTCGCCGAGTTCGCTGGCGCGCGTGACGTAGGCGCGGTAGAGCGTCTCGCGCAGTGCGCTGCTCTTGGCGAACTGCATCACCGGCAGGTAGCAGGGCATCTTGAGCGTGAGCTTGTAGCCGTCCTTGGCCTCGGCTTCGGCCGCGGCGCGCGCGGCGTTGACCACGTCCTCGGGCACGCCCTCGAGCTCGCCGAACTGCGCGTAGTAGGCGAAGGCATCGGTCGCATCGAGCGCGTTCTCGCTGAACTTCTGGCTCAGCTCGGCCTGGCGTTCCTGGATCTCGGCGAAGCGCTGCTTGGCCTCGCCCTGCAGCTCGGCGCCGCCGAGCACGAAGTTGCGCACCGCGTTGCGATGCGCCTGGCGCTGCTCGGCATCGAGCGTGGCGACGTCGATCGACTTGTACTTCGCGTACAGGCGCTCGTCGGAGCCCAGGCGGGTCCAGAACGCGGTCACGCGCGGCATCGCCTCGTTGTAGGCGGCGCGCAGCTCGGGCGTGTCGGCCACGGCGTTGAGATGGCCGACCGCGCTCCAGGCGCGGCTGAAGCGTTCCGAGGCCACGTCGAGCACCTTGGAGATCGCGCTCCAGCTCGCGGGGAAGTCGGGGGCCGTCACCGTCTGCAGCGCGGTCTCGGCATCGGCGAGCAGCACGTCGACCGCGGGGGCGACGTGTTCGGGCCGGATGCGGTCGAACAGCGGGAGGTCGGTGAAATCGAGGAGGGGGTTGTTCGAGGTGGCCATGGTGTTCACTTGGCGACGCGTTCGGCCGCTTCAAGGGTGTTGGCGAGCAGCATGGCGCGCGTCATCGGGCCGACGCCGCCGGGCACCGGCGTGATCCAGCCGGCGACTTCCTTCACGCCGTCGAAATCGACGTCGCCCGCGAGCTTGCCGTCTTCCTTGCGGTTCATGCCGACGTCGATGACCACCGCGCCGGGCTTGACCATGTCGGCCGTGAGGAGGTTGAGCTTGCCAACGGCGGCCACGATCACGTCGGCCTGGCGCGTGATGGCGCCCAGGTCCTGCGTGGCGCTGTGGCAGATGGTCACGGTGGCGCTCTTGGCCAGCAGCATCATGGCCATCGGCTTGCCGACGATGTTGCTGCGGCCGATCACCACCGCGTGCTTGCCGCGCAGGTCGTAGCCGATGGACTCGAGCATCTTCATGCAGCCGAAGGGCGTGCAGGGCCAGAAGCCCGGCGCGCCGGTCATCAGCGCGCCGGCGCTCGCGACGTGGAAGCCGTCGACGTCCTTCGCGGGCGAGATGGTCTCGATGACCTTCTGGCTGTCCATGTGCTTGGGCAGCGGCAACTGCACCAGGATGCCGTGCACCGCCGGGTCGTCGTTGAGCACGCGGATGCGCGCGAGCAGGTCGGCCTCGCTCAGGTCGGCCGGGTAGGTCTCGAGCGTGGCCGAGAGGCCGGTCTGCGTGCTGTCGTTGACCTTGTGCTTGGTATAGACCTGGCTGGCCGGGTCCTCGCCCACGAGGATGATGGAAAGGGCCGGGTTCACGCCGCGGGCCTTGAGCGCCGCGGTGCGGCCGGCGACTTCGGCGCGGATGGTTTTGGCGAGGGCGTTGCCGTCGATCAGTTGGGCGGTCATCGGTTTCGATTTTCCAAGTAAAAACGCCCGCTTGCGCAGGCGTGGGGGTCATGCATCGCTATCAGGCAGATAGCTGGCTTCTAGGCCTTGGCAGCGGGCGCCGCCTGTCCGAGCGCGATCTTCAGCAGATCGGCCACGGTGTTGGCGTTGAGCTTCTCCATGATGTTGGCGCGATGCGCCTCGACGGTCTTGATGCTGATGCCGAGGTCGTCGGCGATCTGCTTGTTGAGGCGGCCGGCGACGATGCGCTCGAGCACCTGCGCCTCGCGGCCCGTGAGCTTGGACAGCAGCGCGTCGCGGCTGGCCGACTGCTGGTGCTGCGTGAAGGCGCCGCGCGCGTGTTCGAGCATGCGCTCGACCAGCGCGACGAGTTCCTCGTCGTTGAAGGGCTTCTGGATGAAATCCATCGCGCCCTTCTTCATGCTGTCGACGGCCATCGGTACGTCGCCGTGGCCGGTGATGACCACGATCGGCAGCGGCGAACGGCGCTCGATCAACCGGTCCTGCAGCTCCAGGCCCGTCATGCCACCCATGCGGATGTCGACGATCAGGCAGGCCACCTCGCGGGGATCGTAGCGGGAGAGGAAGGACTCGGCGGAATCGAAACAGCGGACCCGGTAGTCCTTGCCTTCGAGCAGCCATTGGAGCGAATCGCGTACCGCTTCGTCGTCATCGACGACATACACAGTGCCCTTTTTCGGAATCAAACTCATGCAGGTACCTTTACCTCGTCACTTGCTAGGGAACTGATAGCGTCCAACACCGGAATCCAGAAGGAGAAACGGCATCCGATCACATCCGGGCCATTGTAGATGTTCTCCGCCTGCATCCGGCCGCGGTGCGACTCGACGATGGTGCGGCACAGATTCAGGCCGATGCCCATGCCCTCGGGCTTGGTCGAGAAGAAGGCCTCGTAGAGCCGGTCCATGACCTCGGGCGCGAGGCCCTTGCCGGTGTCCTGCACCGAGAACTCGATCGCGTTGTGGCCCTCGATCACCTTCGGCAGCACGCGCAGTTCGACGCTGCGCCGCGCCAGCGGGCGCTCGGCGAGGTCGATCGACTCGGCTGCGTTCTTCAGCAGGTTGACCATCACCTGCTCGATCAGGATCGGGTCGACGCGCACCATCGGCAGCCGCGCCGCCACGTAGTGGTTCAGGCGCACGTTGCGCCGGCGCAGCTCGATGCCGGCCAGCTCGACCGCCTCGCTGACCATGGTCGCGACGTCGGCCGGCGTTCGGTTGGGTTCGCTGCGCTTCACGAAGGAACGGATGCGCTGGATGATCTGGCCCGCGCGCTGGGCCTGCTTCGAGGTCTTCTCGAGCGCGGCCAGCAGCGCATCGTTGTCGATCGACTGGCTCTTGATGCGCGACATCATCCCGTTGCAGTAGTTGCTGATCGCGGTCAGTGGCTGGTTGAGTTCGTGCGCCACGCTCGAGGCCATTTCGCCCATGGTGATCAGCCGGCTCGCGGACTGCGCGCGGTCGGCCTGCGCGGCGGCCTGTTCCTCGGCATCGCGGCGCGGCGTGATGTCGGTGGCGATCACCAGCTGCGCCAGGCGGCCGTCGACCCAGGTCAGGTAGCGCGAGCGCACCTCGAGCCACTTGCCGAGCTCGGGCACGAAGATCTCGTTGTTGGCCGCCTGCGCCGCGGTCAGCGTGTCGATCGGCAGGCCGGCGTAGGGGTCGACGTCGTCCAGGCCTTCGTCGTGCGCGTTCGAGGCCGGCACGCCGGCCTGCGCCACCATGCCCAGGTGGCCGACGGTGTCGGAGCCGAACCACAGGCGGTAGAGCTTGTTGGCGAACAGCAGCTCCTCGCTGCCGATCGGCGCCACCGACACCGCGGCGTCGAGCGCCTCGAGCACGGTAGTGAAGCGCTCGTACGAGGCCGACAGCTGTTCGCGGATGCGCGTGGGCTCGGTGATGTCGGTCATCGAGGTCATCCAGCCGGTCTGGTGGCCGCGCGCGTCGATCAGCGGCGACACGTACAGCCGCGCATCGAACACGCTGCCGTTCTTGCGCTTCACGCGCACCTGGAAGCCGCCGGGCAGGGCGCGGCCGTGCAGTTCCTCCTCGAGCCGCTCGTTCATGATCTCGCGGTCGGACTCGAGCCAGTAGGGGAAGGGCGGTGTCTGGCCGACCAGCTCCTCCTCGGCCCAGCCGGTCATCGCGCAGAAGGCGGCGTTGACGTAGGTGATGCGGCCCTGCAGGTCGAGCACCCGCATGCCGGTCAGCATCGAGTTCTCCATCGCGCGGCGGAAGTTGGTCTCGGCCACCAGCCGCTGCTGCGCCTGCAGCCTGCGGCGCGTGTGGCGCCAGGTGCCGATCAGCATCCAGCTGGTGAGCACGCTGAGCGCGCAGACCAGCCAGAACAGCCCGTTGCCGACCACGCCCTGCGAGGTGCGGTAGGCCTGGGCGCGCAGCACCAGCGCGTTGCCCACGGGCGAGACCGGCACTTCGTATTCGTTGGTGCGTTCGCTCCAGGGCAGGAGGCGCGCGCCGGTCTCGCGCAGGTTGGCGGTGTTGCCCGCGATCACCTTGCCCTTGGCGTCGAGCAGCGACACCGCGTAGCGCGCCTGCACCTCGGAAGGCATGCCGTAGCGCAGCAGGCCGTCGACCGAGAACTCGCCGAGCACCACGCCCGCGAACAGGCCTTGGTCGAACAGCGGGATGTGCAGCTGCAGCATGGCCGGCGGATCGCCGCCGGCCGCGGGCTGGGAGAACACCGGCTGGCGCAGTTCGCGCGCCAGCGCGTAGTTGCTCTCGATGTCGCCGGGGCGCAGCACGTCGCCGATCAGGTGCTGCTGCGCCGGATGCACGCTGGGCGCGGCATAGCCGGCCTTGAAGCGGCGGCGGTCGTCGATCCAGGTGATGGTCTGCAGCTCGGGGAACTGGCTGACCAGCGATTCGGCGCGGCTGGTGAACTCGATCGGGTCGATCTCGCGGTTGGAGGCATCGCGCGCGATGCGCATCAGCTGCTCCTGGCGTTCCAGCAACCGCAGCCGCAGGCGTTGCTGGGCGTATTCGACGTCGCGGCGCACCGATTCCTGCTCGCGCTCGACCTCCTCGGTGCGCAGGTACCAGAAGGCGGTGACGATCGCCGCGAGGAACAGCAGCACGGCGGCCATCGGGGCCAGCATCGCGACGGCGTCCTGCAGCACCGGGGTCTGGCGGCGCCACCAGCGGCGCCACCACGACAGCGGCGAGGCGTTGACGGCACTGCGGGCCACGGCCAGCGGGGAGGAAAAAGGCATTGCGGGAGTTTATTAGGTGGCGGGCTTCCCAAGGCCCGGGTTATCGACGGTGGCACTGGTCCCGGCACGGTCTAGGGCTGGCTGAAAATCGTCAGAATGTCACATTAAGAAATCTATACGCACTATTTGAAATCTCATTATTTCTGTGCGACACTCCGCGCGCTCACACGCAGAGCGCCTAAATTACGCCCACAGCCCCAAAAGGAGAGACAAGCATGTCGGCAAATCCCGAGAAGCAATTCGGCCCGGCCGCGAACGACGCGGATTCCCAGGAAACGCGCGAGTGGATGGATGCCCTGTCCGCCGTGATCCAGAGCGAGGGCCCCGAGCGTGCGCACTTCCTGCTCGAACAGCTTCTGGAACACGCCCGCCAGAACACGGTCGACATGCCGTTCTCGGCCAACACGGGCTATGTCAACACCATCGAAACCTCGCAGGAAGCCCGCAGCCCCGGCAACCTCGAGATCGAACAGCGCCTGCGCGCCTACATGCGCTGGAACGCGATGGCGATGGTGGTCAAGGCCAACCGGCACCACCCGGCCGAAGGCGGCGACCTCGGCGGCCACATCGGCTCCTTCGCCTCGCTGGCCAGCATGTTCGGCGCCGGCTTCAACCACTTCTGGCACGCCGAGAGCGAGAACCACGGCGGCGACCTGCTCTACATCCAGGGCCACGTCTCGCCCGGCATCTATGCCCGCGCCTACCTCGAAGGCCGCCTGACCGAGGAGCAACTGCTCAACTTCCGCCAGGAAGTCGACGGCAAGGGCCTGTCGAGCTACCCGCACCCCAAGCTGATGCCCGAGTTCTGGCAGTTCCCCACGGTGTCGATGGGCCTGGGCCCGCTGATGGCGATCTACCAGGCGCGCTTCCTCAAGTACCTGCATGCCCGCGGCATCGCCAACACCGAGAACCGCAAGGTCTGGGTCTTCTGCGGCGACGGCGAGATGGACGAGGTCGAATCGCTGGGCGCGATCGGCCTGGCGGCGCGCGAGAACCTCGACAACCTGATCTTCGTCATCAACTGCAACCTGCAGCGCCTCGACGGCCCGGTGCGCGGCAACGGCAAGATCATCCAGGAGCTCGAAGGCGAGTTCCGCGGCGCCAACTGGAACGTGGTCAAGCTGATCTGGGGCAAGGGCTGGGACGCGCTGCTCGAGAAGGACCATGACGGCGCGCTGCGCAAGATCATGATGGAGTGCAACGACGGCGACTACCAGTCGTTCAAGGCCAACGACGGCGCCTACGTGCGCAAGAACTTCTTCGGCCGCGATCCGCGCACCTTGAAGATGGTCGAGCACCTGAGCGACGACGAGGTCTGGAACCTGCAGCGCGGCGGCCACGACTCGCAGAAGGTCTACGCGGCCTTCCACTCGGCCCAGAACCACAAGGGCCAGCCCACGGTGCTGCTCGTCAAGACCGTCAAGGGCTTCGGCATGGGCAAGATCGGCGAGGGCAAGAACACGGTCCACCAGACCAAGAAGCTCAACGACGACGACATCCGCGCCTTCCGCGACCGCTTCAACATCCCGATCCCCGACAGCCAGATCGCCGAGCTGCCGTTCTACAAGCCGGCCGACGACACGCCGGAAATGCGCTACCTGCACGAGCGTCGCAAGGCGCTGGGCGGCTACCTGCCGCACCGCCGCGTCAAGGCCGAGGAGAGCTTCACCGTGCCCGCGCTCGACACCTTCAAGGCGGTGCTCGAACCCACCGCCGAAGGCCGCGAGATCTCGACCACGCAGGCCTACGTGCGCTTCCTCACGCAGCTGCTGCGCGACCAGGCCCTGGGCCCGCGCGTGGTGCCGATCCTCGTGGACGAGGCGCGCACCTTCGGCATGGAAGGCCTGTTCCGCCAGATCGGCATCTACAACCCGCACGGTCAGCAGTACACCCCGGTCGACAAGGACCAGGTCATGTACTACAAGGAAGACAAGGCCGGCCAGATCCTGCAAGAGGGCATCAACGAAGCCGGCGGCATGTCGAGCTGGATCGCGGCGGCGACCTCGTACAGCACCAACAACCGCATCATGGTGCCGTTCTACGTGTACTACTCGATGTTCGGCTTCCAGCGCATCGGCGATCTGGCCTGGGCGGCCGGCGACATGCAGGCGCGCGGCTTCCTGCTCGGCGGCACCTCGGGACGCACCACGCTCAACGGCGAAGGCCTGCAGCACGAGGACGGCCACAGCCACATCCTGGCCAACACCATCCCGAACTGCGTGAGCTACGACCCGACCTTCGCGCACGAAGTCGGCGTGATCCTGCACCATGGCTTGAAGCGCATGGTCGAGAAGCAGGACAACGTCTACTACTACATCACGCTGCTCAACGAGAACTACCCGATGCCCGGCCTGCAGCCCGGCACCGAGGAACAGATCATCAAGGGCATGTACCTGACGCGTCAGGGCCCGGCGATCAAGGCCGCCAAGGGCAAGGAAGCGCCGACCGTGCAACTGCTCGGCAGCGGCACCATCCTGCGCGAGAGCTTCTTCGCGCAGGAGCTGCTCGAACAGGACTGGGGCGTCTCGGCATCGGTGTGGAGCTGCCCGAGCTTCAACGAGCTGACGCGCGACGGCCAGGACGCCGACCGCTGGAACCTGCTGCACCCGACCGAGGAAGCGCGCGTGCCCTTCGTGGCGCAGCAGCTCGCAGCGAGCACCGGCCCGGTGGTCGCCTCGACCGACTACATGAAGGCCTACGCCGAGCAGATCCGTCCCTTCATCCCCAAGGGCCGCAACTACAAGGTGCTGGGCACCGACGGCTTCGGCCGCAGCGACTTCCGCAACAAGCTGCGCGAGCACTTCGAGGTCAACCGCCACTACATCGTGGTGGCCGCGCTCAAGGCCCTGGCCGAGGACGGCGTGCTGCCGGCCGCCAAGGTGGCCGAGGCGATCAAGAAGTACGGCATCAATGCCGACAAGGTGAACCCGCTCTACGCGTAATCACGATTCCCCACAACCAAGACGCGCCTTCCGGCGGGAGACAAACGATATGGCAGCAGTGGAAGTCAAGGTACCCGACATCGGCGATTTCGATGAAGTCGCTGTGATCGAGGTGCTGGTGAAAGTGGGCGACACGGTCAAGCCCGAGCAGTCGCTCATCACCGTGGAGTCGGACAAGGCCTCGATGGAGATTCCGTCGTCGTCCGCCGGCGTGGTCAAGGAACTCAAGGTCGAGGTCGGCAGCAAGGTGAAGGAAGGTTCGGTGGTGCTGGTGCTCGAGGCCGAAGGGGCCGGCCAGGCCGCCGCGCCGGCGCCCGCGGCCAGTGCTCCGGCACCCGCGGCCAGCGCGCCGGCACCGGCCGCTGCGGCACCCGCACCTGCTGCGGCGGCTGCACCGGCCGCCGCAGCGGGCCCGGTCGACGTGAAGGTGCCCGACATCGGCGACTTCAAGGACGTCGCGGTCATCGAGGTGCTGGTCAAGCCCGGCGACACCATCAAGGTCGAGCAGTCGCTGATCACGGTCGAATCGGACAAGGCCTCGATGGAGATCCCGTCGTCGGCCGCCGGCACGCTCAAGGAACTCAAGGTCAAGGTCGGCGACGTCGTCAACATCGGCGACCTGATCGCGGTGATCGAAGGCGCTGCCCCCGCTGCAGGCGCCGCGCCCGCACCGGCGCCGGCTCCCGCGGCTGCAGCCGCCGCTGCGCCCGCCACGGCTTCGGCCTCCGCGCCCGCACCGGCTCCGGCTGCTCCCGCGCCGGCGGCCGCCGCGCCGCACGATCCCACCAAGAGCCCGTCGGCCGGCCTGCCGCACGCCTCGCCCTCGGTGCGCAAGTTCGCGCGCGAGCTCGGCGTGCCGCTCGAGGAGGTCAAGGGTTCCGGTCCCAAGGGCCGCATCACGCAGGAAGACGTCCAGGGCTTCACCAAGGCCGTGATGAGCGGTCAGGCGACCACCAAGGCTTCCGCCGCGGCCAAGCCCGCGGCCGGTGGCGGTGCCGACGGCGCCGCGCTGGGCCTGCTGCCCTGGCCGAAGGTCGACTTCACGAAGTTCGGCACGGTCGAGCGCAAGGACCTGTCGCGCATCAAGAAGATCAGCGGCGCGAACCTGCACCGCAACTGGGTGATGATCCCGCACGTCACGAACAACGACGATGCCGACATCACCGAGCTCGAAGCCTTCCGCGTTGCCACCAACAAGGAGAACGAGAAGTCGGGCGTGAAGGTCACGATGCTGGCCTTCGTGATCAAGGCGGCGGTCTCGGCGCTCAAGAAGTTCCCCGAGTTCAACACCAGCCTCGACGGCGACACGCTGGTCTACAAGCAGTACTTCCACATCGGCTTCGCGGCCGACACGCCCAACGGCCTGGTCGTGCCCGTGCTGCGCGATGCCGACAAGAAGGGCATCCTGCAGATCAGCCAGGAGATGGGCGAGCTCGCCAAGAAGGCGCGCGACGGCAAGCTCGGCGCGGCCGACATGCAGGGCGGCTGCTTCTCGATCAGCTCGCTCGGCGGCATCGGCGGCACGCACTTCACGCCGATCATCAATGCTCCCGAAGTGGCCATCCTCGGCCTCTCGAAGAGCGCGATGAAGCCGGTGTGGGACGGCAAGCAGTTCGTGCCGCGCCTGACGCTGCCGCTGTCGCTGTCGTACGACCACCGCGTCATCGACGGTGCCTCGGCGGCGCGTTTCAACGCCTACCTGGGCCAGGTGCTCGCCGACTTCCGCCGCGTGCTGCTATGAGCGCCCAGGCTGCTTCGGCGGCCTCGGCGGCCTCGGCGCCCCTGGCGAACCGGCGCGAGGCCCCATGACCACGGTCGTGGCCGTCCGCAAGAACGGCCAGGTCGCCATGGCGGCCGACGCGCTCGTGACCTTCGGGGACACGCGGCTCACGCACCGGCAGGAGGCGAACCAGAAGATCTTCTCGATCGAGGACGCCGCCGGCCACAGCCTGTTCGCGATGGCCGGCGCCGCGGCGCACTTCCTGGTGCTGCAGCATGCACTGGCCGCGCAGCCGCGCGAGTCGCTGCTGTTCGGCAGCAAGCACGAGGTGTTCCGCACCTTCACGATGCTGCATCCGGTGCTCAAGAGCTCGTTCTTCATGGAGACCAAGGAAGACGACCACGAGCCCTACGAGTCGAGCCAGTTCACGATGCTGCTTGCCAACGCGAGCGGGATCTACGGCATCTACAGCTACCGCGAGGTGTTCGAGTTCAAGCAGTTCTGGAGCATCGGCTCGGGACGCAGCTTCGCGCTCGGTGCCATGCATGCGGTGTACGACCAGAAGTCGCGCTCGGCGCGCGACGTGGCGGAGGCGGGGATCGCCGCCGCCTGCGAATTCGATCGCAATTCGGCCGGACCGGTCGACTCTCTCACACTCAAACTGAAAGTGTCCAAATGAGCGAACAACAAATCAAGGTGCCCGACATCGGCGACTTCGACGAAGTGGCGGTGATCGAGGTGCTGGTGAAGGTGGGCGACACGGTGAAGGCCGAGCAATCGCTGATCACGGTCGAATCGGACAAGGCCTCGATGGAGATCCCGTCGTCCGCGGCCGGCGTGGTGAAGTCGCTGGCGGTGAAGGTGGGCGACAAGGTCAAGGAAGGCTCGGTGGTGCTGACGCTGGAGGCGGATGCCGCCGCCGCGCCGGCGCCGGCTGCAGCGGCCCCGGCGCCCGCCGCCGCGGCGCCCGCGCCCAAGGCTGCGGCGCCCGCACCGGCCCCGGTTGCGGCACCCGCGGCCTCGAACTACGGCGGCAAGGTCGACGTCGAATGCGACGTCATCGTGCTCGGCGCCGGCCCCGGCGGCTACTCGGCCGCCTTCCGCGCGGCCGACCTCGGCCTGAAGGTCGTGCTGATCGAGCGCTACGCCACCCTCGGCGGCGTCTGCCTCAACGTCGGCTGCATCCCCTCGAAGGCGCTGCTGCACGTGGCCTCGGTGATGGACGAGGTCAAGCACTTCGCCGACCTCGGCGTGAGCTTCGCCGCGCCCACGGTCGACCGCGCCAAGCTGCTGGGCCACAAGAACAAGGTGGTGAGCAAGCTCACGGGCGGCCTCACGGCCATGGCCAAGATGCGCAAGGTCACGGTGTTGCGCGGCGTCGGCAACTTCGTCGACCCGCATCACATCGAGGTCGAGGAGACCTCGGGCACGAGCTGGAACACCACCGGCAGCAAGCAGACCGTGAAGTTCCGCAGCGCCATCATCGCCGCCGGTTCGCAGGCCGTGAGCCTGCCCTTCATGCCGAAGGACCCGCGCGTGGTCGACTCCACCGGCGCGCTCGAGCTCGGCACCGATCCCAAGCGCATGCTGATCCTGGGCGGCGGCATCATCGGCCTCGAGATGGGCACCGTGTATTCCTCGCTCGGCGCGCGCCTCGACGTGGTCGAGATGCTCGACGGCCTGATGCAGGGCGCCGACCGCGACCTGGTGAAGGTCTGGCAGAAGATGAACGCGCCGCGCTTCGACAACCTCATGCTCAAGACCAAGACGGTCGGCGCCGAGGCCACGAAGGAGGGCATCAAGGTCACCTTCGAGGGCGAGAACGCGCCCAAGGAACCGCAGGTCTACGACCTGGTGCTGCAGGCCGTGGGCCGCAGCCCCAACGGCAAGAAGATCGGCGCCGAGAAGGCCGGCGTGGCCGTGGGCGAGCGTGGCTTCATCCCGGTCGACATCCAGATGCGCACCAACGTGCCGCACATCTTCGCCATCGGCGACATCGTCGGCCAGCCGATGCTGGCCCACAAGGCGGTGCACGAGGCGCACGTGGCGGCCGAGGTGATCGCGGGCGAGCTCAAGGGCGACAAGGAACTCGCGAGCGCGGCCTTCAATGCCCGCGTGATCCCGAGCGTGGCCTACACCGACCCCGAGGTGGCGTGGGTGGGCCTCACCGAGGACCAGGCCAAGGCCGAGGGCGTGAAGGTCAAGAAGGGCCTGTTCCCCTGGACCGCCTCGGGCCGCGCCATCGCCAACGGCCGCGACGAGGGCTTCACCAAGCTGCTGTTCGACGCCGAGACGCACCGCATCCTCGGCGGCGGCATCGTCGGCACCCATGCCGGCGACATGATCGGCGAGATCGCGCTGGCCATCGAGATGGGCGCCGACGAGATCGACATCGGCAAGACCATCCATCCGCATCCCACGCTGGGCGAGAGCATCGGCATGGCGGCGGAAGTGGCGCACGGGACCTGCACCGATTTGCCGCCGCAAAAGCGCTGAGGGATCGGGGGGGCCGCCTCGCGGCCTTTGCCCAAAGAAAAAATCCCGCGGCAGCGGGATTTTTTTCGTCCCGGCCCCAGTGCGAAGTGGGCCGAAGGAGGGGAATTCAGTCGCCGGTGCGAGCCGAAGCCGCGGCGGCGCGGATCTCGTCGTTCGATCCGCCGCCGAGCACGCGGCGGGCGCCGTCGAAGCGGCGGCTCCAGTAGCTGCCGTTCATGTCTTCCACGCGCACCTGTGCGCCCGAGCGCGGCGAGTGGATGAACTTGCCTTCACCGACGTAGATGCCGACATGGCTGAAGGCGCGGCGCATGGTGTTGAAGAACACGAGGTCGCCGGGCTTGAGCTCGCTGCGGTCGATCTTCTCGGTGGCGGCGGCCTGTTCTTCCGCGCGGCGCGGCAGCATGTGGCCGACCGTCTGGTTGTACATGGCGCGCACGAAGCCGCTGCAATCGAAGCCGGTGTCTTCAGAGTTACCGCCGCGGCGGTACGGAACACCGAGGAAACCGATGGCAGTCATCACGAGGTCGGAGGTGCGCTCCGTGACGGTCTGGCGGACTTGCCTCAATTGCCCCACCAGGCCCTTTTCGGCCAGCAGTTGGCCGACTTCGTCGGACCGGTCCGGTGGTTGGGGAGCTGCGTGGGCAGCGACGGCAATCAGGAGGGACGCGGGTAGGACGAAAAAACGCATGGCGCGTAGGATATTGATGACGGCGGGCACTGTCAATTTGATCTGAATTAGAGATTGTGCCGCCAACCCGTTGATTTACTTGAAAAATTTGAATCATCGGACAACTAAAATGTAACGGTCGACCGGTGATGCCGGATAAACAGTTCGGCCTCCAAGACCCTTCGAAGTCGACAACTGTCTTCATGTGGGTTTGAAAAACCGCCAAGATCATTCGTTTTGCGGGGAAAACACATGAAATCGCTGTCAGAGACCTCCCGGCGCGTCGTCGGCCGTGTTTTCGTCATGTTGGGTTTGATCTTTGGCGCGGCCGCCATGGCGCAGGGGCGATCTGAGACGGTGGCCACGGGGCTCGAGAGCCCCTGGGGCGTGGGCTTCCTGCCGGGCGATCGTTTCGTGGTGACCGAGAAGCCGGGGCGCATCCGCATCGTGGCGAAGGACGGCAAGCCGGGCGCGCCGCTGGCGGGCCTGCCGCCCATTGCGGCCGGCGGGCAGGGCGGCTTGCTCGACGTGCTCGTCGACACGGACTTCCGCAGCAACCGCACGCTGTACTTCTGCTTCTCGGAGCCCGATGCCGGCGGCAGCGCCAACAGCACCGCGCTCGCGCGGGCGCGGCTGTCGCCCGACGACACGCGGCTCGAGAACCTGCAGATCATCTTCAGCCAGAAGCCCAAGGTCGCGAGCCGCGCCCACTTCGGCTGCCGCATCGTCGACGGCGGCGACGGCACGCTCTACCTCACGCTCGGCGACCGCTTCAGCCGCAAGGAGGACGCGCAGCGGCTCGACAACCACCTCGGCAAGATCGTGCGCATCCGCAAGGACGGCAGCGTGCCCGACGACAACCCCTTCGCCGGCCGGCCCGGTCCGCTGCCCGAGATTTGGAGCTACGGCCATCGCAACGGGCAGGGCGCCACGCTCGGGCCCGACGGCCGCCTGTGGATGACCGAGCACGGCCCGCAGGGCGGCGACGAGATCAATGTCGTGCAGGCCGGCCGCAACTACGGCTGGCCCGTCATCACCTACGGCGAGAACTATGGCGGCGGCAAGATCGGCGACGGCATCACGGCCAAGGAAGGCATGGAGCAACCGCTGCACTACTGGGTGCCGTCGATCGCGACCTCGGGCATGGCCTTCCTGACCAGCGACCGCTATGGCGCCGCGTGGAAGGGCAATCTCTTCGTCGGCTCGCTGAAGTTCGGCTACCTCGACCGCATCGAGCTCAAGAACGGCAAGGTGGTGGCCGAGCACAAGCTGCTCGAGGACGGACGCGCGCGCATCCGCGACGTGAAGCAGGGGCCCGACGGCCTGCTCTACGTGCTGACCGACGAGTCGAACGGCAAGCTGCTGCGGCTGCGGCCGAACTGAGCATCAGCCGGGGCAGCCGGGCAGCGACAGTGTCGGCAGCATCCGCTGCCACAGGCGTCGCCATTCGGGCCAGTCGTGGCCGCCCTCGGTGGTGAAGACGCGCGGCGCCGGCAGTACGCCGGCCAGCAGCCGGTGGCTGAAGGCGAAGCGGTCGTCGAGCCCGTAGCCCAGGTATAGCGGTGGGCGCGGGCCCGCCGTCTGCGTATGGCCCGCGTAGCCGCGCAGCCATTGCCAGAGCTGGGTTTCGTTCGGCGTGCGCGGGGGCGCGGTGGCCGCGTCGAGCGGCCCGTTCCATTTCGCGAGGCCGCCCGCGTTGGCGATGTCGGTGCTCAGCGTACGTTCTCCCAGGTAGGGCGCGATCGCCACCACGCCGGCCAGCTCGCCCGGATGCGTCTGCGCATAGAGCAGGCCGCCGAAGCCGCCGAGCGAGATGCCGACGATCCAGATCTGGCGGTAGCCCTGGCGCCGCGCGGGTGCGATCACGTCGGCGTTCAGCCGCTCGAGCACGGTCCTGTCGTTGTAGTAGCCCAGGTGCGCGTCGACCAGCATCACGTCGACCGCGAGCCGGTTCTCGCGCACCGCCTCGACGAAACCCTCGCGCTCGAACTCGTCGGGCGTCGAATAGGCGCCCGGCAGCATCACGAGCAGGGTGTCGGCCTGGCGCGTGCAGCGCTGGGTCTCGAGCATGGTCGCCAGCGGCACGGTGCTCTTGCGCACGCCGCCGCAGCCGGCCAGCAGCAGCGCGGCGCCCACGCCGAGGGCCGCGAGGCAGAGCCGCTTCGTCAGGACTTTCATCCCGCCCAGTCTAGGCGGCGCGATGAGGCTTGGGCAGTTCGACCATCACCGGCTGCCCGGGCGTCGTGCACCCCGTGTCGCAGCACTTGCCGGGCTGGCGGTTGCGCGTGATCGCGCGCTGCGGATCGTGCGGCGCGGCCGCGGGCGAGCCGTCGGCGGCGATGCCGCGCTCGAGCAGCCGCTCGACCAGCTCCACCTTCGAGCCCACCGGGTAGTGGCGCCAGATCTCCTGCTTCATCGCCGCCGGCGAACCGCCGCCATGCAGGCTGATCACGCTGTACCAGCCGCCCTGGTAGCCGGCCGTCAGGTCCTCGATGAAGCGGGCCGCCTCGATGCGCTGCTCGTAGGGCACGGCCGGATTGGCGCGCAGCACGTCCGACAGCCGCGCCGCGGTCTCGGGGTTGTGGTCCTCGTCGGGGCCGGGCAGGGTGACGATCAGGCCGCCGCTCACGGTGTGGGCGATGCGGTGCATGTCGTAGATCTTGGTCGCCAGCAGCAGCTTGCCGATGTTGCTGAACACCGGGTCGGGCATGAAGACCGGGCAGTGCTCGTCGGCCTTGCCGTAGACGCTGGCCGCCACGCCGCAGGCGAAGAAGCCCTCGGTGATGCTGATGAGCTCGACCATCTGCTCGCGCAGATGGCTCTCCTTGCCCGGGTCGAAGCCGTTGGCCTCGCACATCAGCGCGCCGGCGCCGATCAGCAGGTCGCCGAAGCCCGCGCGCGCGCCGATGCAGCTGTGGCGGTGGTGGGTGGCGTAGCTGTAGGTGAGGTGGCCCGAATGCTCCCAGCTGCCGTTGGAGCCGTCGTAGAACACGCGCTCCCAGGGCACCAGCACGCGGTCGAAGATGCACACGCCGGTGCTCTGGCCGTACTTGCGGCTGAACAGGGCGTCGCCATGCTCCAGCTTCTCGCCGGGCCGCCCGGCCGGGCGTGCCACGATGGTCAGGCCCGGCGCGTCGAGCGGCACCGCGCAGCAGACGGCGAAGTCGGCGTCCTCGCGGCCCATGTTGCGGCAGGGCATGACCAGCAGCTCGTGCACGTAGGGCGCGCCGGTCACGATGGCCTTGGTGCCCGAGATCACGATGCCGCGCGCGTTGCGCTCCACCACGTGCACGTAGCTGTCGACGTTGGCCTGCTCGTGCGGCCGGCGGCTGCGGTCGCCCTTGGCGTCGGTCATGGCCACGCCCAGGGTCAGGTCCTGGTCCTGGACGCGGTGCAGGTACTCGAGGAAGCGCGCCGTGTGCTCGCCGCTGCCGCGCGCGTCGTCGATGCGCGCCGACACCTGGGCGATCGCGTTGAGCGCGTCGTGCGTGAGGTAGCGCTGCGCGCAGCCGGTTTCCTGGCACACCAGCCGCACCGCCTCGAGCTTGTTGAGCAGGTCGCCGGCGCTGGTGTTGATGTGCGAGAGCCGGTTCACGCGCTTGCCGCTGGTGTGCTGCACCGCGGTCATCAGCGGTTCGTACTGCGTCTTCAGCGCATGGTCGTAGGTCAGGGCGATGGCGTTGATGCCGGGGCGGAACGCCGGCTCGTCGGCCACGCTCTCGACCCGCCGGCCGTCGACGTAGACGACGGGCTTGTAGCGGCGCAGCGATTCGCGGTAGTCGGCGCCGGACATCAGCGCGGCCGAGGGAAGCGGGGCGTTCATCGTGGGTGTCTCCGGTGGTTGTCGTGCAGGCCGGAACGGGCCGGCTTCGCGAAATTTAAACACTGTTCAAAAAATTGATCAACCGTTAAGAAAAATGAGCAACGCTTAAAAGAAGGGCTACAGTCCAGCCCATGCAGGCCAAGCTCCAACGACGACAGACCCTGAGCGACGCGCGCCGCGCGCTGGTGCTCGACGCGGCGCGGGCCGTGTTCTCCGAGGCCGGCATCGAGGGCGCGAGCATTCGCGAGATCGCGCGCCGCGCCGGCTACACGCCCGGCGCCATCTATTCGTACTTCGAGAGCAAGGAGGCGATCTATGCCGCGCTGCTCGACGAATCGCTGCTGCGCCTGTGCACCGCGGTGGCCGAGGCCGAGGCCTTCGCGGACCGGCCCGCGCTGACGCTGGCGTCCAAGGCGCGGGCCTGGTTCGGCTTCTACGCGGCCCATCCGCGCGAGCTCGACCTCGGCTTCTACCTGGTGCACGGCATGCGGCCGCGCGGCCTGACCAGCGAGCTCGACCATGCGCTCAACGACCAGTTGAAGGAGGCGCTCAACCCCTGCGAGGAAGCGCTGCGCGCGATGGGGCTCGATGCCGCCGACGCGCTGCGCGAGAACACCGCGCTGTTCGCGCACGGCGTGGGCCTGCTGCTGATGCGGCACACCGGGCGCATCCGCATGTTCGGGCAGTCGGCCGATGCGCTGTTCGAGGCCTACATCGGGCAGCTCGTGGCCCGCGTCGGGGCGCCGGCCGCCTGAGCCGGTCCGCACGCCGGTGCTTTGGTGTTAGTTTCCAGGGTTTCGGGCGCACGGCCGCCCCGCAACCCTCGTCAGAAGAAAGAACCCCGCCCATGCTGCTCGACGCATCCCAATCCCAACTCGTGCTGGTCGACTATCAGGCTCGACTGATGCCGGCGATCTTCGAGTCGGAGGCGGTGGCGCAGAACGCGGTCCGCCTCGGCAAGATGGCCCGGCTGTTCGACGTGCCGGTCTTCGGCACCGAGCACAACCCGTCCAAGCTCGGCGAGAACCTGCCCGACATCCGCGCGCTGTGCCGCCGCACGCTGCCGAAGATGCACTTCAGTGGCGTTGAAGAGGGACTGGGCGAATGGCTGCGCGTGCCGGCCAAGGCGCCGCAGGGCAATGCGCGCAGCCTGCCCAAGCACCTGCAGAAGCCGGCCGCGGCTGCCGAGGAGCGCAACACCATCGTCATCGCCGGCTGCGAAGCCCATGTCTGCCTGCTGCAGACGGCGCTCGACCTGCTGGAGGACGAGTTCGAGGTCTGGGTCGTCACCGATGCCTGCGGTTCGCGCACCGAGCGCAACCGCGACGCCGCTTTCGACCGCCTGGCCGGCGCGGGCGCCGAGCTGGTGACGACGGAGATGGTCGGCTTCGAATGGCTGCGTACGGCCGAGCATCCGGCCTTTCCGGAGCTGCTCGCGCTGGTGCGCTGAGAGGGTCGGGCTACCTTCCATCTAATAGAAGAGGGGCGGCAGCCGGCCGGCCCCGGTTTCATCCGCTTGTGGCGCGCGTCAGCCTGCTGCAAGATCGGGCTCCATAATTATGAATTCAGTTTCGGCGCCAACCTTTCGCAGGTTCGGCGCCGGGCCGATTTCCCAAGATCAGGAGACAACACCGATGAGCCGCTACGAAGAATTCCACCGCCAGTCCATCGACGCGCCCGAGGCCTTCTGGGCCGAGCAGGCCCGGCTCATCGACTGGCAGAGCCCGCCGCAGAAGATCCTCGACGCCGGCCAGCCGCCGTTCGCGCGCTGGTTCGTCGGCGGCACCACCAACCTGTGCCACAACGCCGTCGACCGCCACCTGGCCGAGCGCGGCGACCAGCCGGCGCTGATCTTCGTCTCGACCGAGACCGGCACCGAGAAGAGCTACAGCTTCCGCGAGCTGCATGCCGAGGTGCAGCGCACCGCCGCCAGCCTGGCCGACCTGGGCGTGGGCCGCGGCGACCGCGTGCTGATCTACATGCCGATGATTCCCGAGGCCGCATTCGCGATGCTGGCCTGCGCGCGCATCGGCGCCATCCACTGCGTGGTGTTCGGCGGTTTCGCGAGCGGCTCGCTGGCCACGCGCATCGAGGACGCCGAGCCCAAGGTGGTGGTGAGCGCCGACGCCGGTTCGCGCGGCGGCAAGGTGATCGCGTACAAGCCGCTGCTCGACGAGGCGATCCGCCTGTCGAAGCACAAGCCCGACGCGGTGCTGCTGACCGACCGCGGCCTGGCCCCCATGGCGCTGGTGGCGGGGCGCGACCACCTGGCGAGCGAGCTGCGGCAAAAGCACCTCGACGCGCAGGTGCCCTGCACCTGGCTCGAGTCGACCGAGATCAGCTACACCATCTACACCAGCGGCACCACCGGCAAGCCCAAGGGCGTGCAGCGCGACGTGGGCGGCTACGCGGTGGCGCTGGCCGCGAGCATGAAGCACATCTTCGACGGGCGGCCCGGCGAGACCTATTTCTCCACCAGCGACATCGGCTGGGTCGTGGGCCACAGCTACATCGTCTACGGCCCGCTGATCGCCGGCATGGCGACGGTGATGTATGAGGGCCTGCCCACGCAGGGACTCGATGGCCAGCCCGACGGCGGCATCTGGTGGCGGCTGGTCGAGAAGTACAAGGTGACGGTGATGTTCAGCGCGCCGACCGCGGTGCGCGTGCTCAAGAAGCAGGACCCGGCGCTACTCAAGACATACGACCTCTCCACCTTGCGCGCGCTGTTCCTGGCCGGCGAGCCGCTCGACGAGCCCACGGGCCGCTGGATCGCCGAGGGCCTGGGCGTGCCGATCATCGACAACTACTGGCAGACCGAATCGGGCTGGCCGATCATCACCATCGCCAACGGCATCGAGAAGAAGCCCAGCAAGTTCGGCAGCCCCGGCGTGCCGATGTACGGCTACAAGGTGAAGATCCTGCACGAGTCGACCGGCGAGGAACTGACCGCCCCGAACGAGAAGGGCGTGGTCGTGGTCGAGGGCCCGACGCCGCCGGGCTTCATGCAGACCATCTGGAAGGACGACGCGCGCTTCGTCAACACCTACTGGAAGAGCGTGCCCGGCAAGATGGTCTATTCGACCTTCGACTGGGGCATCCGCGACGAGGACGGCTATTTCTACATCCTCGGGCGCACCGACGACGTGATCAACGTGGCCGGCCACCGGCTCGGCACGCGCGAGATCGAGGAAAGCATCTCGGGCCACGCGGGCGTGGCCGAGGTGGCCGTGGTGGGCGTGGCCGATGCGCTCAAGGGCCAGGTCGCGATGGCCTTCGTGGTGCCCAAGGACGGGCAGGCCGTGAGCGACGACGCCGTGGCGCTGAAGCTCGAGGGCGAGATCATGAAGACCGTGGCCGACCAGCTGGGCGCGCTGGCCCGGCCGGCGCGGGTGCGCTTCGTGGGCGGGCTGCCCAAGACCCGCAGCGGCAAATTGCTGCGCCGCGCCATCCAGGCGGTCTGCGAGGGCCGCGATCCGGGCGACCTGACGACCATCGACGACCCCGCCACGCTGCAGCAGATCAAACTGTTACTCAAGCCGGCCTGAGCGCCACGCCTGGGGGGTTGTGCATCCGCTTTCAACCGTCATATGGTTGGCGTGGCACAATCGCCCGGTACTCAGGCCCTTCCCCAGCCACAGTCGCATCCGCCAATCGGTTCAGCCGTGTCGCGGAAGGTTTCTTAAACCAGCTCGTGCTTCCCACAGGGAAGCGAAGGTCAGCGCAATATGAGCGATTCATCGACTCCATCGGTGTATGCCGCCTACCAAGGCAACACCTATCTCTTCGGCGGCAACGCGCCCTATGTCGAGGAGATGTACGAAAACTACCTCGCCAACCCCGGCAGCGTGCCCGACAACTGGCGCACCTACTTCGACGCGCTGCAGCACGTCCCCGCCGCCGACGGCACCAACACCCGCGACGTTCCGCACCAGCCGGTCATCAACGCTTTTGCCGAACTGGCGAAGCAGGGCACGACCAAGGTCGTGCAGGCCAGCGGCGCCGATTCCGAACTCGGCCGCAAGCGCACTGCCGTCCAGCAACTGATCGCCGCCTACCGCAATGTCGGCGCCCGCTGGGCCGACCTCGACCCGCTCAAGCGCGCCGAGCGTCCCGCCATTCCCGAACTCGAGCCCTCGTTCTACGGCTTCACCGACGCCGACCTCGAGACGGTGTTCAACACCAGCAACACCTTCTTCGGCAAGGACACCATGTCCTTGCGCGACCTGCTCAACGCACTGCGCGAAACGTACTGCGGCACCATGGGTGCCGAGTACATGTACACCACCGACCAGAACCACAAGCGCTGGTGGCAGCAGCGGCTCGAAAGCGCCCGCACCAACCCCAAGCTCAGCGCCGAGCAGAAGAAGCACGTGCTCAACCGCCTGACCGCGGCCGAGGGCCTCGAGCGCTTCCTGCACACCAAGTACGTCGGCCAGAAGCGCTTCTCGCTCGAAGGCGGCGAAAGCTTCATCGTCTCGATGGACGAGCTGATCAACCAGGCCGGCGCCAAGGGCGTGCAGGAAATCGTGATCGGCATGGCCCACCGCGGCCGCCTCAACGTGCTGGTCAACTCGCTCGGCAAGATGCCGGCCGACCTGTTCGCCGAGTTCGACCACACCGCGCCTGAAGACCTGCCCAGCGGCGACGTCAAGTACCACCAGGGCTTCAGCTCGGACGTGACCACCCCCGGCGGCCCGGTCCACCTGAGCCTCGCGTTCAACCCTTCGCACCTCGAGATCGTGAATCCCGTGGTCGAAGGCTCGGTGCGCGCGCGCATGGACCGCCGCGCCGACCCGCTGGGCAAGCAGGTGCTGCCCGTGATCGTGCACGGCGACGCCGCCTTCGCGGGCCAGGGTGTCGTGATGGAAACGCTGGCGCTGGCCGAAACCCGTGGCTACTCCACGGGCGGCACGGTGCACATCGTCATCAACAACCAGATCGGCTTCACCACCAGCGACCCGCGCGACAGCCGCTCGACGCTGTATTGCACCGACATCGTCAAGATGATCGAGGCGCCGGTGCTGCACGTGAACGGCGACGATCCCGAAGCCGTGGTGCTCGCCACCCAGATCGCGCTGGACTTCCGCATGGAATTCCAGAAGGACGTGGTCGTGGACATCATCTGCTTCCGCAAGCTGGGCCACAACGAGCAGGACACCCCCTCGCTGACCCAGCCGCTGATGTACAAGAAGATCGCCCAGCACCCCGGCACGCGCAAGCTGTACGCCGACAAGCTGGCCGCGCAGGGCCTGGGCGACACGCTCGGCGACGACATGGTCAAGGCGCAGCGCGCCGCCTTCGACGAAGGCAAGAACACCGTCGACCCGGTGCTGACCAACTTCAAGAGCAAGTACGCCGTCGACTGGAGCCCGTACCTCAACAAGAAGTGGACCGACGCCGGCGACACCGCGATTCCCTCGAGCGAGTGGAAGCGCCTGGCTGAGAAGATCACCACCGTGCCGCAAGGCTTCACGGTGCATCCGCTGGTCAAGAAGGTGCTCGACGACCGCGCCGCCATGGGCCGCGGCGACGTCAACGTCGACTGGGGCATGGGCGAGCACATGGCCTTCGCCTCGCTGGTGGCCAGCGGCTACCCGGTGCGCCTGTCGGGCGAGGACTCGGGCCGCGGCACGTTCACGCACCGCCACGCCGTGCTGCACGACCAGAACCGCGAGAAGTTCGACGAAGGCACCTACACGCCGCTGCAGAACGTTGCCGACAACCAGGCCCCGTTCGTCGTGATCGACTCGATCCTGTCGGAAGAAGCGGTGCTCGCGTTCGAATACGGCTACGCCTCGAACGACCCGAACACGCTGGTGATCTGGGAAGCCCAGTTCGGCGACTTCGTGAACGGCGCGCAGGTGGTGATCGACCAGTTCATCGCCTCGGGCGAAGTCAAGTGGGGCCGCGTCAACGGCCTGACGATGATGCTGCCGCACGGCTACGAAGGCCAGGGCCCCGAGCACAGCTCGGCGCGCCTCGAGCGCTTCATGCAGCTGAGCGCCGACACCAACATGCAGGTGGTGCAGCCGACCACGGCCAGCCAGATCTTCCACGTGCTGCGCCGCCAGATGGTGCGCAACCTGCGCAAGCCGCTGATCATCCTCACGCCCAAGTCGCTGCTGCGCAACAAGGACGCGACCTCGCCGCTGGCCGAGTTCACCAAGGGCAGCTTCCAGACCATCATTCCGGAAAGCAAGGCGCTCAAGGCCGAGAAGGTCAAGCGCCTGGTCGCCTGTTCGGGCAAGGTCTACTACGACCTGGCCAAGAAGCGCGAGGAACGCGGCGACGACGACGTGGCCATCATCCGCGTCGAGCAGCTCTATCCGTTCCCGCACAAGGCCTTCGCGGCCGAGATCAAGAAGTACCCGAACCTCGTCGACGTGGTGTGGTGCCAGGACGAACCGCAGAACCAGGGCGCCTGGTTCTTCGTGCAGCACTACATCCACGAGAACATGCAGGAAGGCCAGAAGCTCGGCTACGCCGGCCGCGCGGCCTCGGCCTCGCCGGCCGTCGGCTACTCGCACCTGCACCAGGAACAGCAGAAGGCACTGGTCGATGCCGCCTTCGCCAAGCTCAAGGGCTTCGTGCTGACCAAGTAATAGAACGATCTCCTTTCAACACGAACAACCCGCTCGGGCGCATGTGGCACGGCCACATCGCCCGATCCCCCACGAGGGGCGGGCCGGGCGAACCCCGGCCCCAGGGGCACACACAAATCAAAGCGGAGCAAACTCCAAATGTCTATCGTAGAAGTCAAAGTCCCTCAGCTGTCCGAATCGGTGGCCGAAGCCACCATGCTCACCTGGAAGAAGAAGGCCGGCGAAGCCGTCGCCATCGATGAAATCCTGATCGAGATCGAGACCGACAAGGTCGTGCTCGAAGTGCCGGCGCCCGCCGCCGGCGTGCTGGCCGAGATCGTGCAAGGCGACGGCGCCACCGTCGTGGCCGAGCAGCTGATCGCGAAGATCGACACCGAAGGCAAGGCCGGCGCCGCCGCTCCGGCCGCCGCGCCCGCCGCTGCCGCCCCGGCACCCGCCGCCGCTGCGCCCGCGGCAGCCGCTGCTGCCGCCACCGGCGGTGCCAAGTCCGACGTCGCGATGCCCGCCGCCGCCAAGCTGCTGGCCGACAACAACCTCAAGACCAGCGACGTCGCCGGCACCGGCAAGGACGGCCGCGTGACCAAGGGCGACGTGCTCGGCGCCGTCGCCTCGGGTGCCACCGCCAAGGCCGCGCCCGCCGCGATCCCCGCGCCGGCCGCCAAGCCCGCGCTGCCGCAGGTAGCCGCGCCCACCAGCGCGCCGGACCTGGGCGAGCGCCCCGAACAGCGCGTGCCGATGAGCCGCCTGCGCGCCCGCATCGCCGAGCGCCTGCTGCAATCGCAGTCGACCAACGCCATCCTCACGACCTTCAACGAAGTCAACATGGCGCCCGTCATGGAACTGCGCAAGCGCTTCCAGGACAGCTTCACCAAGGAACACGGCGTCAAGCTCGGCTTCATGAGCTTCTTCGTGAAGGCCGCGGTGCACGCGCTCAAGAAGTACCCGGTGATCAACGCCTCGGTCGACGGCAACGACATCCTGTACCACGGCTACTTCGACATCGGCATCGCCGTCGGTTCGCCGCGCGGCCTGGTGGTGCCGATCCTGCGCAATGCCGACCAGATGAGCTTCGCCGACATCGAGAAGAAGATCGCCGAGTACGGCAAGAAGGCACAGGACGGCAAGCTGGGCATCGAAGAGATGACCGGCGGCACCTTCTCGATCTCGAACGGCGGCACCTTCGGCTCGATGCTCTCGACCCCGATCATCAACCCGCCCCAGTCCGCGATCCTCGGCGTGCACGCCACCAAGGACCGTGCCGTGGTCGAGAACGGCCAGATCGTCATCCGTCCGATGAACTACCTGGCGATGAGCTACGACCACCGCATCATCGACGGCCGCGAAGCCGTGCTGGGCCTGGTCGCCATGAAGGAAGCGCTCGAGGATCCGTCGCGCCTGCTGTTCGACATCTGAGGAGGAAGAATCAGATGGCCAACAAACAATTCGACGTCATCGTCATCGGTGGCGGCCCCGGCGGCTACATCGCCGCCATCCGCGCGGCGCAGCTCGGCTTCAACGTCGCCTGCATCGACGAGTGGAAGAACGGCAAGGGCGGCCCGGCACCGGGCGGCACCTGCACCAACGTCGGCTGCATCCCCTCGAAGGCGTTGCTGCAGTCGTCGGAGCACTACGAGCAGGCGAACCACCACTTCGCCGACCACGGCATCAAGGTCGAGGGCCTCGGCATCGACCTCGCCAAGATGCTGGCCCGCAAGGACCAGGTCGTGAAGCAGAACAACGACGGCATCCTGTACCTGTTCAAGAAGAACAAGATCAGCTTCTTCCACGGCCGTGGCGCGTTCGAGAAGGCCGGCGACGCCGGCTACGACATCAAGGTGACCGGCGCCGCCGAGGAAACCATCACCGGCAAGCACATCATCGTCGCCACCGGCTCCAACGCCCGTGCGCTGCCCGGCGCGGCCTTCGACGAGGAGAACATCCTCTCGAACGACGGCGCCCTGCGCATCGGCGCGGTGCCGAAGAAGCTGGGCCTGATCGGCTCGGGCGTCATCGGCCTCGAGATGGGCTCGGTGTGGCGCCGCCTCGGCGCCGAAGTCACGGTGCTCGAAGCGCTGCCGACCTTCCTCGGCGCGGTCGACGAGCAGATCGCCAAGGAAGCCAAGAAGGCCTTCGACAAGCAGGGCCTGAAGATCGAGCTCGGCGTGAAGGTCGGCGAGATCAAGTCGGGCAAGAACGGCGTGAGCGTGGCCTGGACCAACGCCAAGGGCGAAGCCCAGACGCTCGAGGTCGACAAGCTGATCGTCTCGATCGGCCGCGTGCCCAACACCATCGGCCTGAACGCCGAAGCCGTGGGCCTGAAGCTCGACGAGCGCGGCGCCATCGCCGTGGACGACGACTGCAAGACCAGCCTGCCGAACGTGTGGGCGATCGGCGACGTGGTGCGCGGCCCGATGCTCGCGCACAAGGCGGAAGAAGAGGGTGTTGCCGTGGCCGAGCGCATTGCCGGCCAGCACGGGCACGTCAACTTCAACACCGTGCCGTGGGTGATCTATACCAGCCCCGAGATCGCGTGGGTCGGCCAGACCGAACAGCAGCTCAAGGCCTCGGGCCGCGCCTACAAGGCCGGCACCTTCCCGTTCCTGGCCAACGGCCGCGCGCGTGCGCTCGGCGACACGACCGGCCTGGTCAAGTTCCTGGCCGACGCGACCACGGACGAGATCCTGGGCGTGCACATCGTCGGCCCGCAGGCCAGCGAGCTGATCTCCGAAGCCGTGGTGGCGATGGAGTTCAAGGCCAGCGCCGAGGACATCGCGCGCATCTGCCACGCGCACCCCTCGCTGTCGGAAGCCACCAAGGAAGCCGCCCTGGCGGTGGACAAGCGCACGCTGAACTTCTGATCCAGCGGCGACCCCGCTGCGGGCGGCCATTCGCTGGCCGCCCGTAGCCCCCAACACCTAGCATTCCGATCCCTTGAGCGTCAAACAGGCCTACGAAGCGGAACTCGCCACACGCGGGTTCAAGAGCGATCCCGCGCAGCTGAGGGCCGTCGAGGCGCTCGATCGCTGCGCCACGGAATGGGCCGCGTACAAGTCGCAGCGTTCCAATGCGCTGAAGAAGCTCATCAACCGGCCCGAGCTGCCGCGCGGCGTCTACATGTACGGCGGGGTGGGGCGCGGGAAGAGCTTCCTGATGGACCTCTTCTTCAACGCCGTGCCGCTGCGGCGCAAGACGCGCCTGCACTTCCACGAGTTCATGCGCGAGGTGCACCGCGAACTGCGCGAGCTGCAGGGCACCGTCAACCCGCTCGACGAGCTGGGCCTGCGCATCTCGAAGCGCTACAAGCTGATCTGTTTCGACGAGTTCCACGTCGCCGACATCACCGACGCGATGATCCTGCATCGGCTGCTGATGGCGCTGTTCGAGAACGGCGTGGGCTTCGTCACCACCTCCAATTTCAAGCCCGACGACCTCTATCCCGGCGGGCTGCACCGCGACCGCATCCTGCCCGCCATCGAGCTGCTGAACCAGAAGCTCGAGGTGCTCAGCGTGGACAACGGCACCGACTACCGACGCCGCACCATGGAGCAACTGCGCATGTACCTGACGCCGAACGATGCCGGCGCCGAGAAGGAGATGCGCAAGGCCTTCGAGAAGCTGGCCGAGACGGCCGACGAGAACCCGGTGCTGCACATCGAGTCGCGCGAGATCCGCGCGCGCCGCAAGGCCGGCGGCGTCGTCTGGTTCGACTTCAAGACGCTGTGCGGCGGTCCGCGCTCGCAGAACGACTACCTCGAGATCGCGAGCCAGTTCCACACCGTGCTGCTGTCCGATGTGCCGCACATGCCGGTGCGCATGGCCTCGGAGGCGCGCCGCTTCACCTGGCTGGTCGACGTGCTGTACGACCGCCGCGTCAAGCTCATCATGTCGGCCGAGGTACCGGCGGAGGCGTTGTACACCGAGGGGCCGCTGGCGCACGAGTTTCCGCGCACGGTCTCGCGGCTCAACGAGATGCAGTCGGCCGAATTCCTCGCGCTGGAACGCCGCATCGTCGACACTCGCCTCACATGAAGAAAACCCTCGTCCTTGCCCTGTGGATGTCGTTGGCCGGCCTGCCGGCCTGGGCCCAGTCCAGCGCCGCTGCCGGCGTCGCCGATCTCGAGGCCGAGCGCAACCGCCTGGCCAGCGAGCGCGCCGCCATCGAGGCGCGCTACGAGAACGAGCGCAAGGCCTGCTACGCCAAATTCGCGGTCGAGGACTGCCTGCGCGACAGCCGCGCGCGCCGCCGCACCGAGAACGACCACATCAAGCGCCAGGAATCGTCGATCAACGACATCGAGCGCCAGCGCCGCGGCGCCGCCGAGCTGCGCAAGCTCGACGAGAAGAAGACCACCGAACGCCCGCAGGATTCCGCGCAGCAGCGCGAGCAGTCCCAGCAGAACCAGCGCGAACGCGAACAGCGTGCCGCCGACCATGCCGAAGGCCGTGCCGCGACGGCCGCGGAAGCGCCCGAGCGCCAGCGCCAGTTCGACCAGAAGCAGAGCAACCAGGCCGCCGAGCAGGCCAAGGCCGCGCAGCGCCGCGCCGAGGCGCCCGCGCAGGCCCAGCGCTACGAGGAAAAGCAGCGCAAGGCCGAGGAGCACCGCGCCAGCCGCGAGCGGCAGAACACCAACCGCACCAAGCCGCGTGGCGCGCCCCTGCCGCCCGCGGAGCCGGCTGCGAAGCCCTGACCGCCGCGCAACGGCCCGCGCGGGCCGCGGAGATTTCAGGCTGCCGGCAGGGGCTCGAGCTTGAGCACCGCGATCGAGATGTTGTCGCCGGTGCCATGCGCCCGGCGGCGTGCTTCGCCCACCAGGATCTCGACCGCATCGCGCGGCGGCTGCGCATGAAGCACGCTCGCGAGTTCCTCGGGGGTGAAGTAGTGCCACAGGCCGTCGCTGCAGGCCATCAGCAGGTCGCCGGGCTGCATCCTCGGCACCTGGTCGGGTGCGATCGGCGGCGGCGTCGAGCGCATGCCCAGGCAGCCGAGCAGGATGTTGCCCTGCGGATGCACGTTGGCCTCGGCCTCGGTGATCTCGCCGCGGTCGATCAGCGTCTGCACGTACGAATGGTCGCGCGTGCGCTTGATCAGCCGGCCGTCGTGGAAGTGGTAGATGCGCGAATCGCCCGCGTGGATCCAGGCGCAGTCGCCGGTCGGGTTCATGAGGAAGGCGGCCAGCGTGCTGTGCGGTTCCTGCTCGCTCGACACGGCGGTGAGCTTGATCACCGTGTGCGCGTCCTCGAGCAGCTGGCGCAGCAGCGCCTCGGCTTCGTCGCGCGCCGGGTTGTAGCGCGCGAAGAGCTGGCGCGCGGTCATCAGCACCTGGTCGGAGGCCTTGCGTCCGCCGCTGCGCCCGCCCATGCCGTCGGCCACCACGGCGAGCACGCAGCCCGGCGTGCGCGGATGCGCGATCAGCAGCACCTGGTCCTGCTGGTAGGGGCGGTCGCCCTTGTGCAGGCCGGTGGCGGCAACGAGTCGAAAGCCTTGGGTCATGAGCGCGAATGCGCCGATGCAGCGCCGCCTGTCTTCTCTGGAGTTCGGATCACGACGTATTATCGAATGAACCCGAGCCCGAGCCGCGCAGAAGATGCGTCCGCTTCTCCCACGTTGGACTCCAATCTCCACTCCCTTTCCCGCCAGTTGATCGAGTTGCGCATCGAGCATGCGGACCTCGACGCGTCCATCGACAGCCTGAGCGAGGTCGCGCCGCAGGACGAGCTGCTGCTGCGCCGCCTCAAGAAGCGCCGCCTTGCGCTGCGCGACCAGATCGTGCGGCTCGAGAACGCGATCGATCCGAAGGAGCCGGCATGAGCGCGGTGGGCCTGGAAGACACGCTCGCATCGAAGGTGCTGGAAGCTTTCTCCGAGGGCGGCGTGCTGTCGCGCGCGGCCGAGCAGTTCCGCGAGCGCTCGGGCCAGACCGAGATGGCGATGGCCGTGGCGCGCACCATCGAGCAGGGCGGCATGCTGGTGGTCGAGGCCGGCACCGGCGTCGGCAAGACCTTCTCTTACCTGGTGCCCGCGCTGCTGAGCGGCGAGCGCGTGCTGCTCTCGACCGCCACCAAGGCGCTGCAGGACCAGCTCTTCGGCCGCGACCTGCCGCGACTCGTGGAAGCGCTGGGCCTGCCGGTGCGCACCGCGCTGCTCAAGGGCCGCGGCAGCTACCTCTGCCTGCACCGGCTCGACATCGCGCGCCACGACGCCTCGCTGCCCGAGCGCGGCAGCCTGCGCACGCTGGCGAAGATCGAGCAATGGTCCAAGGCCACGCGCACCGGCGACCTGGCCGAGCTGCCGGGGCTCGACGAGCGCTCGCCGCTGATCCCGCTGGTGAGCTCGACGCGCGAGAACTGCCTGGGCGCGCAGTGCCCGCAGTTCAAGCCCTGCCACGTCAACCTGGCGCGGCGCGAGGCGCTCGCGGCCGATGTGGTGGTCATCAACCATCACCTGTTCTTCGCCGACCTCGCGGTGCGCGAGACCGGCATGGCCGAGCTGCTGCCGAGCGTCAGCGTGGTGGTGTTCGACGAGGCGCACCAGCTCAACGAGACCGGCGTGCAGTTCCTCGGCACCAACCTCGGCACCGGGCAGGCACTCGATTTCGCGCGCGACGTGCTCGCGGCCGGCCTCACGCATGCGCGCGGCCTGGTCGACTGGCAAGGCATCGTGGCCGGGCTCGAGCGCGCGGCGCGCGAGCTGCGGCTGGCGGTGGGCAAGCAATGGCCGGGCGCGAAGCTGCGCTGGGCCGGGCCCTCGCCCGAGGGCATCGGCGAGCACGAATGGCAGGGCGCGCTCGACACGCTGCAGATCGCCTTCGAGGAGGCAGCCGAAGGCCTCGACACGGTCAGCGAGCTGTCGCCCGATTTCGTGCGGCTGCTCGAACGCGCGCGCGAACTCGCGAAGCGCGCTGCCAAGTTCGCGCGCGCCTGCGCGCCGGAATCGGTGCGCTGGGTCGACGTGGGCACGCAGCTGCGGCTGGTGGAGTCGCCGCTCGACATCGCCGAGGCGATGCGCACGCGCGTGCTCAAGATCGCCAAGGCGCCCGATGCGCAGCCGGACGCGCACGGCGACGAGACGCTGGGGCGCGGCGCCCGCGAGGCCGTCGACGAATACGACGCCTGGCTCGATGCGCAGGGCGGTGGCGATGACGACGACGAGCCACCGCGCGCGCACGAGCCCGAACCCGCAGCCACCGAGCGGCGCCGCCGCGCCTGGGTCTTCACCTCCGCCACCCTGGGTGACGATCCCACGCTGCGCTGGTTCACCGAACCCTGCGGCCTCGAGGATGCGGAGGTGCTGCGCGTGCGCAGCCCCTTCGACTACGCCGCGCAGGCCGCGCTGTACGTGCCGCGCGCCTTCCCCAAGCCCAACGAGCCCTCGCACAGCCTGCGCGTGGCGCAACTGGCCGCGCGCGGTGCCGGCGCGCTCGGCGGTCGCACGCTGGTGCTGACCACCACGCTGCGCGCGCTGCGCACGGTGGGCGACGAGATCCGCCAGCAGATCGAGCGCCTGGGCATCGAGCGGCGGCCCGAGGTGCTGGTGCAGGGCGAGCTGCCCAAGCGGGTGCTGATGGGCCGCTTCCGCGAGGGCGACACGATGGGCCGCCCCGGCTGCGTGCTGGTCGCCTCGGCCTCGTTCTGGGAAGGTTTCGATGCGCCCGGCGATGCCCTGCAGCTGGTGGTGATCGACAAGCTGCCGTTCCCGCCGCCCAACGATCCGCTGGTCGAGGCGCGCTCGCAGCGGCTCGAGGCGCAGGGCCGCAGTTCCTTCGGCGACTATTCGCTGCCCGAGGCCGCGGTGGCGCTCAAACAGGGGGCGGGGCGGCTGATCCGGCGCGAGACCGACAGCGGCGTGCTGGTGATCTGCGACACGCGGCTGGTCGCGATGGGCTATGGCCGGCGCCTGCTCGGGGCGCTGCCGCCGATGCGGCGGCTCGAGACCGAGGCCGATCTCGACGCGGCGATCGCGGACCTGGCCGTGCCGGTGCAGGACTGAAGCGCGCGCCGCGCGGGCGATAAAAAAGCCCGAAGGCTCGCGCCGTCGGGCTTTCGTGCGGGGTCAGCCGAGCCGGCCGGCCGCCATCACCACATCTTCCACCAGGGATCGTCCTTGGTCTTGAAGCCTTGCGAGAGGTAGGTGCTCTGCGGGTAGTTGGAGGTCAGCACGCGCTGCGCGTCGTCGCGCAGGTCGTTCATGCCGAGCGCGTCGTACGAGCGCACGATGATGTAGAGCGCTTCCTCGACGGCGGGCACTTCGCGGTAGTCGGCGATCGCGCTCTGAGCGCGGTTGATGGCCGCCAGGTAGGCGCCGCGCGAGTAGTAGTAGCGCGCCACGTGAACCTCGTACTGGGCGAGCGAGTTCACGATGTAGTTCATGCGCTGGCGCGCATCGGGCGTGTAGCGCGAGTCGGGGAAGCGCGTGATCAGTTCCTTGAACGACTCGAACGACTCCTTGGCCGCCTTCTGGTCGCGCTCCGACAGGTCCTGGCGCGTGAGGAACGCGAACATGCCGAGGTCGTCGTTGAAGTTGACCACGCCCTTGAGGTACAGCGCATAGTCGAGCGCGGGGCTGGCGGGGTGCAGCTTCAGGAAGCGATCGATGGTGGAGACCGCGGCCGCCTTGTCGCCGCCCTTGTACTGGGCGTAGGCCTTCTCGAGCTGGGCCTGCTGGGCCAGGGGGGTACCGGCGGCACGGCCCTCGAGCTTCTCGTACAGCGGCACGGCCTTGTCGTAGGCGCCGGAGCCGGCTTCGTCCTTGGCTTCCGCGTAGATCCGGTTGGGGCTCCAGGTCGCGGTCTTGTCGTCCTTGGTGCTCGAACAGCCGGCGAGCAGCGCGAGGGCGCTGAGCGCCATCCAGGCTGGGACCGATAATTTGGCGCGAATCATCACATGCGGCTTTCGTGAAACAGTTGCCCTCAATTATATCGACCGACCCCCGCGACAACTCCCCGGAGGCGGCCGAGCTCGACGAGGGCGCCGATCCGTCCGAAGCCAGCGAGTGGCGGGATTTCGTCGTCGACCCCGCGCAGCACGGACTGCGGCTGGATCGCGCGCTGGCCGCATTGGTTCCCGAGTTCTCGCGCAGCTACCTGCAGCAGCTGATCGAGGCCGGCGCCGTCGAGCTTCAGGGCCGCGCCGCCACCAAGGCCTCGGCGGCCGTGCGGGCCGGGCAGGCGGGGCGGGTCGAACTGCGCCCCACGCCGCAGAGCCAGGCGTTCCGGCCCGAGCCGATGGAGATCGTCACCGTCTACGAGGACGAGCACCTGCGCGTGATCGACAAGCCGGCCGGCCTGGTGGTGCATCCCGCCCCGGGCCACTGGAGCGGCACGCTGCTCAACGGCCTGCTCGCGCTCGATCCCAAGGCGCTGCTGCTGCCGCGCGCGGGCATCGTGCACCGGCTCGACCGCGACACCAGCGGGCTGATGATGGTCGCGCGCACCCGCGCCACCATGGACGCGCTGGTGGCGCTGATCGCCGCGCGCGAGGTCAAGCGTCAGTACCTGGCGCTGGGCCACAAGCCCTGGACCGGCGCGGCTGCGCGCCAGGTCGACGCGGCCATCGGCCGCGATCCGCGCAACCGGCTGCGCATGGCGGTGGTCGACCTGCAGCAGCACGCCGGCAAGACCGCCCGCACCCTGATCGAGCGCCTGGACAGCGAGGAGCGCGGCTGCGTGGTGCGCTGCACCCTCGAAACCGGCCGCACGCACCAGATCCGCGTGCACATGGCGTCGATCGGCCATCCGCTGGTGGGCGACACGCTCTATGGCGGCACGGCCGCCGCGGGCCTCGCGCGGCAGGCGCTGCATGCGTTCCGGCTGGCCTTCGTGCATCCCGTCACCAAGGCGCCGATCGCGCTGCATTCGCCCGTGCCGGCCGATCTCGCCGAGGCCTTGCGGGCCTGGGGGCTGGACTACAATCGCGCCTGACGGCCTCCAGGGCCGCCTCGCCGGCCGCTTGGTGCCGGCCCCGCGTTGCACTCGCCGCGTGCCGGCAACGCCTCCTTCCATCCTTCTGAACAAAAAAAGCGTCCCCCAAGGCGCCTTTTCCCGGACAACGCGAACCATGAATACGGCGGATGCCAAGCGCATTCTCGAAACCGCCTTGATCTGTTCGAGCCAGCCGCTGCCGGTGCGCGAATTGCGCGTGCTGTTCGACGACGCACTGGGCGTGGACACGATCAAGTCGCTGCTTCTCGAGCTGCAGGAAGACTGGACGCAACGCGGCCTCGAACTGGTCAGCGTGGGCAGTGGCTGGCGCTTTCAGAGCCGGCCCGAGATGCGCGACCACCTCGACCGGCTGCACCCCGAGAAGCCGCCGCGCTACACCCGCGCGGCGCTCGAGACCCTGGCCATCATTGCCTATCGCCAGCCGGTCACGCGCGGCGACATGGAAGACATCCGCGGCGTCACCATCAACTCGCTGATCCTCAAGCAGCTCGAGGACCGCAACTGGGTCGAGGTGATCGGCCACCGCGAGACGGTCGGGCGCCCGGCGCTGTACGCGACCACGCGCCAGTTCCTCGACGACCTCGGCCTGGCCTCGCTCGACCAGCTGCCGGTGATCGAGACACCGGCCCAGCAGGCGGCACTGGTCGACTCGCTCGAGCGCGCGGGCGGCGGCGACCAGCCGGCGCTGCCGATCGACGAGCCGCCGGCGGAGGCCGAGCCGGCGCCGGCCGCCGAGGAGACGGCGGTTGCCGTCGCGGCGGAAGAGGCGCAGACTGGGGTACCCCCCTCGGAACAACCCGAAGTCCAGCAGGCGATCGCGGACGATGCATCGCTGGCCGACGAAGCGATCGCCGACGAGATCGTGGCGACCGACAGCGCGCCGGCCGAGCCGGACATGACTGCCGAGCCGGGCGATGCCGCCGCCCTCGACGAGCGAGGCGACGCCGCCGAACAGCCAGCCCCCGCGGAAGCCCAGGCTTCCGCCGATACCGAACCCTCCGAAGAACCCCGCATCGATCCCGACGCTCCGCCGCCGGACGCGACCGATCCTGACGCAGTCCTCCCCGGAAAGACCTCATGAGCTCATCCGACCCCGACCAAGCGGCGATCCTGCCGATCGACCCCTTGTCCAATGAAAACACGCCGGAAACGACCGGCCAGTCCGCGGGCGAGGCTGCGAAAGCCGTAGCGACGGCGGAGGAGGGCGCGGCACCGAAGCGGCGTCCGCGGCGCAAGAAGGAGGCCGTGGAGGCCACCGAGGCGCCGGCCGCGGCCGAACCCGAAGCGGCCGTGGCCGCCGAGAGCGCCGAGGAGCCGGCCAAGCCCGCCAAGCCGAAACGTCCGCGCAAGCCGAAGGCCGTGGTCGAAGCGGCGCCCGAAGAGTCCGCAGCCGAATCCGAGCCGCCCGCGCTCGAAGCGACACCCGAGCCCGTCGCGGCACCGGTGCCCCAGCCGGAGCCCGAGCCCGCGCGTGCCGAACCGGCGCGCCTGCAGCCCCGGGACGAGGAAGATTCGGACGACCGTTCCGAGGACGAAGAAGACGAGGAAGACCCCGACGACGAGGAGGACGACCTCGACCGCGCGCGCCGCGCCGCCGAGCGCGAGCAGCGCAATGCGCCGCCGCCCGAGCCGATCCGCTTCGCCGACGTCATCTCGGGCCAGTTCGACGCCGACGAGGACAGCCCCGAGGTGCCGCCGCTCAAGCGCGTGCTGCTGCCCGAGGCCGATTCGCCCAAGCTGCACAAGGTGCTGGCGCAGGCCGGGCTCGGCTCGCGCCTCGAGATGGAGCAGCTGATCCTGCAGGGGCGCATCTCGGTCAACAACGAGCCGGCCCACATCGGCCAGCGCATCCAGTACGGCGACCAGGTCAAGATCAACGGCAAGCCGATCCGCTACCGGATCGCGCCGCCGCCGCCGCGCGTGATCGCCTATCACAAGCCCGTGGGCGAGGTCGTCACGCACGACGATCCGCAGAACCGCCCGACCGTGTTCCGCAAGCTGCCGCGCCTGCACCAGGGCAAATGGCAGTCGGTCGGCCGGCTCGACCTGAACACCGAAGGCCTGCTGCTGTTCAGCAGCTCGGGCGACCTGGCCAACCAGCTGATGCATCCGCGCTTCGGCCTGGAGCGCGAGTACGCGGTGCGCGTGCTCGGCGCGATCAGCAGCGAAGAACGGCAGAAGCTGCTCGACGGCGTGCGCCTCGACGACGGCATGGCGCAGTTCGGCACCATCGAGGACGGTGGCGGCGAGGGCTCCAACTGCTGGTACCGCGTCACGATTTCCGAAGGCCGCAACCGCGAGGTGCGCCGGCTGTTCGAGTCGGTGGGCCATGCGGTCAGCCGGCTGATCCGCATCCGCTACGGCGCGATGGTGCTGCCGCGCGGCCTCAAGCGCGGCGCCTGGATGGAGCTCGACGAGCGCGACATCCGCGCGCTGTTCCAGGCCTCGGGCGGCGCGCAGGCGCGTCCGGGTCCGCCGCAGCAGCGCGGCCAGGGTCCCGATGGCGGCGGTGGCGGCCGGAACGGCCGCAACAAGAAGCGCCGCGGTGGCCGCAACGGCGGTGGTGCCCAGGCGCGCGACGACAACCGCGAGCCGCCGATCCCCAGCCCGCTGGGCGACGGCCGTCCGCCGCGCGGCCCGCGCAACAACCGCGGCCCCGGCGGCGGCAACGGCGGTCCGCCGCAACAGCAGCAGGGCCGACGCAACAACGGCAACAACAACGCCGGCAACCGCAACCGGCAGGGCGGCGACGACCGTCCGCCGAGCGGTGCCAACCAGCCCGATCCGATGAAGACCTCGCTGGGCTACATCGGCGCCGACAGCTTCACGCGCCAGCGCAAGGAGCAGCGCCAGGGCGGTTCCGGCCGCCGTGGCGGTGGGGGCGGCGGGGGCGGTGGTGGAGGCGGCGGCTTTGGCGGGCAGGGCGGCGGCGGTGGCCGGCGCCGCGGCCGCTGAACAAAAACAGCCGCGCCCGCGCGGCCTTTCGCGGGGTTTTCACCAAGGTGGTGAATCCCGCCGGTTAAAATCGCGGGCTTTGTCGGGATACAGCGCAACAATATCGTTGCAGTTGTGACAAAAAACTTCAGAATCAAGCAAGCTCAGAAAGCACTTCCATGGCTATCGAACGTACCCTCTCCATCATCAAGCCCGACGCCGTCGCCAAGAATGTCATCGGCAAGATCGTTTCCCGCTTCGAGGCCGCCGGCCTGAAGATCGTGGCCGCCAAGCTGGTGCACCTCTCGCGCAACGAAGCCGAGCAGTTCTACGCCGTGCACAAGGAACGTCCCTTCTTCAAGGACCTGGTCGAGTTCATGATCTCGGGCCCGGTGTTCGTGCAAGTGCTCGAAGGCGAGAACGCGATCGCCAAGAACCGTGACCTGATGGGCGCCACCGACCCGAAGAAGGCCGCCGCCGGCACCATCCGCGCCGACTTCGCCGACAGCATCGACGCCAACGCCGTGCACGGTTCGGACGCTCCCGAAACCGCCGCCAACGAAGTGGCGTTCTTCTTCGCCGGCCTCAACGTCTACGCACGCTGAAGCCGCATCTCGACCGAATCCATGACCACGGCCAACCTGCTCGATTTCGATCTCGAGGGGTTGGCTGCGTTCTGCGAAAAACTCGGCGAGAAGAAATTCCGCGCCACGCAGCTGTTCCGCTGGATCCACCAGCGTGGCGCCAGCGACTTCTCCCAGATGACCGACCTGGCCAAGTCGCTGCGCGAGAAACTCGCGACGACCGCGCGCGTCGAGGCGCTGCCGGTCATCACCCAGCACGAATCCAAGGACGGCACGATCAAGTGGCTGTTCGACGTCGGTGACGGCAATGCCGTCGAAGCCGTCTTCATTCCCGAGGACGACCGCGGCACGCTGTGCGTGTCGTCCCAGGCCGGCTGCGCGGTCGGCTGCCGCTTCTGCTCGACCGGCCACCAGGGCTTCAGCCGCAACCTGAGCACGGGCGAGATCGTCGCCCAGCTCTGGTTCGCCGAGCACTTCCTGCGCAAGCACCTGAAGCGCGACGAGCGCGTCATCTCCAACGTGGTGATGATGGGCATGGGCGAGCCGCTGCAGAACTATTCGGCACTGGTGCCCGCGCTGCGCACCATGCTCGACGACAACGGCTACGGCCTCTCGCGCCGCCGCGTCACGGTCTCGACCTCGGGCGTGGTGCCGATGATCGACCGCCTGGGCACCGACTGCGCGGTGGCGCTGGCCGTCTCGCTGCACGCGCCCAACGATCCGCTGCGCGACGACCTGGTGCCGCTGAACCGCAAGTACCCGATCGCCGAGCTGCTCGAGGCCTGCAAGCGCTACCTCGCGCACGCGCCGCGCGACTTCATCACCTTCGAGTACTGCATGCTCGACGGCGTCAACGACCAGCCCGAGCATGCGCGCCAGCTGATCGAGCTGGTGCGCACGCACGGCGTGTCGTGCAAGTTCAACCTGATCCCGTTCAACCCCTTCCCGGCATCGGGCCTGCTGCGTTCGCCGCAGCCGCGCGTGCTGGCCTTCGCGAAGATGCTGAGCGACGCCGGCCTGGTGACCACGGTGCGCAAGACGCGCGGCGACGACATCGACGCCGCCTGCGGCCAACTGGCCGGCGACGTCAAGGACCGCACCCGCGCGGCCGAGCGCATGGCGCAGCGCCGCCTGGCGTCTTCTGCCTCGGGAACGGAGCGAACGGTCGTGTTGCATCCGGTCCGCAAGGCCGCTTCCACCGCCTCCCAGGAGCATTGAACCGATGAGCATGGCTTTTCCGACGGCGAGCGCCGGGCTGCAACGCGTGCTGGTGGCCAGCTTCGCGGGCCTCGCGGCGCTGCTGCTCTCGGGGTGCGTGAACACCCGCACCACGACCACCAGCCTCGATTCGGCCAGCTCGTCCTCGGGCCCGCAGCTCGTCACCGAGTCGGACGAGTCGAACGCCCGTCGCCGCGCCCGCCTGCGCATGGAACTCGCGGCCGGCTATTTCGAGCATGGCCAGAACACCGTCGCGCTCGACGAGATCAAGCAGGCGCTCAACGCCGATCCCAGCTATGCCGACGCCTTCGCGCTGCGCGGGCTGGTCTACATGCGCATGGAAGACGCCGGCCTGGCCGAGGACAGTTTCCGCCGCGCGCTGGCGCTCAACCCGCGCGACGGCAACACGCGCCACAACTACGGCTGGCTGCTGTGCCAGCAGAACCGCTACCGCGACGCCGCCCAGCAGTTCACCGAGGCGCTGGCCACTCCGGCCTACGCCGAACGCGCCAAGACGCTGATGACGCAGGGCCTGTGCGAGATGCGCGCGGGCCAGCCTGTCGAGGCCGAGCGCTCGCTGCAAGCGGCCTACGAGATCGATGCCGGCAATCCGGTGGTCGGCTTCAACCTCGCCTCGCTGCTCGCGAAGCGCGGGGAATGGTCGCGCGCGCAGTTCTACGTGCGCCGCGTCAACAACGGTCCCTCGGCCAACGCCGAAACCCTGTGGCTGGGGATCAAGATCGAGCGCAGTCTCAACAACCGCGAGGCGGTCGCGCAGCTGGGCGGGCAGCTGCAGCGCCGCTTCCCGCAGTCGCGCGAAGCTTCGGCGTTCGAGCGCGGGAATTTCAATGACTGAACGGGTTTCCGAATTCGGCACTTCCGCGGTGATTCCGCTCGAGGAAGCCGACAACACGAACAAGTCCGCCGGCACCATGCTGCGCGAGGCGCGCGAAGCGCACGGCCTGCACATCGAGATGGTCGCGGCCGCGCTCAAGGTGCCGGCGCAGAAGCTGCTGGCGCTCGAGGCCGACGACATCGCCGCCTTGCCCGATCCGGTGTTCGCGCGCGCGCTGGCCAGCAGCGTCTGCCGTGCGCTGCGCGTCGATCCGGCGCCGGTGCTCGCCAAGCTGCCGGGCGCGCCCAAGGCCGCGGTGGCGGTGGCCGACCGCAATCTCAAGACCCACATCGTCTCGGGCACCTCGCGCTGGGGCAGCGGCCGTTCGGGCGGGCTGCCGTCGCGCGCGCTGCTGACCGTGGTCGCGCTGCTGCTGGTCGGCGCGGCCGCGATCTTCTGGCTGCCGCAGTCGGTGTTCGACCGCATCGGCAGCACGGTGTCGCGCATCACGGCGCGCGGCGCGGCCGAGATCGGACCGAACGCCGGCGAGACGCCCGCGGCCGCCGGCACCACGCCGGGCGTCGCGACCGAGAACGTGCCGGTCCCGGCCGCGGCCGTCGGCACCGCCACGCCGGCACCGGCCGTTGCGGCTGCACCGGCGACACCGGCCGCGGCAACGCCCGCCGCCCCCGCGACGGCCACGCCGCCGGCCGCCGCCGACGCGAGCGGCCAGGCGCTGGTCTTCGTGGCGCGCGAGGAATGCTGGATCACCGTCACCGATTCGGCGGGCAAGCAGTTGCTGCGGCGCAGCCTGCTGGCCGGCGAAACGGTCGCGCTGTCGGGGGCGCTGCCGCTCTCGGTGGTGGTCGGGCGCGCATCGAGCGTCGATGTGCAGGTGCTCGGCAAGCCCTTCGATCTCAAACCCTTCACGCGCAACGGCGGCGTTGCGCGCTTCGAGGTGAAATCGTGAGCGAACCCCTGCCGATCGAATCCGCGGCGCCCAAGGCGCGCCGCTCGCGCCAGGCCCGCGTGGTCTGGGGCCCGCGCGTGGTCACGGTCGGCGGCGATGCGCCGGTGCGCGTGCAGTCGATGACCAACACCGACACCGTCGACGCGATCGGCACCGCGATCCAGGTCAAGGAACTGGCCCAGGCCGGCTCCGAGATGGTCCGCATCACGGTCAACACGCCCGAAGCCGCGGCGCAGGTGCCCTACATCCGCGAGCAGCTCGACCGCATGGGCATCGACGTGCCGCTGGTCGGCGACTTCCACTACAACGGCCACCGGCTGCTGACCGACTATCCGGCCTGCGCCGAGGCGCTGAGCAAGTACCGCATCAACCCCGGCAACGTGGGCAAGGGCGACAAGAAGGACCGTCAGTTCGGCCAGATGATCGACGCGGCGATGCGCTGGAACAAGCCGGTGCGCATCGGCGTGAACTGGGGCAGCCTCGACCAGGAACTGCTGGCCAGCCTGATGGACACCAACAGCCTGCGCGCGCAGCCCTGGGATGCCAAGCAGGTCATGTACGAGGCGCTGATCACCTCGGCCATCGAATCCGCGAAGCTGGCCGAATCCATGGGCATGGCCGGCGAGCAGATCATCCTGTCGTGCAAGGTCAGCGGCGTGCAGGACCTGATCTCGGTCTACCGCGAGCTCGCGCGGCGCTGCGACTATCCGCTGCACCTGGGCCTGACCGAGGCCGGCATGGGCACCAAGGGCACCGTGGCCTCGGCCACCGCGCTGTCGATCCTGCTGCAGGAGGGCATCGGCGACACCATCCGCGTGTCGCTCACGCCGCAGCCCGGAGAGTCGCGCACGCAGGAGGTGGTGATCGCCTCCGAGATCCTGCAGTCGCTGGGCCTGCGCATCTTCGTGCCGAGCGTCACCGCCTGCCCGGGGTGCGGCCGCACCACCAGCACCACCTTCCAGGAACTGGCCAAGCAGATCGACGACTACCTGCGCCTGCAGATGCCGGTCTGGCGCAAGAAATACCCGGGCGTCGAGACGATGAAGGTGGCCGTGATGGGCTGCATCGTCAACGGCCCCGGCGAGAGCAAGCACGCGGACATCGGCATCAGCCTGCCCGGCACCGGCGAGGCCCCCGCCGCGCCGGTCTTCATCGACGGCGAAAAGGCCCTCACGCTGCGCGGCGACAATATCGCCAACGAGTTCCACCAGCTCGTCGAAACCTACATCGAAAAGCGCTTCGGCCAGCCCCAGGCTGCCGACGTCGCCTGACCACTCCTCTCCCATGGCTGACAAGATCAATGCCGTCAAAGGCATGAACGACATATTGCCGGCGAGCGTGCCGCGCACCGACCGCCTGCCCGACTCGGCCCTGTGGTCGTGGTTCGAGCAGACGGTGCGCTCGCTGCTCGCGCGCTACGGCTACCAGTACATCGTGACGCCGGTGGTCGAACCCACGGCGCTGTTCGTGCGCGGTCTCGGCGAGGTGACCGACATCGTCGAGAAGGAGATGTACTCCTTCACCGACTCGATGAACGGCGACAAGCTCACGCTGCGCCCCGAGGCCACCGCCGGCATCGTGCGCGCGATGGTCGAGCACAACGCGCTCTACAACGGACCGCTGCGGCTGTGGACCCTGGGCGCGATGTTCCGCCACGAGCGGCCGCAAAAGGGCCGCTACCGCCAGTTCCACCAGCTCGACGTCGAGGCGCTGGGCTTCGCCGGCCCGGACGTGGATGCCGAGCTGATCCTCATGGTGCGCGCGCTGTGGCGCGAGCTCGGGCTGCTCGAGGGCCAGCACGTGCGGCTCGAGCTCAACAGCCTGGGCCAGCCGGCCGAGCGCCAGGCGCATCGCGAGGCGCTGATCCGCCACTTCGAGGCGCATGCCGAGCTGCTCGACGCCGATGCGCAGCGCCGGCTGCACAGCAATCCGCTGCGCATCCTCGACACCAAGAATCCCGCCATGCAGGCGATGGTCGAGGCCGCGCCGCAGCTGATGGACTTCCTCGGCGAGGAGTCGCGCGCGCACTTCGCCGCGGTGCGCGCGGTGCTCGACGCCGCGGGCCTGGGCTACCGCGTCAACCCGCGCCTGGTGCGCGGCATGGACTACTACAACCTGACCGTGTTCGAGTGGGTCACCGACCAGCTCGGCTCGCAGGGCACCGTGTGCGGCGGCGGCCGCTACGACGGCCTGATCGGCCAGATGGGCGGCAAGCCGGCGCCGGCCGTGGGCTTCGGCCTGGGCATCGAGCGGCTGCTGCTGCTGATCCAGGAACTCGGCCTGCCGGTGCCCGGCAGCGAACCCGCGGCCTACGCCATCGTGCCCTCGGCCACAGCGCTGCCGCAGGCGATGGTGGTGCTCGAGCAGTTGCGCGCGGCCGGCGTGGCCGTGGTGCAGCATGCGGGCGGCGGCGGCATGAAGGCGCAGTTCAAGAAGGCCGATGCGAGCGGGGCGCGCTTTGCGCTGATCTTTGGCGAGGACGAACTCGCGCGCGGCGAGGTCACCGTGAAATCCTTGCGCGATGGCAGCGGTTCGCAGGTGGCCCGCCCGCTCGCGGACGTGGCCGGCTGGGCCGCCACCCTACAATCGCCGGCTCCCGGGGAATCATCGGACCGTTCCTGAGTCTTTCAGCCTCACGGAGGCACAGAATGAAAACACACGGGCGCACCCGGCGCACCGCGGCCTCGAGTCCTTCCAACCACTGACAGCGCATGGCAACCCATCTCGATCTCGAAGAACAGGAACAGCTCGACCAGCTCAAGCATTTCTGGAACACCTACGGCACCCTGATCACCTGGGTCGTGCTGCTCGTCGCCGGCGCCTTCGTGGCCTGGAACGGCTGGCAGTATTTCCAGCGCACCAAGGCAGCCCAGGCGGCGGCGCTGTACGACGAGGTCGAGCGCAGTGCCCAGTCGGGTGACGCCGCCCGCATCGAGCGCGTGTTCAACGACATGAAGGAACGCTTCGCGGGCACCGCCTATGCGCAGCAGGCCGGCCTGCTGGCCGCCAAGACCCTCTACGACAAGGGCAATGCCGAAGCCTCGCGCGCCGCGCTCGGCTGGGTGGCCGACAAGGCCACCGACCCCGGCTACCAGGCCATCGCCCGGCTGCGCCTCGCGGCCGAACTGCTCGACGCCAAGTCCTACGACGACGCGATCAAGCAGCTCTCGGGTAACGTGCCGAAGGAATTCGAGCCGCTGGTGGCCGACCGCAAGGGCGACATCTACCTGGCCCAGGGCAAGCGCGACGAGGCGCAGGCCGAGTACCGCAAGGCCTGGACCGGCCTGGGTGCCGCTTCCGAATACCGCCGGCTGGTCGAATTCAAGCTCAATGCGGTCGGCGTCGACCCCAAGAGCCTGGCGCCCGCCATCACCGTCACCTCCGCAGTTCCTGCCAAATCCTGATCGCCAGCCATCATGAATTTCATGCGTTTCATGCCTGAATCGACCGCCGTGCGTGCGGGGTCTGCTCTTGTTTTGGTAGCGGTCCTGGCCGCCTGCTCGGGCACCTCCAAGCCGAAGCCGGCCGAACTGCCGACCAATGCCTCGCTGATCGGCGTGCGCCAGGCCTGGAGCGTGAAGATCCCGGCGGTCAAATTCCCGCTCACCACCGACATCAGCGGCGACATCGTGACCGTGGCCGCCGCCGACGGCACCGTGGTCGGCATCGATGCCCGCGCAGGCCGCGAAACCTGGCGTGCCAGCGTCGGCGCACCGCTCACGGCGGGCGTGGGCAGCGACGGCAGCATCACCGCGGTGGTCACCACCAACAATGAACTGGTCGCGCTGCAGGGCGGCAAGGTGATCTGGAAGCAGCGCCTCACGGCGCAGGCCTTCACCGCGCCGCTGGTGGCCGGCCGCCGCGTCTTCGTGCAGACCGCCGACCGCAACATCAGCGCCTGGGACGGCGAGAGCGGCCGCCGCCTCTGGTCGCAGCAGCGCACCGGCGAGAACCTCGTGCTCAAGAAGCCGGGCGTGCTGCTCGCCGTGGGCGACACCCTGGTGGCCGGCATCGGCGGCCGCCTCGCGGGCATCAACCCGTCGAACGGCACCTCGCGCTGGGAATCGCCGATCGCGGCGCCGCGCGGCACCAACGACGTCGAGCGCCTGGTCGACCTGACCGGCAGCGTGAGCCGCGTGGGCGACACCGTCTGCGCGCGCGCCTACTACGCCAGCGTCGGCTGCGTCGACACGCTGCGCGGCACGCTGGTCTGGAGCAAGGCGGCCTCGGGCGCCGAGGGCCTCGGTGGCGACGACGGTTTCGTCTACGGCACCGAAGCCGATGGCAGCGTCACCGCCTGGCGCCGCGCCGACGGCGAACGCGCCTGGCAGACCACCACCTTCAAGAACCGCACGCTGACCGCGCCGCTGGCCGTGGGCCGCTCGCTGGTCATCGGCGACAGCACCGGTCTGCTGCTGTTCGTCTCGCGCGAGAACGGCGGCCTGCTGAACCGCGTCACGCCCGATGGCTCGGCCATCGAAACCGCTCCGGTGGTCGTGGGCAACACGGTGGTGGTCGTCACGGCCAACGGCGGCGTCTTCGGCTACCGTCCCGACTGATCTTTTTTCCAGGGCATGGCCATGAATTGCGAATCCGCGAAGGAGCGGCCATGAAACCCGTCATGGCCCTGGTGGGCCGTCCCAACGTCGGCAAGTCGACCCTGTTCAACCGCCTGACCCAGACGCGCGACGCCATCGTGGCGGACTTCGCCGGGCTGACGCGCGACCGCCACTACGGCAACGGCCGCCTGGGCAAGCACGAGTTCATCGTCATCGACACCGGCGGCTTCGAGCCCGACGCGGGCAGCGGCATCTTCAAGGAGATGGCCAAGCAGACGCGCCAGGCCGTGGCCGAGGCCGACGTGGTGGTGTTCGTGGTCGACGCCCGCGAAGGGCTGTCGGCGCAGGACCACGACATCGCCAACGAGCTGCGCCGCCTGGGCAAGCCCTGCGTGCTGGTGGCCAACAAGTCCGAAGGCATGCACGACGGCTCCAAGCTGGTCGACTTCTACGAGCTGGGCCTCGGCGAGGTGCATGGCGTGTCGGCCGCGCACGGGCAGGGCATCCGCGGCCTGGTCGAACTCGCGCTCGAGTCGCTGAACCTGCCCGAGCCCGAAGAGGACGAGGACGGCGAGGACGACGTCAACAAGCCGATCAAGCTCGCGGTGGCAGGGCGGCCGAACGTCGGCAAGTCCACGCTGATCAACACCTGGCTCGGCGAAGAGCGTCTCGTGGCCTTCGACATGCCCGGCACCACGCGCGATGCGATCTCGGTGCCCTTCGAGCGCAACGGCCAGCGCTTCGAGCTGATCGACACCGCCGGATTGCGCCGCAAGGGCAGGGTGTTCGAGGCGATCGAGAAGTTCTCGGTGGTCAAGACGCTGCAGGCCATCGAATCCGCCAATGTCGTGCTGCTGCTGCTCGATGCCACCCAGGGCGTGACCGACCAGGACGCCCACATCGCGGGCTACATCCTCGAGAGTGGCCGCGCGGTGGTGATTGCCATCAACAAGTGGGATGCGGTCGACAGCTACCAGCGCGAGCAGATCCAGCGCCAGATCGAGACCCGGCTGGTGTTCCTCAAGTTCGCCGCGCTGCATTTCATCTCGGCCATCAAGCGCCAGGGCCTGGGGCCGCTGTGGCAGGCGATCGCGCAGGCCCACAAGTCGGCCACCCGCAAGATGTCGACGCCGGTACTGACCCGGCTCTTGCTCGAGGCGGTGCAATTCCAGACCCCCAAACGCACCGGCATGTTCCGGCCCAAGCTGCGCTATGCGCACCAGGGCGGCATGAATCCGCCGCTGATCGTGATCCACGGCAATTCGCTCGAGCATGTGACCGACGCCTACAAGCGCTTTCTCGAGGGGCGGTTCCGCAAGGAATTCGACCTGGTGGGTACACCATTGCGAATCGAATTCAAGAGCTCCCACAATCCCTACGCCGACAAGGACGAGTGAGTCTTGGGCACCGTTGGCGGCCGATGAGCGGCCGCCGGAACGGAAGTTCCGTCTTTTGAGAACCGTTATTTTTCAAAGGCTTTTGGCGCGGAATGCTGCAGCGCGGGAGGCCTGTGTTAAGGTCCCTTTTCCAACAACTACTCTTGAACACGGAGAATATCGTGAGCAATAAAGGGCAACTTCTACAAGACCCGTTTCTGAACACACTGCGTCGCGAGCATGTGCCGGTTTCCATTTATTTGGTGAACGGTATCAAGCTGCAGGGTCAGATCGAGTCTTTCGACCAGTACGTCGTGTTGCTTCGCAACACGGTGACACAGATGGTCTACAAGCACGCCATTTCCACCATCGTGCCGGGTCGTGCCGTCAACTTCTCGGCCAACGAGAACGACGACGCCGCAGCCTGATCGGCGCGGAGCGCGGCGGTGTCAAACCCGCCGCGCTTTTCCCCTTTTCTGATACCGCTTGTCTGAACTGAATTCCCGCCAGGAAGGCGCCGTCGTTCTCGTCGGCGTCGACTTCGGGCTGCCCCATTTCGACAGCGAACTCGAAGAACTCGGCCTGCTCGCGCAAACCGCGGGCCTCTCGCCCGTGGCTCGCCTCGTGTGCAAGCGCAAGGTGCCCGACGCGGCGCTTTTCGTGGGCAGCGGCAAGGCCGACGAGATCAAGGAGCTCGCCGCGATGCATCGCGCGAGCGAGGTCATCTTCGACCAGTCGCTGAGCCCGGCCCAGCAGCGCAACCTCGAGCGCCAGCTCGACGTCGCGGTGTACGACCGGACCTTCCTCATCCTCGAGATCTTCGCGCAGCGCGCACGCTCGCACGAAGGCAAGCTGCAGGTCGAGCTCGCCCGCCTGCAGTACCTGAGCACGCGCCTCGTGCGCCGCTGGTCCCACCTGGAGCGCCAGACCGGCGGTGCCGGCGTGCGCGGCGGCCCGGGCGAGAAGCAGATCGAGCTCGACCGCCGGATGATCGCCGAGTCGATCAAGCGCACGCGCGAGCGCCTGGCCAAGGTGCAGAAGCAGCGCGGCACGCAGCGCCGCCAGCGCGAGCGCCGCGAGACCTTCAACATCTCGCTGGTGGGCTACACCAACGCGGGCAAGTCCTCGCTGTTCAATGCGCTCGTGAAGGCCCGTGCCTACGCGGCCGACCAGCTGTTCGCCACGCTCGACACCACCACCCGCAACCTCTACCTGGGCGATGCGCGTCGGCAGGTGTCGATCTCCGACACCGTGGGCTTCATCCGCGACCTGCCGCACGGCCTGGTCGACGCCTTCAAGGCGACCCTGCAGGAAGCGGTCGATGCCGACCTGCTGCTGCACGTGGTCGATGCCTCGAACCCGCACCATCCCGAGCAGATGGCCGAGGTGCAGACGGTGCTGCGCGAGATCGGCGCCGACACCGTGCCGCAATTGCTGGTCTTCAACAAGCTCGATGCCCTTGAAAGCACGCAACGTCCGCTGCATCTGCAGGACGACATGGACATCGACGGCGTGCAGGTTCCGCGCATCTTCCTGAGCGCCCGCAGCGGCGAGGGCTTGCCCCTGCTGCGCGCGGAGCTGGCCCGACTCTCGGGCTCGATCGCCGATACCATGACCCCTGAGGGTGACGCTGAATTGCACGGTGCCACCCATTGATTGGGCACAATCCCGCCACTGACAAGAGAACGACGCGAATGAATGCAAAGCCAGTGTGGAAAGGGTTCTTGGGCATGTTCAACCTGAACGATGGCCGATGGGGGCGTGGCGACGATTCGTCCTCCTCCAATGGCGATCGCCCTTCGGGCAACAGGCCTCCCGACGCCGATCCTCCGGGTGCCCCCACGCCCCCGCCTTCGGGCAACAACGGCAACAACAACCGCCCGCGCGGCCAGGGCCCGAACCAGGGTCCGCCGGACCTCGATGAACTCTGGCGCGATCTGAACCGCAAGCTCGGCGGCTTCTTCGGCGGTGGCCGAGGCAACAACAACCGTCCCAGCGGCGGCAACGGTGGCGGCAATGGCTACAAACCCGACATGAAGAACGCCGGCTTCGGCATCGGCCTGGTGGCCATCGTCGCCGTGCTGATCTGGCTCGGTACCGGCTTCTTCATCGTGAACGAAGGCCAGCAGGCCGTCATCACCCAGTTCGGCCGCTACAAGACCACCGTGGGCGCGGGCTTCAACTGGCGCCTGCCGTACCCGATCCAGCGCCACGAGACCGTGGTCGTCACGCAGATCCGCTCGACCGACGTGGGCCGCGACGCCATCGTGCGTTCCACCGGCCTGCGCGAATCGGCCATGCTGACCGAGGACGAGAACATCGTCGAGATCAAGTTCGCCGTGCAGTACCGCCTGAGCGATGCGCGCGCCTGGCTCTACGAGAGCAAGACGCCCGCCGACACGGTGGTGCAGGTGGCCGAGACCGCCGTGCGCGAAGTCGTCGGCAAGATGAAGATGGACGCGGCCCTGGCCGAGGAGCGCGACCAGATCGCGCCGCGCGTGCGCCAGCTGATGCAGAACATCCTCGACCGCTACCAGGTCGGTGTCGAAGTGGTCGGCATCAACCTGCAGCAGGGCGGCGTGCGTCCGCCCGAGCAGGTGCAGGCCGCCTTCGACGACGTGCTCAAGGCCGGCCAGGAACGCGAGCGCGCCAAGAACGAGGCGCAGGCCTATGCCAACAACGTGGTGCCGCTGGCCACCGGTACCGCTTCGCGCCTGAAGGAAGAGTCCGAAGCCTACAAGGCGCGCATCGTGGCCCAGGCCCAGGGTGACGCCGGCCGCTTCGCCTCGGTGCTGACCGAGTACCAGAAGGCGCCGCAGGTCACGCGCGACCGCATGTACATCGACGCCATGCAGCAGATCTACGCCAGCACGACCAAGGTGCTGGTCGACAGCAAGCAGGGTTCCAACCTGCTGTACCTGCCGCTCGACAAGCTGATCCAGCAGACCGGCAGCAACCAGTCCACCCCGGTCGATGCCGCCAGCCCGAGCGTCGCCGGCACCGCGCCGGTGCAGTCCTCGGTGATCCCGGTCGCGCCGACCAACGACATGCGTGCCCGCGACGGCCGCTCGCGTGACCGCGACGTGCGTTGAACCTGGAAGGCAACAAGAACATGAACAGAATCGGATTCATCGCCTCGTCGATCCTCGTGCTGCTGGTGCTGCTGAGCTCGACCCTCTTCGTGGTCGACCAGCGCCAGTTCGGCGTGGTCTACGCCCTGGGCCAGATCAAGCAGGTCATCACCGAGCCCGGCCTCAACTTCAAGTTGCCGCCGCCGTTCCAGAACGTGTCGTACATCGACAAGCGGCTGCTCACGCTGTCGAGCCTCGACACCGAGCCCATGCTCACGGCCGAGAAGCAGCGCGTGGTGATCGACTGGTACGTGCGCTGGCGCATCACCGACCCGCAGGCCTACATCCGCAACGTCGGCCTCGACGAGAACGCCGGTGCCATGCAGCTCAACCGCGTGGTGCGCAACGCGTTCCAGGAAAACATCAACAAGCGCACCGTGCGCGACCTGATCTCGGTGCGCCGCGAGGCCCTGATGGCCGACGTGCAGCGCGAAGTGCTGACCGTGGTGAAGGGCGCCAAGCCCTGGGGCGTGGACGTGGTGGACGTGCGCATCACGCGCGTCGACTACGTGGAAGCCATCACCGAATCGGTCTACCGCCGCATGGAAGCCGAGCGCAAGCGTGTGGCCAACGAGCTGCGTTCCACCGGCACGGCCGAAGGCGAGAAGATCCGCGCCGACGCCGACCGCCAGCGCGAAGTGATCGTTGCCAACGCCTACCGCGACGCGCAGAAGATCAAGGGCGAGGGCGATGCCCAGGCCGCTTCGGTCTACAGCGAGTCCTTCGGCCGCGATCCGCAGTTCGCGCAGTTCTATCGCAGCCTCGAGGCCTACAAGCAGAGCTTCAACAAGAAGAGCGACGTGATGGTGGTCGATCCCTCGTCGGACTTCTTCCGCGCGATGCAGGGCGCGGGTTCGTCGGCCGGCGCGCCGCGCCGTTGACGCCTCCGTTCGCAGCAGTTTCGGGAACGTGAGTTCCGACACCTTCTGGAGCGCGCTGGCGCTGGTGCTGGTGATCGAGGGCATCCTGCCCTTCGTGTCGCCCGGTGGCTGGCGCCGTGGCTTCGGCCAGCTGATGCAGCTGCGCGACGGGCAGCTGCGCTTCTTCGGCCTGTGCTGCATCGTGCTCGGGCTGTGCCTGCTCTGGCTGCTGGCCTGAGGCCGGCAGCGCCGCTTTTCGACCGCCTCGCCGCCCGCTTCGAGCGGGCACCGCCGGGGCGCTTTTCGGCTGCCGGTAGAATTCCGGTTTAACCACGCCCCCGATCCCCATGTCCGCCTGGGTCCTCCCGGATCACATTGCCGATGTGCTGCCCTCCGAGGCGCGCCACATCGAAGAACTTCGCCGCCAGTTGCTCGACACCGCCCGCAGCTACGGCTACGAGCTGGTGATGCCGCCGCTGCTCGAGCATCTGGAGTCGCTGCTCTCGGGCACCGGCGAGGCGCTCGACCTGCAGACCTTCAAGCTGGTCGACCAGCTCTCGGGCCGCTCGATGGGCCTGCGGGCCGACACCACGCCTCAGGTCGCGCGCATCGATGCCCACCTGCTCAACCGCGACGGCGTGGCACGGCTGTGCTACTGCGGCCCGGTGCTCCACACCCGTCCCGACCGGCCGCACGCCACGCGCGAGCCGCTGCAGTTCGGCGCCGAGATCTATGGCCACGCCGGCCTCGAGGCCGACACCGAAGTCCTGCTGCTCGCGCTCGACTGCCTCGATGCGGCCGGCCTGCACGAGGGCGTGATCGTCGACCTCGCCGATGCCCGCATCGTGCGCGCGCTGTTCGCCGGCGTGCCGGTCGATGCGGCCGTGCTGGCGCGCGTGCATGCGGCGCTGGCCGCCAAGGATGCGAGCGAGCTGCGCGCGCTGACGCGCGATTTCCCCGCGGCTTCGCGCGAAGGCCTGCTGGCCCTGATCCAGCTCTACGGCGACGCCGCCGTGCTCGACGAGGCCGCCCAGGCGCTGCAGAGCACGCCCGCGGTGCGCGCGGCGCTGTCCGACCTGAAGCTGCTGGCCGCCGGCCTCGACGGCGTGGCGGGGCGCAAGATCAGCTTCGACCTAGCCGACCTGCGCGGCTATGCCTACTACAGCGGCATGCGCTTCGGCATCTACGTGCCGGGCGCGGCCGATTCGCTGGTGCGCGGCGGCCGCTACGACGAGGTGGGCGCCGTGTTCGGCCGCAACCGTCCGGCGGTCGGCTTCAGCCTCGACGTGCGCGAGCTGGTCGGCGTGCTGCCGAAGCGTCCGTTGCGCGCGGCGATCCGCGCGCCCTGGAGCGACGAAACCGGCCTGCGTCAGGCCATCGCCGGGCTGCGCAAGGCCGGCGAAACCGTGGTGTGCGTGCTGCCGGGCCATGGCAGCGAAATCGATGAGTTCCACTGCGACCGCGAGCTCGTCGAGCAGGCCGGCCAGTGGCAAGTCCGAACGATCTGAATTTTTAGCAATGGAACGAGCATGAGCGTAACCACCGGAAGAAACGTGGTCGTCGTCGGTACCCAATGGGGCGACGAGGGCAAAGGCAAGCTGGTCGACTGGCTGACCGAGAGCGCCCAGGGCGTGGTCCGCTTCCAGGGCGGCCACAACGCGGGCCACACGCTCGTGATCAACGGCGTGAAGACCGCGCTGCACCTGATCCCCAGCGGCATCATGCGTCCCGGCGTGAAGTGCTACATCGGCAACGGCGTGGTGCTGTCGGCGGCCAAGCTGTTCGAGGAGATCGAAGGGCTCGAGAAGGCCGGCGTGGAAGTGCGTTCGCGCCTGCGCATCAGCGAGGCCTGCCCGCTGATCCTGCCGTTCCACTCGGCGCTGGACATCGCGCGCGAGGCCTACCGCGAAAAGGGCGGCGTCGAGAAGATCGGCACCACCGGCCGCGGCATCGGCCCGGCCTATGAGGACAAGATCGCGCGCCGCGCGCTGCGCGTGCAGGACCTCAAGCACCCCGAGCGCTTCGCGGCCAAGCTGCGCGTGCTGCTCGACCTGCACAACCACGTGCTGACCGAGGTGCTGGGCTCGACCGCGATCGACTTCGATACCGTGTTCGACGAAGCCATGCGCCACGCCGCATTGCTCAAGCCAATGATGGCCGACGTCTCGCGCGAACTGAACGACGCCCATCGCGACGGCGCCAACCTGCTGTTCGAAGGCGCGCAGGGCACGCTGCTCGACGTCGACCACGGCACCTACCCCTACGTCACCTCGAGCAACTGCGTGGCCGGCAACGCCGCCGCCGGCTCGGGCGTGGGCCCGGGCATGCTGCACTACATCCTCGGCATCACCAAGGCCTACTGCACGCGCGTGGGCGGCGGTCCGTTCCCGACCGAACTCGACTGGGCCACGCCCGGCACCCCCGGCTATCACATGAGCACCGTGGGCGCAGAGAAGGGCGTGACCACGGGGCGCAGCCGTCGCTGCGGCTGGTTCGACGCCGCGCTGCTCAAGCGCTCGGCGCAGGTCAACGGCCTGTCGGGCCTGTGCATCACCAAGCTCGACGTGCTCGACGGCCTCGAGAAGCTCGAGCTGTGCACCGGCTACGAGCTCGATGGCGAGACCACCGACATCCTGCCGATGGGCGCCGACGAGATCGAGCGCTGCACCCCGATCTACGAAACCCTCGAGGGCTGGAGCGAAAGCACGGTCGGCGTGACGCAGTACGACAAGCTGCCGGTCAACGCGCGCCTGTACCTGCAGCGCATCGAGCAGGTCACCGGCGTGCCGATCCACATGGTGTCGACCAGCCCCGACCGCGATCACACGATCATGATGCGCCACCCCTATCTGGCCGATTGATTTCCCGGCTCGACAACAACCCCAAAAAGAAGCCCCCTGCGCCCGCTGACCCGGGCGACATCCGCTATTCATCCAGGAGCCCATCCCCCATGTTGACCGAAGACGGCAAGCACCTCTACGTGAGCTACGACGAGTACCACAACCTGATCGAGAAGCTCGCGATCAAGGTGCACCAGTCGGGTTGGGAGTTCGACACCATCCTGTGCCTCGCCCGTGGCGGCATGCGCCCGGGCGACGTGCTGTCGCGCATCTTCGACAAGCCGCTGGCGATCATGTCGACCAGCTCCTACCGGGCCGATGCCGGCACCATCCAGGGCCACCTCGACATCGCGCGCTACATCACCACCCCCAAGGGCGAGATCGCCGGCAAGGTGCTGCTGGTCGACGACCTGGCCGACTCGGGCCACACGCTGCATGCGGTGATCAACATGCTGCGCAACAACTACGCGCCGATCACCGAGCTGCGCAGCGCGGTGCTCTGGACCAAGGCGCTGTCGACCTTCACGCCCGACTACTCGGTGGAGTTCCTGCAGACCAATCCGTGGATCCACCAGCCCTTCGAGGGCTACGACTCGCTGCGGCCCGAGAAGCTGATCGAGAAGTGGTCGGTCTGAGGCCCGTCTCCAGACGCGTCCGCTCGACCTCGACGCCCCGGCTTGCCGGGGCGTTTTTCATGGTGCGTCAGCAGGCGCCGCTGCCGTTCTCGAACATCGCCGTGTAGCGCCGCTGCATCTCCTCGGGCGACAGCTTCTCGATGCTGTGGCCCACGTTCCAGCGGTGGCCGAAGGGATCGCGGAACACGCCCGAGCGCTCGCCGTAGAAGCGGTCCTCGGTCGGCATCTCGAGCGTGGCGCCGGCCGCCACCGCGCGCGCGACCACCGCGTCGGCATCGTCCACGTGCAGGTGCAGGGTGACCGCGCTGCCGCCCAGCGTCTTCGCGCTCGGGATGCCGTACTCGGGGTACTCGTCCGAGATCATCAGGATCGCGCCGTTGTGGAAGTCGAGCTCGACGTGGCCGATGCGGCCGCTGGGCTCGACCAGCCGGAAGATCTCCTTGACCTGGAACACCTCGCAGTAGAAGTCGACCGCGGCCTTGGCATCGTGGACGCAGATGTAGGGGAAGAGCTCGTGGATCGCCATGGGGTGCCTCTCGTCATGGTTCGTGGAAGAAATCGCGTGTCGGCGCCGATTCTGGAAGGCTTCAGCGCGGCCGTCTTGAACGAATTTGACCGGGGGCGGCGTTCGCGGGCACCGCCACGTGGCGCGGCGACGTGGCGCCCGTGCGCCGCCAGGCCTGCGGCGCCATGCCCGCGAGCGCCGAGAACTCTCGGCTCAGGTGCGCCTGGTCGGCATAGCCGGCCTCGAAGGCGATCTCGGCCCAGGGCCGCGCCGGATCGGCCGCCAGCGCCAGCGCGCGGTCGAAGCGCATCACGCGCGCGTACTCCTTCGGCGTGAGCCCGATGGCGCCGCGGAACAGCGCGATGAAGCGCCGGTGGCTGTAGCCGCTGTCGGCCACCAGCGCGCCGATGGCCGGGTTCTCGCCCGCGAGCGGCCCGAGCGCCGCCGCGATCGCCGGATGCAGCCCGCGCAGGCCGGCGCGCAGCGCGAGCGCCAGCCGCGCCGACAGCATCGCTTCGAACAAGGCGAGCTGCCGCGCCAGGTCGGCCTCGGCATGCAATCGCTCGAGCGCATCCGCCGCCTCGCGCGCGCCCCAGAGCGCGTCGAGCGGCGTGTGCTGGCCCGACAACGCGTCTTCCGGCGCACCCAGCAGCGCGCGCGCCGCGCCGGGCTGCAGCTGGGCGCCGACCGAGCGCGTGGCCACCGAGACGTCGCGCAGGTAGAAGCTGCTGCGCGCGCCGCCGACGATGGCATGGCCGTAGGTCTGGCCCTCGGTGTCGGCCGCATGGCCGAACAGCTTGAGCGGCGGCCCCGAGAGCCGGAACACCAGGTGCATGCCGCCCGTGGGCAGCACATGCTCGCGCGCGCCGGGGCGTTCGGCCCCGGCGCCCTCGGCGCCGGGCGCCCAGGCCCAGACCTGCCGCACGAAGGGCCGCAGGTGCGGCACGGGCGCGCGCGTCAGTTGCCGCATCTCAGGCCTGGGCATCCGCGTGCAGCGCGTAGACCGGGTCGGGCCAGCGCTCGGGCGCCATGCCGGCCAGTTGCGCCGCCAACTGTTCGACGAAGCGCATGTCGACATCGGGCGCCATGCCGGCCGGCCCGCGGCCGAAGGCCTCGCGCAGGCGGCGCACGGCATTGGCGGTGCCGCGCAGCACGCCCTCGGGCTGGCCGGACTGCTCGAAGACCAGCACGTTGGCCAGCAGGTGGAGGAACGAGGCCACCACGGTCGCCTCCGTGCGCTGCGTGCCGTCCAGCGCCGCCATCACCAGCTCGAGCCAGTCGACCACTTCCTGCGGAATGCCTTGGGCCGCCAGCGCGTCATAGGTGGTCGGCCAGGCGCTGGCCGGTGCCTTGCGCAGCCAGGCGCCGAGGGCGCGCGGCGTGCCCGCCGGCACCATCGCCGCGGACTCGGCCGCCGAGTTCGCCTGCATCTTCATCAGGCGCCGGGGCGCGCCGGCGGCAGCGGCCGCCATCGGCATGCCGCGCGTGCGCATCAGCATTGGCGCCGACGCCGGTGCGGCGAGCATGGCGTCGAACTGCACGGAGCCGGCGCCGCCCCAGCCGGCGGGCACCATCTGCGCGACCTTGCGCAGCTCGGGCATGTCGGTCGCGCGCTCGCCCTCGGCGCGTTCGACCACGAGCAGGTAGTTGGTCAGGTCGGTCACCAGTTGGTAGGCCACGGCCAGGCGGCGGGCTTCCGCCACGTCCTCCGTGCCGCGTTCGGCCACCCGTGCGTGCGCGGCGATCCGGCCGAGCGCGTCGATCGGTTCGGCCACGGCATCTAGGCGCGCGCTGCCGATCGCTTCCTCGGCCGCGTCGCCCTCCGCGCGCACACCGAGCAGCCGCACTTCGCCCTCGGGCACCGCGTCGAACAGCGCGAACACGTTCACCGTGTCGGCGCCGAACACCGAGACCGGCAGCGCCGACGTCCACCGCGGCTGTGCGTCGCCCGGCCATTCGACGCGCAGCGCGTCGAGCCGCGGCGAGCGCAGCCGCGCGAACATGCGCAGCACGGCCGGCTCGACCGCCTCGCCGGGCGCGACGAAGTCGCAGGCCCCGCCCGTGGCCTCGGCCAGGCGCCGCAGGTGGCTCTCGGCCGGGCTGCTGCCGATACCGACCACGAACACGCGATGCCCCGAGGCGCGGGCCGATTCGACGGTCGCGTCGATGGCGCTGATCTCGCCATCCGTGACCACCAGCACGTCGCTCGAAGCGCCGGTGCCCAGCGCGAAGGTGGAGGCCAGCGCGCTTTCCATCTCGGTGCCGCCCAGGTTGGCCTGCAGCGCGCCGATCCAGCGCTGCGCGGCCAGGCGCGTGACCTCGGTGAGCTTCCACAGGCCGCGCGAACGGTGCTCGACCGTGGTGCCGAAGCGCGAGAGCGAGAAGCGGTCGCCCGCGCCCATCTGCGAAACGATCGATTGCAGCGCGCGCCGGGCGGCATCGATGCTGTCGCCGGCCATCGAGCCCGAGCAGTCGACGAGCAGCTGCACGTCGGTGGTGGCCGGGCCGCGCGCCGGCACCCGCGGGCAGAAGCTCGCGAGCGCGACGATGCCGCCGGGCGCGACGCCGTCGGGCGCCGCCATGGCCATCGAGGCCTGCGCCAATTGGTCGACCACCAGCACGAAGTCGCGGTCGAGCGCGCCGCGGCGCGCCAGCGACACCTGCAGCAGCCCGCGCTCGGGCCGCGTGGCCACGCCCACCGGATGGCTGGGCGAGGCCACGCGCGCTCGTGCCAGTTCGCCATGCAGGCGCAGCTCGATGTCGAAGGGGTAGGCCGCCACCGGGCTGTGCACGGGCGCCTGGTGTGGCTGCAGCCCGCCGTCGGCGACCGGGTCGCCGTAGCGCGGCGCGATCACCGTCGGGATCAGCAGGCGCAGGCCCTGCTGCTCGAAGGCCAGCGTCTGCGCATAACGCAGGGTGACGATGCAGGCCTCCTGCGCCGCGAGGTTGCCGAGGTTCAGCGTGTAGCTGCGGTCGTGGTTCTTCTCCAGCATGATGGCCGCGTGGCCCTCGGCCAAAGCGCCTTCGTAGGCCGCCTCGGCCTCGGCCTTCTCGACCACCGTGCCGCACAGCTGCCGCTCGCCGAGCTGCACGTCGACGCCCAGCAGCACCGCGCCCCACGGCAGCGGAAAGCCGTAGACCACCTCGACGTTCGAGGTGCCCAGATTGCGGAAGCGCTGCTCGACCGTCATCTCGAGCAGCACGCCGCGCAGGTCGCCGCTGGCCTTCACGCCTTCGAGCAGCATGCTGTCGCCGTTCGCGGTCGTCATGCGTGCGTATTCCTGATAGCTCATGGGATTGCCCTTTCCTGTGTCGTCAGTTCTTCTTCGGAACGTCGGCGGCGGGACCGTCGACGGGGGAGGGGGCGCAAGCCGCGGCGAAGGCCGCCATCACGCCCTGGATGAAACCGCGCACCTGCTCCGGCGACAGCCCGGCCCGGCCGGGTTCGATCACCACCTCGACGCCGTCGGCCACCGTCAGGTGGCTGCGCACCTCCACCGAGCCGGCCATGCGCGGGCGCGCCGGCACCGGCGCCTCCTGGCCCTGCAGCAGCTCGCGGATGCGCTCGAGCGAGACGCCGGCCGCCGTCCACTTCTTGATGAGCAGCAGCTGCTCGAGGTGGCGCGCGCCATAGCGCGCCGCGCGGGTCTCGCCCTCGGGCCGGTCGACGATGCCGATCTGCACGTAGTAGCGCACCGTGCGCGGCGGCAGGTCGGCCAGCACGCACAGGTCCGCGAGCGCATAGGAGGCCGCCGGGGAGGGTGGGTTCGATTTCATACACTTGATTTAAACACGAGAACTGTTTTTATAAAAGCGCACAAAAACCCGGCCCGCGAGGGCGCGCTAGCATCGACCGCATGAGCAAGCCTTCCACGACCCTGATCCATCACCCCTACGTGCCGCCCGCCACCTTCGACGCGCCCCAGCCTGGCGTCTACAAGGCCTCGACGGTGTTCTTCGCCGACGTGGCCGCGATGCGCGCGCGCGACTGGAAGACCAAGGCCGGCTACACCTATGGCCTGCACGGCACGCCCACCACCTTCACGCTCGAGGAGCGCCTGGCCACCCTCGAGGGCGGCACCGAATGCCTGCTGGTGCCCAGCGGCCTGGCGGCGATCTCGCTCGTGGCCTTGGCCTTCCTCAAGACCGGCGACGAGGTGCTGATCCCCGACAACGCCTACGGTCCCAACAAAGCGCTGGCCACCGGCGAGCTCGCGAACTTCGGCATCGCGTACCGCCTGTACGACGCCATGAACCCCGAGGACCTCGCGGCGAAGATCTCGCCGCGCACGAAGCTGGTGTGGCTCGAGGCCGCGGGCTCGGTGACGATGGAGTTCCCGGACCTGCCCGCGCTCGCGGCCGCCTGCCGTGCGCGCGGCGTGCTCAGCGCGCTCGACAACACCTGGGGCGCGGGCCTGGCCTTCGCGCCCTTCGACTTCAACGGCAGCGGGCAGGGTGTCGACATCTCGGTGCATGCGCTCACCAAGTACCCGAGCGGTGGCGGCGACGTGCTCATGGGCAGCGTGGTCACGCGCGACGAGCGGCTGCACCGCGCGCTCAAGCTCACCCACATGCGCATCGGCTTCGGCGTCGGCGTGGGCGATGTCGAGACGCTGCTGCGCTCGCTGCCGAGCATCGGGCTGCGCTATGCGGCGCACGACCGCGCGGCGCGCGAGCTCGCGCGCTGGCTCACCGACCGCGACGAGGTCGCGCAGGTGCTGCATCCGGCGATCGAGAGCTCGCCCGGCCATCGCCACTGGCGCGCGCTGTGCGGCGAGACCGACCTCGCGGCGGGCCTGTTCTCGATCGTCTTCGACGAGCGCTACGGCACCGAGCAGGTCGACCGCTTCTGCGACAGCCTGCAGCTGTTCCGCCTCGGCTACTCGTGGGGCGGGCCGATCAGCCTGGTGGTGCCCTACGACATCGGCCTGATGCGCGACGCCAGTGTGGCGCCCTGGCCCTACAAGGGCACGCTGGTGCGCTTCTCGATCGGCCTGGAGGACGTGGACGACCTGCGCGCCGACCTGCAGCAGGCGCTCGCGCGGATGGCCTGACCGGCCTTCGCAGGAGGCGCTCCGGTTATCGCTTACAGTACCCCGACGCGCAGTCGTTCGACTGCTTCGCCTGAAGGAGAGATCAGTGGCAACACCGAATTACGGTTACGAGAAGCGGCAGAAAGAGCTGGCTCGCAAGAAGAAGAAGGAAGAAAAGCTCCGCGAAAAGGCGAACCGCAAGCTTTCCCCGAGCAGCGACGGCCTCGCGCCGGGCGATCCGGAAGACGACGTGGCCTCGCTCGAACGCGATCCGCCGACCGTTCCCGAACTGCCGACCAAGAACGGTTGAACGCTGCACCGTCCGGATTCTTTCCGTTCTGAATGACGAAGCCGCTGGGGGCCTGTCGGTCCCGCAGCGGCTTTTTGTTGGCGCGCGATCGGCGCAGGGCCCGGCTCTGCGGCCCTACTTGGCGGCGAGCAGCTTGCGCAGTTCGGGCCAGACGTTGTCGAGCAGTTGCGGCTGCGCCGCCGCCGTCGGATGGATGCGGTCGGCCTGGAACAGCGACATCGCATTCGGCGCGTCGGCCACGCCCTTGAGCAGGAAGGGCACCAGCGCGGACTTGGTGGTGGACGCCACCTTGGCGAACACCGCCTCGAAGCGCCGCGTGTAGTCGCCGCCGTAGTTGGGCGGCACCTGGATGCCCACGATCAGCACCTTGGCGCCCGCGGCCTGCGCGGACTGCGTGATCTGGAGCAGGTTGGCCTCGGTGTCCGTGAGCGGCAGGCCGCGCAGCGCGTCGTTGGCGCCGAGCTCGAGCACCACGTGGCTGGGCTTGTGCTGCGCCAGCAGCGCCGCGAAACGCGCGCGTCCGCCCGAGCTGGTGTCGCCGCTGATGCTGGCGTTGACCACGGTGGCGTCGACCTTCTGCTGCGCGAGGCGCTTCTCGAGCAGCGGCACCCAGCCTTCGCCGCGTTTGAGGCCGTACTCGGCGCTCAGCGAATCGCCGAGCACCAGGATCACCGGCTTGCGCGCGGCGGCGCTCTGCGCCATCGCCCCACGCCATGCCCCGGAACTGCCGAGCGCGGCAGTGGTCAAGATAAAGTCACGTCGATTCAAAACCAAAGCCTTTCCATGTCCCAACCCCCGTCCCCAGCGATTGTCGCCGTCGAGCATGTGTTCAAGTCCGTCACCGACTCGACCGGTACCCTGGACATTCTGCAGGACATCGATTTCACCCTCGGGGCACGGGAAACCGCGGCCATCGTGGGTGCCTCGGGGTCGGGCAAGAGCACCTTGCTGTCGATCGTCGCCGGGCTCGACACGCCCACGCGCGGCACGGTGAAGCTGGCCGGCGACGACATCTTCGCCATCGACGAGGACGACCGGGCCGCCTTGCGCGCGCAGCGCGTGGGCTTCGTGTTCCAGAGCTTCCAGCTGCTGGGCAACCTCAGCGCCCTCGAGAACGTGATGCTGCCGCTGGAACTGGCCAACCGCAAGGATGCCCGCAAGGCCGCGACCGAAATGCTGGGCCGCGTCGGCCTGGGCCAGCGGCTCAACCACTATCCCAAGGTGCTGTCGGGCGGTGAGCAGCAGCGCGTGGCGCTGGCGCGGGCCTTCGTGGTGCAGCCCGCCTTGCTGCTGGCCGACGAACCCACGGGCAGCCTCGACTTCGCCACCGGCGAGCAGGTGATGCGGCTGATGTTCGACCTCAACCGCGAGCTCGGCACCACGCTCGTGCTGGTGACGCACGACCGCGGCATCGCGGCCCAGTGCGAGCGCCGCATCATGATCGAGGCCGGGCGCGTGATCCTCAACGAGAAGAACGCCGACGCGACGGCCTGAGGGCTTCGGGTACAACCGGTCCTGCAGGAGGAGATTCAAGATGCAGGACGAGCTACCCCCCGATGCCCGACTCGCGCTGCAGCGCGGCAACCTGATCGAGGCCATCAAGATCGTGCGCGACCGCACCGGCCTCGGCCTCAAGGAGTCCAAGGAACTGGTCGAGCGGCACGCCAACGCGGTCGAGGGCGAACCCGCGCCCCAGACCGACGAATGGAACCGGCTGCTGAGCGGCGGCGCGCAGGGCCTGCCGGCCGAGGCGATCGCCGCCCTGGCGCAGGGCCGCAAGGTCGAGGCGGTGAAGATCGTGCGCGAGGCCACCGGCCTCGGCCTGGCCGAATCGCTGAAGCTGGTTGATGAGCACATGCATGGCGAGCGCGGCCAGTCGGCGCCGCACGGCGCCTTCGATCCGATGGCCGAGCCCGGCCGCGTGCCTTCGGGGGGCGGCGCCAAGTGGCTGGCGATCGTGCTGGTGGTCGCCGTGGCGGCCGCGGTGTTCTTCTTCGTCAGCGCCTGAGCCCGATGATCGTTCCCCAGTTCTGGGCCGAAGGCCGCCTCCAGCAACGCATCGATGGCCGCCAGATCACGGTGCGCCGCTTCGGCTGGTCCGACGACAGCCCTTTGGCCGCGCAAGCCCACGCCGACCAGCGCACGCGCGAGGCCTTCGAGCGCATCGCCGGCGGCGAGAAGCTCGAGCGCCGCGAACGCAAGGTGGCCTACAACGGCGCCGACGGCATGCCGATCCGCGAGGAGATCGTCGAGCGCCACGGCGAGGACATCGTCACGCGCAACGGCTATGGCGCGCGCTGCCTCAACACGCCCGACGTGCTGTTCGTCGACGTGGACTTCGAGGACGCGCAACGCGGCAATGCGCGCGGGCTCAGCGTCATCGGTGCCGCCCTCATCGGCGCGGTGGTCGCGGGCTATGCCAGCAAGTCGTGGGTGCTGGCCGTGGTGGCGGCCGTGCTGGTGGCGGGCTTCGGCTTCTGGCGCGTGCGCGCCGAGGGGCTGCGCCTGGCCGAACCCCAGGGCGATCCGCTGGCGGCCGTGCGCGCGCGCATCGAGCGCTTCATCCACCAGCATCCCGACTGGCACCTGCGGCTGTACCGCACCCCCGCGGGCCTGCGCGCGCTCGCCATGCACGACGTGTTCGCGCCTTCCGATGCCGCGGTCGCCGACGTGTTCCAGGCGCTGGGCGCCGACAAGGTCTATGCGCGCATGTGCCGCAACCAGAACTGCTTTCGCGCGCGCGTGAGCGCCAAGCCCTGGCGCATCGGCATCGGCGATCCGCTGCGGCCGCGCCCTGGCGTCTGGCCGGTGGCGCCCGAGCGGCTCGCGCAGCGCGAGGCCTGGGTGGCGCGCTACGAGCAGATGGCCGACCGCTTCGCGGCCTGCGAGTACCTCGAGAGCGTGGGCAACCTGCAGCGGGTGCATCCGCGCGCGCTCGCGGTGCAGACGCTGCACGACGAACTGGCGCAGGCGCGCGGCGGCCTCCCGCTGGGCTGAGAGCGGGTGAGGGCGGGCAAGGGCGGGCTCCCTCGATAATCGCCGCATGTCTTCTCCCAAAGTGATCTTCGGCTTCCATGCCGTGGGCGTGCGCATCAAGACCGCGCCCAAGTCCGTGCTCGAGGTGCTGTTCGACGCCAGCCGGCGTGATGCGCGCATGAAACAGTTCATGGCGCGGGCCCAGGATGCCGGCGTGCGGCTGGTCGAGGCCGACGGCGCGCGGCTCGCCAAGCTCAGCGGCAGCCACGGCCACCAGGGCGTGGTGGCGCGCGTGGAGCCTGCCGCTCAGATCCATTCGCTCGACGAACTGCTCGAGGGCCTGGAGGAGGCCGGCACCGTGCCGCTGCTGCTGGTGCTCGACGGCGTGACCGATCCGCACAACCTCGGCGCCTGCCTGCGCGTGGCCGACGGCGCCGGCGCCCATGCGGTGATCGCGCCCAAGGACCATGCGGCGGGCATCAACGCCACCGTGGCCAAGGTGGCCAGCGGTGCAGCCGAGACGGTGCCCTATTTCATGGTGACCAACCTCGCGCGCACGCTCAACGAGCTCAAGGAGCGCAGCATCTGGTGCGTGGGCACCAGCGACGACGCGCCCGGCACCATCTACCAGAGCGACTTCAAGCGCCCGCTGGCGCTGGTGCTCGGTGCCGAAGGCGAGGGCATGCGCCAGCTCACGCGCAAGACCTGCGACGAGCTGGTCAGCATCCCGATGGCGGGCGCGGTCGAGAGCCTCAACGTCTCGGTCGCCAGCGGCGTGTGCCTCTACGAGGCGATGCGCCAGCGCGGCGCCTGAGCGCCGCGCCGCGGCCTCATTGCGACGGATCCTTGCCGCGCGTGCGGCCCACCGCGCTGAAGATGCCGATGCCCAGCAGGATCAGCGAGCCGATGCCGATGTAGAGCGTCGGTACGCCGGCCACCGAGGCGCCCCAGATCAGGCCGGCCATGAAGATCAGAAAACCGATCATGTAGAGCGCGAACGACATGCGTGTTCCTCCGAAGCTGTGATGTCTCGCAGTATCTGGAGCATGCTTGTCGCCCGCACCGGCCGGTGCCGCCTGCGGCTGTGGGAGCGGGCCTACCGCGGACGCAGGTCCTGGTCGGCCACCAGCAGGTAGCGGCAGCCGCCATCGCCCAGCGCCTGGAACACCAGTGCCCGGTCGACCCCGAAATCTAGGCAGTCGCCGCTCGCGAGCCGGAAGCGCTCCTCGCCATAGTCAACCTGCAACTCGCCCTCGAGCAGCCACAGGCACTGCCGGTACGGCTTGCCGCTCCAGCGCGGATAGGCGACCTGCGCCGCGCGCGGCAGTTCGACCTCGACCAGCTCGATGCCGCCAGCCGTGCCGCGCTCGAGCACCTGCCGCCGCAGATAGCCCGCGCCAGGATCGCGCCACACCGCCTGCGCGGCGCGGGGGCACAGGCGCTGCGTGTCCCGGCCTTCGTCGTCCTGCGTCAGCAACTGCGCCAGCGGCACACCCAGCCCCGCGGCCAGCCGGCCCAGCAGCACGGCCGTGGGGCTGCTCTGCGCGCGCTCGACCTTGGAGATCATGGCCTTGCTCACGCCCGAGCGCTCGGCCAGTTCCGCGAGGCTCAGGCCCTGCGCCTGCCGCAGCGCCGAGAGCCGCCGGGCGATCAGCGCGTCGATGGGCTCGCCGGTCTCCAGCGCCGGGGGGAATGCGTCGTTTCTCATAAGAGATTATTATTCTCCTATAGTGAACAACCGCGCAATGCTGCAAAGGAGCCCCATGCGCCTGATCCCCTGCACCGAGGAAGCCCACGCCGGCACCATCCTCGCGATCCTCAACGACGCCATCGTCACCTCGACCGCGCTCTACGACTACAAGCCGCGCACGCCCGAGCAGATGGCCGGCTGGTTCGCCACCAAGCGCGCCAACGGCTTCCCGGTGATCGGCGCGGTGGACGATGACGGCCGGCTCATGGGCTTCGCGAGCTATGGCACGTTCCGCGCCTTCCCGGCCTACAAGTACACGGTCGAGCACTCGGTGTACGTCGATGCCGCCGACCGCGGCAAGGGCCTGGGCCGCACGCTGCTCGAGGCGATCGTGGCCGAGGCGCAGGCGCGCGAGGTGCACGTGCTGGTCGGCGCCATCGACGCCCAGAACGCCGGCAGCATCGCGCTGCACGAGCGCCTGGGCTTCGAGCACGCGGGCACGGTGCGGCAGGCAGGCTTCAAGTTCGGCCGCTGGCTCGACGTGGCCTTCTACCAGCGCATCCTGGCCACGCCCGCCGAGCCGGTCGACGGCTGATCCTCAGTTCACGGCCCAGAAGCGCATCACCACCTGGGCCGGCCGGCGCACCCCGGCGCCGAGGAACAGCCGTTCGGCGATCCAGGCCAGCGCGGGCGAGGCGGTCTCGAAATGCGGCGTGCAGCGGAAATACACCTGCGCCGGATCGACCGGCTCGCCGCGCAGCAGCCGCGCCATGGTCTCGCGCGAGGCGCTGCGGATCGCATGGTTCTGCACGTAGACGAGGTCGCCGGCATCGGTCTCGAGGCCATAGCGCGCATCGAGCACCGAGAGCGTCTCGCCCACGATCAGCTGGAAATCGCTGCCGCCCGGCAGCACGCGCGCGGTCCAGCCATGGCCCTGCGCCTGGCCGCCGGTGATCGGCACCACGCGGCGCAGGCCGCCCGGCCCCTGGCCCAGCACCTGGGGTTCGCCGACCTCCACGCGCAGGTCGGCGAAGTGCTCGAGCGAGGGCGCCGCGATGTCGTCGAAGTCGCTCACGACCCGGTCCTCAGGCCGCCTTGCCTTCTTCCTCGCTCGCGCGATCGAGCATCGCGATCGTGCCCGCGTCGAGCTTGAGCTGGGTGGCGGTCACCAGTTCGTCGAGCTGGGCGATCGAGGTCGCGCTCGCGATCGGCGCGGTCACCGAGGGGCGCGCGATCTGCCACGCGATCGCGACCTGGCCCGGCTTCGCGTTGTACTGCTGGGCCACCTTGTCGAGTGCCTCGAGGATGCGCAGTCCGCGCGGGTTGAGGTACTTCTTGGTGGTGCTCGCACCGCGCGCGCTCTTGGCCGCGTCGGCCTCGGTGCGGTACTTGCCGGTGAGGAAGCCGGCGGCCAGCGCGTAGAAGTTGATCACGCCGACCTCGCGCTTCAGGCACAGCGGCTCGAGGTCGTCCTCGAACACGGCGCGGTCGTAGAGGTTGTACAGCGGCTGCAGGCTCTCGTAGCGCGCGATGCCCAGGCGCTCGGAGACGTCGAGCGCCTCGGCCAGCCGTGGCGCGGTGAAGTTCGAGGCGCCGATGGCGCGCACCTTGCCGGCCTTCACGAGGTCGTCGAAGGCGCCCAGCGTGTCCTCGAGCGGCGTGTTGGCGTCGTCGTCGTGCGACTGGTAGAGGTCGATGTAGTCGGTCTGCAGGCGCTTGAGCGAAGCCTCGACCGCCTCGCGGATGTAGGCCGGCGAGAGCCCGACCTTGCCTTCGCCCATCGACTTGCCGAGCTTGGTGGCCAGCACCACGCGGCTGCGCTTGCCGCTCTGCTTGAGCCACTTGCCGATGATGGTCTCGGACTCGCCGCCGCTGTGGCCCGGCACCCAGTACGAGTAGACGTCGGCGGTGTCGACGAAGTTGAAGCCGGCGTCGAGCCAGGCATCGAGCAGCTTGAACGAGGCGGCCTCGTCGACCGTCCAGCCGAACACGTTGCCGCCGAAGGCGAGCGGGGACACCTGGAGGCCGGAGCGGCCGAGGGGGCGAAGTTGCGACATGGGAAAGCTCCTGAGGAAGGAAGAAGAGGGAGGAGGAAGGGGGCGAAGGTCAGACGAAACCGATGGCGCCGAGCGCCGCGCCGGCGCCCAGCAGCCACAGCAGATGGATGCGCGTGCGCCAGACGATGAGCGCGGCCACGCCGGTCAGGAGCCACAGGTGCCAGGCCGGTGCGTTGCCCACGTGGTTGCCGGCGGCCAGCACCCAGCCGGTGGCGATCAGCAGGCCCACCACCACCGGCGCCATGCCCTGCTTGAAGGCGCGCACGCCGCGGCGGGTGCGGTTGCGGTGGCCCCAGCGGGTGGCGAAGTAGGTGAGGGTGGTGCTCGGCAGCATGATGCCGACCATGGTCACGGCCAGCCCGAACAGGCCGAGCAGCCAGGCCGAAGGCCCGGCGCCGATGCCGCCGCCCGCGTTGAGGCCGACGTTCCAGCCCATCAGGCCGACGAACAGCACGTTGGGCCCGGGCGCGGCCTGCGCGATGGCGACCGAGGAGGTGAACTGCGCATCGGTGAGCCAGCCATGCTGCGCCACCAGGTAGCGGTGCATGTCGGGCACGGTGGTGATGGCGCCGCTGATCGAGAGCATCGACAGCAGCATGTATTGGCCGAACAGGGCGAGCCAGTCGTGCCAGTGCATGACGATGGTCATTGAAGTACCTCCGTGCTTCGCACTGCGGTGCGAGCTTGCTTGGGGTGGCCCGGCGCGGCGCTCATGGCGCGATCTTCTTCCAGGTCCAGCCGCAGGCCACGCCGCCCAACACCAGCAGCACCCAGCCCAGCGGGATGCGCGCCCAGGCGATGGCGCCGAACACCAGCGCCACGAACGCCAGGCAGGTGGCGAAGCCCAGCGGATGCTTGCGCAGCTGTGGGATCAGCTTGATGCCGGTGGCCGCGATCAGCCCGCCCGACACCGCGCCCATGCCGCGCAGCGCGCCCGCGACCTGCGGGTTGCCCGCGTAGTGCGCGTAGAGCACCGCGAGCGCGAGGATCACGAACAGCGGCACCGTGAGCATGCCGGCCACCGCGGCGAGCGCGCCGCGCAGGCCGAAGTAGCGGTCGCCGATCATCAGCGCGAGGTTGATCACGTTGGGCCCCGGCATCACCTGGGCCACGGCCCAGTCCTCGAGGAACTGCTCGGGCGTGAGCCACTTCTTCTTCTCGACCATCTCGCGCTGCACGATCGCCAGCACGCCACCGAAGCCCTGCAGCGCCAGGAAGGTGAAGGACACGAAGAGGTCGCGCGGCGACTGCGGGTGCGAGGGCGCGGACGGCGCCGCCGCGCCGGAGGCTGGGGGAGACGGTTGCATGTTTGAGCGATTATCGTAGGCAGACGGCAAGATGCCGGGTGCCGCTCCGACAGGACGGTGCCGCCACCGACAGGAGACTTTCCGCCATGTATTTGCGACCCCTCTTCGATCTCTGCCGCCGCGCCGTCGCCTCCTGGTCGAACGACTACGCCCCGAGCATGGGTGCCGCGCTCGCCTACTACACCGTGTTCTCGATCGCGCCGCTGCTTCTGATCGTGATCGCCGTCGCCGGGCTGGTGTTCGGGCAGGAGGCCGCGCGCGGCGAGATCCTCGCGCAGCTCTCGGGCCTGATGGGCGAGCAGGGCGCGGCCGCGGTGCAGAGCATGCTGCAGGCGGTCAACAAGCCGCGCGAGGGCATCGTCGCCACGCTGATCGGCATCGCGCTGCTGGTGGTCGGCGCCACCACCGTGTTCGGCGAGCTGCAGGACGCGCTCGACCGCATCTGGCGCGCCCCCGCGCGTGCCAAGAGCAGCGGCATCTTCAACCTGCTGCGCGTGCGCCTGCTGTCCTTCAGCATGGTGATGGGCATCGGCTTCCTGCTGATGGTGTCGCTGGTGGCGAGCGCCGCGCTGGCCGCGCTCGGCAAGTGGTGGTCGCCGATGTTCGGCGCCTGGGAGACGCTGGCCCAGTGGGTCAACTTCGGGTTCAGCTTCGGCATGGTCACCGTGATCTTCGCGATGATCTACAAGATCATGCCGCGCGCGAAGGTTCAGTGGCGCGACGTGTGGGTGGGCGCGGCGGTGACGGCGCTGCTGTTCACCATCGGCAAGCACCTGATCGGCCTGTACATCGGCAAGAGCAGCGTGGCCTCGGGCTACGGCGCCGCGGGCTCGCTGGTGGTGGTGCTGGTGTGGGTCTACTACTCGGCGCAGATCTTCCTGCTGGGCGCCGAGTTCACCTGGGTCTATGCGCGCAGCTACGGCTCGCTCAAGCACTCCGACGTCGGCATCGGCGCCGGCAAGGACGACCACGTGCCGGCGCGCACGCGCTCGGGCGGCGATCTCTGAACGCGCTCAGCCCTTGAAGCCGCCCTCGGCGAGAAACTTCTCTTCCTCGGGCGTGCTCGCGCGGCCCAGCATCCGGTTGCGGTGCGGAAAGCGGCCGAAGCGCGCCACGATGTCCCGGTGCAGCACCGCGAAGCGCTGGGTGTTGGCATCGAGCGCGCTGCAGTGCACGACCGAGCGTTCCTGCTCGGCCAGCACTTCGGAATGCATGAAGGGCATGTAGAAGAAAGGCCGCAGCACCTCCTCGACCTGGCGGTCGAAGCCGGCTTCGACCGCATGGTGCGCGACGGCCAGCGCCTTGCCGTCGGTGGCCAGCATGTGGGCGTTGTCGCGCCAGGTGTTGCGCGGCAACTGGTCGAGCAGCACCAGCAGCGCGAGCGTGCCTTCGGCATCGTTCATCCAGGCGTCGAGCTCGCCGCGCGCGGCGGCATGGTGGGCCTCGACGAAGCGGCCGGCGAACTCGGCATCGAAGGCCTCGTCCTTGGCGAACCAGCGCTTGGGGCCGGCCTCGCGCCAGAACTGCACCACATCGTGCGCCGAGGGCAGGGTGAGGGAGGTTGAGGATTCGGGGGCGGAAATCATCGCGGCATTGTCTTCTTTCAATCGGCTTTCAATGCCGGGGCTGGCGCCGCGTGCACGGCGAATTCGGGGTGGTGGCCGACAAGGGATTGCGAATGCCCTGCCTATGCTGGTCCGCATTCATTCACGATCAGGAGACTTCCCATGAACCGATACGGCACCCTCTTGCGCGCCGCCCTCGTCGCCGGCGCGGCCAGTGCGGCACTGGCCGGCTGCGGCATGATGTCCAAGGCCAATGTCGCGAGCTTCAGCGGCACCATGAACGCGGCCAGCGAGGTGCCACCGAACATGACGCGCGGCAGCGGCATGGCCGAGGCCTGGCTCAACCGCGACACCAACGTCCTCAAGTACAAGATCACCTACACCGGTCTCAGCGGCCCGGCCACCGCGGCCCACTTCCATGGCCCGGCACCGGCCGGCGCCAATGCCGGCGTGGTGCTGCCGTTCTCTAACGCGGCCAGCCCGATCGAGGGCGAGGCCACGCTCACGCCGGCGCAGGCGGCCGACCTCAGCGCGGGCAAGTGGTACGCCAACGTCCACACGGCCGCGAATCCGGGCGGCGAGATCCGCGGGCAATTGCTGCCGAAGATGTGAAACAGGTCCGTTGAACGCGGCTTCGAGTGCCCCCTGGTCAGTCGGGGGTCACGGGGCTGATGTCAAATGGCCGCATGACGACGTCCCCGAAGAAGCCCCGTTCCTCCTCTGTCCCGACTCCCTCCCGTTCCCCGTCTCCCCCCGCCCGCCGCAAGAGCCAGGCCGCTTCCGCGGCGCGCAAGCTCGAAGCCTTCGCGGCGCGGCGCGAGGACATGCGCTCCGCGCGCAAGGCGCTGGTGCTGCAGGGCGGCGGCGCGCTCGGTGCCTACCAGGCCGGGGTCTACGCGGCGCTCAGCGAGACCGAGCTGCAGCCGCACTGGATCGCGGGCGTGTCGATCGGCGCGATCAATGCCGCGCTGATCGCGGGCAATGCGCCCGAGCATCGCGTCGACCGGCTGCGCGAGTTCTGGCATCTCGTGTCCTCGGGGCCCTCGCAGCGGCTGCCGTCGTGGTTCGGCGACCGCAGCACGCAGAACCAGTGGAGCGCGACCATGGCCTCGCTGGTGGGCATTCCCGGCTTCTTCGAGCCGCGCTATTCGCTGGCCCTGCTGCTCGGCGGCGCGGCGCCGCTGCTGAGCTACTACGACACCTCGCCGCTGAAGGCCACGCTCGAGCGCCTGGTCGACTTCGACCGCATCAACCACTGCGAGGCGCGCTTCAGCGTGGGCGCGGTCAACGTGCGCACCGGCAACTCGGTTTACTTCGACAACACGCGCCAGCGCATCGGCCCCGAGCACATCATGGCCAGCGGCGCGCTGCCGCCGGGCTTCGCGCCGGTGCACATCGACGGCGACGACTACTGGGATGGCGGCATCGTCTCGAACACGCCGCTGCAGTACGTGCTCGACCTGCATCCGCGCAGCGAGCCGCTGGTGGTGCTGCAGGTCGACCTGTTCAATGCGCGCGGCGAGATGCCGCACACGCTGTCGGGCGTGATGGAGCGGCAGAAGGACATCACCTATTCGAGCCGCACCCGCATGAACACCGATGCGCTGGCGGCCAACATGAACCTGCAGCAGGCGATCGCCGACCTGATCGAGAAGCTGCCGCCGCACCTGCGCCGCGATCCCGCGGTCGAGGCGGTGCAGGCCGAGCTCACGCACCACCCGATCGACATCTTCCACCTGATCTACCGCGACAAGCCCTACGAGCTCGAGTCGAAGGACTACGAGTTCTCGCGCGCGGCGGTCGAGGAGCACTGGGAGTCGGGCGCGCGCGACATGCGCCGCGTGCTCGCGCATCCCGAGACGCTGCGCAGCGACGCCGCGGTCAACGGCGTCACCACCTTCGACCTCGGCGAGGGCGGCAGCGGTCGCGTGAAGCGGCCCGGTCTGTCACGCTGACGAGAAGAATCGCCCTCACGATTCAGCCCCGGCTAAGAAACCGGCACGAGACTGGTTGCCGGATTCAAGATGCTTCAAAGGAGGAATGTCGTGAACATTGAAGACGTGCGGCGCCAGGCTTTCGCCATGCCGCTGACCAGCCCCGCTTTTCCGCCCGGACCGTACCGCTTCATGCGGCGCGAGTTCATGGTGATCACCTACCGCACCGACCTCGACGCATTGCGCGCCGTGGTGCCGGAGCCGCTCGAGGTGGTCGAGCCGCTCGTCAAGTACGAGTTCATCCGCATGCCCGACTCCACCGGCTTCGGCGACTACACCGAGTCGGGCCAGGTCATTCCGGTGCAGCTGCGCACCGCGCGCGGCCTGGAGCAGGGCGCCTACGTGCATGCGATGTACCTGAACGACCATCCGCCGATCGCGGGCGGGCGCGAGCTCTGGGGCTTTCCGAAGAAGCTGGCCTCGCCGCAGTTCGACTACGAGACCGACACCATCGTCGGCACCCTCGACTACGGCAAGCTGCGCGTGGCCAAGGCCACCATGGGCTTCAAGCACCGCGCGCTCGAGCCCGGCCCGATCCTTGCAGGCATCGCGCAGCCCAACTTCCTGCTCAAGATCATTCCGCACGTGGATGGCACGCCGCGCATCTGCGAGCTGGTGCGCTACCACATGGTCGACGTCACGCTGCACGGCGCCTGGACCGGCCCGGCCTCGCTCGAGCTGCATCCGCATGCGCTCGCGCCGGTGGCCGAGCTGCCGGTGCGCAAGGTCGAATCGGCCGTGCACTACATCGCCGACATGACGCTCGCGCTCGGCACGGTCGAGCTCGACTACCTCGCTGCTTCCTCTTCTTCGTCTTCTTCGCAACCCTAACCCAAGGAACCAACATGCAACTCAAGGACAAGGTCGCCTACATCACCGGCTCGGCCAGCGGCATCGGCAAGGAGATCGCGATCCTCTTCGCGCAGGAAGGCGCGAAGATCGTCATCGCCGACCTCAACAAGGAAGCGGCGGACGCCACCGCGGCCGAACTTAAGGCCACGGGCGCGCAGGCCATCGGCGTGGCGGTCGACGTGACCAACGAGGCGCAGGTCGACGCCTCGGTCGAAGAGGCCGCCAAGGCCTTCGGCGGCATCGACATCCTGGTGAGCAATGCCGGCATCCAGATCGTGCATCCGGTCGAGGAGTTCAGCTTCGCCGACTGGAAGAAGATGCTCGCGATCCACCTCGACGGCGCCTTCCTCACGACCAAGGCCTGCCTCAAGCACATGTATGCGCAGGGCCGCGGCGGCAGCGTGATCTACATGGGCTCGGTGCACTCGAAGGAAGCCTCGCTGCTCAAGGCCCCCTACGTGACGGCCAAGCACGGCCTGATCGGCCTCGCGAAGACGGTGGCCAAGGAAGGCGCCAAGCACGGCGTGCGCGCCAACGTGATCTGCCCGGGCTTCGTGCGCACGCCGCTGGTCGAGAAGCAGATCCCCGAGCAGGCCAAGACGCTGGGCATCAGCGAGCAGGAAGTCATCAAGAACGTGATGCTCAAGGAAACGGTGGATGGCGAATTCACCACCACCGACGACGTGGCGCGCGTGGCGCTGCTGTTCGCGGCCTTCCCGACCAACGCGCTCACTGGCCAGTCGCTGGTGGTGAGCCACGGCTGGTACATGCAGTAATCGCAGCCGCCTGCAGCGGCCCTAGAGCTTCAGCGACCAGGTCTCGCCGACCAGTTGCTGGCCGAAGCCCTCGTAGGCTTCGGTCTTCTCGAGTTCGAAGCCGCGCTTGGCATAGATCGCACGCGCGGCCGTGAGGCAGCTGTTGGTCCACAACACCATCTTGCGGTAGCCCTTGGCGCGCGCGAAGGCGATGCACTCGTCGGTGAGCCGGCTGCCCAGGCCCAGGCCGCGCGCGGCGGGCGTGAGCAGCAGCAGCCGAAGCTGCGCGGTGGTGGCCGACTTGCGCACCACGAAGATCGCGCCCACGCGCTCGCCGTCGAGCTCGGCGATCCAGCCCTTTTCCCATTCGGGCTGGAACTTGCGGAGGTACTGCGCCACGATCTCCGCGACCAATGCCTCGAACTCGCTGTTCCAGCCGTACTCGCGCGCATAGAGCTCGCCGTGCTGCTGCACCACCCAGCCCATGTCGCCGGGCTTGGGATCGCGCAGCACCACCGTGCGCGTGGGTGCGCGCGGTGCCGCGGGGTCGAGCAGGCGCTCGATCCGTCCCATGGCCTCGACCACCTGTTCGCGTTCGCACGGCGGCAACGGCGCGAGCAGGGCGGCGGCTTCCTCGCGCGACTTCTGCTGCAGCGGCGCGAAGGCGGCATGGCCGGCCTCGGTCAGGGTCAGCAGGCTCTGGCGCGCGTCGCGCGGGCTCGGCGAACGCACGATCCAGCCCTCGGTCTCGAAGCGCTTGAGGATGCGGCTCAGGTAGCCGCCGTCCAGGCCCAGTTCGCGCGCTAGATCGGTCGCGACCAGCGCGTCGCGGTGCGCGAGTTCGTAGAGCACGCGCACTTCGGTCAGCGGCAGCGCGCCGCCGAGGTAGGGCTCGAGCACGCCGGCCTGGCGCGTGAAGAAGCGGTTGAAACGGCGCACGGCCTTGACGGCATCGACGTGAACGGCGGGGGATTCGGTGGTCGGCATGGAGCGACTATCCATCAATCGATTGACAAAAGCAAGCAATTGAATGACTAAGGCTTTCAATGCCGGCAGGGCAAGGCGGTGCCTTCCCTGGGCCGATGCCCCTAATCCCGAAGCCGCGCCACCGCTTTCACGGGACAGAAAGGGTGGAAAACCCTAAAATCGCGGGTTACCCATCGCAGCCGCATCTCTCGTTTCCGTTCGAGGCCGCCTGCCGCACCACCCCCATTTGATGAACGCCCCCGTCGACGTCTCCTTTTTCGCGCGCGCCGCCAAGCCGCTGACCAGCTACCGCAAGTACTGGGCAGCCCGCTTCGGCACGGCGAAGTTCCTGCCGACCTCGCGCCAGGAGATGGAGGCGCTCGGCTGGGACAGCTGCGACATCGTGATCGTCACGGGCGATGCCTACGTCGACCATCCGAGCTTCGGCATGGCGGTGATCGGCCGCATGCTCGAGGCGCAGGGCTTCCGCGTGGGCATCATCGCCCAGCCCGACTGGCAGAGCGCCGAGCCCTTCAAGGCGCTCGGCAAGCCGAACCTGTTCTTCGGCGTGACCGCCGGCAACATGGATTCGATGATCAACCGCTACACCGCGGACCGCAAGATCCGCAGCGACGACGCCTACACGCCCGGCGACGTCGGCGGTTCGCGGCCCGACCGCGCGGCCATCGTGTATTCGCAGCGCTGTAAGGAAGCCTGGAACGACGTGCCGATCGTGCTCGGCGGCATCGAAGGCAGCCTACGCCGCATCGCCCACTACGACTACTGGCAGGACAAGGTCCGCCGCTCGATCGTGGTCGATTCCAAGTGCGACCTGCTGCTCTACGGCAACGCCGAGCGCGCCATCGTCGAGATCGCGCACCGCCTCGCGGCGCGCGAGCCGGTGCACCAGATCGACGACGTGCGCGGCACCGCCTACGTGCGCCGCGAGACGCCCGAGGGCTGGTTCGAGATCGATTCCACCAGCGTGGACGAGCCGGGCCGCGTCGAGGCGCACGTCAATCCCTACCTGATGGTCTCGGACCAGGCCAAGGCCAACGGCGCGAGCTGCGCGCGCGAGGACGAGGCCGAGGCCGTCGCGAAGGCGGCCGAGGTCGCCGGTTCGCCGGCCGCAGCGGCAGCCGCGGCCGCGGTGGTGAACCCCGCCATCAAGCCGCTGCAGTTCGTGCCCAACCCCGCGCTGCAGGGCCGTGGCAAGACCAAGGTGCCGCCGCGCGACCGCTCGGTGATCCGCCTGCCCTCGTACGAGCAGGTGCGCGCCGACCCGGTGCTCTATGCGCACGCCAACCGCGTGCTGCATCTCGAGACCAACCCCGGCAATGCGCGCGCGCTGGTGCAGGCGCATGGCGAGGGCACGACCGCGCGCGACGTCTGGATCAACCCGCCGCCGATCCCGCTGACCACGGCCGAGATGGACCATGTGTTCGACCTGCCGTATGCGCGCAGCCCGCATCCGCGCTATGCCGACGAGAACGGCAGCCACGACGGCGCGACCAAGATCCCGGCCTGGGAGATGATCCGCTTCAGCGTGAACATCATGCGCGGCTGCTTCGGCGGCTGCACCTTCTGCTCGATCACCGAGCACGAGGGCCGGATCATCCAGAGCCGCTCGGAAGACTCGATCATCAAGGAGGTCGAGGCCATCCGCGACAGCGTGAAGGGCTTCACCGGCACCATCTCCGACCTCGGCGGCCCCACGGCCAACATGTACCGCATCGGCTGCAAGTCGCCCGAGATCGAGGCCGCCTGCCGCAAGCCGAGCTGCGTGTACCCGGGCATCTGCCAGAACCTCAACACCAACCACGATCCGCTGATCAAGATCTACCGCCGCGCGCGCGCGCTGCGCGGCATCAAGAAGATCCTGATCGGCTCGGGCCTGCGCTACGACCTGGCCGTGCAGTCGCCCGAGTACGTGAAGGAACTGGTGCAGCACCACGTGGGCGGCTACCTGAAGATCGCGCCCGAGCACACCGAGCAGGGCCCGCTCAGCAAGATGATGAAGCCCGGCATCGGCAGCTACGACAAGTTCAAGCAGATGTTCGAGAAGTACTCGGCCGAGGCGGGCAAGAAGCAGTACCTGATCCCGTACTTCATCGCCGCGCATCCGGGCACCAGCGACGAGGACATGATGAACCTCGCGATCTGGCTCAAGAAGAACGGTTTCCGCGCCGACCAGGTGCAGACCTTCTACCCGAGCCCGATGGCCACGGCCACGACCATGTACCACAGCAACCGCAACCCGCTGCGCAAGATCACGCGCGAGAGCGAGACGGTGGACATCGTGCGCGGCGAGAAGCGGCGCCGGCTGCACAAGGCCTTCCTGCGCTACCACGACGCCAACAACTGGCCGCTGCTGCGCGAGGCGCTCAAGGCCATGGGCCGCGCCGACCTGATCGGCAACGGCAAGCACCACCTGATCCCGACCTGGCAGCCGCTGACCGACGGCGGCTACACCAGCGCGCGCCGCAAGAACTCGACCAGCGCACCCGCGACGAAGACCGCCAAGGCCGCGCCGTCGGTGAAGCTGCCGATGGTCAAGCCCTCGAAGGGCCGCATCCTCACGCAGCACACCGGGCTGCCGCCGCGCGATACCGGTTCGGGCCGCCCCTCGGCCAAGCCCGCCGGCGCCAAGCCTTCGGCGCGCAAGGTGCGCTGAAGCGGCGGGCGATCCAGCTCCGGCGATCGCCCCGGCCGCCATGGCACAGCAACGCATCCTCCTGGTCGCCGACCCGCGCTGGCGCGTCGAGCGCGTGCGTTCGCACGCGACCGCGCCGCAATGGAGTCCCGTCTACACCGCGCCCTCGGGCCGGCTGGTGCTGCCCTTCGATGCCGCCGCGATGGAGTTCCGCGGCGACGACGGCCACGGTGCCTGGATCGATGCGCTGACGGCCCTGCGCGTGGCGCCCGCGCAGCGCTACCAGTTGCGCCCCCAGGCGCGCGAGCCGCGCTGCAGCGTGGTGGTGAGCGCCACCGACGGCGTGGCCGATGCGCCCTGGACCGGCGACGGCGCCCAGCGCCTGCTGTCGCCACGCGCCCTGTACCGGCTGCGCCTGCACTGGCGCCGCCTCGAAGCGGGGCTCGATGCCGTCGATGCCACGCCACGATTGATCGCCGACGCTCTCGCGACCGGGGGGCTCGCGCACAGCGAGGGCGTCGTGGGCCGCGCGCGGCGCTGCCTGGCGGCGGAGGCTGTCGACGGCCGTGCGTTGTCGCTGCACGAACTGGCCGAGGCGGCCAGCAGTTCGCCGTTCCATCTGGCGCGCAGCTTTCGCCGCCGCACCGGCCTGAGTCCGCACCAGTACCGGTTGCATCTGCGGCTGGCCGCGGCGCTCGCGCAGCTCGATGCCGGCGAACGCGACCTCGCGGGCCTGGCGCACGCGCTCGGCTTCTGCAGCCAGAGCCACCTCGGCGCGCTGTTCCTGCGCGAGGTCGGCGTGACGCCCGGCGAGGCGCGCCGCGCGCTGCACGCCGCGTAAGTCCGCACGCAGCTGCGCAGGATCTTGATAGCGCCGCCAGGCGCGCACGGCCAGACTGGCCGCATGAACCGATCCCTTCCCTGGACAGGCGTCCTCGCCGCGTTCGCCACCGCGCTGATTGGCAGCGGCTGGCAGATCGCCTCGCGCCATGGCGTCACCACCTCGCTCGGCCCGCTGGAACTCGCCGTGCTGCGCTATGCGATTCCCGCGCTGGTGCTGCTGCCGGTGGCGTGGGCCTCGCGCGCGGTGCTGCGCGCGCTGCCGGCGCGGCAGGGCGCGCTGCTGGTGCTCGGCGGCGGCCTGCCGTTCGGGCTGGTGGTGATGGCCGGCGCGCAGTGGGCGCCGGCCGCCCACATGGGCGTGTTCGTGGCCGGCAGCGTGCCGCTGTTCACCGCGCTCGGCAGCTGGTGGCTCGATGGCGAGCGGCCGACGCGCTCGCGCTGCCTCGGGCTGGCGCTGATGGCCGCGGGGCTCGCGGTGTCCGGCCTCGGCGGCTTGGCCGCGGCCGCCTCGGCATGGCGCGGCGACCTGCTGTTCCTGCTCGCCGCGCTGCTGTGGTCGGGCTACACCCTGGCGTTGCGCCGCAGCGGGCTCACGGCCTGGCAGGGCGCGGCCGCGATCAACCTCGGCTCGACGCTGTTGCTGCTGCCGCTGCTGTTGTTCGCGGGAGCGCCCAAGCTGCTGAGCGCGCCGCTGCGCGAGGTGGCGCTGCAGGCCGTGGGGCAGGGGCTGTTCGCGGGCCTGCTGGGGCTGGCGCTCTATGGCGTGGCCGTGGCGCGACTGGGCGCGGCGCGCGCCTCCCTCTCGGGCGCGCTGGTGCCGCTGATGACCGCCGTGGGCGCGGCCTGGCTGCTGCGCGAGCCGCTCACGGTCTCGACCTGGATCGCGCTCGCGCTGGTGCTGCCGGGCGTGGCATTGGCCGGCAGCGCCTGGGCTACGCGTACTGCATCTCTCCGTTTCCGAACGACCAGTTCTCCTTGACCACCTCGACCAGGCTGATGAACACGTCCTCGCGCCGGATGCCGAGCTTCTCGTGCAGCCCGTCGGCCACGGCCCGGTAGAAGGCCTTCTTCATCTCGATGCTGCGGCCCTGGTTCAGCGTGATCTGGATCAGCACGAAGCCCGCCGAATACTCGATGCCCAGGTAGCTGCGCGGATGCACGAGCTGCCCCGGCGGATGGCGCGCGATGACCTGGAACTTGTCGTCCTGCGGGACGTTGATGGTCTCGGTCATGACCTGGTAGATGAGATCGCCGATGGCCGGGCCGAGCGTCTCGGGGGCGGTGTCGGGGAGGTCGATGCGGACGAGGGGCATGGTGTCTTCCTTGGCGAGCGGGAGGCGCTCGGCGCGATTGTGGGCGCGTCCGAGCCGGCCTGCATGGGCAAGGGCGCGGGAAGCGCCCGAGCACGCGAAAGGCCGCGCCGTTGTATGGTGTGGTCCGATGAGCATTTCGTTCTGCCGGCCTGGTCCCGGCATGTTCTCGCCAGCGCGGCACCTGTGGCGTGCCTGCGGCGCCGCCCTGTGCGGCTGGCTGCTGGCGGGCAGTCTCCAGGCCGGCGCCGCGCCCACGGCCACCGAGCCGGCGGCCGGCGAAGCCCCCGCGCAGGCCCTGCGCGCCCGGCACAAGCAGATCAAGGACAAGCTCGAGCGCAGCAGCTTCGGCCGTCCCATACAGCTCGATTCGATCGAAACGCCCGACGGGCTGCAGGGCGACGTCTACGCGGTGGTCGAGCATCCGCTGTCGGAGGTCGGCAGCGCGCTCAAGGGCTCGGCCAACTGGTGCGAGCTGATGCTGCTGCACGTCAACAACCGGCGCTGCCGCGTGAGCGGCGCGCCGGGCCACGAGACGCTCACGCTCTACGTGGTGCGGCGCTACGACAAGCCGGTCGACCAGGCCTTCGAGCTGCCCTTCGCCTACCGCGTGGCGAGCGCGACGCCCGAGCACCTGATGATCGACCTGTCGGCCGCCAGCGGCCCCTTCGGCACCAGCAACTACCACGTCACCTTGGAGGCGGTGGCGCTCGACGAGCGCAAGAGCTTCCTGCACTTCAGCTACAGCTACGACCACAGCATGATGGTGAAGCTCGCCACCCAGGCCTACCTCGCGACCTTCGGGCGCGACAAGGTCGGCTTCACGGTGGTGGGGCAGGCGCCCGACGGCAAGCCCGAGTACATCCGCGGCATGCGCGGGCTGGTGGAGCGCAATGCGATGCGCTACTTCCTCACGCTCGATGCCTACCTCGCAGCCGATGCCAAGGGCCAGTCCGAGCAGCGGCAGCGCCACTGGTTCGCGGCCGCCGAGCAGTTCCCGCGCCAGTTGCACGAGATCGACCTCGACACCTACCTCGCGCTCAAGCGCGAGGATCGGCAGCGCGAGGGGCTGGGCCGCTGACGCGGCCTACTCAGGTCCGGTCCAGGGTCAGCGGCGCCGCGGCGGCCTTCGCCGGCGGCAGCCGCAGATGCCGCGTGGCGCCGGCCGTGCGCATCACCGCCGACAGCAGCGAGCGGAACCACACGTGGCCCGGCGCGCGCTGGTGGCGCGCATGCCAGAGCTGGTAGAAGCGCATCGGCGGAAAGTCGAGCGGCGCCGGCACGATCGCCAGCGGCAGCAGCGCGGCGTAATGCTGCGCGAAGTGCCGGCTGGTGGTGAAGATCAGGTCGGTGCCGGGCAGGAGCTGCGGCGCCATCGAGAAGTAGGGCACCGTCACGGTCGGCGTGCGCGCCAGGCGCAGCGTGGCCAGGTGGCTCTCGACCACGCCGCGCTGCAGGGTGCTGTAGAGCTGCGGCACCACGTGGGCGCCGTGCAGGTAGTCGCTCAACGCGAGGCCCTGCGCGCCCGGGTGGTCGCGGTCGACCAGGCAGACGATCTCGTCCTCCATCAGCAAGGTGGTGTGCAGGTGCTCGGGCGGCTGCGGCCAGTTGCCCACCACCACGTCGAGCGAGCCGTCGGCCAGCGCGGCCTCGACATCGAACTCGGGCCCGAGCGGATGCATGAACAGGCGCGCGCCCGGCGCGGTGCCGCGCAGGTACTGCACCACCGCGGCCATTAGCGGCGGCGCCAGGTAGTCGGGCGTGCCGAGGTGGAAGGTCAGCCGCGTGGTCGCGGGATCGAAGCTGTCGGCCGGCGCGAGCAGGGCGTCGATCTCGCCGAGCACCACGCGCACCGAGGCTTCGAGCCGCAGCGCGCGCTCGGTCGGCACCATGCGCTGCTTGTCCTTCACCAGCAGCGGGTCGCCGAAGATCTCGCGCAGCCGCTTGAGCGCGGTGCTCACGGCCGGCTGCGACTGGTTGAGCCGTGTGGCGGCGCGCGAGACGCTGCGCTCGGCCAGCAGCACGGCGAAGACGCGCAGCAGGTAGGTGTCGAAAGGATCGTTGGCGCGGGACATGGAGGGAAGGGCGCTGCACAGCTTTGGTGCCAAGCCATCGTGCAGGCCCGGCGCTTTGCTATGCCGCGCATAAGGCGCTAGCGATTGGCGTGCCATGGGTGCGTTCCTAGAGTGCGGGCATTGCTCTTGCTGGACCGCGCCATGACTTCCACCGCCCCCTCCCTCGTCCATCCCACGCGCCGTGGCGCGCTGCAGTTGCTGGCGGCCGGCGCCGCCGTGCTCGCGCTGCCGGCCTTCGCGCAGTGGCCCGACCGGCCGATCAGGATCGTCGTGACCTTCCCGCCCGGCGGCTCCAGCGACATCCTGGCGCGCGTGATGGGCGAGCAGCTCGCGCGCCGGCTCGGCCAGGCGGTGGTGATCGACAACAAGCCCGGCGCGGGCGGCACCATCGGCGGCGCCCAGGTCGCGGCCGCGGCGCCCGACGGCTACACGCTGATGCTCGCCAACACCACGCCGATCGCGCTCGGCCCGTTCACGCTCGACAAGCAGCCCTACGACCCGGTCGCGGCCTTCAGCCACATCGCCGCGCTGGGCTCGGCGCCGCTGGTGGTGATGGCCAGCAAGGGCTCGGGCATCGCGAGCTTCGCCGACCTGGAAGCCCGCGCGCGCAAGGACGGCCGGCTCGATTTCGGCTCGGGCGGCCCGGGCTCGATCGGCCATATCCACGGCGAGCTGATCCGCCGCGTGACCGGGCTGCACCTGGAGCATGTGCCCTATCGCGGCGGCGCGCCGATGACCACCGACCTGATCGCCAACACCATTCCCGTGGGGATCGACGTGATCACCGCCTACGTGCCGTACTTCAAGAGCGGCCAGCTGGTGCCGCTGGCGGTCACGGGCAGCGCGCGCTCGCCGCGGATGCCCGAGGTGCCGGCCATCGCCGAGGTGGGGCAGCCCAAGCTGGTGCTCGAGAACTTCTTCGGCTTGAGCGGCCCCGCGAAGCTGCCGCCCGAGGTGGTGGCGCGCCTCCACGCCGCCTGCAACGAGGTGCTGGCCATGGCCGAGGTGCAGAAGAAGCTGATCGAGCTGGGCATCGTCGCCAAGCCCGAGACGACGGCCCGCTTCGAGGGCATCGTGAAGGAGCAGGTGGCGGTGCTCGGGCCGACGGTGAAGGCGGCGGGCATCAAGCTCTGAGGTCCGCCGGCCCGGCGGGATTCAGTCCGCCAGCGTGAGCAGCGGCACGTCGCGCTCGCGCGCCATCGCCTCGAGTTCGGCGCGGCTGCGCTGTGCGATCCAGGCCGCCACGCCCTCGTGCGTGGCCGGCGCCATCATGTCGCGCGAGGCCAGGCCCGCGGCCTCGCACAGCCGGTTGGCGAAATGCGGCTCGAGCGCGGCCACCGCCACGCGGCCGTCGGCGCAGGGATAGACGCGGTAGCCCGCATGCGCGCCGCCGACCGCGCCCTGCGGCTGCGTCAGGCCCCAGGTGCGCGGCAGCGCGAGCCAGTCGGCCGAGACATTGAGCGCGACCTCGAGGTACACGCCCTGCGCCGTGGCGTCGCGCGCGCGCAGCAACAGGGCCTTGAGCACCGCCTCGCTCGCGAGCAACGCGCCGCCCATGTCGGCGAACAGCGTGGCCGGCAGCGCGGTGCCGGTGACCAGGCCACTCTCGGCGAGGTAGGTCAGGTCGTGGCCCGGCTCCTCGGCGCGCTCGCCGTGGGCGCCGACGATCGCCACCTGCGACAGCGCCGGATGGCGCGCATGCAGCGCGTTCCAGTCCAGCCCGAGCTTGGCCAGCGCCGAGGGACGGAACGAGGTCAGCAGTACGTCGGTGCGCGCGAGCGCCTCATGCAGCGTGCGCTGGCCGGCCTCGCTCTTGAGGTCGGCCGTCTCGATCGCGATGCCCTCGTGCAGCGCGGCATAGGCCGCCTGGTTGTAGAGCGCCATCGGGTCGCCCGCGGGCGGCTCGAGCTTCAGGCAATCGGCGCCCATGCGGCGGCAGCGCAGCAGCGCGGCCGGGCCGGGCAGGTTGAGCGCGAGGCTCAGGATGCGCACGCCGGCGAGCGGCTGCGAGGAGGCGTCGATGGAGTCGGGCATGGCGCCATTCTCGCCCCAGCCCCGCGTCGCGCCCGCGACCCGGCCCCCGATGCGCGCGGCGCCCGCCGCGCGTAGCATGGCCGCCGTCAGGCAAACCTCCAGGAGACGACGCATGTTCCAACCTTCCCTCATGAGCGGCCAGCGCATCCTCGTGACCGGCGGCGGCACCGGGCTCGGCCGCGCGATGGCCGAGCGCTTCCTCGGCCTGGGCGCCGACATCGCGATCTGCGGCCGGCGCCAGTCGGTCTGCGAGGAGACCGCGGCCGAGTGGCGCCAGCAGTTTCCCGAACGGCGCATCGACACCTTCGGCGTCGACATCCGCGTCGCCCAGAGCGTGGACGAGATGGTCGAGAGCCTCTGGCAGAGCGGCGGCCTCACCGGCCTGGTGAACAACGCGGCCGGCAACTTCGTCTCGCCGACCGAGAGCCTCTCGCCGCGTGCCTTCGACGCGATCGCGAACATCGTCTTCCACGGCAGCTTCTACGTCACGCAGGCCGTGGGCAAGCGCTGGGTGGCCGAGGCCAAGTCGGGCCAGTGGAAGGCCGGCGATGCCTTCCGCAGCGTGATGAGCATCATCGTGACCTGGGTCGACAACGGCAGCCCCTACGTGGTGCCCTCGGCGATGAGCAAGGCCGGCATCGAGGTGATGACCAAGTCGCTCGCGGTGGAGTGGGCGCGCTACGGCGTGCGGCTCAATGCCGTGGGCCCGGGCGAGATCCCGACCGAGGGCATGAGCAAGCGACTGAACCCCGGCGAGGAGCCCGGCGCGCGCACCATCGCGATGAGCCCCATGGCGCGCACCGGCCGCATGAGCGAGCTGCAGAACCTCGCGGCCTTCCTGATGTCGCCGGGCCAGTGCGACTGGCTCACGGGCCAGAGCATCATGATGGACGGCGCCAACGCGCTGGCCAACGGCGGCAACTTCTACGAACTGCGCCAGTGGAGCGACGGCGACTGGCTGGCCGCGCGCGAGCGCATCGAGGCGCAGAACCAGAAGGACAAGACGCAGCGCTGAGCCTGCGCGCTACTTCCTCGGCGGCTTCGCCGCGTGCACGGTGACGTGCTTGTTCACGGGGCTCGACAGCACCAGCGAGGTGGTGACCGCGCCGTCGACCGCGAGCGCGTCCACCACGCGCTCGAGCTCGGCCGGCTCGGCGATCGCGCAGCGCACGATGAAGCAGTCCTCGCCGGTCACGCGGTCGGCGCTCAGCACCTCGGGCATCTGCTCGAACAGCTTCAGGTAGCGCGCGATGCCCGCATGCGTGGTGTCGATGCGGATGATGGCCTGCAGCCCCACGCCGAGCGCGCGCAGGTTGACGCGCGCGCCGTAGCCCTCGATCACGCCCGCGTCCTCGAGCTTGCGCACGCGCTCGCTCATGGCCGGCTGCGACAGGCCGATGCGCTTGCCCAGCGCCGCGAGGCTCTGGCGCGCGTCGGCCTGCAGGGCTTCGAGGATCAGGCGGTCTTTCTTGTCGATGTCCATGCGTGATGAGAAGAGGGGTTCGCCGATGGTCCATCGGCCGGGAGCGCCGATTTTCGATGAATGCCCGTGGCCCGCGCGCGCAGGCACCGCTAAGGTCGTGGCTTCGTTCAAGACCCAAGGAGGACCCCTCGATGCAACTCGTCGGCATGCTCGACTCGCCCTATGTGCGCCGCACCGCCGTCTCGCTGCGGCTGCTGGGCATTCCCTTCGAACACCGCTCGCTCTCGGTGTTCAGCACCTTCGAGCAGTTCCGCGCGATCAATCCGGTGGTCAAGGCGCCGACGCTGGTGCTCGACGACGGCGCGGTGCTGATGGATTCGACCTTGATCGTCGAGCACGCCGAGTTCCTCGCCGGCCGCAGCCTGTGGCCGGCCGAGGCGGCGGCGCGGCTGCGCGCGCTGCGTCTCACGGGGCTCGCGCTCGCGGCCTGCGAGAAGACGGTGCAGATCGTCTACGAGCGCAAGCTGCGCCCGGCCGAGAAGCTGCACCAGCCCTGGGTGGACCGGGTGCTGGGGCAATTGCTGGCGGCCTATGACGAACTCGAGCGCGAGGTGGCGGCGGCGCCATGGACCGTCGAAGAAGCGGCGCTGACGCAGGACGCCGTCTCGGCGGCCGTGGCCTGGTCGTTCACGCAGCTGATGCTGCCCGAGCTGGTGGCGCCCGCGCGTTGTCCGGCACTGGCGGCCCATGCCGCGCGCGCCGAGGACCTGCCGGTGTTCGCGGCGCTGCCGCAGCTCTGATCAGGCCGCGATGTCGGCGCCGCGCTCGGCCAGCAGGCCGCGCAGCAGCGAGCGGTGGCAGCGCGACTCGTCCTCGCAGTAGCAGCCCACGGCCAGCGCGGTCTGGTGCGAGAGCGCCGCGAGCAGGTCGAGGCTGCGGCTCGCGTCGGCCTCGGCCATCTCGGCCTTGTACTTGCGCATGAACACATTCCACTCGGCCGGCGTCTGCGCGGCCTGGCCCAGCTTCATGGTCTCGGTCGAGGGCGCGAGGTTCGGGTACCAGACGTCGTACCAGTCCTGCGACGCGAATTCGCTCTTGGGCACGCCGCGCGGCGGGCGCCGCACGGTGCCCACGCGCAGGCCTTCGCCGGGGCTGCGCGGCGTGCCGAGTCGAACGATGCGGATGCTCATGGGTGGTCTCCTCTAGGTACCGACGATGCCGCCGTCGCGCCGCCGGATCACCAGCGTGGCCGAGCGCGGCCGCGCGCTGCCCGGTGCGATGCCGTCGGGCCAGGCGCTGTTGTGGGTGGCGCTGCCGTCGTCGCGCGACTCGCCCGGATGCTGGACGTTGACGAACAGCGCGCGGCGGTCGGGCGCGACCACGCAGCCCGTGATCTCGCAGCCGCTGGGCCCGGTCAGGAAGCGCTTGATGCGGCCCGTGGCCGGGTCGGCCACCAGCATCTGGTTGTTGCCCAGGGCGGTGTAGGGCGGCTTGCCGATCAGTTGGCCGCTCATGTCGGTCTGGATCCACAGCAGGCCGCCGCTGTCGAAGTGCAGGCCGTCGGGGCTGCCGAACAGGTCGGCGTCGGCGCTCGGATAGCGCGCGCCGCTGCCGGGCTGCGCGGTGTCGCCCGCGAGCACGAAATGCTCCCAGGCGAAGCCCGCGCTCGCCGCGTCGCCGTCGTCCTCGCGCCAGCGCAGGATGCCGCCGAACAGGTTGTCTGCGCGCGGGTTCGCGGCATCGGGGCCGGGCTTGCCGAGGTCGCCGCGCTGGCTGTTGTTGGTGAGCGTGACGTAGACCTCGCCGCCGGGGCTGATCGCGATCCACTCGGGGCGGTCCATCTTCGTCCCGCCCACCGCGTCGGCCGCGAGCCGCGCATGGACCAGCACCTCGGCCTGGTCGGCGAAGCCGGCCGCGGCGTCGAGCCCGTGGCGGCCGTGCACCAGCTCGATCCAGCGGCCGCGGCCGTCGGCGTCGAAGCGCGCGACGTACAGCGTGCCCTCGTCGAGCAGCCGCGCATTGGCCGCCGCACGCGAGCCCTCGCCGGCGGGCGCGATGCGGTCGGTACTCAGGTACTTGTAGATGTATTCGAAGCGCGCGTCGTCGCCCATGTAGACCGCCACGCGGCCGTCCCTGGTCACGGTGCAGGTCGCGCTCTCCTGGCGCTTGCGGCCGAGCGCGGTGCGCTTGACGGGCTTCGCGGCGGGGTCGAAGGGATCGATCTCGACCACCCAGCCGAAGCGGTGCGGCTCGTTGGGATGGCGGCTCAGGTCGAAGCGCTCGTCGAAGCGCCAGTACTCGACCCACTGCGAGCCCGCCACCGTGCCGTAGCGGCGCTGCGCGGGCGTGGCGTCCTTGGCCGCCTCCTTCGGGCCGCCGAAGTAGCCGTGGAAGTTCTCCTCGCAGGTCAGGTAGGTGCCCCAGGGCGTGACGCCCATCGCGCAGTTGGCGAAGGTGCCGAGCACCTCGGTGCCGGCCGGATCGAGCGCGGTGCGCAGGCGCGGCGAACCCGCGGCCGGGCCGGCGATGCGCATCGGCGTGTTGCCGTGCACGCGGCGGGCATAGGGCGAGGGCAGCACCTGGCGCCAGCCGCCTTCGGGCGTGCGCGCGATCTCGATCACCGACACGCCCATCGCATGCAGCGACTTGCGCACCTTCTGCGCATTCCATTCCTTCGCGCCGTCGGCATGCAGCAACTGCTCGTCGGTGTACTCGTGGTTCATCACGAGCAGCGCGCGCCCGGGCGTGGCGAGCGGAAAGAAGTGCATGCCGTCGTGGTGCATGCCGGCCTGCAGCGCCTGGTCGGCCGCGCTGTTGCCGCCGTCGGGCGCGAAGGCGGGCATCGGCTGGCCCGCGATGCCGGTGGGCGTGCCCCAGGGGTAAAGCAGCTGCCATTCGTACTCGGGCGGCACCACGACCGCGTCGCGCAGCGAGGCCGGCACGGCCGTGAAGCCCAGTGCTTCGCCAGCTTCGCCGGACAGCGTGGGCTTGGTGGCCCCGGCAGGGTGCTGGGCCAGCAGCGCCACCACGGCGGCGGTGCCCGATTGCAGGAAGCGGCGGCGGTCGAGGGACATGGACGGCGGTGCGGGTGTTGGGTCGGCGACAGCCGCCATCATCGCCGAGCGCCGCGGCGCGCGATACTTTGCCAACGACCCCAGGAGACACACCGCATGACCGAACGCATCGAAACGATCCGCCACCCCGACGGCGTGGTGGAACTGCAGCTGGACCGCGCCGACAAGATGAACGCGCTCGACCCCGCGATGTTCGATGCGCTGATCGCCGCCGGCGAATCGCTGCGTGCCGACGCCACGGTGCGCGCGGTGGTGATCGCCGGGCGCGGCAAGGCCTTCTGCGCGGGGCTCGACATGGCCTCGTTCCAGCGCATGGAGCAGGGCGCGGCCGGCGAGGTGCTGGGCCAGTCGGCCGGCGGCGCCGGGCTGGTGGCGCGCACGCACGGCCTGGCCAATGCCGCGCAACAGGTCGCGATGGTGTGGCGCGAGGTGCCGGTGCCGGTGATCGCCGCGGTGCACGGCGTGGCCTTCGGCGGCGGGCTGCAGGTGGCGCTGGGCGCGGACATCCGCATCGTCGCGCCCGACACCAGGCTGTCGGTGATGGAGATCAAGTGGGGCCTGGTGCCCGACATGGGCGGCATGGTGCTGATGCGCGAACTCGCGCGCAGCGACGTGGTGCGCGAGCTCACCTACACCGGCCGCGTGTTCTCGGGCGAGGAGGCGCTGCAGCTCGGCTTCGCCACGCGCCTTTCGGCCGATCCGCTGGCCGAGGCGCTCGCGATGGCGCACGAGATCGCCGGCAAGAGTCCCGATGCGATCCGCGCCGGCAAGCGGCTGCTCAATGCCTCGCTGGCGCACAGCGCGGCCGAGCTCTTGATCGCCGAGTCGGTGGAGCAGCAGGCGCTGATCGGCAGCCCGAACCAGGTCGAGGCCGTGCGCGCCAACATCGAGCGGCGCGCGCCGCGCTTCACCGCGCCCGACTGAGCGGCGCCGGGCTCGGGCGCCGACAGCGCACGTCCGCCTCGCGCGGCGCGCGGCTCCGCACGCCCGCGGCCGCCGTCGAGCCCTTCCGCGCGCACGGCAGCATCGCCATTGCAGGTACGTGACGAGGCCGCCCCGTGGCGGCACGGTTGCGCCGGCGCTTCTCGGCGCGTGATGACAAGGTCATGAAACGTGCATGCGTCACATCTTTACGAATGAATTAAGTAACAAATGGACGCCTTTGCGACACAAAGATTTACGAACATGTAAAATGTAAGTATTCGTTTTGCATGCGACGGGGCTGTTTGGGACGGTTTGTGTGCAGAAGGTCACGGCTGGATGCCGTGAACTCTGCCGTCATGGGAAATCCTTCGCATCACACTTATCAATTATTAAGAAGCCTTGCCACGGCAGCGATCCTGCATGTCGACGACCACGTTTTTCTGCAACCTCAACGTCCCCATCCTGGTGGGCGAGGATCGCTACAAGTACGTCCCGATCGTGGGTGTGTTCCGCACCATCGCGATGGACGACGTCGATGCCTGGGTGATGCATGCCGACGGCCGTCCGCGCAGCGATCGCGAGCTCGCGGCCGAGGTGCTGGTCGAGATCCGCAAGCCGCTGGGCGCCACCGGCCGCACCGCGCCGCATGCCTTCGACGTGGCCGACATCCTGCAGCTCGACCGCGCGGCCGCGATCGTGGTGTCGACCTACCTGGCCGCGCTGCCGCGCGTCTGAGCGGCTTTCTTCCTCTTCTTCCTCAGCGCTTCCCGCGCGCATCCACCGGCCAGATGGCGACCAGCGTGTCGTCCTCGACCACGTGGTAGACGTCGTGCAGGTTCACCGTCGGGTCGCAGTGCGGCGTCACGAACTCGACACGCGCGCCCAGCGCCGGGCGCTCGTCGGCCGGCACCAGCAGCTTGCCGTGCTCGTCGCCGAAGAAGGCATAGCGGCTGCCCGTGCCGGCGCCGCGCGCCACCAGCGGCACGCCGCTGTCGGTGGCGAAGCACTTGCTGCCGCCGTCCACCGTCACCCAGTCGGCGGCCTGCGTGCTGACCACGGCGGTCTGCACGAACAGCGAGACCTCGAACTCCTGGCCGGGCGCATTGCCGGCGAGCACCTGCGCGTACTCGGCATCCATGAACACGTACGAGCCGGCCTGCAGCTCGGTGAAACCGTCGCCCTGCGCATCGAGGTCGTGGGTGCCGGTGCCGGCGCCGGTCACGATCTCGAAGCGGATGCCCTGGCGTTCTGCCGCGGCCACGATCTGCGCCACCGTTCTGCGCAGGCCCGCGGCCGAAGCGCTGCGGTGTTCGCGCTCCACGATGTGCTGCAGGTTCCCCGCATAGGCCTGCAGTCCGCGCAGCCGCAGCCGCGGTTCGGCCGCGATCGCCGCGGCCAGCGCCAGCACCTGGGCCTCGGTGGCGGCGCCGGTGCGGTTGTAGCCCGCGCCGTAGTCGACCAGCACGTCGAGCGGATGGGGCAGGGCGGCGGCCGCGCGCGCGAGCTCGGCGGCATTGCGCGGATCGTCGATCACCACCATCAGTCCGCCGGGGCCGGCCTGGCGCGCGAGCTTGAGCACGCGCGCGATCTTGCTCGGCGTGACCGCGGGCGAGGTCAGTAGCACGCCCGGGATGCCGCCCGCGACCATCACCTCGGCCTCGCCCACCGTCACGCAGCTCACGCCGATGGCGCCGGCCGCGACCTGCATGCGCGCGATCGCCACCGACTTGTGCGTCTTCACGTGCGGCCGCAGGCCCACGCCGCGCGAGCGCGCGAAGGTGGCCATGCGCTCGATGTTGCGCGTCATCGCGCTCAGGTCGATCAGCAGCGCCGGGGTGTCGAGCTGCTGGCGGCCGCCGGGCACGCCGATCAGCGGCGCATTGACGGGGGAATGGGTTTCGAGGGACACGGGATGTCTCTTTCTGTGGAGGGTCGATGTGCCGCGCCGGAACACGCGGGCGAATGCCTTGTGAAATGATCGCATCGAAATGAGCGCGCCTTCCATCGTCCCCACCGATCCCCCAGCCTTCGACGGGCGCGCGCCATGAAGGCGCTCGACATCGAGGCCGTGCAGGCCTTCGTGCTGGTGGCCGACCTGCGCAGCTTCACGCGCGCGGCCGAGGCGCTCGACGGCACCCAGTCGGCCGTGAGCCTGCGCATCAAGCGGCTCGAGGACGGCCTGGGCCGCCGGCTGCTCGAACGCACGCCGCGCCGCGTGCGGCTGTCGGCCGAGGGCGATGCCTTCCTGCCCTTCGCGCGCAACCTGCTGGCCGCGCACAGCGGCGCGCTCGATGCCTTCGCGGCGCCGCGCCGCAGGCTGGTGGTGGGCCTGAGCCACCACATCGTCGGCGCCGAGCTGCCGCTGCTGCTGCGCCGCGTGAAGCAGGCCGAGCCCGGCGTGGTGATGGAGGTGCGCATCTCCACCTCGCGCGAACTGCTCGAGGCCTTCGACCGCGGCACGCTCGATGCCGTGCTGGTGCTGCGCCACGACAGCCGCCGGCTCGACGGCGAGGTGCTGTTCGAGGAGCCCTTCGGCTGGATGGCCGCGCCCGACTTCATCCACCGCTCGGGCGAGCCGCTGCCGCTGGCGACGCAGGCCGAGCCCTGCAGCGTGCGGCAGATGGCCGTCACGGCGCTGGCGCAGGGCGGCGTGCCGTGGTCCGAGGTGTTCGTGGGCGGCGGCATCCTCACGGTGGGCGCGGCCGTCTCGGCCGGACTCGCCGTGGCCGCGCTCGGCCGCCGCGTGGCGCCGGCCGGCACGATCGAGGTCGGCCCGGTGCTGGGCCTGCCGCCGCTGCCCGCGCGCGACGTGGTGCTGCATGCGGGCGTGTCCGATGCGCCGGCGCGGCGCGCCCTGAAGTCGCTGTCGGACGCGATGCGTGCGACGGCCGGCGGCCTCACGCGCTGAGCGCGCGCAGGGCGATGGCCGCCACGGCGGTGGCCATCGCCAGCACGGCGGCGCTCGAGAGCACGGCCAGCAGATGGCCCGCGAGCAGGTCGAACGCGGTGCTCATGGCAGCGTCTCCAGGCCCGGCTGCGCGAGGTGCAGCACTTCGTAGATCGCGTCGCCATCGCCTGCATCGGGCGCATCGGGCGCATCCGTCAGCAGCGTGAAGCGCACGATCCGCCAGGCGGCCAGGTCGAGCGCGCTCCAGGTCGCGACCACGCCTGCCTCTGGCTCGCGGGCCTGCGCGGCGAACACCGCCGCGCGATCGGCATCGGCATCGAGCGCGCGCTCGCTGCGCCGCAGCCAGGCCGCGCGTTCGGTGCGCGCCGCGCCGGCGCGCGCATCGAGCGGCAGCCAGCTCTCCACGCGCGGCCGGCCGAAGCTGTCGATCACGTTCTGGAAGCGCTCGCCCATCAGGAACGAAGCCGCGGCCGCGGGCTCGCGCCACAGGTAGACCGAGGCGTAGAGGTGGCCGACGGCACGGTGCCGGCCGCGCTCCTGCGCGACGAAGGCCTTGAAGACCAGGCCCTCGGTGTCGTCCCACAGCGGGCCGCGCTGCGCCGCGCGGCGGCGGATGGCTTCCATGTCGTGCCCGGCCGGCAGCCGGTGCGAGTACTGCATCGCGAACATCGTGTCGCTCCTTGCATGCTTTGTTGAAGATGCAGCGAGCTTGCGATGCCGGGCGGGCCGGTTGAAGGGGCCGCGCGATATAGCTGTGATGTGGCGGCGCAATCGCCGCGGGGCTAGGCGCGGCGCTTCGCGGCCTTCGGCGCCTGCGCGCGCAGGCCCTCGACCAGCAGGCGCCCCGTGGTCTGCAGATGCTCGGTGATCAGCGCCTGCGCGGCCTGCACGTCCTTGCTGAGCACCGCGTCGACCAGCGCCTGGTGCTCGCCGCGCACGTCGCGCCGGTCGCCGCCCAGCGGCGCCGACAGCTGCCGGTAGCGCTCGCTCTGCTGGTAGAGCATCAGGTGCATGCGCAGCAGCCAGCCGTTGGGGCAGCCGCTCACCAGCGCATGGTGGAACTCGGCATGGGCGGCGGTCCAGTCCTCGCTCAGCAGGGTCTGCGGCAGCTCGTGCTGCAGCTCGGCCAGCCGCGACAGCCGGTGGTGGGCCGACACCACGCGGCCTTCCCATTCGAGGCCGCCATGGCGGATCGCCTCGGCCAGGCAGAGCTTCTCGATCTCGATGCGCGCCTGCACCAGGTCCTCGAGCTCGGGCTCGGAGATCGGGCTGACCCGGAAACCGCGCGCGGGCTCCGACACCACCAGCGATTCGGCCTCGAGCATCGCCAGCCCCTCGCGCACCGCGCCCGCGCTCACGTCGAGCTCCTCGGCCAGCGCGGCGATGTTGAGCTTGGCGTCGGGCAGCAGGCGGCCGCCGACGATCGCGGCGCGCAGGTGGGTGAACACCAGCCGGGTCTGGCTCATGCCCTTGGTCTTCTCGTTCATCGCGTCCTTTCGCGCCGTGGCGTTGCTTCGGCCCAGATCATACTTGGCAGGCTTTTAAATCTATGATTCAATAAATAATATATTCTTCGAACAAGAAACCACGGATCCACCCGTCCACCGGAGACAAGCCGCCATGACCGCTTCCTCGCTTCGCACCGTCAAGAACCCGCCGCGCGCCGCGCTGCAGGCCGTGCATTCGCTCGACCGCTTCGTGTTCACCGTGCCCGACCTCGCCGAGGCCGAGCGCTTCTATGCCGCCTTCGGCCTGGCGCCGCGGCGCAATGGCGACCGGCTCGACCTCCACACCGTCGGCCATCCGCAGGCCTGGGGTTCGCTCCACGAAGCGCCGGGCCAGCCCAAGAAGCTGCAGTACCTGCGCTTCGGCTGCTTCGCCGAAGACTTCGACGCCATCGCCGCGCGCGCGCAGCAGCTGGGCCTGCCGCGCTGCGAGGCCCATCCGCTGAGCGCGGGGCAGGGCGGCGAGTCCGGCCTCTGGCTGCTGCATCCCGATGGCTTCCCGGTGCAGGTCGTGGTGGCCGCCAAGAGCTCGCCTGAGGCCGCGGGCGAGCGGGTGCTCGCGCCGCGTCCGCCGCCGGGCGTGGGCGCGTCGCTCAACCGCGCGCGCATCCCGAAGGTGCACCCGCGCCGGCTCTCGCACGTGCTGCTGTTCAGCGCCAAGGTGCCCGAGGCGGTGCGCTTCTTCGAGGAGGCGCTGGGCCTGCGCGTCTCCGACCGTTCGGGCGACCTGATCGTGTTCATGCACGGCGTGCACGGCAGCGACCACCACCTCGTCGCGATGGCCAAGTCGGGCGGCCCCGGCCTGCATCACCTGAGCTGGGACGTGGCCGACATCGACGAGGTCGGCCGCGGCATGGAGCAGATGCTGGCCGCCGGCCATGTGCGCGGCTGGGGCGTGGGGCGCCACGTGCTGGGCTCGAACTACTTCCACTACGTGCGCGATCCCTGGGGCAGCTACTCCGAGTATTCGTACGACATCGACTTCGTGCCCGGCGACTTCGACTGGCCCGCCGCCGACCATCCGCCCGAAGACTCCTTCTATGCCTGGGGCCCGCGCGTGCCCGAGGACTTCGTCACCAACTTCGAGATCGAGCCCGCGCCGCCGGCCGCCGATCCCGCCGCCTGATCCTTTCGCGTTTCTCTTCCTCTTTCACCCACCACAAGGAACTCCCATGCGCCTCCTGGCCTTTCAAAGCAGCGGCAAGCCCGCCCTCGGTCTTCGTCTTGGCGACGAAGTCGTGAACCTCAGCGCCGAAGGCCTGCCCGCCACGCTCGACGAACTGCTGCGCGCCGGCCCCGAGGGCCTGGCCGCCGCGCGCCGCGCCGGCGAGAGCGCGCGCAGCCGGCTGCCGCTGGCGGGCCTCGACTGGCTGCCGCCCGTGCAGTCGCCCGCCAAGGCGATCGCGGTCGGCCTCAACTACATCGACCATGCGGCCGAGAGCAAGTTCGACCCGCCGACCTACCCGGTGCTGTTCCACCGCTTCGCCTCCTCGTGGGTGGGCCACGGCAAGGCGCTCGAGCGCCCGCACGTCTCGACCCAGTTCGACTACGAGGGCGAGCTGGTCATCGTGATCGGCAAGGCCGGCCGCTACATCGGCAAGGACCAGGCGCTCGACCACGTGGCCGGCTACTCGGTGTTCAACGACGGCTCGATCCGCGACTACCAGTTCAAGTCGGCGCAATGGATGATGGGCAAGAACTTCGACCGCTCGGGCTCGTTCGGCCCCGAGTTCGTGACCGCCGACGAGCTGCCCGCGGGCGCCGCCGGCCTGAAGCTGCAGACCCGGCTCAACGGCCAGGTGCTGCAGGACGCCAACACGCGCGACATGATCTTCGACGTGGCGACGCTGGTGTCGGTGTGCTCCGAGCCCTTCGCGCTGCAGCCCGGCGACATCATCATCGCGGGCACGCCCTCGGGCGTGGGCCTGGCGCGCAAGCCGCAGGTCTTCATGAAGGCCGGCGACGTCTGCGAGGTCGAGATCGAGGGCGTGGGCCTGCTGTCGAACCCGGTGGTCGACGGCGCCTGAGCCAGGCCCGGGCGCGCTACACCGAGCAGTAGCGCTCCTGGATCTCGCGGTCGGCCAGCAGCTCGGCCGCGCCCGCGTGGTGCGCGATGCAGCCCTGGTCGACGATGTAGGCGCGGTCCGCGATCGACAGCGCCAGCTCGACGTTCTGCTCCACCAGCAGCAGCGTCTTGCCGGCGCGCTTCCAGGCCGCGAACAGCGCGAACATCTCGTCCACCAGCACCGGCATGATCCCCTCGCTGGGCTCGTCGAGCATCACCAGCTTGGGGTGCGCCACCATCGCGCGCGCGATCGCGAGCATCTGCTGCTCGCCGCCCGACATCGTGACCGCCACCTGCGCGAGCCGCTCCTTGAGGCGCGGAAAGGTTTGCGCCACCTCGTCGATCAGCTCCTGCTCGCGCGCGCGCCGGCCCGAGGCCAGGATGCCCAGGCGCAGGTTCTCGAGCACCGTGAGCCCGGGCACGATGCGGCGTTCCTCGAACACGTAGGCCAGTCCCTGGTGGAAGCGCCGGTGCGGCGGCAGGCCCAGCAGCGACACGCCGTCGAACAGCACGCTGCCGCGCGTGCGGCCCATCAGGCCCATGATGCTGCGCATGATCGTGGTCTTGCCCGCGCCGTTGCGCCCGATCAGGCAGACGATCTCGCCCGCGTGCACCTCGAGGTCGATGCCCTGCAGGATGTGGCTGCGGCCATACCAGGCCTCGAGCTTCTGCACCGCGAGCAGCGGTGGTTGCGATGGGGTCATCGGTGTTGCCCTCCGTGGCCGAGGTAGACGCGCTGCACGTCCTCGTTGGCGCGGATCTCCGCGGGACTGCCCTGGGCCAGCAGGCGGCCCTGGTGCAGCACCACGATGCGGTCGCTCACGCCCATGATCAGTTTCATCTTGTGCTCCACCAGCGCCACCGTGCGTTCGGCCACCAGCGCGAGGATCAGGTCCATCACCGAGCGCGTCTCCTCGGGGCTCATGCCGGCCGTGGGCTCGTCGAGCAGCAGCAGCTTCGGGTCGCTCGCGAGCGCCACCGCGATCTCGAGCGCGCGCTGCTCGCCGTGCGAGAGCCGCTCGGCGCGAAAGCCGCGCTTGTCCTGCAGCTGCACCCGCTCGAGCAGCCGCTCGGCCTTCTCGATCCAGTCGCGGCGCGCGGCGCGCGGGCGCCAGCAGTCGAAGCCGCTGTCGAGCGCCTGCACCGCCACGCGCACGTTCTCCAGCACCGTGAGGTCGGGGAACAGGTTGGTCACCTGGAAGGACTTGGCGATGCCCAGGTGCGCGAAGCGGTGCTGGGCCAGCCCGGTGATGTCGCGGCCGTCGAAGCGGATCTCGCCCGCGCTCGGCGCGAAGGCGCCCGAGACCATGTTGAAGAAGGTCGACTTGCCCGCGCCGTTGGGACCGATGATCGCGGTGAGCTGCCCGCGCGGGAAGCTCACGCCGATGTCCTCGTTGGCGGTGAACTGGCCGAAGCGCTTGGTGAGGCCGCGCGTCTCGAGGATGGCGTCCCGATGCATGGTCGTCATCGTTCCATCCTCGCGAGCAGCGTGCCCCAGATGCCCTTCGGGAAGAACAGCACCAGCGCGATGAAGATCACCCCGACGATCAGCTGCCAGCGCTCGGTCACGGCCGTCAGCGCATGCTCCATCGCGAGGAACACGCCGGCGCCCACGAAGGGCCCGAAGAAGGTGCCCATGCCGCCGAGCAGCGTGACCATCATCACCTGGCCCGAGGTGTGGTACGACAGGGTGTCGATGCCCACGGTCGCGAGGTTGATCGCCGTCAGCGCGCCGGCCAGCCCGCAGAACAGGCCCGAGATCACGAACGACAGCAGCTTGGCGCGCTCCACGTCGAAGCCGGAGGCGCGGGCGCGCTGCTCGTTCTCGCGCACCGCCTCGAGCACCGCGCCGAACGGCGACTGCAGGATGCGCGACAGCAGCCACACGGCCAGCGCCACGAAGCAGAGCATGAAGTAGTAGCGGTTCAGCGGCTGCAGCAGGTCGACCTGCCAGCCGCCGAGGCGCAGCGTGGGCACGTTCACGCCGCGCAGGCCGTTGTCCCCGCCGGTCAGCGAGGTCGCGTGGAAGGCCGCGAAGTACACGCACTGCGCGAGCGACAGCGTGACCATCGCGAAGTAGATGCCGCGCGTGCGGATCGCGAGCGCGCCGATGGCCAGCGCCACCAGCCCGCCGAGCGCGATGCCCGCCGCCACGGCCAGCGGCCAGGGCAGGCCGTAGCTGGCGATCAGGATGCCGCAGGCGTAGGCGCCGCTGCCGTAGAAGGCCGCGTGGCCGAACGACAGCTTGCCGGTGTAGCCGAAGGTCAGGTTGTAGCCCGCGGCGAACAGGCCGAACAGCAGGATGTTGATCGCCATCGCGTGGAAGGGAACGACCAGCGGGAACAGCGCGAGCACCGCGATGCTCAGCGGCACGCGGTGGCGCGTGGCCGCCTCGCGCAGCCGTCGCGCGCCCGGGGCCGCGGCGGCTTCGGCGCGCGGCGCGCGCAGCGGGGGCGGGGAGGAGGAAGTGGTGGTGGACATGGTCTGGAAAGCGTTGGAAGCGAAGGGCGCGCCTTCAGTCGCGCGCGCCGAACAGCCCGTTGGGCCGCAGGATCAGCACCGCGGCCATCAGCGCGAAGATGGCGAGTTCGGCGAGCTCGGGCTGGAACAGCGTGGTCATCGCCACCACCACGCCCACCAGCAGGCCGGCCACGATGGCGCCGACCAGCGAACCCATGCCGCCGATCACGGTGACCACGAAGGCCTCGATCAGCACCGAGCCGCCCATCTCGGGATTCACCCCGCGCAGCGGCGCCGCCAGCAGCCCGGCCAGGCCCGCGAGCGCGGTGCCGAGGCCGAAGATCAAGAGCCACACGCGGCCCACATCGATGCCCAGCACCTTGAGCACCAGCGGATCGCGCGCGCCGGCGCGAATCACCAGGCCCAGGCGCGTCTTCTCGATGAACAGCCACAGCGCCAGCAGCAGTGCCGCGCACAGGCCGAGCAGGAACAGCCGGTAGAGCGGGAACACGCCGAAGCCCAGGTCGACCGCGCCGCGCAGCGCCTCGGGCGTGGCGAAGGCCTCGCCCTGCACGCCCCAGACCATGCGCACGCCGTCGACCAGCACGTAGGCCAGGCCGAAGGTCAGCAGCAGCGGGTAGTCGACGCCGCGGCCGTACAGCGGCCGGATCAGCCAGCGCTCGGCCACCAGCCCCAGCAGGCCGACCGCGAGCGGCACCAGCAGCAGGCACCACCAGAAGCTGCCGGTGAGGCCGTAGGCGTAGACCGCCACGTAGGCGCCCAGCATGTAGAAGGCGCCGTGCGCGAAGTTGACCACGCCCAGCAGCCCGAAGATCAGCGACAGGCCGACGGCCACCAGCACGTAGATGGCACCGAGCGCCAGGCCCACGAAGAGCTGCTGGAGCAGCAGGGAGACGGAGAGTTCCACGGCGAGGCTCTCAGGCGTGGCCCAGCTCGGCGCAGCTGCGCATGCGCGCCTCGTCGGGTGCCTCGGTGGCGACGATGCGGAAGATGTCGTCCTTGCCCTTGGCCTGCGCGGCGGGCTTCGACTCCACGATCAGCACCGACTGCACCGACTGGTGGTCGCAGGCGCGGTAGTAGGTCGGCCCCTTGTAGGCGTCGCTCCTGAGGGCCTGCAGCGCCTCGGCCACGCGGTCGCTGTCGGTGCTGTTGGCCTGCCTGGCCGCGGCCAGCAGGTTGCGCACGCCCGCATAGCCCAGGCCCGCGTAGTCGGTCGGCGCGGTGCCGCCGTTGGCCGCGCGAAACGCCGTGTTGAAGGCGCGCGCCGAGGGCGTGCTCTCTTCCATGCCCCAGTAGTAGCCGGTGCCGCCGATGATGTCGGCATACACCTCGTGGCCGTCGACCATCCGGCCCGAGTGCATCAAGAGCGGCGCGATGATCTTCGACTTCTGCTTGACGCCGAAGTCGCCGGCCTGGCGGAAGGCGATCGACTGGTCGCGGCCGAAGTTGCAGACCACCAGCACATCAGGCTTGAGCGCGAGGATGCGCGGGAAGTAGCTCGAGAAGTCGGTCTGGCCCAGCGGATGGCGGATGTCGGCCAGCACCTCGATGCCGAAGGCCTTGCCGGCCGCGAGGAAGCCGCGCGACATCTCGTGGCCGTAGGCGTAGTCGGCCGTGAGGAACACCACGCGCTTGCCCATCTTCGGGAAGGCGTAGCGCGCCACCGCGCCCGCGGTCATGTGCGGGTTCAGGCACTCGTGGAAGGTGTACTTGCTGAAGTCCTTGGCCTCGTTGATCGAGTCGGACTGGCTCACCGAGTTGTAGATGATCTTGCGCTGCCTGGTCGCGTTGTTGACCGACAGCTGCACCGCCGCCGACACCGAGCCCACGATGAAGTGCGCGCGGTCCTTCTCGATCAGCTCGACCGTGCGCGTGACGGCCTCCTGCGGGTTGAGCTTGTCGTCGCGCACCAGCAGCTCGGCGCGCCGGCCGCCGGCCGCGTTGAATTCCTTGACCGCGAGTTCGGCGCCTTGCTGCACCGCGCGCGCCTCGGCCGCGAAGGGCCCGGTCAGCGGGATCGGCAGGCCGACGCGGAACGGTTCGTTCTGTGCCAGCGCGCGCAGCGGCAGCGCGGCGCCCGAGGCCAGCAGGGCGCCGCCGGCGGCCTGCAGCACGGTGCGCCGGCGCAGCGAGGGGGAGGGAAGGTCGAGGGGCGAGGTCATGGCGTGTCTCCTTGTCGTTCGGGTCAATGCAAGCGATGAAGGCGCGGGCCGGGAGGGCGCCCGCGCGGCCGGAAATCAGATGCGCCCGAGGGCGCGCAGCACTTTCTCGGGGGTCACGGGCTGTTCCGACACGCGGGCGCCGAAGGGCCGCAGCGCGTCGTTGATCGCGTTGAGCACGGCGGCCGGCGCACCCGCCGTGCCCGCCTCGCCCGCGCCCTTGGCGCCGAGCTGCGAAGTGCGCGTGGGCGTCTCGATATGGGCCACCTCGATGTCGGGCATCTCGAAGGCCATCGGCACCAGGTAGTCGGCCATGCTGCCGTTGCGCATCAGGCCGTGGTCGTCGTAGAGGCATTCCTCGTAGAGCACGCCGCCGATGCCCTGCACCACGGCGCCGCGGATCTGCTCGTCGACCAGCATCGGGTTGAGCACGCGCCCGCAGTCCTCCACCACCCAGTGGCGCAGCAGCCGCACGAAGCCGGTGTCGACGTCGACCTCGACATACGAGGCCTGCACGCCGTTGGTGAAGACGAAGGGATAGTCGCGCTGCGCATAGTGGCGCGTGACCACCAGCTCGGGCTGGAAGCCCGCGGGCAGCAGGTCGGGGCGGAAGTGCGCGAGCCGGCCGAGCTCGGCCAGGTCGGACAGCGTGTCGCCGGTGGCCAGGCAGCGCACCTCGCCGTGCGCGATCGTCAGGCCCTCGGCCGGCCGCTTGAGGTGCGCGGCCGCCAGCGCCAGGATGTGGCGGCGCAGGTCGCGGCTCGCGAGCAGCACGGCCTCGCCGCCGATGCCCGCGCCGCGCGACGCCCAGGTGCCGCCGCCGTAGGGCGTGGCCGCGGTGTCGCCGGTCAGCACGCGCACCGAGGCCATCGGCAGGCCCAGCGTGTCGGCCACGATCTGCGCGAAGATGGTCTCGGTGCCCTGGCCCTGTTCGCCCACGCCGGTGGCGCAGTGCACCACGCCGGTGGGATCGAGCCGCACGGTCGCGCCATCCTGCGCCGCGATGCGCGCGCCGCCCACGCCGTAGAAGGCCGGGCCGGGATTGGTCAGCTCGATCAGCGCCGCCAGGCCGATGCCGCGGTGCACGCCGCGCTCGCGCAGCGCGGCCTGCTCGCGGCGCAGCGCGCCGTAGTCCATCAGCGTCTCGATGCGGTCCAGGCAGGCCTGGTGCGACAGCCCCTCGAGCAGGATGCCCGAGGCACCCTGGCGCGGATAGCTGCCGTCCTCCATCACGTTGCGGCGCCGCAGTTCGAGCGGGTCGATGCCCAGCTTCGCCGCGGCGAGATCGACCAGCCCCTCGGTCACGGTGCAGGCGATCGGATGGCCGACGCCGCGGTACTGGCTGGTCTGCACCTTGTTGAGGAAGGCGACATCGAGCGTGGCCTTGTAGTGCGCGTGCTTGTAGGGGCCACCCGTGATGTTGATGACCTGGTTGCCCTCGATCGCGCTGGTGCGCGGGAACATCGAGAACGGGCCGATGCCCGTGAGGTCGTCGATCTGGAACGCCAGCATGCGGCCGTCGCGCGCCAGTGCGAGCCGCGCCTTCACGCGGTGCTCGCGCGCATGCACGTCGGTGACGAAGGACTCGAGCCGGTCGGCGACGAACTTGACGGGCCGCCCCAGCAGCACCGACAGCGCCACCGTCGCGAAGTCGTCGGCATAGGCATGCACCTTGATGCCGAAGGAACCGCCGACGTCGCGGCAGACCACGCGCACGTCGGCCTCCTGCAGGCCGAGCTGGCGCGCATAGAGGTCGGCCATCATGTGCGGCGCCTGGTGCGAGTGGTGCACCACCAGGCGCCGGCCGGTGGGCGTGAAGTCGGCCAGCACGGCGCGCGGTTCCAGCGTCACGCCGGTGTGGCGGCCGAAGCGGAACTCGTCCTCGACCACCACGTCGGCGCCCTCGAACACCGCTTCCACGCCGCCGGTGTCGATCTCGCGGTGGAAGCACAGGTTGCTGCCGAGCTCGGGATGGATCACCGGCGTGGCGGCATCGAGCGCCGTGTCCATGTGCACCGCGGCGGGCAGCGGCTCCCATTCGACCTGGACCGCGTCGAGCGCGTCCTCGGCCAGCGCGCGGGTGCGGCCGAGGATGGCGAGCACCGCCTCGCCCTGCCAGGTGGCGCGCTCGATCGCCAGCGCATGCTGCGGCGGCGAGCGCATGCCTGCCAGGTGCTTGAGCGTGCCGACCCAGGGCGCGCAGACCGCCGCGAGCTGGCGGCCGTCGACGATGGCCGCGATGCCCGGCATGCGGCGCGCCGCCTCGGCATCGATGCGCACGATGCGCGCATGCGCATGCGGGCTGCGCAGGTAGACCACGTGCAGCATGCGCGGCAGCTCGAGGTCGTCGACGTAGTTCGCGCGGCCCTGCGTGAGCCGCTGCATGTTGGGCCGCTCGACCGACTGGCCGATGTAGCGCTGCGCCTCGATCTCGCGCACCGGCGCGGGGAGGGTGAGGTCGTTCATGCCGCGCTCCCCGCGGGGCCGGTACAGCCGCCGCATCGTGCCTGCCGTTCCTGCCCGGCCAGCGCGATCGCGTCGACGATCGCGTGGTAGCCCGTGCAGCGGCAGTAGTTGCCCGAGATCTGTTCGCGGATCGTTTCGCGGCCCGGGCAGGGCGTGCGTTCGAGCAGCGCATGCGCGGTCAGCAACATGCCCGAGGTGCAGGCGCCGCACTGCGCGGCATTGCGCGCCGAGAAGCTGCGCTGCAGGTCGGCGAGCGTGCCGGCGTCGGACAGGCCCTCGATGGTCTCGATGCGCCGGCCGTCGGCCTGCACCGCGAGCACCAGGCAGCCGCGCGCGATCTCGCCGTCGATCAGCACCGTGCAGGCGCCGCACACGCCGTGCTCGCAGCCCACGCGCGTGCCCTTCAGGCCGAGCTCGTCGCGCAGCCAGTCGACCAGGTGCTGGCGCGGCTCCACGCGGCAGGCGTGCACCTCGCCGTTGACCTCGATGCGCACCGCGAGCTGGAGGTCGTGGGTGTCGGTGGTGTCCATCACTGGGCGGTCTCCGGTTGCAGCACGCGCTCGACCGCGCGCCGCAGCAGCACGCCGGCCAAGTGGCGCTTGGCCGCGGCGCTGCTGTGCAGGTCGGCATCGGGCTGCATGTCCTCGTCGAGGCTCAGCACGGCCGCCTCGAGCGTGCTTTCGTCGGCCTGGGTGCCGGCCAGCCGGGTCTCGGCGCCGAGCGCGCGCATCGGCGTGTTGCCCATGCCGAAGAAGGCAATGCGCAGGTCGGACAGCCGGCCCTCGTGCACGTCGGCGGCCAGCGCGATGCCCACGATGGCGTAGTCGCCATGGCGCCGCGCGAGTTCGGCGAAGGCGAAGCGGCGCGCCGGGCCCGGCAGCGGGAACTCGAGCGCCACCAGCACCTCGTGCGCGCGCAGGTCGGTCTGGTAGAGGTCGATGAAGAAGTCGCCGGCCATCACGCGGCGCTCGCGCTGGCCGTCGCTCACGATCAGCTCGGCATCGGCCGCGAGCGCGCAGGCCGGCCACTCGGCCGCGGGATCGGCGAAGGCGATCGAGCCGCCGAGCGTGCCGCGGTTGCGGATCGCCGCATGCGCCACGTGCGGCGCGGCCTGCGACAGCAGCGGCAGCCGCTGCGCGATCAGCTCCGAGCATTCGATGTCGACGTGCCGCACCAGCGCGCCGATGCGCAGGAAGTCGCCGCGCAGCTCGATGCCGCGCAGCTCGGGCAGGGCGGCGATGTCGATCAGCAGTTGCGGCTTCGACAGCCGCATGTTGAGCGTGGCCAGCAGGGTCTGGCCGCCAGCCAGCACGCGGGCCGCGTCGCCGTGCTCGCGCAGCAGGGCCGAGGTCTGGGCCAGGCTCTGCGCGCGCAGGTAGGAGAAGGCGGGGGCTTTCATCGCGGGCTTTCCTGGCTCAGAACGCGCGGCTCGCGAGCCAGCCGATGCCGCTGCCGATCGCGAGCCACAGCAGGCGCTGCAGTTCGCCGGACCAGGGGCCGAAGCCGGCCGATGCGGTGGCGGCGCGCACGGGTGCCGCCAGTGCCGCCGACGCGGAGACGGTTTCGCGCCGTGCCTCGGGCCTGCCCGCCGCGGCTTCGAGCACCTGCGCCGTGGGCTTGGGCGCGAGCTGCTCGTTGAGCGCGAGAAAGAACTCGTCGGCCATCTTGCGTGCCGAGGCATTCACGAGACGGCCGCCGATCTGCCCGAGCTTGCCGCCGACGGCCGCCTCGACCGTGTAGCTCAGCCGCGTGCCGTTGCCCTCGGTGGCGAGCGTGACGCGCGATTCGCCCTTGGCCATGCCGGCCGCGCCGCCGCTGCCCTCGAAGGCGATGCGGCAGCTCTGCGGCTCGACCACGTCGAGCCGGCGGATGCGACCGCTGAAATGCGCGCGCACCGGGCCGATCTTGGCGAGCAGCCGCGCCTCCATCTCGTTCTCGCCGAGCCGGCGGATCTCCTCGCAACCGGGCACGCAGCGCGCCAGCAGCTCGGGATCGTCGAGGGCGCGCCAGACCGTCTCGCGGCCCGCGGGAATCCACTGTTCGCCTTGCAGTTCCATCCGTCGTCTCTTTCTTCGGTGGCGCACCGGGAGCCGGTGCCGTTCGCATGGGCCGGAGTATTTAACGATTGGTCAATAAGATCATTGGTACTTACCATGAGGTAAATTGCGACCCTCCAACGACAACACCGAAGACAACAGCCGTTTCATGAAAGACGCATCCGAAGACCCGAAGAACGTGGCCGTCAAGCCCGCGCGCCAGCGGCTCTCGACCGAGGACCGCGAGCGCCAGATCCTCGACGGCGCGATCGCCTTCTTCTCGGAGCGCGGCCTCGACGGCCAGACGCGCGAGCTGGCGCAGCAGATCGGCATCACGCATCCGCTGCTCTATCACTACTTCCCGAACAAGCGCGCGCTGATCGAGCGCGTGTACGAGGAGGTCTACCTCGAGCGCTGGCAGCAGGAGTGGGAGGAGTGGCTGTCCGACCGTTCCACGCCGCTCGAGGCGCGGTTGGTGCGCTTCTACGGCGCCTATGCGCGCGCGATCCTCACCAAGGAGTGGGTGCGCATCCTGGTGTTCTCGGGGCTGTCCGACGGCTACGTGCCGGGGCAGTACATGGAACTGCTCAAGGAGCGGCTGTTCCCGCACATCTGGCGCGAGATGCGCCACGAGCTCGGCCTCACGGGGCGCGCCAAGCCCACCGAGCGCGAGCGCGAGCTGATGTGGGGCATGCACGGCGGGATCTTCTACATCGGCGTGCGGCGCTGGATCTACGCCGAGGCCATGCCCGAGGACCTCGATGCGGTGCTGGCCGACCGTGTGCGCGCCTTCATGCTGGTGGCGCCCGAGGTGTTCGGCCGCAAGGGCGCGAAGCCCTCGGCCTGATCGCGCCGAAGCGGCTGCCGCTTTCAGATGCATTGGTCATAGCCATATCGCAAACGCTTCGTTGGTGAGCGCGCGGCGACTCCCTAAAGTGCGGCCTGCACTTTTCACAAGGAGTTACGCATGTCGATCCTGAGCCGCTGGTGGCGAGCCGCCTCCCTTGCCACGCTGACCTTCATCGCGAGCGCCCCCGTGGCCGTCGCCCAATCCACGGCCGAAGCCGGCGAGGCGCTGGTGTCGACCGAGTGGCTCGAGAAGAACCTCAGGAACGCCAAGGTGCGCGTGATCGAGGTCAGCGTGAACCCCGGCCTCTACGAGCGCGGCCACATCCCCGGCGCGGTCAACTTCTCGTGGCACAACGACCTCAACGACCGCGTGCGCCGCGACATCGTGAGCCAGGCCCAGTTCGAGAAGCTGCTGTCGGCCGCGGGCGTCGACAAGGACACCACCATCGTGCTGTACGGCGACAACAACAACTGGTTCGCGGCCTGGGGCGCCTGGGTGTTCGAGCAGTACGGATTGAACAACGTCAAGCTGCTCGACGGCGGCCGCAAGAAGTGGGAGGCCGAGAACCGCACGCTCGAGAACCGCACGCCCGAGTACGCCGCCACCGCCTTCAAGGCGAGCCGGCCCGACCCGGCGCTGCGCGCGCGCCTGACCGACGTGGTGGCGGTGGCCGACGGCAAGTCGGACACCCGCCTGGTCGACATCCGCTCGGCCGACGAATACAGCGGCAAGATCTTCGCGCCGCCGGGCGCGGCCGAACTCGCGGTGCGCGCGGGCCACATCCCCGGCGCGGCCAACGTGCCCTGGGGCCGCGCGGTCAACGAGGACGGCACCTTCAAGTCGCCGGCCGAGCTGAAGGCGCTCTACGCCGCCGCCGGTATCGACGGCAGCAAGCCCGTCATCACCTACTGCCGCATCGGCGAGCGCTCGAGCCACACCTGGTTCGCGCTGCACCGCATCCTCGGCTACAAGAACGTGCGCAACTACGACGGCTCGTGGACCGAGTACGGCAACGCGGTCGGCGTGCCGGTGAACAACCCGAGCGGCACCGTCTGGGCGTCGAAGTGATTCGAGGAGAGAAGAAGAACGGGGAGGGTGCGTGAGTCATCACGAGTTGGGTGGCCGTCCGCCGGAAGCGCGGACGGCATTGGGCGAGCCTTCGGGCTCGTTTTTTTTGGATGGCACGGGCGCGGCGCGCTGGCCCGCGCTGGCCACGGCATCGGTCGTGCTGGTGCTGCTCGCGGCCGGCGTGCACCTGCTCGGCGAGCGCAGCGGCGGCCGCGCGCTGGCCTTCGCGCTCGGCATCGGCGCGGTGCTCGGCATCGTGCTGCAGCGCTCGCGCTTCTGCTTCTATTGCCATGCGCGCGACTACTTCGAGCGCGGCGACGCGCGCGGCCTGCTCGCGATCGTCGCGGCGCTCGCGGTGGGCACGCTCGGCATGCACGTGGTGATGAGCGGTTGGCTGCCGGTGCCGCAGCCGGGCCGGCTGCCGCCCGATGCCCACATCGGCCCGGTGAGCTGGGCACTGGTGCTCGCGGGCCTGGCCTTCGGCGCGGGCATGGTGGTGTCGGGCTCGTGCATCAGCGCGCACTGGTACCGGCTCGGCGAGGGCTCGCCCACCGCGCCCTTCGCGCTCGCGGGCGCGGCGCTGGGCTTCGTGCTCGGCTTCAACACCTGGAACCCGCTCTACAGCGCGACCATCGCCACCGCGCCCGTGCCCTGGCTGCCGCATCACCTCGGCTATGCGGGCTCGGCCGTACTGCAGCTCGCGGTGCTCGCGCTCGCGAGCGCGCTGCTGTGGCGACGCCTGCCGCCCGCGCAGAACGCCGCGGTGCCCGCGAGCTTCGGCGCCGCGCTGCGCGCGCTGCTGCGAGGACGCTGGCCCTACGTCTGGGGCGGCCTCGCGGTGGGCGCCATCGCCGTGATCGTGGTGCTGCGGCTGCGGCCGCTGGGCGTGACGGCCGCGCTCGGCAGCGCGGCGCGCGCGGCCGGCGAAGGGCAGGGCCTGCTGCCGCAGCGGCTCGAGGGCCTCGACGGCTTCGCGGGCTGCGTCACGGCCGTGGCGCAGAGCCTGTGGCAGACGCCGAATGCGCTGCTGGTCGGCGGCCTCGTCGCCGGGGCCTTCGCGGCCGCGCTCGCGAGCGGGCAGTTCCGGCCCGCGTGGCCGCGGCCGGCGCAGGTCGCGCGCGGGCTCGGCGGCGGCCTGCTGCTCGGCTGGGGCGCGATGACCGGCCTGGGCTGCACCGTCGGCAACCTGCTGTCGGGCACCATGGCCGGCGCGCTCTCGGGCTGGGTCTTCGGCGCGGCCGTGCTGCTCGCGGTCTGGGCCGGCCTCAAGCTGCGCTGGGGCAACTGAGCGGCATTCCAGGGCCGCGCATATCGAAGCGCGCATTCCTTCTTTGTGCCGCGCCCGCGCCGTTGATACGGTCGGTCCTCTTTTCTTTCTTTGCAGCAGAGGACACGCGACATGGGCGCCAGGGATTTCGAGCGGCAGCTTCTTTCGGGCGCCGATGGCGGCACGCGCCACGAGGCCGACGTGCTGGTGATCGGCGGCGGCCCGGCCGGCGCCTGGGCCGCGGTGAGCGCGGCCGCGCGCGGCGCGCGCGTGCTGCTGGCCGACAAGGGCTTCTGCGGCACCTCGGGCGCCACCGCGCCCTCGGGCACCGGCCTGTGGCACGTGCCGGCCGAAGGCACGGCGCGCGAGGAGGCCAAGGCCAGCCGCTTCGCGATGGGCGGCCAGCTGGCCGAGCACGCCTGGATGGACCGCGTGCTCGAGCAGACCTGGAGCAACGTCGAGACGCTCAAGGAATGGGGCTATCCGTTTCCGGTCGACGACCAGGGCGCGCTGCGCTGCACCTCGCTGCAGGGCCCCGAGTACATGCGGCTGATGCGCAAGCGCGTGAAGGCCGCGGGCGCGCGCATCCTCGACCACAGCCCGGTGCTCGAGCTGCTGGTCGACGAGCACGGCACCGTCTGCGGCGCCACCGGCGTGAACCGGCAGACCGGCGAAAGCTGGGTGGCGCGCACCGGCGCCGTGGTCATCGCCACCGGCGGCTGCGCCTTCCTGAGCCGCGCATTGGGCTGCAACGTGCTGACCGGCGACGGCCAGCTGATGGCGGCCGAGGTCGGCGCGGCCCTGTCGGGCATGGAGTTCTCCAATGCCTACGGGCTCGGGCCGGCCTTCTCGTCGGTCACCAAGTCGCTGTTCTACAACTGGGCCACCTTCTACACGGCCGACGGCGTGGCGATCGAGGGCGCGGGCTCGTCCAAGGGCCGCGGCGTGATCGCGCAGACGCTGCAGGCGCAGCCCGTCTACGCCTGCCTCGACCGTGCCGACGCGCAGATCCGCGCCTGGATGCGCACCGCGCAGCCGAACTTCTTCGTCTCCTTCGACCGCCAGGGCATCGACCCCTTCACGCAGCACTTCCCGGTCACGCTGCGGCTCGAGGGCACGGTGCGCGGCACCGGCGGCCTGCACCTGGTGGACGACAGCTGCGCCACCACCGTGGCCGGCCTCTATGCCGCGGGCGACGCGGCCACGCGCGAGCTGATCTGCGGCGGCTTCACCGGCGGCGGCAGCCACAACGCGGCCTGGGCGCTGTCCTCGGGTTTCTGGGCCGGCGCCGGCGCGGCCGACTTCGGGCGCGATGCGCGCGCGCGTTCGCAACGCGCGGCCCTGCGTGCCGGCGGCGTCGCGCTGGCCACGCGCGGCGCGCAGGCCTGGGACAGCCAGGCCGTGGTGCGCGCGGTGCAGGCCGAGGTCTTCCCCTACGAACGCAACTGGTTCCGCGAAGGCGACGCGCTGCGCGATTCGCTCGCGCGGCTCGACGCCCTGTGGGAGCGCCTGCGCCAGGGCGCGCCGGCGGCCAGCGCGGCCGACGCGGTGCGCGCGCGCGAAGCGGCCGCCATGCTGGCCACCTCGCGCTGGATGTACCGCAGCGCGCTGCAGCGCACCGAGACGCGCGGCATGCACCGCCGGCGCGAGCATTCGGCCATCGACCCGACCCAGCGCCATCGCCTGCTGAGCGGCGGGCTCGACGAGGTCTGGGTGCAACGCCACGCCGTGCAACGGCGCGCCGAGGAAGAGGTGGCCGCATGATCGAGCTCATCAGCGCCGAACGCTGCACCGCCTGCAACATCTGCGTGAGCGCCTGCCCGACCAACGTGTTCGAGGCCGTGCCCGGCGGCCTGCCGCGCATCGCGCGCCAGGACGACTGCCAGACCTGCTTCATGTGCGAGCTCTACTGCCCGGAGGACGCGCTCTACGTCGCGCCGATCGCCGACCGCGGCGCCACCGCCGAGGAGCGCGACGTGGCCGCCCAGGCGCTGATGGGCAGCTACCGCCGCGACATCGGCTGGGGGCGTGGCCGCCAGTCGACGGCCTCGGCCGACGCCAGCTTCGAACTGCTGCGGCGCGCGCACTGATGGCGGCGCCCGTCGATACCGGCCGCCGGCGGCTGTTGCGCGGCGCCGTCGCCGCTTCCGCGGCCACGCTGCCGCTGTTCTCGATCGCCCAGGGCGCACCGGGCGCAGGCGTGCTGCGCCTGGGCTACATCGGTCCGGGCAAGAAGCCCGCGGCCGCCACCGGCTGGGCGCTGCGCCAGGGCCTGTTGCAGCGCGAGCTCGCGCCGCTGGGCTTCAAGGAGGTGGTCATGCGCAACTTCCCGAACGGACCCGATCTCAACGAAGCCTTCATCTCGGGCGTGCTCGACGTCGGCATCTACGGCGACACGCCCGCCGTGGTCGCGCGCTCGCGCGGGCTCGATGCGCGGCTGATCGGCTTCGACACCGTGGGCATGAACGTCTGGCTGCTCACGCCGCGCGACGGCGTGCGCAGCGTGCGCGAGCTCGAGGGCCAGGCCATCGGCGTGGCGCGCGGTTCCTACATGCACCGCTACGTGCTGGGCCTGCTCAAGGAACATGGCCTGCAGAAGTCGGTGAAGGTGATCCACATGTTCCCGCGCGACGGCGAGGCCGCGCTCGACCAGCGCTCGATCGCCGCCTTCGCGGCCCAGATCGACGTCGGCCCGCTGCTCGCATCGCGCGGCTACCCCGTGATCGACGAGGCCGACCGTCATCCCACCCTGCGCGGCACCTCGGTGATCGTCGCCTCGTCGAAGCTGCTCGCCACCGCGCCCGGCCTGCCGGCCGCCTGGACCCGCGCGCGCCGCGCCGCCATTGCCGAGATGCGCGCCGACAGCGCGGCCTACTACGCCTTCCATGCCGAGGTCAGCGGCTTCCCGCTCGAGGCGGTCAAGGCCTCGCATCCGCTGAGCCAGTATCCCGAGGCGGCTTACCCCGCCGAGGGGCTGGGGCTGATCGAGGAGGTGAAGAAGTTCCTGCTGGCGGAGAAGCTGGTGACGCAGGACTTCGCGTTGGCGCAGTGGCAGTGGGCGGGTGAGGGTTAGAAGGCGGGCAGCCGAACGAAGAAGTCGCGAAGATTTCGCAGAAGTCGCAGAAGAAAAGCCATTTGTGGATTTCCTTCTGCGACTTCTGCGCTTCTTTGGTCTTCCTTCTGCGTTCGGCTGTCCGCTTTCCGTTCCGCTCACGAGTGGCAGACCAACCCATCCTTGAGCAAGGTGATCTCGAACTGCAGATTCCCCGCACGCGCCCCACGCGCCTGCGCCAGCGTGCCATTGGCGCGCCAGCGCCGCAGCGCGGCGGCGATGTAGTCGCGCGACGCCGTGTCGCCCGCCGCGAGCCGCACGGCCGCGTCGGCCGGTGCGCGCAGGTCCTGCGCGACCGGTTTGTAGAAGCGCCATTCCTCGTTGCCCATCAGCCGCTCGAGCACCTGCGCGTCTTCGGCCAGTGCCGCGCATTCGCCGGCCATGAAGGCCGAGGCTGCGTGCACCGCCGAGGGATAGTTGCGCGGCTGCGCGCCATAGCGCAGCGCCACCGCGCCCGCGTAGCCCGAGCCTTCGCCGACGCAGACCGAGGCGCCGCGCAGCGCCTCTTCGTCCTGCACGCGGCCGCGGCGCAGCGCGACCACCTGGCCGCGGCCGGTGTCGTAGCTGCCGGGCGCGGCATCGATGCCGGCGCCGCCTTCGTCGGTGCGCGCGCCCTGGCCCTGCGTGGGCACGCCGGCCACCAGCAGGTCGACGCGGCCGTCGCGCAGCGCCTCGTCGCGCTCGTCGGGCGCGAGGCCGACCAGCACGGCCTTCACGCCCAGCGAGGCCGCGAGCTCGCGTGCCAGCGTGGCGTCGAAGGCATCGGGTTCGGGCGGCGTGGGCGAGCCGGGCGGGGCGGGGCGCGGATAGCGCCGCACGCCGACGACCAGTTCGCCGCGCGCGATCGCGCGTGCGAGCACCGGGCCCTTGGGCAGTTGATTCAGCGGCGTGGCCAGCGCGGGCACGGCCAGCGGCGGCAGCCATGCGAGCCAGGTCGCGGGGCCCGACAGGCCACGCTCGCGCGGCGCGTTGTCGGCATTCGGCCAGGCACCGCCGGCGGCGGCCAGCGCGGCGACCACCGCGAGCACCGGCCCGGCCGCGACCAGGCTGGGCCAGCGGCCGATGCCGTCGAGCAGGCCGGCCACGGCCGAGGAGGAAGAGGGGCGCGGGCTCTCACTCATCGAGGCTCAACCCGCGCCGCCAGCGCAGCAGCCGGCGCTCGAGCAGCGCCAGCAGGTAGTTCAGCAGCAGCCCGAGCACCGCCAGCAACAGGATGCCGGCGTACATGGTCGGGATCTGGAAGGTCTCCTGCGAGTTGAGCGTGAGGAAGCCCAGCCCCGAGTGCGCGCCGATCATCTCGGCCGCCACCAGCGCCGTGATGCTGTAGGCGCCCGCGAGCCGCACGCCCGTGAAGATCGAGGGCAGCGAGGCCGGCAGCACGACCTTGAAGAAGACGAAGCGGCGCGAGGCGCCCATCGACAGCGCGGAGTTCACGAGCAGCCGGTCGACCTGCTTCACGCCGCTCACCGTGCTCAGCAGCACGGGCCAGAATGAGGCCCAGAAGATGATCGCCACCTTCGACAGCTCGCCGATGCCGAGGAACAGGATGAAGACCGGGAACAGCGCGAAGGCCGAGGTCTGGCGGAACAGCTGCAGCACCGGGTCGACGATGGCCGCGAGCCGGCGGAAGCCGCCGATCAGCAGGCCCAGCAGCACGCCCGCGCTGCTCGCGAGCACCAGACCCCAGAGCGAGCGCTGCAGGCTCGCGGCCACGTGCTTCCAGAGCTGGCCGTTGTCGAGCAGCTGGCCGATGCTCGCGAGCACGGCCGAGGGCGGGCTCAGGTAGGCGTCGCTCACGATGCCCAGGCGCGGCAGTGCTTCCCACAGCGCGAGGAACAGCACGATGCCGGCGGCGCGTTCGGCGAAGCGGCCCGCGAACCGGGCGAAGCGCGCCAGCGTGCGGCGCGGCGCGGGCGCGGCGGGCGCGCCTTCGAGCACCGCGCTCACGAGACCGACCCCAGGTTCACGCCTTCGAGCGAACGCGGCCTCAGCCCGATCTGCACCTCGTCCTTCAGCACCTCCCAGGCGCGCTGGCGCAGGGCCGCGAACTCGCTCGAATGGCGCAGCTCGGCCGAGCGCGGCCGCGCCAGCGGGATGTCGATGATCGCCTTGATGCGGCCGGGCCGCTGCGTCATCACGGCCACGCGGTCGGACAGGTAGACCGCCTCCTCGAGGCTGTGCGTGATGAAGACGATGGTCTTGCGGTACTGCTCCCAGATGCGCAGCAGTTCGCCCTGCAGGATCTCGCGCGTCTGCGCGTCGAGCGCGGCGAAGGGCTCGTCCATCAGCAGCACGTCGGGCCGGTAGGCCAGCGAGCGCGCGATCGCCACGCGCTGCTTCATGCCGCCCGAGATCTCGTGCGGATAGCGTTCGCCGAAGCCGTGCAGGCCCACGAGCTCGAGGTATTCCTGCGCGGTGCGGCGGCGCGCGGCCTTGCCGATGCCGCGGATCTCGAGGCCCACCGCGATGTTGTCGAGCACCGTGAGCCACGGGAACAGCGCATAGCCCTGGAACACCACGCCCTGGTTGCGGTGCACGCCCGCGACCGGCTGGCCGTCGATGGCGATGCGACCGCCGGTGCGCTCGGTGAGCCCGGCCAGGATGCCGAGGAAGGTCGACTTGCCGCATCCCGAGGGGCCGAGCACCGAGAGGAACTCGCCCTCGCGCACGTCGAGGTCGAAGCCCTCGAGCACGCGCACGCGCTCGCTCGCGCCGCGCGCCGCGTAGTCCATGCGCACGTCGCGCGCCGAGATCTTGATGCCGCTCATGCGCGCGCCGCTCAGGTCTTCGCCGCGGCGGGCTGCGAGGGCGCCTGCGCGAAGGGGTTGAACTCGTTGGTGTAGACGTCCTTCACCGCCACCTTGCCGGCCGGGATCTTGCCCTCGGACTGCAGGATGTCGACGTAGTACTCGATCGGCGGCTCGGTCACCACCAGGTCCTCGACGTAGGCGTAGCGGTCCACGTTCTGCAGGTCCATGTTGATGCGCTTGGCGACCAGCTTGCGCGCTTCCTCGGGATTCGCGTTGACCCAGTTGCCGGCCTTGGCCAGCGCCGTCACCACGTCGCGCACCGCCTCGGGATGCTCGCGGATGAAGCGGCCGTGCGCGCTGTAGGGCGCCATGCCGCCGAGGCCGCCGTCGAGGTCGAAGTCGCTCCACAGCCGCACCAGCGCGTCGGCATGGTCGGCGCGGCCCGAGAAGGGCGCGTGGATGATCGCGAGGTCGGTGTTGCGCGTGACCAGCGTCTGTTCGGCCTGCTCGTCGGGCACCACCACGAAGTTGATCTTGTTCACGTCCACGCCATGCTGGCGCAGGTACTTCTTGGTCACGAACTCGGCGCAGGCGCCGAAGCTGTTGAAGCCGATGGTCTTGCCCTCGAGGTCCTTGGGTTGGAGGATGCCCGAGTCCTTGCGCACGAAGTACTTCATGTGCGGCGCCTCCTGCAGCGTCTTGCCGCCGGCGGCCACCACCTTGAGGTCGGCGCCCGAGGCGATGGCCGAGATCACCAGCGGCACCATGCGGCTGCCGAAGTCGATCTCGCCGGTGCCCACGAGCGGAATGATCTGTGGCGCCGCGATCTTGCCCACGTACTGCGGCCGCGTGTTCGTGCCCTCGAAGTAGCCGAGCTGGTCGGCCAGGTAGATCAGGTCGAACGAGGGGTTGTCGGGGTACTTGAACGCGACCTTGTCGCCGGTCTTCCTGACGATGGCCGGCGCGTCGGCCGAAGCGGATTTCGCCTCGTCGCGCGAGCAGCCGACGAGCGCGGCCGCGCCGAGCCCGCCGAGGCTGCCCACCGTGCCCAGCGAGACGAGGGTTTGCAGCAGGCCGCGGCGTGAGGGCGCGCGCAGTGCGTCGGCGGTGGATTCGCGGGAGGGGGAGAGCTTCTCGATGGACATGGCGACCGGCAGCGGAACTGCCTCTGAACAGGGATGGCCGATGCTAGGAAGCGGCCGGTGCCGGACCAACGAAGAAATCCATGCATGGATATGCGGGGAGTGGGGAAAGCGGGGACGCCGGGCGGCATCGACTGGAGGTATGGTGCGCGGCATGCGCGTCTTCCTGCTCGCCCTCGTCCTCTTCAGTCAACTCGCCATGGCCGCTCCACCTTCGCCTTCCACGCCGCCGGGCCCCCAGGCCCGGGCGCTGTCCGCATTCATCGCCAAGAAGAAGTTCTTGCCGGAAGCCCTGTACCCGGGCGCGATGAACGAGCCGGAGCGCCTGCGCTTCGAGGCCACGATCAATGCGCTGGCCGTGCAGTTGCAGCCGCTCGCGGACCGGCCGGATCCCAAGGAGAAGCTCATGGCCGCGTTCAAGGCCGCCTATCCCGCCTGGGAGAACGAGGACACCGAGGAACGCGAGCGCGCGGTGGGCTACTTCGAGGAGCTGATGGGCATTCTGGGCGTGAAGAGTTCGAACGGCGTGCTGAATCGCCTGCTCTACGGATTCGATCCGGGGCAATCGCCGGCGGCGAGGAATGCGCAGGCCCTGGCGGCGATGACGGCCGAGGAGCGCGGCTTCGCGGCGAAGCTCGAGGCGCTGCGCGTCGAGAACGCCGAGGCTTTTTTAGTGGCCGCCCTCGGCCCGCCGACGACCGTGGCGGGTGGCATGCAGCTGTGGATGAAGCCGAACGATCCGGGGTTCATGCTGTCGTTGACGAGGCAGCCGAAGGGGGCGATCGTCTGGATGGTGAAGGATCGCTTTCTCTATACGAAGGCCTTGTGAAATCCGAGCGCTGGGGTGCTCGGCGCGGCTGCTTCCTTCCGCGCCGGCGGTCGCTTCGCATTGCTTGCGAAAATGCGGCATGCACAGCCTCCTTGCTTCCGACCCGGCAGCCGCTTCTTCCGCCCCCGACCCCCTCGCACTCCAGACGCTGCTCGAGCAACGCGGCTCGACCCGCGGCTTTACCGACCAGGCCCTGCCCGAGGGTTGCCTCGAACAGCTCCTGATCCAGGCACGCCGCGCCCCGAGCGGCGCGAACCTGCAGCCCGGCGAGTTCATCTCGCTCGAAGGCGATGCCCGCGCGCGGCTGAGCGCGGCGCTGGTGGGCGCATTCCGCAACGGCGAGCAGGAAGCCGAGGACTACAGCTACTTTCCGCGCCCGATGCCCCACAGCCTGCGTCGGCGCCAGGTCGCGGCGGCGCAGGCGCTCTATGGCGCGCTGGGGGCGGCACGCGAGGACCGGGCGGCGCGCGATGCGCAGTTCGAGCGCAACTTCCGCTTCTTCGATGCGCCCGTGGCGCTGCTGGTGGTGATCGATGCACGCATGGGCAGTGGCTGCTACATGGACCTGGGGATGTGCCTGTTCGCGCTGATGATGGCCGCGAACGCCCAGGGCATCGGCAGCTGCGCGATCGGCGCGATCGCGTCCTATCCGGGCCTGGTGCGTTCGACGCTGGGGCTGGGCGATGAGCACCACGTCGTCTGCGGCCTGGCGCTGGGCTATGCCGATCCGCAGGCGCCCGAGAACGCCGTGCGGACCGCGCGGCGGCCGCTCGACGACTTCTTTCGCGTGATGCGCTAGAGCCGCTGCACCAGCCCCGCCGCGCCCAGGCCACCCGCGCCGGCAATCGCCGCGAGGCCGTGCGCGCCCGACGGGGCATCGTGCGCCATGTCGGCGAGCAGGCGCACCAGGCTGACCGCGCCCGAGGCGCCGATCGGATGCCCGCGGCCCAGGCCGCCGCCGCCGCGGTTCAGGCGCGAGGGCTGCAAGCCCAGTGCCTGGATGAAAGACAGCGCCTGCACGGCAAAGGCCTCGTGCAGCTCCGCGCCCCAGAGCGCGCCCGCATCGAGGCCGGCACGGCGCAGCAGCGCTTCGGCGGCGGTGGAGGCGCCGAGCATCGGCATCTCCGGCGCCACGCCGATCGAGGTGCCGCCCAGCCAATGGAAGCGCGGCGCGATCTTCAACGCAGCCGCGGCCTGCGGCGTGGCGAGCAGCACGAAGGCGGCGCCGTCGGCGCGCGGGGCGATTGCGAGGCGGCTGACGGCCATCTCTTGCGCAACGACCGGGTCGGACAATGTGTCGGCGATCGCCTCGATCGGCATGCGGGCCATGCGCGAGGCCGTGAGTTCGCGCGCATAGCTGTCGTGCGTGGCATCGCCGATGGGCACGATCTCCTGCGACATGCGTTCGCGCCATGCGAGCGCCTTCGCATGGCTTTCTGCGGCGAAAGCATCCTGCTGCGCGCGGCCGATCGAATGCAGCGCGGCATGGCGCGCGGCGGCGAGCAGCAAGTCGGGATCGCGCGCCGGATCGGGCGCGAAGGCAGGGCGGTCGTAGGGCACGGGCGCCTCGCCGGCATCGCGCGGGCGATGCTGGCGGATGGGAGCGCGGCTCCAGGCCTCGACGCCGCCCGCGATCGCGATGGCGGCATTGCCGCTGGCCAGCAGGCCGGCGGCCAGGGTCAGGGCATCGAGGCCCGCGCAGCACTGGGTGTCGACCGACAGCGCGGCGATGCGGTCCGGCAGGCCGGCGGCCAGCGCCACCATGCGCGCGGGATTGCCGCCCGCGCCCAGCGCGTTGCCGGCGACGACCGCATCGACCGCTTGCGCGGGAACGTCGGAGCGCGCCAGCAAGGCCTGCAGCACTGGCGCGCCGATCTCGTGCGCGGCCAGCGCGCCGAGTGCACCGCCGACCGGCACCACCGCGCTGCGGGCCCAGCCGAGGATCACGGGTGGGCTCACAGCCGCTCCCATTGCGTCGTCGGCATGTCGGCCAACCGCCGCGCGAGGGCCGCGTGATCCGTCTTGCCGCTCGGCGTGCGAGGCCAGGCGTCGACGAGGTAGAAGCGCCGCGGCAGCTTGAAAGGCTCGAGCCGGTCACGGCACCAGGCCTGCAGTTCCTCGCGGGAGAGCGGTGCCGACAGCGCGAGCAAGGCCACGGCCTCCATGCCGCGCAGCGGATGCGGCAGCCCCTGGATCGAAGCGGCCGCGATGGCCGGATGCCCGGCCAGCACGTTCTCGACTTCCTCGGGAAACAGGTTCTTGCCCTGCACGAGCAGCATGCGCTGCTGCCGGCCGACCAGGTGCAGGAAGCCGTCCTCGTCCACATGGCCCATGTCGCGCACCGAGAGCCAGTCGCCGTCGCGCAGCACGGCGGTGCCGTCTTCCTCGGCCGTCAGCGTCACGTAGTCGCTGAACACCATGGGGCTGCGCACGTAGATCAGTCCGGGCAAGGGCGGCTCGATCCTGAGCTCGACATTGGCGAAGGGCCGGCCGACCACGTCGTCGGGCAGGGTCTCGTCGCTGTCGGCCCAGGCGATGAACGAGGTTTCCGAGGCGCCGTAGAACTCGATGATGCGTGCCTCGGGAAACAGCGCGCGCAGCGCCGCGGTGCGCGCGCGCGGCCACGGGGCGCCGCTGATCATCACGAGGCGCGTGCCCGTCACGGGCGCCAGGCCATGGCGCTGCGCATGCTCGAGCATCAGCAGCAACTGGCTGGGCACGGCGACCAGGCTGCCCGCGAGGCCGCGCTGCAGCGTCTCGAGCGCGGCGGCGGCCGAGAACTGGCGCTGCAGGCGCATGCCCGCGCCGGTCCACAGGCCCAGCAGCGCGCCGAACAGGAACAGCGAATGCGAGAGCCGGCCCGGCACCAGCACGGTGGTGCCGGTGGCGGGGCCGAAGCTCTGGACGCAGATCTCGAAGCTGTGGGTCCACGATCCGTGCGTGCGCCGGAAGCCCTTGGGCACGCCGGTGCTGCCCGAGGTGAAGCCGATGTAGAAGGGCGTGTTCGCGTCGGCTTCCTCGATGTCGGCGGCCGCGCCCAGGTGCTGCGCCATGCGCGTCCTTACCTTGTCGCGGACGGCCTCGGGCCAGTCGGGATCGCCGACGGCCGCGGTGCGGTTGCTCGCGAGGATCGCGAGGAAGCTCGCGAGCTGGTCGGCCGGCGAGGCGCTCGCGCTGGCCCAGGCGACCGTCGGCGTGGCCGCGGCGTCGAGCGCGGCGGCCTCCGTCGCGACGCGGGCCGCGAGCGCGGCGAAACTCAGTTGCGTTTGGCCATCGTCGAGCGCGAGCGCATCGGGCGTGTGCCGCGCCCACCAGGCGAGCGGCGCGTGAACGGTCCGGAAATCGGGCGCCGGGCCGGTCATCAGTCGCGATCGAGACGCCAGCTCGGAAGGCCGCGCGCCACCGTCTGCACCACCAGCGCGCAGACCACGCACTTGACGAGGTCGCCCGGCACGAAGACCAGGCTGGCAAGTGCCGCCTTCTGCAGCGGCAGGTGGGCCACCAGCGACAGCCCCGCGATGCCGAACAGGTAGACCACGACGATGCCGCCGATGAACGAGGCGGCCAGTGCCGCGACGAACAGCGTGCGTCCGCGCGCGGCGGCGAAGCGCCGCATGATCCAGCCGCAGGCGAAGGCGCCGAACAGCCAGCCCACGAGGAAGCCGGCGGAGGGCGTCACGAACGCGCCGGGTCCGCCGCGGCCACCGGACAGCAGCGGCAGGCCGAGCGCCACGCCCACGAGCAGCAGCGCCACCGCGAGAAAGCCGCGGCGCGGGCCGAGCAGGCAGCCCGCGAGCATCACGCCGAGGGTCTGCAGCGTGATCGGCACGCCCAGGGCCAGGTCGATGCGCGGAACGGCGCCCAGGGCGGCGATCAGTGCGGCGAAGAGCGCGACGTAGGACAGCGTGCGGGAGGAGGTGATCGGGGTGGAGGTGGACATGGAAATGGAATGTCGGGGAAGGTTGCGCTGCAGGCCGTGGCCTTGGCTTCCTTGCGTGGCGGACGGGCCGCGGGTGGCTGGGCCTCCACTGCCTGCGCGGGGGCGGGCAGGAGGGCGCCCGAGAGCGTAACACCGTCGCCGCCAGGCCCGCGCTGGTACGCTATCCGTTCGATTTCGACCCCAGGCGCGAGGAGGCGCCGCCCCATGAAACAACAGATCTCGCGACTCTCACCGCATCAGAACGGCAAGGTGTTCGGCGTCATGATGGCGGTCACCTCGCTGGTGTTCCTCGTGCCCTTCGCGCTGCTGTTCGCGCTGGTGCAGCCGGCCGGCAAGAGCGGACCGTCGCTGCTGCTCCTGCTGCTCGCGCCGCTCATGTACCTGGTCTTCGCCTACTGCGCGGTGGCCATCGGTTGCCTGATCTACAACTTCCTGCAGAAGTTCGTCGGCGGCATCGAGTTCGAGACCTCGACCCCCGCGAATTCGCAGTAGGCGCAGGCCCGAGCCAGGGCCCGGCGGCCGAACGAAGGCCTCAGGCCTTGTCGGCTTCCGACTTCTTGTCGATCGCCGCCTGCAGCTCCCTGGCATAGGCCAGGAGCTGGTCGCGCATGGCATCGGCGCCCTGCAGCAGCGCATCCGACGTGGGCTGGCCCAGCAGGATGCCCGCCTGCTGGTTGCCGAATCGTTCCATCCGGTCGAACAGCAGCCTGGGATTGGGGTGCGAGGACATCAGGGCCAGGCAGAAGCTCTTGAGCGCGGCCACTTGTCCCTGGAGGTAGTCGAGGCGTTCTTTGTCGGTCATGGGAGAGGAGTGCGGTTGCAAAGGAGCCGTGGTGGACTCGGGCAGGGACCCCGGGGTTCCGGGTCCGGCGACGGGCCGCATTATGAGCCGCCGGCCGGCGTGGCCGGATGACGGGCGCGCCGCCTACGCGCGGCTGCGCCAAGTGCTGCCGCACGCGGGTACGGGGGGCACGGAGACTTTGCCGTCCCTTCCCGCAACCCCTCAGCCCGATCACCCACACGCCATGGCCGACACCCCTCACGTTCCGACCCCCCTGACGGTGCTCGAAGGCACCGCGCACCCGCTGGGCGCCAGCTTCAACGGCGACGGCGTCAACTTCGCCGTGTTCTCGGCGCATGCCACGCGGGTCGACGTCTGCATCTTCGACGAGGCCGGCACCACGCAGGTGGGCTGCGTCACCCTGCCCGAGTACACCGACGAGATCTGGCATGGCTTCGTGCCCGGCCTTCAGCCCGGCGCGCGCTACGGCCTGCGCGTGCACGGTCCCTACGAGCCCGAGAAGGGCCATCGCTTCAACCACCACAAGCTGCTGCTCGACCCCTATGCCAAGGCCTACATGGGTACGCTGAAGTGGGGCCCCGAGCTGTTCGGCTACACCGTGGGCCATGCCGACGGCGACCTGAGCTTCGACGAGCGCGACAGCGCGCCGCTGGTGCCCAAGTGCGTGGTGGTCGATTCGCGCTTCGAGTGGACGCAGACCGATGCACTGCGCGTGCCCTGGCCCGAGACCGTGTTCTACGAGACCCACGTGCGCGGCTTCACCATGCAGCATCCGCAGGTGCCCGAGCAGTTCCGCGGCACCTTCGCGGGCATGGCGCGCGACGAGGTGCTGGCGCCGATCCGCGCGCTCGGCGTGACCAGCGTGGAACTGCTGCCGGTGCAGATGTTCCTGAACCAGTCCTCGCTGCTCGAGAAGGGCCTGACCAACTTCTGGGGCTACGACACCATCGGCTTCTTCGCGCTCGATCCGCGCTACATGGACGGGCCGCAGATCGACGAGTTCAAGCACATGGTCGACCGCTTCCATGCGCACGGCCTCGAGGTGATCCTCGACGTGGTCTACAACCACACGCCCGAGGGCAACGAGCTCGGCCCGACGATCTCGTTCAAGGGCATCGACAACGCGAGCTACTACCGGCTGCTGCCCGACACGCCGCGCTACTACATCAACGACACCGGCACCGGCAACACGGTGAACCTCAGCCATCCGCGCGTGCTGCAGATGGTGACCGACAGCCTGCGCTACTGGGTGACCGAGATGCGCGTGGACGGTTTCCGCTTCGACCTCGCGACCATCCTCGCGCGCGAGCCGCATGGCTTCGACGAGGGCGGCGGCTTCCTCAAGAGCTGCCGGCAGGACCCGGTGCTCTCGAGCGTGAAGCTGATCGCCGAGCCCTGGGACATCGGCCCCGGCGGCTACCAGGTCGGCGGCTTTCCGCCCGGCTGGGCCGAATGGAACGACCAGTTCCGCGACACCGTGCGCGCCTGGTGGAAGGGCGAGGAGGGCACCGCGGGCAAGCTCGCGCAATGCCTCACCGCGAGCGGCGAACGCTTCAACCACCGCGGGCGCCGGCCCTGGGCCAGCGTCAACTTCATCAGCGCGCACGACGGCTTCACGCTGGCCGATACCGTGAGCTACAACGACAAGCACAACGAGGCCAACGGCGAGGACAACCGCGACGGCCACTCGGACAACCGCTCGTGGAACTGCGGCGTCGAAGGTCCCACCGACGACGAGGCCGTGCTCGCGCTGCGCGCGCGCCAGCAGCGCAACCTGCTGGCCACGCTGCTGCTGTCGCAGGGCACGCCGATGCTGCTGGCCGGCGACGAGTTCGGCCGCACCCAGCAGGGCAACAACAATGCCTACTGCCAGGACAACGAAATCTCGTGGGTGGATTGGGCCGCGGCCGGCGGCGAAGCGGGGCGCGCATTGAGCGACTTCTCGGCCCGCCTGCTCGCGCTGCGAAAGGAATTCCCGGTGCTGCGACGCAACCGCTTCCTGGCCGGCGCCTGGTTCGAGGACATCGGCGCCAAGGACTCGACCTGGTTCACGCCGGCCGGCGAGGAGATGCAGCCTTCGCACTGGGACGACCCGCAGACACGCTCCTTCGCGCTGCTGCTCGACGGCCGCGCGCCGGTGTCGGCGATTCCGGTGGCGGCGCACGACGCGAGCGTGCTGCTGGTGTTCAACGCCTGGCACGAGGCCGTGCCCTTCACCTTGCCGGCCGCGCCCGCCGGCGCGTGGACGCTGGTGCTCGACAGCGCCGACCCGGCACTGGGCGTGGGCGATGACGCGGCGCGTGGCGACTATCTGGCGACGGGGCGCTCGGTGCTTGTGTTCACGAGCCGCTGAGTTCGTGACGTTTCGGTGACGGAAGGAAGGACCGCGCGCGCCCTCGCGGGAACGCGCGCTTAGCACTTCCACGGCTGCGCTGCGCGGTGAAAACCCTCGGTAAAAAAAGCACATCCGGTTGAACCTTCGGTTCGTACTCATCCAGAGCCGACGTTTTCGTCGGACGAGTCGTGCCCGCACATCCACCATTTACACCGAGGTGACGCCGATGAGATTCTCCCTACCCCCCGCAAGGGCCTGTGTCTTCGTGCTCAGTGCCGTGACCGCCGTGGGTGCCATCGCATCCAGCCACCGAGAGGCGCCGTCGATCGCGGGCATGCCCAAGCTCGATGCCACCGACTTCTACATGTTCCGCAGCTACGAAGCCGGCCGCCAGGACTTCGTGACGCTGATCGCCAACTACCAGCCCGATCAGAGCCCGTACGGCGGTCCCAACTACTTCACCATGGACCCGAACGGCCTGTACGAGATCCACCTCGACACCGACGGCAACGCGGTCGAGGACATCACCTTCCAGTTCAGGTTCAAGAACACGCTGCGCGACATCCAGCTGCCGATCGCGGGCAAGCAGGTGTCGATCCCGCTGGTGCAGGCCGGCGGCATCAGCGGGCCGAACCAGGCCACCAGCAACCTGCGCGAGACCTACACGCTGAACATCGTGCGCGGCGATCGCCGCAAGGGCAAGGTCGAGGCCGTGTCCAAGGCGGGCGGCGGCACCGAGTTCGACAAGCCCACCGACAACATCGGCGACAAGACCTTCGGCGGCCCGACCGGCTATGCCACCTATGCGAACCAGCATCTCTACACGGTCAACATTCCGGGCTGCGCCACGCAGGGCCGCGTGTTCGTCGGCCAGCGCAAGGATCCGTTCACCGTGGCCCTGGGCCAGGTGTTCGACCTGATCAACCTCAATCCGCTGGGCTCGAGCTCGGCCAACCCCGACGCGCTGGCCGACAAGAACGTGACGACGATGGCGCTCGAGGTGCCGATCTCGTGCATCACCACCGCCGGCCATCCGATCGTGGGCGGCTGGACCACGGCCAGCGTGCGCCAGGGCCGCCTGATCGCCAGCCCGCCCAAGAGCGGCCATGGCACCACCGCGATCAACGGCGGTGCCTGGGCCCAGGTCTCGCGACTGGGCATGCCGCTGGTCAACGAGGTGGTGATCGGACTGAAGGACAAGGACCGCTTCAACAGCTCCAAGCCGCAGGACGACGCGCAGTTCGCCGACTACGTGACCAACCCGACCTTGCCGGCGCTGGTGCAGACGCTGTTCTCGGCGCCCGCGCCCACCAACTTCCCGCGCACCGACCTGGTCGCGGCCTTCCTCACGGGCGTGGAGGGCGTGAACAAGCCGGCCAACGTCAAGGCGTCGGAAATGCTGCGGCTGAACACGTCCATCGCGCCGACGGTGAAGGCGAACCAGAGCAACCTCGGCGTGCTCGGCGGCGACAACGCGGGCTTCCCGAACGGACGCCGCCCGGGCGACGACGTGGTCGATGCCGAGCTGCGCGTGGCCATGGGCGTGCTGTGCGTGGCCACTGGTGCCAGCGACACGCTCAAGGTCGGCTGCAAGCCGGCCGACGCGCCCGCGGGCAGCGCCGCGCTGACCGATGGTGCCGCGCAGAGCCCCACGCAGTTCCCCGATGCCTTCCCGTACCTCAACACGCCGCTGCCGGGTTCGACCTCGGCCTCGGCCGCGCGCTGAGGAGGATGCCGGCATGAACCGCAACATCTCTCGCATCGCCGGCCTGCTGCTGGTGACCGCCTTCCTCGCCGGCTGCGGCGGGGGCGGCGGCGGTGGCGCCGTGTTCTATCCGTTCCCGCCGGTGAGCGGCAACCCGCCGGAGAACCCGCCGCCGCAAGCCGACGCCTACGACAGCTTCATTGCCTACGTGCAGTCGCTGGTCGCCTCGGTGCTCGACACGGCGGAGCCGGCCAACGTGGCCGCCTTCGATCCGGCGCCGACGTCGGAGACCAAGGACCCCGTCGCCACGCAATGAAGCAGGCGCAGCGTGCCGCGCGGCGGGCCGCGAACCGGCTGGCCCGCGCGGCGGCGCTGTTGTTGTTGCTGGGTACGGCCGGGGCGGCGCTCGCAGCGCCACGGGTGCCGGCCAGCGACGACGAGGTGGTCGAGAAACTGCCCGTGATCGCCGGCTGGCTCGATGCGCAGCGCAAGCTGCGCCGCGAACTCGCGCAGCGGCCCGGCGACGAGGCCACCGCGATCGAGGCCGCAACCACCTACCTCGACCTCGCGCGCTCGCAGGGCGATGCGCGCTATGCCGGCCAGGCCGCGGCCGCGCTGCAGGCCTGGGACGCCACGCCCATCGCCCAGACCCCGCCCGCGGTGCTGGTGATGCGCGCCACCGTGGCCCAGTTCCTGCACGATTTCGATGGCGCCGAAACCCTGTTGAAGGCGGCGCTGGCGCGCCGGCCCGCCGATCCCCAGGGCTGGATCACGCTCGCGACCGTGCTGCGCGTGCGCGGGCGCTACGACGAATCCGATGCCGCCTGCCGTGCGCTGGGCCGTGTGGGACCGGCGCTCTATGGCGTGGCCTGTCTGGCGGAGAACGCGGGCCTGCGCGGCAACCATGCCGCCGCGCGCGATGCGCTGCGAGGCCTGCTGGCCGATCCCGTGCTGGCCGGTGCGCCACAGGCCGGAACGCGGCAGTGGCTGTGGACCTCGATTGCCGAGATCGAGGAGCTCGCCGGCCGGCCCGCCGAGGCGGATGCCGCGTACCGCAAGGCGCTCGCGGCCGAGCGTTCGGGCTATCTGTTGCTGGCGTACAGCGACTTCCTGCAGCGTGCGGGTCGGTCCCGCGAGATCCCTTCGTTGCTCGCGAAGGAAGCGCGCAGCGACGCTGTGCTGCTGCGCCTGGCCATCGCGCACACGCCGGCGGGCAAGCCGCAGGCATCGCGCGCCGTGGTTCCCGAGGCAGAGGAACTGCGCGAGCGTTTCGAGGCCGCCGCGCTGCGGCCCGGTACCACCGCGCAGCATGCGCGCGAAGAGGCGATGTTCGCGCTCGATGTGCAAGGCGATGCCAAGCGCGCCGTCGAGCTGGCCCGCCTCAATGTGCGCCTGCAGCGCGAACCGATCGACCTGCTGGTGTTCGCGCGCGCGGCTTCGGCCGCCGGCGATGCGGCCGCGCGCGATGAAGCGAAGGCGCTGATGCGCGAGATCGGACTGAAGGACGCACGTGTCGATGCCATTCCCTGAACGTCGCCGCATCGGGCTCGCCGCCGTCCTGGTGTTCGCGCTGGCGCTGCTCCTGGCGCTCGCACCGGGCGCCGCGCACGCCCACAAGGCCAGCGATGCCTACCTGCAGATCCAGCGCGATGCCGAGGGCCTGGACCTGCGCTGGGACATCGCGCTGCGCGATCTGGATGCGACGCTCGAACTCGACCGCGATGGCGACCGCCGCCTGCGCTGGGGCGAGGTGCGCTCGCGGCTCGACGACATCCGCGCCTATGCACTCGCGCGGCTCCAGTTGCAGCAGGGTCGCTGCGCGCTGGCCGAGATCCGGCCGCCGGCGGTCGAGGACCGCGTCGATGGCGCCTATCTCGTGCTGCAACTGCACGCGCGATGTGATACGGGGTCCACGCTCGAGATCGACTACCGGCTGTTTCGCGAGATCGATCCGACGCATCGCGGTTTGCTGCGGCTCGCTTCGGACGGTGGTGCTTCGCCGGCAGTCCACTCGCTCGATCCCGCGGCCGGCAGCGTGACGCTGCCATGGCCGAGCGCGGTGGCGGGATCTTCCACGCCCGCAGCGAACGCCGAGAGCGAAAGCCCCGGCTTCTTCCGCGACGGCATCCATCACATCCTGATCGGCTACGACCACATCCTGTTCCTGCTGTGCCTGCTGCTGCCCGCGGTGCTGCTGCGGCGCGCCGATGGCGGCTGGACACCGGTGAGGCATTGGCGCGACGCGATCTGGCCGATGCTCGGCATCGTCACCATGTTCACCATCGCGCACTCGATCACGCTGGCGCTGGCCGGGCTGAAGATCGTGAGCCTCTCGCCGCGCATCGTCGAGCCGGGCATCGCGATCACGATCATCCTCGCGGCCGTCGACAACCTGCGGCCGTTGCTGCGCGGCAGGCGCAAGCTCTTCAGCTTCCTGTTCGGCCTGATCCACGGCTTCGGCTTCGCGGGCGCGCTCGGCGAACTCGACCTGCCGCTGCGCGGCTTCGTGCTCGCGCTGCTGCAGTTCAACCTCGGCGTGGAAGCGGGCCAGCTCATGGTGGTGGCCGTGGCACTGGTCGTGCTGCTGTCGTTGCGCGGCTGGCGCGGCTATGCGCCGGTGGTGCTGCGCGGCGGCTCCGTCGTGGCCGTGGCGGTGGCGGCCATCTGGTTCTGCGAGCGCGTGTTCGACGTGAAGATCTTGCCGTTCGCTTGAGCCGGAGGCCGCGGCGCGGCCGCACCGCGTGAAAGAAAAAAGCCCCGATCGATGTCGGGGCTCCGGAGCGTTTCGAACCGTCCGCGCAGCTTGCGCGGGCGGGTGCGCGATGGATTACTTGGGCAGCAGCACCTTGTCGACGACATGGATCACGCCGTTCGACTGGTACACGTCGGCGATGGTCACGGTCGCGGAGCCACCCTTCTCGTCGGTGATCATGACCTTGCCGCCGCTGGACTTGGCCGTGAGGTTGCCGCCGGCCACGGTCTTGAGCGTTGCCGAGCCCTTGCCGTCCATGATCATCTTGGTCAGCGCGGCCGCATCGATCTTCCCGGGCACGACGTGGTAGGTCAGGATGCCCGTCAGCATCGTCTTGTTCTCGGGCTTCAGCAGCGTATCGACGGTGCCGGCGGGCAGGGCGGCGAAGGCTGCGTTCGTCGGCGCGAACACGGTGAACGGGCCCGGACCCTTCAAGGTCTCGACCAGACCCGCTGCCTTGACGGCGGCGACGAGCGTGGTGTGGTCCTTCGAATTCACCGCGTTGTCGATGATGTCCTTGGTGGCATACATCGGCGCACCGCCGACGGTGACCTGCGCGAGCGCGGCGAACGAGCCCAAGCTCAGCGTGACGGCCAAGGCGACCGTGGCCATGCGATTGAATCTGTTCTTCATGCGAGTACTCCTGGTGAGGATGCCGGCGCGAATTGCGCATCGACTGCTGCAACTACGGGCCGGGCCACGATGCAGATTCAATCTCGAGGCAACGCGCGCGCTTTCTTTCGTTCAGAAAGTCCAGCGTGCGCTGACCCGCGCGCTGCGCGGCTCCATCGGATGGATGTGGCGTCCGTCGATGCCATCGCCGCAGGCACCGCGCGCTACTTCGCCCGCGCTGCACGAGGCATAGAAGTATTCGATGTCGTTGCCCTTGCGGCCCGCGAGGTTGAACACGTCGAGGCCCAAGGTGAGCTGCTTGTTCACTGCGTATCGTGCGCCGAAGTTCAGCAGCGTGGTGGCGCGCGAACGCACCGTGTTCAAGGTGTCGAGTGCGCGCGGGCCCATGTAGCGCAGGCGAAGCGAGGCCGTCAGAGGTCCTTCGGTATAGATGACGCCCGCGGCGAACACGCGCTCCACCGCGTTGTCGATGTAGTTGCCTTCGCCCTCGGGCGCCAGGCCCCGGAAACGCGCGCGCGAGATCGCCGCATCGGCCTCGAAGCGCCAGCGCGAACCGAGCTTCCAGCGCAGCGTGGCCTCGATCCCGCGACGGCTGCTGGCGCGGCCGGGCTCGGTGGTGCCGGCGTCGCCGACATAGACCAGCTCCGAGTCGAGCCGCAGCTGCCACAGCGCCGTGGTGAGGCTGAAGTCCTCGCTGGGCTGGAAGCGCCAGCCGATCTCGGCGCCGCGCCCCTTCACGAGCGCGGGCACGCGGTCCGCGGGCAGGCCGCTCGTCGGATCGACGTTGATCGTCGCGCCGCGCACGTCGTTGCTGTGGAAGCCCGTGCCGACGTTGAGGTAGAGCTCGTGGGCCGGCGTCACGGTGAAGGCCAGGCCGGCCTTCGGGCTCACGAGCGAATCGTGGCCGCGTCCGCTGTTGATCGGGCCATAGAGCGGCTCGCGCCCTTGTACGTCGTAGCGCAGCAGGTCGCCGCGCAGGCCCACGTAGCCGCGCCAGCGCTCGCTGAAGTTCACGAGTTGTTGGGCGTGCATGGAGAACAGGTCCTGCTGCACCTTGTCGTTGCGCACCGTCGAAATCCTCTCGCGCGCCACCGTGTTGTACAGGCCCACCTCGCCGATGCGGTCACCGCGCCAACTGCCTCCGAAGCTCAGGACGCCGTCCAGTCCCCCGATCGAGTTCGGGCGGCTGTGCGTGCCCTGCAGCCCGAAGACCCGGCGGCGGTCGGTCTGCTCGAACTGGTCGCCCTGCTCGGGGTTGTTGAGGAAGTAGGTGAAGTCCGAGAACAGATCGAAGCGGTAGTCGATGACATAGCCGCTGAGTTGCGTCTGCCCCTCGGGGCTGTTGTCGAACCACTTGCCCGACAGGCTGAGGCGCCGCGTCTTGCCCCCATCGGTGGTGTTGAGCGAGCCGAAGCGCGAGAGCTCGCCGCTGTCGACCAGCCGCTCGGGGATCTGGTCGGTGGAGTTCCAGCGGCTCTGGTAGGCCATGGCGGTGATGCTGAGGCCGCGCACCGGCGAGCCCTGCGAATAGCGCAGCACGGCATTGGCCTTGCGTAGGCGCTCGGGCGTGTCCCAGGGCCCGTTGTTGCCCTCGAGCTCGATGGCACCGAGCCAGGTCTGGTCCTGCACGGTGCGCGAGCCGGCCGCGAGCAGGCGGCGGAAGTTGTTAGCGCCCAGCGTGACTTCGGCAAAGGGCGCATCGAGCGCACTCACGTAGTCGAGCGATGCCGTGCCCGCGAGCGCGAAGTCGCCGCCATCGGCGAAGTAGGGCCCCTTGCGGTAACGCACGCCCGAGACCAGGTCGGGGATCAGGAAGTTGAGGTCCGCGAAGCCCTGGCCATGGCCGTGCGAGGGCATGTTGACGGGCATGCCGTCGACCGTGACCGCGAAGTCGGTGCCATGGTCGAGATTGAAGCCGCGCAGGAAGTACTGGTTGGCCTTGCCGTCGCCCGAGTGCTGGGTGGCGACCACGCCGGGCACGGCCTCGACGATGTCGCCGGGGCGCAGCTTGGGGCGGGCCTGGAACGAGGCTTTCTCCACCGCGCCTTCGCTGGCGCTGTCGGCCGTGCCGATGGCTGCATCGCGCGGGCCGCTGACTTCGATCAGGGGCAGATGGACGGGTTGGGCACAGGCTGCGGCGCTGCCGAGCAGGGCGCCGAACATCCAGGGTTGGCGCGCGAGGCGGATCGAAGCTTTCATGGGTCTCCCGCGTCTTCGATGTCCGCGCGGAGCGGGAATGCTCGTTGCCATGACGCGCCACTGATACGCGCGCAAGCCCGTTTCGGATTCGGCGCGCCGTCAGGGCTTTCGAGGCTGCAGCAAGCCCGAGTAGCACGCGGGAATCTTTTCGTCGCCCTGCACGCAGTCGGAGTGCCTGTACAAGGCCTCGATCTCGATCACAGGCACCGGCTTGCCCAGGAACATTCGCTGCCCGGCCACGCGGCCGTCGAAGCTCACCAGCGTGTACAGGGCCACGAGGTCCCGGTCGTAGTCCCCCGCGCCGCAAGCGATGAACTGCTGCTCGTCGCGGGGCCACTGCAGCACGCCTTGCGCATCGAAGGTGGCGTGCAGCAGCGTGAAGCACTGGCGAGCGCCTTCCTGTGCTTCGATGGCGTTGATGCCGCCGCTCCAGTGGATGCGTTTGCCTTGGGCTTGAGGGGTCAGGGCTTGGGCGGGGGAGAGGGTGGTGGTTTGGGGTTTCGTTGTGGGCGCAGGTGGCTCAGGCTTGTGATCGGCGGGGGTGCTGCAGGCCATCGCGAGGGCGGTGGCACAGAGCAGGGCGGCGATGTGTCGTGTTCTACGAAGGATAGGCATGGGCCATCGTACGTTGGCATTGAGCTCTCACTCGATGGATGCAGCCGTCATGCTCATACGCAATTGCAGACTTCTTGCAGTCTATGCACACCGAAATCCGTAGCTAAACAATTTACTTAAAGGGATTGCACGTGCATTGGCACGCTGGCCCATTGCAAGAAAAAGTAAGGTGCAAATCGGATAGTCGCACTCGACACTGCTGTTCCCCGTCGGGGTCAACTCATTCGAAGGACCTCTCACAATGTCCATCAGGCTTGGCATTTGAAATGCAACTCAACGGCGGCATGGTGAAAGCCACGGAAAGCAGTCGCATCGCTCGAGCAATGTCAAGAAGTAGTTGATCAATCTTGGTTGAAATCGTAAATAAAATTGGAGAGCCCAAATGACAGTTTCAATTGATGTCGTCAAGCAATTCGCCCCAATCCTTATTTTCAGCCAGTACGAGAAATTTTTTCCGTGCAGCATAGATTACCTTCTCGGCGGTAAAAATTCCAAACTGCAGGTGGGTGGAGATGGACCCATCATTAGCAATCCTACGCAACGGGACTTGTACAACAACCCACAAGACAAAAACCAAGTCATCATCGATGAAAGCCAATACGCAGGGACTCTGAAAAGCAATCCACGCGGAACGCCGCTTTACTACGCAGTGCGAGAGTTCGATGACGGCATTGAGATCAACTACTTGTTTCTCTATGCGCGGCAAGGGGGTCAGACTTTCTGGATGCAGACCTTCCCCGTGAAGCCGTTCGATTGCGTGACGTGGAACTACGGCGCACACCAGGGTGACATGGAACGAGTCGCCGTCCGGCTCGTGCCGGCGCAGGGCGGTGGGTATCGCATCTTGCAGGTCTGCTATGAACGCCACGGCCACGAGGGATGGTTCCCTCTCGGGCAGATCCCCATGCGCAATGGACGGATCCTCGTTTACCCGGCGCTCCTTGGCCATTCTCCGGTCAACATCCAGAAGCAGGTGACGGGATATCAGGCGAAATGTCCCTTCGTCAACGACGAAAATGCCGAAATCTTTCTGGTGACGAGCGTTCTCGCTTCTCCGGAACTACCCGGTGCATTTGAGTGGAATCCCACCAGCGATCAATCGCCATTCATTCAGATCGGGCTCGATTGGGACGGTGAACCTGTCAACGATCAGCTCTGGGCTAAATACGCCGGCTATCTCGGCCAGACGCAGAGAAACGCCCTCGTCGCGGGAACCCACTGGAACGGCGAAAATTTGTCCTGGGATCAATGGACGCTCCTTTCGACGGCGAAGATCGTTTCGGGACTCTTGGGGGATTTGACAAAGGGAGAGGGTCCCAGGGGCCCCGGGGCGCGTGACTGGATCCGCCCGGCGTGGGGCCGGATCGCTTACAGCGGGCTGCTGGCCGTTTGGGCAAATGACGATCTGGGGATCGCAAGCAGCGCTTTGTCGCGGCTCGCACTCGACCTTACCGGCACGGGGGTAGATGTGGTTCTGGATCTCTGGCGCAGTGGTGACAAGGTCCAGGCCTGGATCCTCAGCCCCGACGGAGAGTCGGGATTCAAGCGGACCGGCAGGATGGCGCCCAACGCAAAAGAAGAGGGCTATGGTGCGATTGCCTGGCTCGTTGCAGGTTTGCGTAAGGATGGCAAGGAGCAAGCGCTGCAGCTGTACAAGGCGCCGGACAACCATCTTGGCATCATCGTCTACGGCTCGGACGGTGGGCAGGACTTGACCGTCTTGCAGCAAACCGCCAATACGGGGCGTTCGAGTTTCGTAAACTTTTCGGTCGCAGATTTGCGCGGAGACGGCACGGATTTGGTCGTGCAGTTCTGGGATCACGACGGGAAGATATCGACGGTCGTGTGGGGTGCCAAAGGCGACGACTGGATCAAGTCACTGGACACTCGCAATTTCGACGAGGGACCGGACGCGCTGGCTTGGTTGGTCGCCGACCTGCGCGGGGATGGCAAGCAACAGGTCATCCAGCTGTGGCGCAACAAGACCAAGGAGAAGAAGGACCAGCTTGGCTCCGTCGTCTACGGTGCCGGCTACGGTCAACTCTTCACGAGGCTCAGCCACCAAGACGACATCGGCGAGAAGTTCGGCGCTGTCGCCTGGTGCGTGGCCGATATCAACGGTGATGGGCGAGACGAGGTGATCCAGATCTGGGAGGCCAGTGACGGAAATGCCTGGGCTACGGTGTATGTGACGGATCACAACGATGGCCTCACGCGCTCATGGAGAGGTAGCCTCGAGGTCAAGGCGAAGGCCATCACTTGGCAGGTGGCCGATCTCGACGGCGACGGCCGCGATGAGATCGTTCAACTTCGGGACAAGGATGGACGGCTTGCCGCCGTAATCTTCGGAGGTGGCGAGAACAACTCTTTGAAAAAGCTTTCGACCAATGACGATCTGTATCAGGGCTCCACGGCCATGAAGGGAAGCTTGGGCTGGCTTTCGGGAAGTTTCAACGCAAACAAGGGTGACGAGATCTTGCAGTTCTGGGACAACAACGGCAATTTGGGAATGATTGCGTACGGCACCGCGGAGGGCGCCGGTGCAGGTGCGGCGGTATCGGACGCCGGACCGAGAAAATGATCTTGGGGGCAGGTCTTGATCAAGTGCGCCGCCGTCGCAGGTACGACGCGATGGCGTGGAAATCTTGAGCACTTTCAGCTCGCCGCGCGAGGGCGCTTGCCCCCTTCGCTCCACAACAAGGGCGAGTTTCTGTATCAGACAGAGACGGGGAAGGAATCCTGCAAGAAGAAAGCAGGCTTGAGATTGGCCTGCCCGGAGGGGATCGAACCCCCGACACCTGCTTAGAAGGCAGCAAAAAAACAACAGTGACAACGACTTAGGGCTTTGCGACCCCTTCTCGCTACCCGGGTAGGGGCGGCAAATAGGGGCGGGGCCTGGTGCGGCGGTTGTTCGCGGCCTTCCGCCTGCTCGGCGGCGCGGTAAAGCTGTAGGCGGGCTCGGGTTGTTGCGGAGCCGGGGATGGTACTGGGCTCGGCTTTGGCTGGCCGGGCTTCAGGTTCGCGAGGGCCTCGAGGAACAGCGCTTCGGCCAGCGCGTCTTCGGGAAAGAGCCAGGCTCTGCCGTACTGGATCGCTGGAAGCCGGCGTTCTCGCGCAGCGACTTCCACGGTCTGGGTGCTGCATTGCAAGAGCGCAGCGACCTGCTCGGCCGTGAGCAGCCGCGTGACGAATTCGGGGGGGCGGGGATGCTTGCGTGTTCATGGTGTCATACTGATTCGATGGGAAAGCCGACCCGCACCGCAAAGCAACTGCAGCAGATGCTGATTCAGCGAATTGAAGCCCTGCCAGGCCTTCGCGGCCAGCAGACCGATGTGCACCGCGGAGGGGTGATCGGCGTGCCGGCCGAGGAGGGCGGTCCGAATTGGACGGTGCGCGTGGTCACCGACCGCGGCACGCACCGTGCCGACATTGCGCAGATCATTCGGACCCTGCAGGGGCAGTTCGACATCGAGGAGGACTGACGTCATTCGCTCCTCACCATGGGAAGGGTGTACGCGCCGACCCAGACGGCCGACATGCCGCCGGCGCGCTGGCCCATGCTCTTGACGGCGACGCTGATGCAGCGCTCGGGGTCGTTCCAGTGCACCCAGGCCACGGGCGGCCGCTCATGGTTGCGATTCAGGTAGCGCTGCGCAACGGTTGTGGGTAGCTCGCCGTTCGGCACGCGCGGCGGCAGGCGCAGTTCGGGGTCTTCGCCACGCTCGACGGCTTCGGGCACCTGTCGGTAGACGGCAATGCGCGTGCCCTCGGGGAGGAGCTGGATGGCCGGGTCGTGAGGGTTGAAGACCGTCACGTCGGGCGGGCAGCGTGGCACGAATGCGATTCGCGCATCGAGCCAATCGCCCAGTTCGGACCAGGTGATCCTGCCGAGTTGGTAGTCCGTGAGCTTAGCGTGCAGCTCGTAGTTCATCGGGAATCGACCTTCTGCCCGACGCGCGCCGCGGCGCCGACGAAGCTGACCGCTTGCTCGTTCATACTCGCGGCTCCCAACGATGGAGGGAGTAGATGCGGAAAGAACTTGGAACACCAGGGGCTGTTGTTGGCGCCTTCGCTCTGGTAATGCTCTTCGGCGGCCTGGCCCTTGCGATCTACCCGGGGTGGGACAAGATCGGTGCGTGGGCGTCGCAAAGTGATGCACCTGCATGGGTGCAAGCCGTTGGGTCGGTGGCTGCGATCTTGGCCTCTGGTGCCATTGCTTGGTGGCAACTCATCGCCAACCGAAACCTCCAGCGGGACACGTCGCGTCAGCGGGCCATGGTGATGGTCGAGGCCATCGGTGCGCTGACTCGTGCTCACCTGGGCGAACTGGAGTCGTTCAACGCCATGGTGGACCGCGAAAACCATCTCGCCACCGTGGACTACATGGAGAGACTGGATGCGCGCGCGCTGTTCCTTACTGCTGAGCAGGCAGCCCAAAGCATCCCGCTCCACGAGCTCCCGGATGCAGAGACCGTTCGACTCCTCATTGATCTCCAGAACGCTATTCGGACCAATCGCGACTCTGCTGTGAAGCTGCGAGACCACATCTTGGACGGCGAGGGTGACTGGTCGCGTGTCCTTTTTCCGTTGGGCCCCAACATTCAAGGCCTGCGTTTGCTGTTGGAGAAATACGCCGCAGCGCTGAAGCGGGCGGAATCTCTCTAAGTTGGTGGCCGGGATCTCAGTCCCGGAGTTTGGGCACATACGCACTCCAGCGCTATTCACTGATGAAGGGCTGGCGCCGCCACGGCGCGAGCGGAGGTGAGCGCCCCGAAGGGCGCATGGGCCGATCAGCTCGGCGCGCCTACCAGGATGGGCAGCTCGGTTTTCTCGGCGATCGTGGTGCGCAGGTCGTCGACCGCGGCCTCGATGACCTTGTGCGGGCGGATCAGCTCGTACCAGATAGTCAGCTTGCCGCCGTCGGCGATGCGGTAGCGCAACTGGGCTTCCAGCTTCCACCGCGCGCAATGGGCGGCTGGCATCTTCGAGAAGGATGATTCGAAGGTGCGGGCGGCTCGCGAGGCGATCGCAGACTGGAACGCGAAGAACCCCGACCAGCCGATGCTGATCCGCATCCCTGAGGTCATGCGCCGTGTGCGCGAAATGACGAAGTCGAAGGATCAGCGCATCGCAGACACGGCGCCGCGCGCCATGCGCGCGCAGATGCGGGACGAAAGCACGCGACTAGCAACAAGCCCTTGAGCATGAAGCTAGCTCACGCAGCAAGTGCTTTTCCTGTCAGCTTGGTGAGTGTTTGGAGACTGCCATCCAGTTTGTGAAGTAGCTCGTTAAGCTGGGCTATGTGAGACTTCGAGTCGCTTGTTGGTGACGTTGGAGAAATAGGAATGCAGCTCATCATTTGCTCTCTCTGGCTGATTCGCACGTCTGGAGCTATAGAGCTGGACGTAGTAACTAGTTTGAGGAATTCTTCGAGAGCGTTCACGTGCGGTTGATACTTGCCTCTGCTTCGCAAGTACTCAACGTGCAAGAGCAACTCAGGGAGAAACAGCCTGTTTTGCAGATAAAGAGCAACTCCGTGTTGAGTCTCTAGATCATCGGGCTTGAGCCTGGCATCAACGCTGAGTTGGCAAAGATGGTTGTACCAGTCATTGGCGAGCTTGAGAGACCCTTTGAGATGCTCCGTTCGCTCCGACCGCTCTCGTTCGAGACGACGAGTGACGAATGCAACTACAAGACCCAGCCCAAACGTGAGCAGTGGAATGACTATTTTTGCCGCCGTATCGAGCGTGAGCCAAGTCATCTTTTCTTCCAACTATTCGGCAACCAAAAATGATCGAAATGACCGGGCAGGCGCCTATGAATTCTTACCGTCGTGCGTTTGCAAAAGAAATTTTTCCTTCGAAACTTCCGCCGCTAGTGTGTATTTGAAGATGAACCCGAAGTAAGCAACGAGGGCGACGCAAAGCACAATCCCAAGTGCGATGAGGTCTGGGGCGGCTTCGAGAGGCTTCTTCATGTAGACCTCATAGCCAACGCTGACGACGAAGATGAAGCAGACCAAATAAAACGACGCCTTTACGCCGAGTGAGCCGTTAGTCAGCCCTTCGCGCCGGAGCCGTGCGTTGGCCTCGAGTTCGGTTCTCTGAATCCGACGCAACTCAGATTCCAGTTCGAGGATGCGGGCGTTTGCTGCTTCCAAGGAGTCCATTGCGATTTTCCTCCGGTGATGTTCGGCCGATCGGCGAGGATCGTGCCGCTAATTTGGTAAAGACGCAATCGGCCACATGGAGGAGGCGCTATCTGCGGGTCTGACCCTGGCCCCCTCTAGGGTTCGACTGCGCCGCCGTGCGCGGAAATCATCGGGGGCATGCGAAACGAAACCATCGACACCCTGGCCGCAGTGGGCGGCAAAGCGACCGCCACCGGCGAGGCCAACCGGCGCCAGGCGGTCGAGCACGAGCTGCGCGTGGCGCGGCTGCGCCGCGGCATGCGCTCCGACACCGACCTAGGCGAGCTCGGGGAGGAGGGCTGATGAAAGGGCTCCGCGTCGCAGTTGCCACGCTGACCCTCTCGGCGGCTGGCTTCGCCGCCTGGGTCATGAACGAGGGCACCGAGCCGGTCACGGTGCGGCCGGATGGCGTTGAGGTGCTTAAGCCCTACGTTCCCACGCAGGGCGACGTCCCCACGATTGGTAACGGCTCGACCCGCTATGAAGACGGTCGGCGCGTGACGCTGGCAGATCCACCGATCACGCGCCGGCGCGCCGAAGAGCTGGTACGCAACCTGAACCGCGCCGAGGAACGGCGCTTCGTCGCCTCGCTGCCCGGCGTGCAGATGACCCATGCGCCGCGAGCTGCTGGCCGGCCGGCCCGGTGCCGCGTGCGAAGCGCTCCTGCGCTACCGCTCCCAGGCGGGCCGAGATTGCGCGCTCCCGAAGAACTGGGGCCCGAAGGGCTGCAAGGGCGTCTGGCTGCGCCAGCAGGCGCGTCACAGCGCCTGCGTCACCGCGCAGGAGCCGCCGAAAGGACTGAACATGGCCACCCAACTCCTCGCTCCCGACACCATCGCCAGCACGTCCGATGTAACCGCGCTCAACGATGGCCAAATCGCAACGGTCTTCCTTACCTCGACGACCGGCACGGCAGTCCCGGAGGGCACCGAGGTGCACCTGCAGTTGCAGCGCGCCGGCGGCGCCTGGATCGACGACCACATCCTGCGCGCGCCGGAGCGGCTGAGCGCGGACGTCCGCGGGCCTGCTTCCTTCCGCGTCCAGCGCCGTGGCGGCGCGGTGCAAGCCGTCCCCGCCGGCGCCGAGTTCAACCTCTCGACCGCATCGAGCGGTGGCGGTGGGGGCGGCGGTGCGGTCACTATCGCAGACGGCGTCAGTTCCACACTCGGCGCGCGCGCCGACGCGCCGGCCTTGAGTGACACCGCCATTGCGACGCACATGGCGTTCATGAAGCGCCTGGTCGGCAAGATCCCGGGCTTCGGCGCGGCGGCCAGCGCGGCTGCGCTGCCGGTGGTGCTGGCGAGCGACGACGCACAGATCGGCACGAAGACCAACGCGGCGACGGCGCTGCCAGCGGGCGGCGCAGGCCTGATTGGCTGGCTGTCGAACATCTGGGTCGCGATCACGTCGCTGCTCAACGTCAACACGCTGCGCGCGCCGCTGCTGGCCCGCCAGGTCCTGGTGACGGCAGTAGCGAACCCGCAGCGCTTGAGCTGTGCGCGCAGTGCTGGCAGCCGGCTACATCTTCGACATCAGCGAGACGCTCAATGCGCAGGTGTGCATCGCTTCGCTCGGTGTTGTGATCCTCGACCTCGAGGTGCCCAACCAGCAGGAGACCAGCAAGAGCTTCAAGGACCTGCTGACGGACATGGCCGCGGCCGGGGCGCTGGGAGGCCGCAATGCCTGACATCCGCAACTACCTGCTGCTCGCACTGGTGGCGCTGGCCGGCGTGCTGGGCTTGTCGACCTGGCACTACCGCGGACAGGCCAAGACGTCGGGCCGGGCGCTCCAGGTTCAGAACGCGGTGGTGGTCGCGACGAACCGCGCCGCCGCCCAACTGCTTGAGCGGCGGACGAAGGAATGCGACGCCAAGCAAGCCGAACTCGACAGGCGCCACCTGGCGCAGGAGAAGACCGATGCAACTGCTGTCACACAAATCGCTGCCGACGATCGCCGCCAGCGCAGCGCTCCTGTTGTTGTCCGGGTGCGCGACTGCACCTGCGATGCCGGGAGCGGTAGTGGAGGCACCGCAGGTGCAGCTCCCGCCGGTTCCGACGCTGGTGCAGCAGACGCCGGCGCGGCCAGTGGGTTTCTATCGGAAGCTGGTGCTGGACGCCTTGCAGACGCCCTGACTGAGATCGAGACGATGAGCGCAGCCTATGCGTCATGCCGAGCTAGCTTGCCTGGCTTCGCTACCGCTGAGAACGTTTCCTCGAGGTGAGCCAGTCAAGAAAAGCACCCAGGTAGAGCCGGGCGAAGATCGCTGCGACAAGGCCTCGGGTGAGCCATCGGACGTCGTTGTATTTGCCGTCGGCAGACCATGGGATCAGAGACGAAAAGAGTTCTCCGACAGTGTTGCTGCCGTTTGTCAGCCACAGCGCAATCGCGATCAGGAAGCCGATCGCCGCAAGTGAGCAGACGCGCTCGAGCGCATTGCTGCCAAGCAGCTTTTGTAATCCGCCACCGCCGCCGACTTGATCCATTACACCTCCGGTGAGATATTGAAGTGAAGGAATGCTACGCGATCACCAGTTAGGTTCGACTCCGCGCGCGGGCTCGCAAGAATGCCGCTCAACCCTGGGAGGCATCCATGACTCAATCCTCCGCATGGCGGCGCGGACCAGCTCACCGACGGTACGAGAAGCAGGGGGCGAGCGCATCGGAGCGCAATCGAAAGCATGATGGCTGCCCGACGATGGCATGGAGCAAAAAAAGCCCGCCGAAGCGGGTTGAAATGACAGCCGGGGGTGAGGAGGGAGGGATACATCGGCTGTCCCCCCGCCAGGAGTGTAGTGCGCAGGTGGCCCCATTCTGGGCTTCGGCCATAGCGGGGATTCTGTTGGTCGTCCTCCGCGTTTCCCTTCGTTTTGTTCGCCCGGCCTCCCCCAACCGGGCGAGAGGGTATGCCCGCTCGCACCAGTCTTTCGCCCCATGCAGGATGCGTCGGCGCAATCCCGCGTGGAGGTGAATTCATGCACTCACACATGGTCAGTTATGACCTCATCAAGCGAAAAAACTACCCGGAGTTGATCGAGGCGCTGGAGGCTTTTGGTTACTGGCATTGCCTCGGCTCGACCTGGATCATCAAGACCGATAAATCGGCCTATGAGGTGGCGGGCGAACTGATGAAGCACGTCGATAGTGACGACAAGTTGATTGTCGCAACCCTCAGCGGGCCCGCCGCGTGGACACCGAGTTTCACTAAGGAATGCCAAGACTGGCTGCAAAACAATCTCTAGGCGATCTCTGTCCAAATTCCTCCGCCATCCACGCGGCCGAAGCGCCCGGGGCTGCCGCCGGAGGCCTGCCCTCGATCTGCTTGCCGACCTGCTCGGCGGGAGTGGAGCGGCTCTTGTCGAGCTGGGGCGCTTCGCTGGCGCGGCCCATGTCGCCGGCACTATTTGCGAGCGGCATTGCTTTGTGCGACGATTTGGCCATAAGCAGACATTCACTGAGTTAGCCCAATTCGCTTGGAAGTCGACGTTCGCGGCGCATTTGCATCAAGCCGGGTTCGGGTTCGAACCTGCCAGTACACGAATTCGAGCAAAAATGAGACTACAGGACAAGCCTGGGCCGACTTCAGTGGGGAGCGCCAACAGCGCGCTCCTTCGATTTCCATCGACCAGCGTAGCCAGCCCAAAAAACGGATGGTTAAGGCAGAATCAGCTTCAACCTTGCGGTCTCGATTCTGCTCCTTTTCAACGTAATGTCACCGACATGATCAGAATAATTTTGATTTCCTTCGTTGCCGCATTCAGCATCCCACTTAGTGCACAAGGACTTCAAGAAAATCCCGATCGCTTAAAGATTACAAGATCAGGTCAGCAGGGGCTGGATTGGCAGGAGCTAACTATTGTCAATAATCTAAATGAAGCCCGGAGATTTGAAGCGCTAAGCAGGTCGACCGGTCCAGATGGCAAGGTACACCAGGGCTTGGAAGTTTGGGTAAACGACGAGCTTGTTTATTCCGAAGAGGAAATTCAAGATACATACAAGGGTTCCGCGACTGCCTTCCGGCTTCTTAACCTTCCACGCAAACCAGGTTCGTATCACGTGCTGATCAAATGTGGATCCGAGCAGCGAACGCAGGTCACATGCAGGTTAACGGCATTTAGCGCGGACGCGCCTGTAGGGTTGCCGCCAGAATCACCTGCAACTAGGCCCGACGCTAAAAATCAGTTCTGGATGCTGTTGGAGCCAATGGAGTACGTGATTGGTGATACGAATGCTCGCATCACTGTCCCAGCGGGTTTTGTTCACGACTTTGCCTCAATCCCACAAGCTCTTCACTCATTTGGTCTCTCGCCACATGGGCTATACAGCCGTGCCGCGATCAATCACGATTGGCTTTACTGGTCGCAAGGTTGTTCTCCTGCACAGTCGGATCGACTCATGGTGCTCGCAATGAAAGAAAGCGGAGTGTCGACGGTCCTTGCGATGTCGATGTACGCTGTGCTAGACGTTGCAGGCGGTCCGGCGTGGCAACAAAACACAACTGACCGAAAAAATGGGTTGCCGCGGATCATTCCAGAGGCGCTTCGAAAGTTTCCACCGAACAAAACATGGCCGGACTATCGCGACGAACTTTTTAAGAGTGGCGTTAGCGATCCAATTGCTCCGATAGCCACGTACTGCAATTACGGTGACTCATTTGATGTTCCGGGCGGCATCGCATCACCAAAGATCGATGCACCAAAACTTCAGCCCATCACCGTTCTCTCAACCCCCAACTAGTACGCATGCTACTGTGATCACCGGCGGGGAAGCGCGTGTCAGGTCGCCAAGTACCCAGGGTCAATTCAACTCATGCGGCCATTCTTGCTGCCAAGTCCTCGCCGCGGATTGATGCGTAGCGAAGGACCATTGAGTAGTCGGACCAACCCATGATCTTGCAGATCTCGACGTCGCTTTAGAGCCAGCGGCCGTCCTTCCCGCGCAGCTCGAACCACCTGCGGCAGGCCTCGTGCCGAAGGTCGTGCTCCTTGAAGTCCGGCACGCCGGCGTGCGCGAAAAGCTGTCGGAACGCCTGCACCAGCGCGCGGGTCGTCTTTTTCTTTCCTTCTTGGGTACCGTCCCAGAAGGGGAACAGGTTGCCGACCTTGCCCTCGGCGTATGGGCGCAGCTTCGCGACGAGGGCCGGTTTCAAGGGCACGATGCGCGGCTTGATGTGGCCACCGCGGCCCTTCGTTCCATCCACTTTCGTGAAACCGCGATCAAGTTGCAAATACTCGGCTTGCAAGGTGTAGGCCTCGCGCAGCCGCAGGCCCGAATCGACGATCAGCTCATAGAGCATTTGGAGGTCGGGGTTGGCTGGTCGCACCCACTTCGCGCGCGGCAGGCGCTCTCCGCGCAGCGCCATGTCGATGCGATCTCCCTCGCCTAGGACGAAGCGGCGGTGGCGGGTCTGATCGCGCTTCGCGAGTTTTTCGGCTTGCCTGACTTCGTGCTCGATCCTCCCTTGCGCAGCGCGGCGGCCCCCTCGGTGGTGTAGGTGCTGTATCCGCGCGGCAGATGGCGGAAGGGGTTCGCCGGCTGCTGCTCGCCGTGCACGGTGGTGCGGCGAAAGTACCAGTCAAGGATGCGGCCGTACACACCCATTTTTTTGCGAATGGTGCCAGGCGAATTGCTCGACCGCGTCTTCAGGTTCTTGATGAAGACGTCGACTCACTCGGCGGTGATGTTCGATACGTGCACGCCGAGGAAATCGCCCATCGTTGCGCTCAGCATCTCGGTGTCGAAAGGCATGATGGGCCCAAGCTTTTCGTACGACTGGATGACCTCCACCACGAGAGGATCTCTCACGATTGGCGCATCGGGTTGAATGCCGCGCTCCTCAAATAGGACTTGAGCGTGTCGCGATGTTCGACTCCTTCGGCCTCGGTCTCAAAGGTGGAGAAGTTGTGGCGATCAAGCCGCTTGTGCTCGATGCGAAGTCGGTAGCGCCCGTGGCCTGCTTGGATGTTCTGCGCCATGGCAGATGCGTACGAGAACGGGCGAGTAGTGCCGCTACCTTTCGGGGTAGCGGAGGGTCGTTCTGAGTCGCTTTGGGAGGTTCGGCTTTTCGCGGTGTGTCGGAAAAACCCAGGGAAATCAACAACGGAGTTGGCCTGCCCGGAGGGGATCGAACCCCCGACAACCTGCTTAGAAGGCAGGTGCTCTATCCAACTGAGCTACGGGCAGATTCCAGGCGGAACAGAAAGCAAAGCAGGAAAGAAGATTCTTGGTCGGGGCGAAAGGATTCGAACCTTCGACCCTCTGGTCCCAAACCAGATGCGCTACCAGGCTGCGCTACACCCCGACAAGCCCTCTATTCTAGCCCGAATATGAGGCGCTCTCAGCGCTTCTCGTACTGGGTCTTGCCGAAAAGCACTTCGCGCGCCTTGTCGTCGGTGATGGGCTTGCGCAGGTCGGCCAGCACCTTCACGCCACGCTGCACGGCGGGGCGCTCGGCGATGCCGTCGAACCAGTCCTTCAGGCGCGGGTAGTCCTCGAGGGTGATGCCCTGGTTCTGCCAGCTGCGCAGCCACGGGAAGATGGCGATGTCGGCGATGCTGTAGTCGGGGCCTGCGATGAAGCGGTGCTTCGACAGCTGCTTGTCGATCACGCCGTAGAGGCGCTTGGCCTCGTTGGTGTAGCGGTCGATGGCATAGGCGATCTTCTCGGGCGCGTAGAGGCGGAAGTGATGCGCCTGGCCGAGCATGGGGCCGACGCCGCCCATCTGGAACATCAGCCACTGCAGCACGTCGTAGCGCGCGCGGTCGCCCTGGGGCAAGAATTGGCCGGTCTTGCCGGCCAGGTAGACGAGGATGGCGCCCGATTCGAACAGCGAGATGGGCGCGCCGTCCGGACCGTCGGGGTCGGTGATGGCGGGGATCTTGTTGTTGGGGCTGATCTGCAGGAAGTCGGGCGCGAACTGGTCGCCCTTGCCGATGTCGATGGGGTGCGCGCGGTAGGGCAGGCCGCACTCCTCGAGCATGATGTGGATCTTGTGGCCGTTGGGCGTGGGCCAGGAATAGACCTCGATGGTCTTCGGTTCGGGCATGTTGTCGAGTCTCCGGTCTGGATGGGGCGGCGAAGAGGGGCTCCTCGACGCGGCAGCCAGCATATACAGGCGGCCGCGCGGACGTGCGCGGCACGGCCAATGACCGGCGCGCGCCTCAGCCCACCTGCCGCTCGTGCGCGTTGCACCACATCCAGTCCTCGCCGGGTTCGAGCGACTGGATCACGGCATGGCCCTCGGCCTGCGAATGGCGCGTGGCATGCCGGTTCTTCGACGAATCGCAGCAGCCGACGTGGCCGCAGTGCACGCACAGGCGAAGATGCACCCAGCTGTCGCCGGTCTCGAGGCATTCCTCGCAACCGCGCAGGGTGTGGGGCGCGGCGATCTCCGCGGGGACGTGTTCGCAGGGCTTGATGCGCATGCGCGGGTTCTCCTGGATGAAGGGTGGAGGGATCGGGGACTCAGGCCACCGCCGAGTTCGAGGCCAGGTGCTGGTGGATCAGTGCGACCACCGCCGCACCTTCGCCGATCGCGCCGCCCACGCGCTTGACCGAGCCCGAGCGCACGTCGCCGACCGCGAAGACGCCGGGCACGCTGGTCTCGAGCGCGGTGGCCGGGCGCGCGGGAAAGCCCGCGCTGGCGTCGGGACCGGTCTGCACGAAGCCGTGCTTGTCGACCGCGACGCCGCAGCCCGCGAGCCAGTCGGTCTCGGGCTCTGCGCCGACGAACAGGAAGATGTTGCGCGCGGGGCAGTCGTGCTCGGCGCCCGTGCTGTGGCAACGCCAGGTGGCACCGGTGAGGCCGTCGTCGGGATCGCCGTGCAGCCGCACGAGTTCGGTATGGGGCTGCAGCGAGATGTTGGGCGTGGCCTCGATGCGGTCGATCAAATAGCGCGACATGCTGGCCGCGAGCGAGGGGCCGCGCACCAGCACGTTGACCTTGGCCGCATGGTGCGAGAGGAACACGGCGGCCTGGCCGGCCGAGTTGCCGCCGCCGACCAGCGCGACCTCCTGCTGCGCGCAGAGCTTGGCCTCGATGGCCGAGGCCCAGTACCAGATGCCGCGGCCCTCGAATTCGTGCAGCCTGGGCACGCCGGGCCGGCGATAGCGCGCGCCACTGGCGGCGACGACAGTGCGTGCCGAAATGCGGCGCCCGTCGGCCAGCGCGATGGCGAGGCTGCCGTCGGCGTTGGTGCGCGCGCAGTCGAGCGAGGCCACCTTGGCCGGGATCAGCATCTCGACGCCGAACTTCTGCGCCTGCACGAAGGCCCGGCCGGCCAGCGCCTGGCCCGAGATGCCGGTGGGAAAGCCCAGGTAGTTCTCGATGCGCGCGCTGGCGCCGGCCTGGCCACCGAAGGCGCGGCAGTCGAGCACGATCACGCGCAGCCCCTCGGAGGCGGCATAGACGGCGGTCGCGAGGCCGGCCGGGCCGGCGCCGACCACGGCCACGTCGTAGAGCTCGTCGTGCGCCGCGGCATCGACCATGCCCAGGCACAGCGCCAGCGCGTCCTCGGCCGGGTTCACCAGCACCGAGCCGTTGGGGCACACGGCCAGCAGCTGGTGGCCACCGTACTGCGCCAGCAGCGCGGCGGCGTCGGGGTCCTGGTCGGCGTCGACCAGGTGATAGGGATGGCCGTTGCGGCGCAGGAAGTTCTCGAGCCGCGCCATGTCGGGCGACTGCGGCTGGCCGATCAGCACCGGGCCGGCGGCGCCCGATTCGATCAGCGCCACGCGCCGCAGGATCAGCGCGCGGGTGATGCGCTCGCCGAGGTCGGCCTCGGCCACCAGCAGGGCGCGCAGTTGCGCGGGCGGCAGCACCAGTGCCTCGACGTCCTCCTCGGCATGGCCGTCGACCAGGGCGGGGCGGCCGCTGAGCTGGCCGACCTCGGCCAGGAATTCGCCCGGCCCCTGCCGCACGATCGGCACCACGTGGCCCAGGCCGTCGCGCTGGGTGACCGAGACCACGCCCTTGAGGAGCACGAACATGCCGGCGCCGACCTCGCCGGCGGTGAACAGCCGGCTGCCGCGCGCGAAGTGCTGCACGCTGCCGAAACGCGCGATGCGCGCGATCTCGCTGTCGTTGAGCACCGGAAAGGTCTGCAACTGTCGGTTACCGCCGGCGGGAGCCGGTGCGGCGGTGGAAGCGTCGGTGAGGGCCATCGGGCGAGGACTCCAGGTCGGTGCGGGTTCGGCGATGAAAGCCATTAGACGTCAAAGAAGCGGCCGCGGAGCACCCCGAAAGGAAGGCCGGCGGCTCGTCACATCGTCATGCAATTGCCACGGCCATGACACGCGCTTTTCACCACGGGTGCCGAGACTCGCCCAGCAGAAAGGGTTTCCACATGAAAGAACTGCCCAACCCGACATTTCCGCTGTCGCAGATCGGGCTCCGCGCAGCCCTCTGGCCCGCGCCCGTTGTCGCCGGCACCGCCGCCGCCGTCACCGCGACGCCCAAGGTCCCCGCTGCCGTCAGCCCCGCGGTCGTCGTGCCGGCCCCCGTCATCGAGGCCAAGCAGGGCATCACCGTCGGTTGGGCCCGTCACCAGGACGATGTTCGCGCGGCCCAGCGCCTGCGCTATGAAGTGTTCGTCGGCGAGATGGGTGCCCGCATCTCCACTTCGCTGCCCGGCCACGACGTGGACCTGTTCGACGACTTCTGCGAACACCTGCTGGTGCGCGACGAACTGACGCAGCAGGTGATCGGCACCTACCGCGTGCTGACGCCGGCCCAGGCGCGCCGCGTGGGCAGCACCTACAGCGACACCGAATTCGACCTGACCCGCCTGCGCGACCTGCGCGAGCGCATGGTCGAGCTGGGCCGCAGCTGCGTGCACCCCGAGCACCGCCAGGGCGGGGTGATCCTGGCCCTGTGGGGCGCGCTGGCCGGTTTCATGCACCGCAACAAGCTCGACACCATGATCGGCTGCGCCAGCATCCCGATGTCGCACAACGGCGTGACCTGCGGCGACGCGGCGGCCAGCATCTGGCGCCAGCTCTCGGCCAGCCACATGGCGCCGATCCAGTACCAGGTGCAGCCGCGGCTCGCGCTGCCGGTCGAGCGCCTCGACGGCAGCCTCGACGTGGAACCGCCCGCGCTGATCAAGGGCTACCTGCGCCTGGGCGCCAAGGTGCTCGGCGCGCCGGCCTGGGATCCGGACTTCAACACCGCCGACCTGCCGATGCTGATGCGCATCGACGACCTGCCGGCGCGCTACCGCAAGCATTTCCTGGGCGCATGAAACCAGCGGTCGTCCGACCCGCGAACGGGTCGTCCGTCCTGCCGCCGGACGGGGAAGAGCAGTCGAAAGTAGGCATGTCGACGGCGTCACGGGAAAGTCATGCAAATGTCACAAACCCGCATGACACTGTCACATTCCCTTTATCGAGCACGGCCATGGTGCCGCTTGTTCCAGAATCCGTGTCCATGCCTTCCGATCCGGCCGATTCGCTGCCTTCCGTGGCCGAGACGCCGAAATTCACCTTGCTTGACCGCGACCACAGCATCCTGTCGTTCAACGAGCGGGTGCTCGACTGGGCGCACCGCCCCGAGGTGCCGCTGATCGAGCGCCTGCGCTACCTGTGCATCGTCTCGTCGAACCTCGACGAGTTCTTCGAGGTCCGCGCCGCGCCGCACCTGATCGCGGGCAGCGCCGACGACCACAAGGGCACCTACACGGTCGAGTCCTTCCGCCGGCTGGCCGAGGCGGTCCACACGCTGGTGGCGCGCCAGTACGCGCTCTACAACGACGAGCTGATGCCGACCTTCGGCACGCACGGCATCCACATCATTTCGCACGGCGAGCGCAACCCCGCGCAGCGCAAGTGGGTGGCCGAGTATTTCGAGCGCGAGGTGCGCCCGCTGCTGCTGCCCGTGGGGCTCGACCCCTCGCATCCGTTCCCGCAGGTCGCGAACAAGTCGCTGAACTTCATCGTGCGCCTGGGCGGCAAGGACGCCTTCGGGCGCGAGAACCCGATCCAGATCGTCAAGGTGCCGCGCGTGCTGCCGCGGCTGATCAAGATGCCGGCCAAGGTGTCGGACGGCAAGACGCTGTTCGTGGCGCTGTCGAGCGTGGTGCGCGCGCACCTGTCCTCGATGTTCACGGGGCGCGAGGTCGGCGACTTCTCGCAGTTCCGCGTCACGCGCCATTCCGACCTCGCGGTGGACGAGGAGGACGTGAAGAACCTGCGCACCGCGCTGCGCCAGGGCCTGCAGCACCGGCACTTCGGCCAGGCGGTGCGCCTGGAGGTGTCGGCCAGCTGCGCCGAGTCGCTTGCGAGCTTCCTGCTCGAGCAGTTCAACCTCCCGCCCGAGGCGCTGTACCGCGTGCACGGCCCGGTCAATCTCGCGCGCTTCACCCAGTTGGCCGACCTGCTCGACGAGCCGAAGCTGCGCTTCAAGCCCTACCAGGCCTCCTACCCGATCACGCTGTCGCCCGCGCAGTCCTTCTTCGAGCGGCTGCAGCGCGGCGACGTGCTGATCCACCAGCCCTTCGAGAGCTTCGAGGGCGTGCTGGCCTTCCTGCGCGAGGCGGTGCACGACCCGCAGGTGCTGGCGATCAAGCAGACCATCTACCGCACCGGCGCCGACTCCGAGCTGATGGAGCTGCTGCGCGAGGCGGTGCGCCGCGGCAAGGAAGTCACCGTGGTGGTGGAGCTCAAGGCGCGCTTCGACGAAGAGGCCAACATCAACTGGGCCGAGATGCTCGAGTCGATCGGCGCCCAGGTGGTGTACGGCGTGGTGGGCCTGAAGACCCACGCCAAGATGCTCCTGGTGACGCGCCGCGAGGGCAAGCAGATGCGCCGCTACGGCCACCTGTCGACCGGCAACTACAACCCGCGCACCGCGCGCCTGTACACCGACATCAGCCACCTCACGGCCGACCCGCTGCTGACCGCCGACATGGAAGCGGTGTTCGTGCACCTCGCGAGCCAGAGCAAGCTGCCCAAGCTCAACCGCGTGTGGCTCGCGCCCTTCGACCTGCACAGCAACATCCGCGCGCAGATCGCCACGCTGGCCGCGGCCGCCGAGCGCGGCGAGCCCACGCGCATCGTCGCCAAGATGAATGCGCTGACCGACGAGGAACTGGTCGCGGCGCTGGTGCATGCGGGGCAGAAGGGCGTGAAGATCGACCTGATCGTGCGCGGTGCCTGCACGCTGCCGGCCCAGGTGCCGGGGCTGACCGACAACATCCGCGTGCGCTCGGTGATCGGCCGCTTCCTCGAGCATTCGCGGGTGTTCTATTTCCGCCATGGCGAGGACGAGTCGCTCTATCTCTCGAGCGCCGACTGGATGAACCGCAACATGATGCGGCGCATCGAACTCGCCTGGCCCGTGACCGACCCGGTGCTGCGCCAGCGCCTCATCGACGAGTGCCTGGTCGCCTACCTGCACGACGGCCGCGATGCCTGGGACCTCGGCGCCGATGGCGTCTACACCCGCATCGACCACGACACGCACCCGGGCGAAGCCGGTGCGTCGCGTGCGATCGAGGCGCACGGCGCGCAGGCCGCCCTGATGAACCGCTACGCAGCGCGAGGGCCCCGTGACGTCGCATCCGGCGAATGAAGCCGAAGTTCGAAAGACGATGACCATGGACCTGATCTTCTGGCGCCATGCGGAAGCCGATGACTGGACCGAGGGCTGCGACGACATGCAGCGCTCGCTCACCGCGCGCGGCGAGAAGCAGGCCAAGCGCATGGCCAGCTGGCTCGACCGCCAGCTGCCCGACGGCACGCGCATCATCAGCAGCCCCGCGCGGCGCTGCGAACAGACCGCGCTGGCGCTCGGGCGCAAGTACAAGCTGCGCAGCGAACTCGCTCCCGACACCACCGCCGACGCGCTGCTGGCCTCGGCCGGCTGGCCCAACGGCAAGTCGGTGGTGCTGATGATCGGCCACCAGCCTTCGCTGGGGCAGGCGATCTCGCTGCTGCTGGGCTTGAAGCAGGACAGCTGCCCGGTGCGCAAGGGCGCGCTGTGGTGGATCCGCACGCGCGAGCGCGATGGCGACGTGCAGACCGTCGTGGTGACGGTGCAGTCGCCCGAACTTCTCTGAGCCTGTTCGAAGCCGCGCCGCTCAGGCCGGCTGCAGTTCGAAGTGGAAGACCTTCGAGAGGATCTGCCAGCGCCCGTCCACCTGCACCAAAGTCAGCAGGTCGGTGAAGCGCTTCGGCGCGATCGAGCATTCGACGCGCGCGAAGGCCGTCACCGGTCCCGCGAACTCGATAGACACGATGCGGTCCGTGCGCGGCTCGCCCTTGCTGGCGGGCGAGGGCCGCTTGTCGACGATCGGGAAGTAGCTCGCCATGTCCAGCGTGTAGAGCGGGCCCTCGGTCGCGGTGGCGTAGAGCGCCGCCGGGTGGAAGACCTCGCGCAGGATGGCGGTGTCGCTGTGGTGCAGTCCCTCGAAGTAGCGGGCGAGCAGGTCGACGACGGCGTCGTAGGGGGCGGGGGCTTGATCGGCCTTCATGACAGCTTCCTCTCTCTTCGTGTGACGTGGATGACAACGGTCACGATGCTATCGATGCATCTGCTGCGCGCGGGCGCGGGCCTGCTGCAGATCTGGCGCTTCATCGTCGAGGAAGACCTGGCGCCCGTTCTCGCTGATCCATCCGGCGCACCGCCACATGCCGCGGCGGGTCCGGGTGTTCATCGACTTCCTGCTAGAGCGGCTCAGCAGCCCGCCAGGTCCACGCGCCAGGTACTGATCTTCTGCCAGGCCAGCACCTCCTCGCGCAGCAGGTGGGCCGACTGCGGGAAGGCCTCGGCCCAGTCGGGCGCGCAGGCGATCGAGAAGGTGCGGGTGCCGAGCGGCGACAGGTGCAGCGCGTCGGGCGCGGGGTCGCGCCGCGCGTGGCACAGGATCACCGCGAGCCGCAGCGCCAGCAGCTGCATCACGAAGGTCTCGTCGTCGAGCGAACCCTCGAGCTTGCGAAGCTTGCCGCGCTGGCCCAGCACCAGCTGGGCGAGGGTGTGCAGCTCGTTGACCGCGAAGCCGGGGGCGTCGGTGTTGTCGAGGATGTAGGCGCCGTGCTTGTGGTAGTCGCTGTGCGAGACCAGCGCGCCGATCTCGTGCAGCTGCGCGGCCCAGCCGAGCTTGCGCAGCGCGCGGCCGGCGCGGCTGGTGGTGCTGCCGCCGCGCGCGGCCGGCGCCAGCTGCACGAACAGGGCGGCGGCCGTGTCGCCCACGCGGCGGGCCTGGACCGGGTCGACCGCGAAACGGGTGGCGAGGCGCGCGACCGTGGTGGTGCGCATGTCGGCCACGCTCTCGTCGCGTTCCAGCAGTTCGTAGAGCACGCCGTGGCGCAGCGCGCCCTGGGCCACCTTCATCTCCTCGATGCCCAGCAGGTCGAACACCGCGCGCAGCACGCTGAGGCCGCCGCCGATGACCGCCTTGCGGTCCTCGCGCATGCCCTCGATGCGCAGCTTGTCGGCGCCGCCGGCCTTGAGCAGCCGGTCGAGCAGCCAGTCGAGGCCCTCGCGCCTGACCACGCCGGGCTCGCCGCCGGCCGCGGCCAGCACGTCGCCGACCGCGCCGATCGTGCCCGAGGCGCCATAGGCCACGTCCCACTGGTCGCGCGTGTAGCTGCCGAGCGCGTCGTCGAGCACCGCCTTGGCCGCGACCTCTGCGGCCCGGAAGGCGGCGGCAGTGAACTGGCCCTCGGGGAAGTGCTTCATCGACCAGGCGACGCTGCCGACGCGGTACGACTCCATCAGCTCGGCCTCGAGGGCGCGGCCGATGATCATTTCGGTGGAGCGCCCGCCGATGTCGATCACCAGCCGGCGTTCGCGGTCCGAGGCGTCGTTGTGCGGCAGCATGTGCGCCACGCCCTGATAGATCAGGCGGGCTTCCTCGCGCCCCGGGATCACGTCGATGCCGAAGCCCAGGATGGTGCGCGCGCGCAGCAGGAATTCCTCGCGGTTGCGCGCCTCGCGCAGCGTCTGGGTGGCGACGGCCCGCACCTGCGAGCGCTTGAAGCCGGCCAGCCGCTCGCCGAAGCGGGCGAGGGCGTCCCAGCCGCGCTGCATGGCTTCGGGCGTGAGATTGCGTGCGCTGTCCAGGCCGTTGCCCTGGCGCACGGTCTCCTTCAGGTATTCGGTGCGGTGGATCTGGCCGTGATCGACCTGGCCGATTTCGAGCCGGAAGCTGTTGGAACCGAGATCGACCGCTGCGAGGCGGGTGCCGTTTTGCATGTTGTAGTAAAGAAGGCGGAGCCTGATTCGTATGTCGTTGACGGTTTCCCCACCGCCCCGAACCCCACCGCAGCGAGGTTCGAGAGGCTAGTTCGGGCGCATGACGGTTGTGTGACAGCGTCACAGAGCCGGAGGGCTCCGCGGCCCCATTTTCCCTCGACAGAGGGGTGTCACATCGATGTCACACAAGCTTTTTAGAGTCCGTCGCAAGCCCGAAAGGGGACTACTTCTTACTTCTAAAGGAAGCTTCATGAAAACGACGTTCAAATTTGCAACCGCCGGCCTCGTCGCCGCGGTTTTCGCTCTTCCCGCGTTCGCCCAGGACGTGACCGGTGCCGGCGCCAGCTTCCCCGCACCCCTGTATGCCAAGTGGGCTTCGGACTTCAACAAGGCCACCGGCGTCAAGATCAATTACCAATCGGTTGGTTCGGGCGCCGGCCTGAAGCAGATCGAAGCCAAGACCGTCGACTTCGGCGCGTCGGACGCTCCCCTGAAGGACGACGAACTCCAGGCCAAGGGCCTGATGCAGTTCCCCACCGTCATCGGCGGCGTGATCCCGGTCGTGAACATCCAGGGCATCAAGCCCGGCGAACTCAAGCTCAGCGGCCAGGTGCTGGGCGACATCTACCTCGGCAAGATCACGAAGTGGAACGACCCCGCGATCAAGGCCCTGAACGGTTCGCTGAACCTGCCCGACGCTGCCATCGCCCCGGTTCGCCGCGCCGACGGTTCGGGCACCAGCTTCCTGTTCACCAACTACCTGTCGAAGGTCAACGCCGAGTGGAAGAGCAAGGTCGGCGAAGGCACGGCCGTGAACTGGCCCACCGGCGCGGGCGGCAAGGGCAATGAAGGCGTCGCCGCCTTCGTGGGCCGCCTGCCGAACTCGATCGGCTACGTGGAATACGCCTACGTCAAGCAGAACAAGATGACGTACGCCCAGATGCAGAACGCCGCCGGCAACTTCGTCTCGCCCGACGACACCGCCTTCAAGGCCGCCGCCGCCGGTGCCGACTGGAACAAGAGCTTCTACCAGGTGCTGACGAACCAGGCCGACAAGGGTGCATGGCCGATCACCGGCGCCACCTTCATCCTGCTGCACAAGACGCAAGACAAGCCGGCCAATGCCACCACCGTGCTGAAGTTCTTCGACTGGGCCTACAAGAGCGGCGACAAGACGGCCGACGAACTGGACTACGTGCCGATGCCCGACGCCGTGAAGGCCACGATCGCCAAGGCCTGGGGTGAGGTCAAGGACGCTTCGGGCAAGCCCGTCGCGTTCAAGTAAGCCTCCTTCTTCTCCCTGATCAGAAAAAGAAAACACGGCGCGCCAATGAGCAGCAATCCGCTCGATGGCGCGCCGCTTTCGTCCTTGCCGGAGCGACACGTGTCATCCACTTTCCCCGCCGCCGCCACCGCGCTCGATCTTTCCGCCGAGCAGGGCCGCACCACCGCACCGCCGCCGATGAAGGCATCGCGCTCCGGTCCCATGGTCGATCGCCTGTTCGGCCTGGCCGCCAAGGGTGCCGCACTGCTGACGCTGGCGATGCTGATCGGCATCCTGCTGTCGCTGATCGTCGGCGCCTGGCCCGCCATCACCAAGTACGGCCTCGGCTTCCTCACGAGCAGCGTGTGGGACCCGGTCCAGAACGAATACGGCGGCCTCGTGATGATCTACGGCACGCTGGCCACCTCGGCCATCGCCCTGGTGATCGCGGTGCCCGTGAGCTTCGGCATCGCGCTCTTCCTCACCGAACTTTCGCCCGGCTGGCTCAAGCGCCCGCTGGGTACCGCCATCGAACTGCTGGCTGCCGTGCCGTCGATCGTCTACGGCATGTGGGGCCTGCTGGTGTTCGGCCCCATCCTCTCGAGCTGGGTCCAGCAGCCGCTGCAGAAGCTGCTGGCCGGCGTGCCGTACCTCGGCGCGCTGGTGTCCGGTCCCCCGGTGGGCATCGGCATTCTCTCGGCCGGCATCATCCTCGCGATCATGATCATCCCGTTCATCGCCTCGGTGATGCGCGACGTGTTCGAGGTCACGCCCCCGCTGCTCAAGGAATCGGCCTACGGCCTCGGCTCCACCACCTGGGAGGTCGTCTCCAAGGTCGTGCTGCCCTACACCAAGGCCGGCGTCATCGGCGGCATCATGCTCGGCCTGGGCCGCGCGCTCGGCGAGACCATGGCCGTCACCTTCGTGATCGGCAACATGAACCAGCTGAACTCGCTCTCGGTGTTCGAGGCGGCCAACAGCATCACCTCGGCGCTCGCCAACGAGTTCGCCGAAGCCGGCGCCGGCCTGCACCAGGCCGCGCTGATGTACCTGGGCCTCGTGCTGTTCTTCATCACCTTCGTCGTGCTGTCGCTGTCGAAGGTGCTGCTGGCGCAGATGAAGAAGAGCGAAGGAAAGAAGTCGTGAGCACAAGCCAATCCCTCATCAACGCCAAGACCCTGGCGGAAACCCGCCAGGCCCGGTTCGCCTCGCGCAACCGCGTCAACAAGATCGCCCTCACGCTGTCGCTCGCCGCGATGGTGTTCGGCGTGTTCTGGCTCGTCTGGATCCTCTGGGAAACCCTGCGCCTGGGTATCGGCGGCCTGTCGATCATGGCCTTCACCGAGATGACCCCGCCGCCGAACGAGCCGGGCGGCATCCTGAACGCCATCTTCGGCTCCTTCGTGATGGTGCTGCTGGCGACCTTCGTCGGCACGCCGATCGGCATCATGGCCGGCATCTACCTGGCCGAGTACAACCCCAAGGGCATGCTGTCCTCGGTCACGCGCTTCGTCAACGACATCCTGCTGTCGGCACCGTCGATCGTGATCGGCCTGTTCGTCTACGCGGTGGTCGTGGCCTACTTCAAGAACTTCTCGGGCCTGGCCGGTGCGCTGTCGCTCGCGCTGATCGTGATCCCGGTCGTGATCCGCACCACCGAGAACATGCTGCAGCTGGTGCCCCCGGGCCTGCGCGAAGCCGCCTACGCCCTCGGCACGCCGAAGTGGAAGGTGATCCTGAGCATCACGCTGCGCGCCGCGCGCGCCGGTGTCGTGACCGGCATCCTGCTGGCCGTGGCCCGCATCGCCGGCGAGACCGCGCCGCTGCTGTTCACGGCCCTGAACAACCAGTTCTGGACCGCCGACGTGACGCAGCCGATGGCCAGCCTGCCGGTGACGATCTTCAAGTTCGCCATGAGCCCCTACGAGAACTGGCAACAGCTCGCCTGGGCCGGCGTGTTCCTGATCACCGTCGCGGTGCTCGTCCTCAACATCCTGGCGCGGGTCCTCACGCGCTCCAAGCACTGAACCCGAAGCGGCTTCCACGCAACCCGCACAGAACGAACAAGAGAAACGCAACATGGCACCCATCACCGCTCCCACCGCCGCCGCAGCGCCCGCGAAGATCTCGGTCAAGAACCTGAACTTCTACTACGGCAAGTTCCACGCGCTCAAGGGCATCAACCTCGAGATCCCCGAGAACAAGGTCACGGCCTTCATCGGCCCCTCGGGCTGCGGCAAGTCGACCTTGCTGCGCACCTTCAACCGCATGTTCGAGCTCTATCCCGAGCAGCGCGCCGAAGGCGCCATCGAGCTCGACGGCGAGAACCTGCTGACCAGCAAGCAGGACGTGGCGCTGATCCGCGCCAAGGTCGGCATGGTGTTCCAGAAGCCGACGCCGTTCCCGATGTCGATCTACGACAACATCGCCTTCGGCGTGAAGCTGTTCGAGAATCTCTCGGCCAGCGACATGGACGACCGCGTCGAATGGGCGCTGAAGAAGGCGGCCCTGTGGACCGAAGTGCGCGACAAGCTGCAGCAAAGCGGCTCGGGCCTCTCGGGCGGCCAGCAACAGCGCCTGTGCATCGCGCGCGGCATCGCGATCAAGCCCGAAGTGCTGCTGCTCGACGAACCCTGCTCGGCCCTGGACCCGATCTCGACCGCCAAGATCGAGGAACTGATCGCCGAGCTGAAGAACGAATACACGGTGGTCATCGTGACCCACAACATGCAGCAGGCGGCCCGCTGCAGCGACTACACCGCCTACATGTACCTGGGCGACCTGATCGAGTTCGGTGCCACCGAGCAGATGTTCTTCAAGCCGCAGCGCAAGGAGACCGAGGACTACATCACCGGCCGCTTCGGCTGATGCAACAACGGATGCAAAGAGGACGACACCATGACTGAAAAACACCTCTCCAGCCAGTTCGACAGCGAACTCAACGGCGTCTCGTCGCGCGTGATGGAACTCGGCGGCATGGTCGAGTCGCAGATCCACCAGGCGATCTACGCGCTGCTGCAGTTCGATTCGGACGCGGCCGACCGCGTGATGGAAACCGAGCACCGCGTGAACGCGATGGAAATCGAGATCGACCGCGAGCTGTCGTCGATCATCGCGCGCCGCCAGCCGACCGCGCGCGACCTGCGCCTCTTGATCGCGATCTCCAAGACCACGGCCAACCTCGAGCGCGTGGGCGACGAGTCCAACAAGATCGCGCGCATGGTCAAGTCGATCATCGAGAGCGGTGCTTCGCGCGTGCTGCCGACCACCGAGCTGCGCATCGCGGCCGACCTGGCGTCGAACCTGCTGCGCACCGCGCTCGACGCGTTCGCGCGCCTCGACACCGCCGCGGCGCTGTCGATCCTCAAGGACGACGACCTGATCGACAAGGAGTTCGACGGCTTCGTGCGCAAGCTGGTCACCTACATGATGGAAGACCCGCGCACCATCTCCGCGAGCCTCGACCTGCTGTTCCTGGCCAAGGCCATCGAGCGCATCGGCGACCACGCCAAGAACATCGCCGAGTTCATCATCTACATCGTCAAGGGTGCCGATGTGCGGCACACTTCGATGCAGGAAATCGAGTCGGCGCTGCAGTAACGACACCAGTACGACTGCGGCAAGACTCCCAAGAAAGCATGAAAAAACCCCGAGTCCTGATCGTCGAAGACGAGTCCTCGATCGCCGAGCTGATCGCCGTCAACCTCCGCCACAACGGCTTCGAGCCGATCTGGTCGGAGGATGGCGCGGCGGCCCAACGCGAGATCGATGCCTTCCTGCCGGACCTGATCCTGCTCGACTGGATGCTGCCGGGCCAGAGCGGCCTGCAGCTCGCGCGCCAGTGGCGCAAGGACCCCCGTACCAAGGCCGTCCCGATCCTGATGCTGACCGCGCGCGGCGACGAGCCCGACAAGGTGGCCGGCCTCGACGCCGGCGCCGACGACTACATCACCAAGCCCTTCTCCACCCAGGAAATGCTCGCGCGCATCCGCGCCGTGCTGCGCCGCCGCGCGCCCGAGGTGGTGACCGAGCGCGTCGAGATCGGCGAGCTCGCGCTCGACACCGCCACTCACCGCGTGACCTGGCAGGGCAATGCGCTGAAGGTCGGCCCGACCGAGTTCAAGCTGCTGGCCTACCTGATGCAGCACGCCGAGCGCGTCCACAGCCGGGCCCAGCTGCTCGACAAGGTGTGGGGCGACCACGTCTACATCGAGGAGCGCACGGTCGACGTGCACGTCAAGCGCCTGCGCGAATCGCTGGGTGCGGCGTCCCCGATGGTCGAGACGGTGCGCGGCGCCGGCTACCGCCTGACGGCCCAAGCCACCGTTTGACCGCCGTGAGCGTCTCCGCCCGCGGGCGCGGATAATCGCCCGCCATGCCGTTTCGCATTGCTACTTTTTTAATAGCGTCTCTCCTTGGTGGAGCGGGCGTTACAGCCTTTTTCGGCTGGAAGCTCGGCTGGATCGGCGCCTGGGGCGGGGCGGTGGTCTGGCTGGCCTTCGACGGCTGGCGCGCCAAGCGACTGCTGCAGATTCTGCGCAACGATGCGGTGGGACTGCCCAGCCGCGGCGTCGGCATGTGGGGCGAGCTGGCCGAGCGCATCCGCAAGCTGCTGCGCGACCGTGAACAGCAGACCCGCCAGGCCGAGGACCGGCTGCAGGAATTCCTGGCCGCGATCCAGGCCTCGCCCAACGGCGTGGTGCTGCTCGACGAGCAGGGCCGCATCGAGTGGTGCAACCAGACCGCGGCGGCGCAGTTCGGCATCGACGCCGAGCGCGACCTGCTGCAGCACCTGGCCAACCTCGTGCGCGATCCGGCCTTCGTCGCCTACCTCGCGTCGTGGAACTACAGCCGCGACGTCGTCATCGACGGCCACGGCCCGGGCTCGCAACAGCGCAGCCACACGGTGCGGCTGTCGGTGCAGGTGCATCCCTACGCGGGCAACCGCCGCATGCTGCTCACGCGCGACATCACCGCGCTCGAACAGGCCGAGGCGATGCGGCGCGACTTCGTGGCCAACGTCTCGCACGAGATCCGCACGCCGCTTACGGTGCTCGCGGGCTTCGTCGAGACGCTGCAGAACCTGCCGCTCGATGCCGACGAGCGCGCGCGCTACCTCGGGCTGATGGGGCAGCAGTCGCACCGAATGGAGACGCTGGTCAACGACCTGCTGACCCTGTCGCGCCTCGAGGGCAGCGCTGCCCCCGGCGGCACCCAGTGGACCCGCATCCGCGCCTTGCTCGCGCAGTGCGAGGACGAGGGCCGCGGCCTCTCGGGCCGGCTCTCGCCGCAGCTGGGCCACAAGCTGTCGTTCACCATCGATGCCGATTCGGAGATGTCCGGCGCCGCCACCGAGCTGCAGAGCGCGATGTCGAACCTGCTGAGCAACGCGATCCGCTACACGCCCGGCGGCGGCGAGGTGGCGGTGAGCTGGCGCGTGTTGCCCGACGGTCGCGGCGAGTACGCGGTGAAGGACACCGGTCCGGGCATCGCGGCCGAGCACATCCCGCGGCTGACCGAGCGCTTCTACCGCATCGACCGCAGCCGCTCGCGCGAAACCGGCGGCACCGGGCTCGGGCTGGCGATCGTCAAGCACATCGCCCAGCGCCATGGCGCGGAGCTGCGCATCGAGAGCACGGTGGGCAAGGGTTCGCGCTTCACGCTGCTGTTCCCGGCCACGCGCGTGCGCGAGGCGCGGGTGCTGGCGCGGCTGCAGGCCTGAACGGCCGCGCCGCTGCCACCGCTCAGCCGCGCACGCGGTGCGCCATGGTCCAGCGCAGCAGCGCGCCGAACAGCAGCGCCGTGACGGCCAGCGCGGCGGCACCCATGATCCAGAACGCCAGCGGCGACTGCATGGCCGGCCAGGGTCCGAGCCCGCGGTAGGCCAGCAGGTAGCTGCCGCCCAGGCCCACCACCCACAGCAGCGTGCAGTAGATCGCCAGCGGCGCGAGCGTGACGCGGTAGCAGCGCAGCACGAACACGCACAGGGTCTGCAGCGCGTCGGCGAAGTGGTAGAGCGCCACCACGAGCAGCAGCGCGCCCGCGAGCGCGATCACGGCCGGCTTGTCCGAATACACGGCCGCGAGCTGGAAGCGCAGCCCCCACATGGCGAGCGCGAACAGCAGCGCGCACAGCACGGTCAGCTCGAAGCCGGTGCGGCAGGCGCGCCGCGCCAGCGCCGGATCGCCGGCACCGAGCCAGAAGCTCACGCGCGCGCTGGTCGCGATCGCGAGCGACAGCGGCACCATGTAGGCCACGGCCAGCAGGTTGGCGGCGATCTGGTGCGCCGCGGCTGCGGTCGTGCCCAGGCGCGCGATGAACAGCGCCATCAGCGTGAACGAGGTGACCTCGACCAGCACCGCGAGTCCGGCCGGCACGCCCAGGCGCGCGAACTGGGCGATCTGCGCCCAGTCGGGCTTCTCGATCGGTTGCCAGAGCCGGTAGCCGCGGTAGAACGGGCTGGCGCGCAGCAGCCACACGGCGCAGCCGAGCATCGCCCAGTTGACGACCAGCGTGGCCCAGCCGCAGCCGACCAGGCCCATGGCCGGCAGGCCCGCGCCGCCGAAGGTGAACCAGACCGACAGCGGCAGCTTGATCGCCAGCGAGGCGAGTTGCAGCCAGGTCACGAGCTGCGGCTTGCCCAGGCTCTGGCTCAGGGTGCTGAACAGGCGGAACAGCAGCGCGGGCGCGAGCGCGAAGGCCAGCACCATCAGGTAGGCCTCGACCTCGCTGCGCATGGCGGGCGGCACTTGCGTCCATTGCAGGGCCGGGCCCGGCAGCAGCAGCAGCGCCATGCCCACCACGATCGCCAGTCCCGCGAGGTAGAGCGACTGCCGCACCGAGCGGCCCACCTCGGCGCCGCGGCCGCCGCCGTGCAGCTCGGCCCACACCGGCAGCAAGGCCTGCAGCACGCCCATCAGCGAGACGTAGACGCTGACGAAGATGGCGGCGCCGACCGACAGGGCGGCCAGCGCGTCCTCGGAATAGCGGCCCGCCACGATGGTGTCGGTCACGCCGAAGGCCATCACGGCGAGCTGGCCGACCAGCACCGTGCCCGCGTGGCGGGCGATCAGTCCGCGTTCGCCCCTCACCGCGGTGCGATCTTTTCGTACAGCAGCAGGTCGTCGGAGGGACTGCTGGGGCGGCGCAGGGTCCCCGCGAAGCGCCATTGGTCGAGCGAGATGATGGTGTGCAGCCGCTCGATGGTCTCGGGGGCCACCAGCAGCCACGGGCAGTCGGTGCCCAGCAGCAGCGGCTGCAGCTCGAAGTGGCCGTGGTATTGCAGCGCCGCGATGTGGGCGCGGCTCAGCGCGAGCTCGGCCACGCACTTGGGATGGCCCACGCGCTCGCTCACCGCGCGCACCTGCGGCGCGTAGCTGCGCGCATAGTCGATCGGCGGCAGCCACAGCGTCATCAGCAGCATCCAGCACAGCGCGGTGCCGCCGGCCGGCAGCACCAGCGTCTTCCAGAGTGCCGCGCGGTGGCGGCCGGTGCGCCAGCGCACCAGCCAGCACCAGGCGATGGTGGCGGCGAGCGCGAGCACGAAGGCGATGGGCGAGAACTCGGGCACGAAGCCCGGCACCAGCCGCGCCACGCTGGCCGCGGGCTTGGGCGGGTAGCCGGTCTGCATCGCGATCCAGTAGATCCAGCCGAGCAGCGCGAGGCCGCTGAAGAAGAGCAGGGTGAACCAGTCGACCAGCGCCGCCACGCTGCGCCGGAAAGTCGGCAGCGCGAAGGCCGCGAGCGTGGCCATCGCGGGCAGCGCCAGCATCAGCGAGCGGTCGGAGTAGTCGGTGGTCCAGGTGGCGGCCAGCGGCACCAGCGCGAACCAGAACGGCAGCGCCACGTGGCGCGCCGCGAGCTGGCGGCGCCAGCGCCACAGCGTCCACAGCGCGAGCGGCCAGGCCGGCCAGGTGAACCACAGCAGCAGCCGGGCCTGGCTGCGGATGTCACTCGCGATCGAGGTACCGGGATGGGCGCCGGGCAGGTCGATCTTCCATTGCAGCAGGCCGAGGCCGATCGCGAGCGCCGCGGCCAGCAGCGTCACGCCGGCCATGGTGAACAGCGCGCCGCGCGTGTAGCCCGGGCCTTCGTCCTCGCCCACGCCCGACCAGCCGGTGCTCGCGGGTTCGGCGGCGCGCCGCATGCGGCGACGCTCGTAGGCGATGAACAGCACGCTGCCCGTGGCCAGGGCCAGGCCGACGGTCGGGCCGCCGCTGAGCGTCATGCCCAGCGTGCCGACCACCAGCGCGATGACCGGCCCGGCGCGCCGGTAGGGCAGGGCCGCCACGCCGTAGAACAGGTGCGAGGCGAAGTAGAGCTGCGCCAGCGCGGGCGTGGTTTCATGGCCCAGCTGTGCCAGGCCCAGGCAGGCGATGAGCGCGAGCAGGGCGCCGTCGGCCATGGCGCGCGCGTAGTCGGTCGGCCGCGCCTCGCCGCCGAAGGCGAAGGCCACGGGCTGTGCGCGCGCGGTGCGCGCCAGGTAATAGACCGCGTACCAGGTCGCGGTGAAGGTGCCCCACAGCAGCAGCGCGAACACGATGCGCACCGCGAAGTCGGGATGCAGCCAGGCGGGCGCGATCTTGATCGCCAGCGCGCCGATCCAGTACGGCACCAGCGCGGGCGTTTCGGGCGCGATGCCCAGCAGGCGCGGATCGAACCAACGGGCGATGCCCTCGGTGCTGCGCGCCAGTTCGGCCATGTAGCCGAAGGCCGTGATGTCGGCGCTCTTCCAGGGTCCCCGGCCGACCAGCCCCGGCAGCAGATAGGCGGCGCACAGCAGCAGCAGCGCGATGCGCGGCAGCCGGCGCACGGCATTCTGGGCAACGATCGCGGGCGTGGGCTGGTTCAAAGGGCGATGGGCGGCAACGGGTGGGGGAAACAAAAAGGGCAGCGCGGTAAACCGGGCTGCCCTCGACGCCAGGCCTGAGCCTGGGTGCGTGCCTTACTTGGAGGCAGCGGCGCCGGTCGTCTTGCCGAAGCGGTTGCGGAACTTCTCGACGCGACCGCCCATGTTGTCGACCGACTTCTGGGTGCCGGTGTAGAACGGGTGCGATTCGCTGGTCGTGTCCAGCTTGAACAGGGGCAGCTCGCGGCCGTCGTCCGCCTTGGCGGTTTCCTTCGTGTTCACGCAGGAACGGGTCACGAACTTGAAGCCGTTCGACATGTCGACGAACAGGACTTCGCGGTAATTCGGGTGGATGCCTTCTTTTGCCATGGTCTTTCCTTGGGGGTCGATGCGAGAGCCACTGGCGGGCAGGACGCCGGCCGCACTTTTCGCGAAGCCGTCGATTATCGCATACTGGGCCGATGGCGGCCACTTCGGCCCGTCCCCAGCCAAATCGGGCCTCCCATGACCTCCAGACCCCTGCGCGCCGGCCTCGTCGGCTACGGCTTTGCCGGCCAGACCTTCCATGCCCCCGTGCTGTCGGCCGTGCCCGGGCTCGAGCTGGCGGCCGTGGCCAGTTCCCAGCCGCACAAGGTGCATGCCGACTGGCCCGGCGTGGCCGTGGTGCCCGACACGGCGGCGCTGGTCGCGCGGCAGGACATCGATCTCGTCGTGGTCGCCACGCCGAATGCCCAGCACCATCCGGTCGCGAAGGCGGCGCTGCTGGCCGGCAAGCACGTGGTGGTCGACAAGCCGTTCACGCTCGATGCTGGCGAGGCGCGCGAGCTCAAACTGTTGTCCGAACGCAACGATCGGGTGCTCGCGGTCTACCAGAACCGCCGTTTCGACGCCGATTTCCTGACCCTGAAGGAACTGCTGGCCAGCGGAGAGCTGGGCCGCCCGGTCTATTTCGAATCGCATTTCGACCGCTACCGGCCCGAGGTGCGCGAGCGCTGGCGCGAGCAGAAGGTGCCGGGCGCGGGCATCTGGGTCGACCTGGGCGCGCACCTGGTCGACCAGGCGGTGCAGCTGTTCGGCATGCCCGACACCCTGCAGCTCGACACCGCCGTGCTGCGCGACGGGGCCCTGGTCGAGGACTACTTCCACGCGGTGCTGCGCTACGAGTCGGGGCCGCATTCGCCGCTGCGCGTGGTGCTGCACTCGACCACGCTCGCGGCCCATGCGGCGCCGCGCTACCTCGTGCACGGCACGCGCGGCAGCTACGTCAAGCACGGCGTCGATCCCCAGGAGGACGCGCTGCGCGCCGGCCAGCGGCCGCCGATGGCGGGGTGGGGCGCCGATCCGCTCTATGGCGAGCTCGTGCTGCCCGCCGCCGACGGCACGGTGGCGAAGCGCGCCTGGCCCACGCGCGCGGGCGACTATGTCGCGTACTACGCGGCCGTGCGCGACGCGATCCTCGGCCAGGGGCCGAATCCCGTGCCGCCCGCGCAGGCGGTGGCGCTGATGGAACTGCTCGATCTCGGCCGGCGCAGCGCCGAGGAAGGCCGCGCGCTGCCCGTCGCGCGCCCATGAAAAAAGCGCGCTGCATCTTGCGATGCAACGCGCTTTTTGGGGAGGCGAGCTTCGGTCGAAGACCGGCTCAACCCCCGCGACGCATCATGTCGAAGAACTCGACATTGGTCTTCGTCGCCTTCATGTTCTTGAGCATCAGCTCCATCGACTCGATCTCGTCCATGTTGTACATGAGCTGGCGCAGGATGCGGGTCTTCTGCAGGATCTCGGGCGCGAGCAGCAGCTCTTCGCGGCGCGTGCCGCTGCGGTTGAGCTGGATCGACGGGAACACGCGCTTCTCGTAGAGGCGGCGGTCGAGGTGGATTTCGGAGTTGCCGGTGCCCTTGAACTCTTCGAAGATCACTTCGTCCATGCGGCTGCCGGTGTCGATCAGCGCGGTGCCGATGATGGTCAGCGAGCCGCCTTCCTCGACATTGCGCGCCGCGCCCAGGAAGCGCTTGGGACGCTGCAGCGCGTTGGCATCGACACCGCCGGTCAGCACCTTGCCCGACGAGGGCACGACGTTGTTGTAGGCGCGTGCGAGGCGGGTGATCGAGTCGAGCAGGATCACCACGTCCTTCTTGAGCTCGACCAGGCGCTTGGCGCGCTCGATCACCATCTCGGCCACGTGCACGTGGCGCGCGGCGGGCTCGTCGAAGGTGGAGGCGATGACCTCGCCCTTCACCGTGCGCTGCATTTCGGTCACTTCTTCGGGGCGCTCGTCGACGAGCAGCACCATCATGTGGACCTCGGGGTAGTTGGCGCTGATCGCGTGCGCGATGTGCTGCATCATCACCGTCTTGCCGCTCTTGGGCGGTGCCACGAGCAGGGCGCGCTGACCCTTGCCGATGGGCGCGATGATGTCGATCACGCGGCCGGTGATGTTCTCTTCGCCCTTGATGCCGTCGCGCTCGAGGCGCATCTGCTCCTTGGGGAACAGCGGCGTCAGGTTCTCGAACATCACCTTGTGCTTGTTCTGCTCGGGCGGCCCGCCGTTGACGGCGTCGAGCTTGGTCAGCGCGAAGTAGCGTTCGCCGTCCTTCGGAATGCGCACCTCGCCCTCGATCATGTCGCCGGTGTGCAGGTTGAAGCGGCGCACCTGGCTCGGGCTGATGTAGATGTCGTCGGTGCTGGCGGTGAAGCTGGTGTCCGGGCTGCGCAGGAAGCCGAAGCCGTCGGGCAGGATTTCGAGCACACCGTCGGCGAAGACCTGTTCGCCGGCCTTCGCGCGCTTCTTGATGATCGCGAACATCAGCTCCTGCTTGCGCATGCGGCCGACGTTTTCGATCTCAAGGGCTTCGGCCTGCTTGAGGACTTCAGACACGTGGAGTGCCTTGAGTTCGTTTAAGTGCATGGAACGACCCCTTGCGGGGGCAATCGAGGGGAAACGGAGAACAGGGGGGTGGTTCGATGTGAGACGAGAACTGCCTCACTGACCGGGGAACTCGAACCGGCTACCTGAAAGGGCCGGCGATCTGCTGGTGATTATGACAGGAAAAACGCGCCGGCCAACGCGTTGCGCGCTGGCCGGTTTGAAAGCACTCAGGCGAGTTGCTGGTCGATGAAGGCGGTGAGCTGGGCTTTGCTCATGGCACCGACCTTGGTGGCGGCGAGCTGGCCGTCCTTGAACAGCATCAGCGTGGGGATGCCACGGATGCCGAACTTGGCGGGGATGTCGCGGTTCTCGTCGACGTTGAGCTTGGCGATCTGCAGCTTGCCTTCGTAGGCGCTCGACACTTCGTCGAGGATCGGGGCGATCATCTTGCAGGGGCCGCACCATTCGGCCCAGTAGTCGACCAGCACGGGCTGGCTGGACTTGAGCACGTCGGCTTCGAAGGAGGAATCGGAGATGTGTTTGATCAGCTCGCTGGCCATGATGGAGTCCTTGTGCGCGGGGAGTTTCGGTGCAGCTACAGTGCGGGTCATTGTGACAGAAACCAAGGGGTGACGTGGCATGCACGAAGGCTATGGCGCCGATAGCCAGAGCCCTCGTCGCGACCCGGCCCCGCTACCGAATCCCCCGCGACAGAACATGAACGAAGGCCATCCCGTCCAGGCCCTGTGGTGCGACCCTGCCGATGGTGTGGTCGCGCGCATCGTGCGCGTGCTCGCCGAACGCCAGGCGCATGCGGCGCGCACGATGGTGCTGGTGCCCTATGCGCAGCTCATGGGCGTGGCGCAGGCGATGTGGGCGCGCTGCGGCTCGCCGGGCTTCGTTCCGCGCTTCGAGACCACGCGCAACTGGGCACGCAGCGCGGGCGGCTTCGTCCCTTCGGGCTACGACATCGCCTTCGACATGGCGCGTGATCTCGTGACCGCGCAGGGCCTGCTCTCGCAGACCGGCTTCGGCGCCGAACGCTTCGCGCTCGCGGGCCGCGTGGTCGAGCTGGCTTACCAGCTCGCGCCGCTCGCGGCCGCGGTCGCGCCCGAGGAGCGCGACAGCGCCTGGGCCGAGCGCGCCGCGGGCGTGGCCGATGCGGGCAGCGAATCGGAGTGGTTCCGCATCGAGAGCGCGCTGATCCGCATCGCGGTCGCCTGGGCCGCGAATGCGAGCTATGCCACCGACGTGCTGCTGCGCGAGCCCGCGCGTGCGCAGATCGACGTGCTGATCGTTCTCGAGGGCTTCCAGACCGACCCCTTGACGCAGACCCTGTGCGGCCTGTGGGGCGAGCGCGCCGTTCGCCTGTCGCTGGTGCCGGCCATCGCGCCGCTCGGGCAGTCCGCGGCCCATGTCGCGATCGATCCCGAGGACGAGGCCGAGCTCGCCGCGGCCTGTGCGCTGCGCCACCTGGCCGAGGGCCGCAGCCCGGTCGCGCTGGTTGCCACCGACCGCGCGCTCACGCGCCGCATCGGCGCGCGGCTCAAGGGGCAGGGCGTCACGGCGCAGGACGAGACCGGCTGGAAGCTCTCGACCACGCGCGCGGCCGCCATGCTGATGAGCGCGCTGCGCGCCTGCGCGCACGACGCCGGCAGCGACCAGGTGCTCGACTGGCTCAAGAGCGGCGACGACGGCGATGCGCTCGCGGTGCAGGGACTCGAGTCGAGATTGCGGCGCGAGGGCGTGCGCGACTGGTCGGCCTGGTGCGCGCAGGCCGCGCACAGCGAGAAGCCGCAGGACGTCGCGCTGATGCCCTTCACGAACGAGATCGAGGCCCGCCGCGCGCCGATGGCGCGCGCGCGCCCGCTCGCCGAATGGCTGGTCGCATTACGCGACCTGCTCGAGGCGGCCGGCCAGTGGGAGCCGCTCGAGGCCGATCTCGCGGGCGGCAAGGTGATCTCGGCACTGTGGCTCGATGCCGGCGCGCACGGCGACGACGAGGCTTTTCCTGGTGGCCGTCACACGCTGTCCGAATTCACGGCCTGGGTGCGCGACGTGCTCGAGGACGCGAGCTTCGTGCCGCCCGTCAATGGCGAGATACCGCAGGTGATCGTGCTGCCCTTGCATCAGCTGCTGGGCCGGGCCTTCGGCGCGATCGTGATCCCGGGCTGCGACGACCGCCGCCTGCCCGCATCGCCCGAGCCGCCCGGCAACTGGAGCGCCGCGCAGCGGCTCGAGCTCGGCCTGCCTTCGCGCGAGGCGCTCGAGGCGGCGCAGCGCGCGGCCTGGAACGCGGCCCTGTGCAATCCCTGGTGCGAACTGCTGTGGCGCAGCGCCGATGCCAGCGGCGAGCCCGTGCGGCCCAGCCCGCTGGTGCAAGGCCTCGAGCTCGACCATGCGCTCGCATTCACCGACGATCCGCGCACGCGGCGCGAAGTGCCCGTGCGTCCCACCCTCTATCCAATGCCCTCGGGCGCGCTGCTGCCGCTGCGCAACGTGTCGACCAGCGTCTACGAGGACCTGCGCCGCTGTCCCTACCGCTTCTTCGCGCTGCGCCAGCTCGGCCTGCGCAGCGCCGACGAGCTCGATGCCGAGGTCGACAAGCGCGACTTCGGCAACTGGCTGCATGCGGTGCTCGGCCATTTCCACGAGACGCTGCGGGAGACGCCCACGCGCGACGCCGGCGAGCGCCTGCGCTTCATCGAGGACGCTGCCGTGCGCGCCACGCGCGAGTACGGCCTGTCGGATGCCGAGTTCCTGCCCTTTGCCGCGGCCTGGCCCGCGGTGCGCGACGGCTACCTCGACTGGCTCGCGGGCCACGAGGCCGCGGGCGCGGTCTTCGTCGAGTCCGAACCCTGGAAGGAGCAGCCGCTGGGCGCGCTGCAGCTGGTGGGCCGGCTCGACCGCATCGACCGCATGCCCGATGGCCAGCCCTTCGTGATCGACTACAAGACCGAGTCCTCGGCCGTGACCAAGGAGCGCGTGAAGGAACCGACCGAGGACACGCAGCTCGCCTTCTATGCCGCGCTGGTGGCCGACGACACGCTACGCGCCGCCTACGTCAACGTGGGCGAGAAGTCCTCGGGCACGCAGACGGTGGAGCAGCCGGTGGTGGTGCAGGCGCGCGATGCGCTGGTGGCCGGCATCCTCGACGACTTCCGGCGCATCGCCGAAGGCACGCCGCTGCCGCCGCTGGGCGAGGGCACGGTGTGCGAGCACTGCACCGCGCGCGGCCTGTGCCGCAAGGATTTCTGGAGCGACGATGCCGGCGCCGCCGTGCTGCAGGGGAGCACGCCATGAATGGCGCCGCCTACGAACACAACGGCCAGCGCGTGCCGCGCGAGGCCTTCTACACCGTCGCCTGCGATCCGCGGCGCTCGGTGGCGGTCGAGGCCTGCGCGGGCGCGGGCAAGACCTGGATGCTGGTGTCGCGCATCGTGCGCGCGCTGCTCGACGACGGCGCCAACGCCTGCCAGCCGCACGAGATTCTCGCCATCACCTTCACCAAGAAGGCCGCCGGCGAGATGCGCGAGCGGCTCGACCAGTGGCTCGAGGCCTTCGCCGAGCGCGAGCCCGAAGAGTTGGTCAAGGAACTGGTGATGCGCGGCATGCCGCCGGCCGAGGCGCTGGCCGCCGCGCCGCGCCTGAAGGGCCTGTACCGGCAGTTGCTCGAAGGCGGCCGGCCGGTGCAGTTCCGCACCTTCCACGCCTGGTTCGCGGGCCTGCTGCGCAATGCGCCGCTGGCGGTGCTGCGCGAGCTCGGCCTGCCGTCGAACTACGAACTGCTCGAGGACGATGCCGAGGCGCGCTCGCGCACCTGGCGCCCCTTCTTCGAGGCCGTGACCGCCGACCCCGATGCGCTGGCCGACTACTACGCGGTGGTCGCCACCTACGGCCGCTCGCAGACCGCCAAGGCGCTCGGCGAGGCGCTCACGCGGCGCGTGGAGTTCTCGCTCGCCGAGCCGGCCGAGGCGGTGCGGCATTTCGCCGACCTGCATCCGGCGCTGGCCGGCTTCGACACGCCGACCGACGCGCTGCGCGGCGAGGCCGTGCGCCGGCGCTGGCTCGACCGCGCCGCCGCGCTCGGCCGCGAGACCAACAAGACGCCGCAGAAGGCGGCCGAGGCCGTCATCGACATCTTCGGCACCGGCGAGCCGGCCGAGTCCGCGCTGCCGGCGGCGCTCGCGCTGCTGCGCAAGAGCTTCTTCGTCGCGACGGAAGACCGGCTCAACAAGAACCTGCAGAAGTACCCGGCCGCGCAGGAGGCCGAGGCCGAACTGCAGCTGCTGTGCGCCGCGCAAGCCCAGCACGCGGCCTGGCTTTACCAGCAGCGCATGACGCGGCTCACGCGCCTGCTGATCGATGCCTTCGCGGGCGTCAAGCGCGCCCATGGCTGGGTCGACATGAACGACGTCGAGCAGGCCGCGCAATTGCTGCTGGGCCAGTCGGCGCTCTCGGGCTGGGTGCAGGAGCGGCTCGATGCGCGCATCGCGCACCTCTTGATCGACGAGTTCCAGGACACCAATCCGCTGCAGTGGCAGGCGCTCTACGGCTGGCTCAGCGCCTACGTGGGCGCGGGCGGCAGCGCGCCGCGCGTGTTCGTCGTGGGCGATCCGAAGCAGAGCATCTACCGCTTCCGCCGCGCCGAGCCGCAGGTCTTCATCGCCGCGAAGAAGTTCGTGCGCGAGGGCCTCGGCGGCGAGCTGCTCAACTGCGACCACACGCACCGCAATGCGCGCGCCGTCGTGGGCCTGGTCAACCAGGCCATGCTGGCCGCGCAGGAGGCCGGCGAGTTCGACGGCTTCCGTGCCCACACCACCGAGCGCAGCGACGAGGGTGCGCTGCTGAAGCTGCCGGCCATCGAGCGCGATGCCGCCGAAGCAGCGGCCGAAGCGGCACCGGCCGACGACGGCATGCTGCGCTGGCGCGACAGCCTGGTCACGCCGCGCGTGCTGCCCGAGGAACAGCTGCTGCAGAAGGAGTGCGAACAGGCCGCGCGCTGGATCGCGCAGTTGATCGCAGACGGCACGCCGCCGCGCCAGATCATGGTGCTGTCGCGCCGCCGCAGCCGGCTCGCCGCGATGCAGGACGCGCTGCGCCAGCGCCATATCCCGGTGCAGCAGCCCGAGAAGAACGAACTGCACGATGCACCCGAGGTGCAGGACATGGTGGCGCTGATCGACGCGCTGGTCTCGCCCGCGCACGATCTCTCGCTGGCGCGCGCGCTCAAGTCGCCGCTGTTCGGCATCGGCGACGAGGATCTCGTGCAGCTGGCGCTGCGCCAGCGCGCGCTGCCGGGCTGGAGCTGGTTCCGGCTGCTGCAGACCGGGGAGGACCTGCCGGCCGCGCTGGCCGAGGCCGCGCCGCGTCTCAAGCGCTGGCAGCGCTGGCTGGCCACGCTGCCGCCGCACGATGCGCTCGACGCGATCTTCCACGACGGCGACGTGCTCGCGAAGTTCGGCGCGGCCGTGCCCGCCGCGCTGCGCCAGGGCGCGCTGGCCAACCTGCGCGGCCTGCTGGCCGCGTCGCTCGACATCGACGGCGCGCGCTTCGTCACGCCCTATGCGCTGGTGCGCGCGCTGCGTGCCGGCGGCGTGCGCGCTCCATCGGTGGCCGCGCCCGAGGCGGTGCAGTTGCTGACGGTGCACGGCGCCAAGGGCCTCGAGGCCGACACCGTGCTGATGCTCGATTGCGACGCGCCGCCGCCGCGCGCCCAGACCATGGGCGTGCTGGTCGAATGGAAGGGCGGCGACCGCGTGCCGACGCGCTTCGTTTTCCTCGCGAGCGAGAAGACGCCGCCGGCCTGCGCCGCATCGCTGCTGCTCGACGAGCAGCGCGCGCGCCACCGCGAGGAACTCAACGGCCTCTATGTCGCGACCACGCGCGCCCGCGCGCGGCTGGTGCTGTCGTCGGTGCGTCCCGCGCGCGCCAACGAAGGCAGCTGGTGGGCGCGGCTGGCCGAGGCCTGCGAGACCGTCGATGCCGACGAGCCACTGGTGGCGCCGGTCGCAGCGCAGGCGCAGGCCGTCTTCGCGATCCAGGAGCTGCCGGTGTTCGCTTCCGCGACGCCGCCGGTGCCCGTTGTGCGCAAGGAAAAGGCGGCCACCCTCGACGCGCGCGCCGCGGCCTTCGGCCAGGCGATGCATCGCTTGCTCGAATGGTCGGTGCCCGGCGAGCCCTTGGCCGCGGCCCATGTGCGCGCGGCGGCGCAGGAGTTCCTGCTCGACGCGCAGCAGGCGCGCGGCGCCGCGGCGCTGGCCGCGCGCATCCGCGCCGGCGCGGGCGCCTGGGCCTGGGACCTCGAGCGGATCGACTGGCACGGCAACGAGGTCACGCTGGTGCACGAAGGCGACACGCTGCGCATCGACCGGCTGGTGCGCGAGCGCGCCAGCGGCATCTGGTGGATCCTCGACTACAAATCGGCCGCAAGGCCCGAGCACGATGCCGCGCTCATCGCACAGATGCAGCGCTACCGCGCGGCCGTGCAGCAGGCCCATCCCGGTGCCACGGTACGCGCCGCGTTCCTGACCGGGCAGGGCGAACTGGTGAACCTCGAATGACTTCTCCTCCCACCGCCGCCGTGATCGGCGGCGGCCCCGCCGGCCTGATGGCGGCGGAAATCCTCTCCGCGGCCGGTGCGAACGTGCACCTCTACGACGCCATGCCCTCGGTGGGGCGCAAGTTCCTGCTCGCGGGGCGCGGCGGGCTCAACCTCACGCACTCCGAGCCCTTCGAGGCCTTCGTGGGCCGCTTCGGCGAACGCCGCGCCGAACTCGAGCCGATGCTCGCGGCCTTCGGTCCCGCGCAACTGCGCGAATGGGCCGCGGGCCTGGGCATCGAGACCTTCGTCGGCAGCTCGGGCCGCGTGTTTCCCACCGACATGAAGGCCGCGCCGCTGCTGCGCGCCTGGCTGCACCGGCTGCGCGAGGCCGGTGTGCAGTTCCACATGCGGCACCGCTGGATTGGCGATGCCGCGGTCTCGCCCGGCGTGCTGCGCTTCGACACGCCCACGGGCGAGGTCGAGGCCTCGGCCGACGCGGTGGTGCTCGCGCTCGGCGGCGCGAGCTGGGCGCGGCTCGGTTCCGATGGTGCCTGGGCGCCGCGGCTGCAGGCGCAGGGCGTGGCGGTGGCGGAGCTGCAGCCCGCCAACTGCGGCTTCGACGGCAGCGGCTGGAGCGCGCATTTCTCGGAGCGTTTCGCGGGCCAGCCCTTCAAGTCGGTGGCCGTGTCGTTCACCGACAGCCGCGGCCGGCAGTTCGCGCGCAAGGGCGAGTTCGTCGCCACGGCGGGCGGCATCGAGGGCAGCCTCGTTTACGCCGTCTCGGCCCTGCTGCGCGACGAGATCGCGGCCCACGGCAGTGCCACGTTGCTGCTCGACCTGCTGCCCGACCGCAGCGCCGAGCAGGTGCTGGCCGCGGTCAAACATCCGCGCGGCGCGCGTTCACTCGGCAGCCACCTCAAGAGCCGGCTCGGCCTCGAGGGCATCAAGGCCGGCGTGCTCTACGAGGTGCTGAGCCGCGAGGCGATGCACGATCCGCTGCAGCTCGCGCAGGCGATCAAGGCCGTGCCGCTGCGGCTGCTGGCCGCGCGCCCGGTCGACGAGGCGATCAGCACCGCGGGCGGCGTGCGCTTCGAGGCGCTCGATGCGCAGCTGATGACGAGCGCGCTGCCCGGTGTGTTCGTGGCGGGGGAGATGCTCGATTGGGAGGCACCGACCGGCGGCTACCTGCTCACGGCCTCGATGGCCAGCGGTGTCGCGGCCGCGCGCGGCGCGCTCGCACGGCTGGGTCTTGCGTGAGACCCAGGCCGTGATCGATGGAACGAGGAGCGGTTGGCGCGGCTCCCGTTTCAAGCCGAAACGAAAGCGCTGAAGAAGTTGACGAGCCTTACCCCTGGCACTGACTACGCAGTTAGGGCTGCTTGGTTCCCCACCTGACCCGGTTGGCCACTTCACCATGCAGGGAGGCCCGTCAGCGGCGATTCTAACCTCGCTCGCGTTGCCCCCTTCGTCGGGGCGGTGAATCGATCGATGAGAAACATCGAAGAGGCGGACGCCGAAGGCCCCCTTCGCGGCTTTTAGAATGGGCGCAATGTCCTATATCGTGCTCGCCCGCAAGTTCCGTCCGAAAACCTTCGCTGAGATGGTCGGTCAGGGGCACGTGGTGCAGGCGCTCGAGAACGCGCTCACCACCCAGCGCCTGCATCACGCCTACCTGTTCACCGGCACGCGCGGCGTGGGCAAGACCACCGTCTCGCGCATCCTGGCCAAGTCGCTCAACTGCCAGGGCCCGGACGGGCAGGGCGGCATCACCGCCACGCCCTGCGGCGTGTGCCAGGCCTGCCGCGACATCGACGCCGGCCGCTTCGTCGACTACACCGAGCTCGACGCGGCCTCGAACCGCGGCGTGGACGAGGTGCAGTCGCTGCTCGAGCAGGCGGTCTACAAGCCGGTGCAAGGCCGCTTCAAGGTCTTCATGATCGACGAAGTGCACATGCTGACCAACACCGCGTTCAACGCGATGCTGAAGACGCTCGAGGAGCCGCCCGAGTACCTCAAGTTCGTGCTGGCCACCACCGATCCGCAGAAGGTGCCGGTCACGGTGCTGTCGCGCTGCCTGCAGTTCAACCTGCGCCCGATGGCGCCCGAGACGGTGCTCGAGCACCTGACCTCGGTGCTGCAGACCGAACAGGTGCCGGCCGAGCCGCAGGCACTGCGCCTGCTCGCGCGCGCGGCGCGCGGCTCGATGCGCGACGCGCTCTCGCTGACCGACCAGGCGATCGCCTTCGGCAACGGCGAGCTGGTCGAGGCCGGCGTGCGCCAGATGCTCGGCAGCGTCGACCGCGGCCATGTGTTCCGCCTGATCGAGGCGCTCGCGCAGGGCGACGGCAAGACCGTGGTCGAGACCTCCGAGGCGCTGCGCATCGACGGCATGTCGGCCGCCTCCACGCTCGAGGAAATGACCGCGGTGCTGCAGGCCATGGCGGTGCTGCAGGCCGTGCCTTCGCGCGCCGAGGCCGCCACGTCCGCCACCGATCCCGATGCGGCCGACACCGCGCGGCTCGCGCTGCTGATGCCGGCCGACGAGACCCAGCTGCTCTACAGCCTGTGCCTGCACGGCCGCGGCGAGCTCGGCCTCGCGCCCGACGAATACGCCGCGCTCACGATGGTGCTGCTGCGGCTGCTGGCGTTCAAGCCTGCGCAGAACGCGGCCGGCTCGGCCTCCGCGGAAAAAAAAACTCTGAATGACGCCCCGGCGGCGGCGCCGGCACCCGTTGCCGCCCCCGTGCAGCCGCCGCGGCCGATCCCGGTGCGCAGCATGTCGGCCGAGGCGCCGCGTCCGGCGCCCGTGTCCGATGCCGCGCCCACGCAGCCGCCGGCCCACGCGCATGCGGGCCACCGCCTGCCGGTCGTCGACCAGCCCGTGCGCCGGCCCGAGGCGCGTCCACCCGAGGACGCCCCCGAGCCCGATCCCGCCAAGGTGGTCGCGGTGCCGATGCGCGTGCAGCCGCCGCCCGGCGCGCGCGACACGCCGCGCGATGGCGCCCAGGCCCCCGCCGCGCCGATCCCGCCGAGCGAGGAGGGCGACTTCTGGTTCGCCACCGTCACGCAGCTGATCGCGGCCGAGAGCATCGCCGCGCTCACGCGCGAACTCGCGCTGCAGTCGCAGCTGGTGGCGCGCGACACCGACCAGTGGCTGCTGCGCATCGAGCGCGAGTCGCTCAACCAGCCTTCGAGCCGCGAGAAGCTGATCGCCGCGCTGGCCGCGATCGGCCACGAGGTCAAGCTCGCGATCGAGGTCGGCGGCGTGGTCGACAGCCCGGCACGCCGCAACAAGGCCGCCGCCGACGAGCGCCAGCGCATCGCCGAGGAGGCGATCCGCAGCGATCCCGATATCCAGGCCCTGATGCGCGACTTCGACGCGAGGATCGTCCCGGGCTCGCTCAAACCGGCCTGAGCGCAGCGGGCCACGCGCAGCGGCGACAATCGGCCGTGGCCCTTGCGGCGGCGAGGCTTCGCCGCCATCTGCGCTTCCATCTCTTATCCTTCCCCATCCACCCAACCGATCCACAGGACCAACGATGTTCAACAAAGGACAACTGGCCGGCCTCATGAAGCAGGCGCAGGCAATGCAGGACAACCTCAAGAAGGCCCAGGAAGAACTGGCCCACATCGAGGTCGAGGGCGAATCGGGCGCCGGCCTGGTCAAGGTCGTGATGACCTGCAAGCACGACGTCAAGCGCATCACCATCGACCCGAGCCTGCTGGCCGACGACAAGGACATGCTCGAGGACCTCGTGGCCGCCGCCTTCAATGCCGCCGTGCGCAAGGCCGAGGAGACCAGCGAGCAGAAGATGGGCAAGCTGACCGCCGGCATGCCGGGCCTGCCCCCGGGCATGAAGCTGCCGTTCTGATGCCGCCGAGCCACCAAGGCTGACGTGTCCGACGCCGGTTCCCTCGACGCGCTCGTCGATGCGCTGCGCCGCCTGCCGGGCGTGGGCGTCAAGTCGGCCTCGCGCATGGCCTTCCACCTGCTGCAGCACGACCGCGAGGGCGCGCAGCTGCTCGCGCGCGCCCTGCAGCAGGCGGCGGGGCAGGTGCGCCATTGCGAGCGCTGCAACACCTTCACCGAGATGCCGGTGTGCAACGTCTGCCTCGACGTGCGGCGCGACGCGACCAAGCTCTGCGTGGTCGAGACGCCGGCCGACCAGGCCGCGCTCGAACGCACCAATGCCTTTCGCGGCTACTACTTCGTGCTGATGGGCAAGCTCAGTCCGCTCGACGGCATCGGTCCCAAGGACATCGGCCTGCAGAAGCTGTTCGAGCGCGCGCTCGACGGCACCGTGGCCGAGGTGATCCTCGCGACCAACTTCACGGCCGAGGGCGAGGCCACGGCGCACGTCATCGGCGATGCGCTGCGCCAGCGCGGCCTCACCGTCACGCGGCTCGCGCGCGGCGTGCCCGCGGGCAGCGAGCTCGAGTACGTGGACCTCGGCACCATCGCGCACGCGCTGGTCGACCGGCGCTGATCCCGCGGCGGCCACCGCCGCTGCGCGGCGCATCCAAGAGATTCCGGAGACACCCATGACCCTGTCGCTGCTCACCGTCGCCTACTGGTGCGTCTTCATCGCCTGCGGCCTGCCATACCTCGCGGCCTGGATCGCCAAGGCCGGCGCGTTCCGTCCCAGCGACAACGCGCAGCCGCGCGACTGGGCCGCCAGGCAGGCGGGCTGGCGTGCGCGCGCCAATGCCGCGCAGGCCAACAGCTTCGAAGGCCTGCCGTTCTTCATCGGCGCGGTGCTCATCGCGCACCAGCTCGGCGCCGCGCAGCTGTGGATCGACCGCCTCGCGATCGCCTACGTGCTGCTGCGCGTGGCCTATCTCGCGCTCTACATCAAGGGCATTCCGGCGCTGCGCAGCGCGGTCTGGGCGGCTGCGTTCGTGGTCAACATCGCGATCCTGTTCCTCGCGAAATAGCGCGGACTAATCCGGCCTTTTTCACTCTGTGAGAGGCCTTCATGCTTACGTGAAAACCCGCACGGGATGACCCCGATGCAGCGACCCTGCGCGCGCCCCTAAGCTCGATTCAGTTTCGACGCATCCCAGAGCCACCCCAAGCCGCCGCAGGCCACGTTCCATGCTTCACCGCCGCACCCTCATCTCCGCCTCGGCCATCGCCGCCGCCACCATCGCGTTGCCGCGGGTGTTTGCGCAGCCGAAGCTGGAGAAAACCAAGATCTCGATCGCGGTCGGCGGCAAGGCGGCGTTCTATTACCTGCCGCTCACCATCTCCGAGCAGCTCGGCTACTTCAAGGCCGAGGGGCTCGATGTCGAGATCTCCGACTTCGCGGGCGGCGCGCGCGCGCTGCAGGCGGTGGTCGGCGGCTCGGCCGACGTGTGCTCGGGTGCCTACGAGCACACCATCAACCTGCAGGCCAAGAACCAGTTCTTCCAGGCCTTCGTGCTGCAGGGCCGCGCGCCGCAGATCGCGATGGGCGTGTCGACCAAGAACATGTCGAGCTATGCCGGCATCGCCGACCTCAAGGGCAAGAAGATCGGCGTCTCGGCGCCGGGCTCGTCGACCAACATGGTGGCCAACCTCGTGCTCTCGCGCGGCGGCCTCAAGGCCAGCGACGTGAGCTACATCGGCGTGGGCGTCGCGGCCGGCGCGCTCACCGCGCTGCGCTCGGGCCAGATCGACGCCATCAGCAACACCGACCCGGTGATGACCATGCTCGAGCAGAAGGGCGACGTGAAGATCATCAGCGACACCCGCACGCTCAAGGGCACGCAGCAGGTGTTCGGCGGGCCGATGCCGGCCGCCTGCCTCTACGCGCCGGTCGACTTCGTGCAGAAGAACCCCAACACCTGCCAGGCGCTGGCCAACGCGATCGTGCACGGCCTCAAGTGGCTGCAGACCGCGGGCCCGGGCGACATCATCAAGACCGTGCCCGAGACCTACCTGCTCGGCGACCGCGCGCTCTACCTCGCCTCGTTCGACAAGGTGCGCGAATCGATCGCGCCCGACGGCATCGTGCCGTCCGAGGGACCCAAGACCGCGCTGGCGGCGATCGCGAGCTTCGATACTTCCGTCAAGGCCGACAAGATCGACCTGGCGAAAACCTACACCAACGATTTCGCACGGCGAGCGAAGGACAGGTTCAAGGCCTGACCTCGATGTCCCGCGACCCGGCTTCGGCCGGGTTTTTTCTGGGGGACGCACTTCGCTCGACATCCAGTTCCGCCATGTCCGACCACGCACTCGAACTCCTCTCGATCAGCTGCATCTTCCATTCGAAGGACGACCCCGGCCAGCGCTACACCGCGGTGGCCGACACCACGCTGCGCGTGCGCGCCGGCGAGTTCGTGTCGGTGGTCGGTCCCACGGGCTGCGGCAAGTCGACCCTGCTCAACATCGGCGCGGGGCTGCTGCAGCCTTCGTCCGGCACGGTCAAGGTGTTCGGCCAGCCGCTCGCGGGCATCAACGCGCGCGCGGGCTACATGTTCCAGACCGAGGCGCTGATGCCCTGGCGCAGCGCCATCGACAACGTGATGGTGGGACTGCAGTACCGCGGCGTGCCTGATGCCGAAGCGCGCCGCGAGGCCGAAGCCTGGCTCGCGCGCGTGGGCCTCTCGGGCTTCGGCGACCGCTATCCGCACCAGCTCTCGGGCGGCATGCGCAAGCGCGTGGCGCTGGCGCAGACGCTGGTGCTCGACCCCGACATCATCCTGATGGACGAGCCCTTCAGCGCGCTCGACATCCAGACCCGGCAATTGATGGAGAACGAGGTGCTCGATCTCTGGAGCGCGAAGAAGAAGGCCGTGCTGTTCATCACCCATGACCTCGACGAAGCCATCGCGATGAGCGACCGCGTGGTGGTGCTCTCGGCCGGACCCGCCACCCATCCGATCGGCGAGTTCGAGATCGACCTGCCGCGCCCGCGCGACGTGGCCGAGGTGCGCACCCAGCCGCGCTTCGTCGAGCTGCACACCCAGATCTGGGAGGTGCTGCGCGACGAGGTGCTCAAGGGCTACGCGCAGCAACTGAAGAAGGCCGCATGATGTCGCGCCTGGCCCTCAACGAACGCAACGCGCGCTTCTGGCAGCTGGTGCTGCTGGTCGTGATCCTCGTGGGCTGGCACCTGGCCTCGCGCAACCAGCAGGTGGCCTTCTTCCTCGGCGAGCCGATCCAGGTGGCCGGGCGCATCTGGAGCTGGTTCCTGCCCTTCGAGGTGCCGGCGAACCCGCTGTTCCCCGACGGGCTCAAGGGCAATGCCGACATCTACCTGCACCTGGGCACCACGCTGCTCGAGACCGTGCTGGCCTTCGGCATCGGCACCGTGCTGGGCCTGGGCTGCGGCCTGTGGCTCGCGCTCGCGCCCACCGCGAGCCTGATCCTCGATCCCTACATCAAGGCCGCCAACTCGATGCCGCGCGTGATCCTCGCGCCGATCTTCGCGCTGTGGTTCGGCCTCGGCATCTGGAGCAAGGTGGCGCTGGCCGTCACGCTGGTGTTCTTCATCGTGTTCTTCAACGTCTACCAGGGCGTGCGCGAGGTCAGCCCGGTGGTGCTGGCCAATGCGCGCATGCTGGGCGCCAACCAGCGTCAGCTGCTGCGCACCGTCTACCTGCCGAGCGCCACCAGCTGGGTGTTCTCGAGCCTGCACACCTCGGTGGGCCTGGCCTTCGTGGGCGCGGTGGTGGGCGAGTACCTGGGCTCGGCGCGCGGTGTCGGCTACCTGATCCTGCAGGCCGAGGGCACCTTCGACGTCAACACCGTGTTCGCCGGCATCGTGGTGCTGACGGCCTTCGCGCTCGCGCTCGACGCGCTGGTGGGCCTGATCGAGAAGCGGCTCATGAAGTGGCAGCCGCGCAGCGGCGAGACCGAGAAGCTCTGAACCGCGCGGCGGCCCGAGAACGAGCTCGGGCGCGCTCAGGTGTTCTTGCCGTGCGCCTCGGTGTTGACCTGCACCAGCGCGCGGCCCGCGAAGATGCCGCCGGCCATCTCGAGCACCAGGCGCTCCGCGTCGCGCCGCCGCAGCTCGCCGATCACCTCGTCGGCCTCGGTGTCGGAGGCGCCGAGCGCCAGCACGCCCTGGCGGCCGAAGGCCATCGCCGATTCGAAGGTCTCGCGGATCTGGAAGTCGACGTTGAGCTTGCCGATCTCGAGCATGTGCTCGCGGTCGTAGGCGCGCACCAGCAGTTGCGCATGCGGGAACTCGGCCTTGAGCAGCTCGACGATGCGCGTGGTGGCGGCCTTGTCGTTCACGCAGACCATGATGACGCGCGCGCTGTGGGCGCCGGCGGCATGCAGCACGTCGGCGCGCGAGCCGTCGCCGTAGTAGACCTTGAAGCCGAACAGGGCGGCATCGCGGATCACCTGGGTGTCGGTGTCGATGATCGCGATCGAGGCGCCGCGCGCCAGCGCGCCCTGGATCGCGATCTGGCCGAAGCGGCCGAAGCCGATCACCAGCACGTTGCCGACCAAGTCCTCGGCCTTGTCGATGCCGTCCATCGACTCGGCCACGGCCGGCGCGAAGCGGCGGTGCGCGAGCACCACCATCGGCGTGAGCGCCATCGAGAGCACCACCACCGCCGTCATGTTGGCGTTGACCACCGGGCTGATGACGCCCGCGGCGAGCGCGGAGGAGAACAGCACGAAGGCGAACTCGCCGCCCTGGGCCATCAGCACCGCGCGGTCGAGCGCGTCGGCGCGCGAGCTCTTCGCGAGCCGCGCCACCGCGTAGATGCACAGCGACTTCACCACCATCATCGACAGCACGCCGGCCAGGATCAGCTGCCAGTTGCGCGCCACCACCGCGAGGTCGAGCGACATGCCCACGCCGATGAAGAACAGCCCGAGCAGCAGGCCGCGGAAGGGCTCGATGTCGGCCTCGAGCTGGTGGCGGAAGGTGGATTCGGACAGCAGCACGCCGGCGATGAAGGCGCCCATGGCCATCGAAAGGCCACCGAGTTGCATCAGCAGCGCGGCGCCCAGCACCACCAGCAGCGCGGCGGCGGTCATGACCTCGCGCGCCTTCGAGTTGGCGAGCACGCGGAACAGCGGGTTCAGCAGCCAGATGCCGGCCGCCACCAGCGCCGCGAGCGCGGCCAGCGCGATGCCCACGCCGATCCAGCGCGAGCCGGCCTCGACCACGTGCTGCGTGGCGTCGGGCGGCGCGATGAATGCCACGATGGCCAAGAGCGGCACGATCAGCAGGTCCTCGAACAGCAGCACGGCGACGATCTTCTGGCCGCGCGGCGCCGCGATGTCGCCGCGTTCGCCGAGCAGCTGCATCACGATGGCGGTGGAGGTCAGCACGAAGCCCATCGCGCAGACGAAGGACACGGCGAGCGGGAAGCCGAAGGCCATGCCCACGCCGGTCAGCAGGATGCCGCAGACCACCACCTGCAGGCTGCCGAGGCCGAAGATGTCGCGCCGCATGCTCCACAGGTGCGAGGGCCGCATCTCGAGGCCGATCACGAACAGGAACATCACGACGCCGAGCTCGGCCGTGTGCAGGATGGTCTGGGGATCGGTGAAGAGGCCGAAGCCGAACGGGCCGATGGCCAGCCCCGCGGCCAGGTAGCCCAGCACCGAGCCGAGCCCGATGCGCTTGAACAGCGGCACCGCGACCACCGCGGCACCCAACAGCGTGACGACCTTGACGAGATCGCCCGCACTTCCTTCCACTGCCATGTCATGGCCCTCCTGATCTCGTTATTCGTGGCCGGCGCCGCGAAAGGTGTTGCGCCGGTCGTGCCGCCATCTCGGCGCTTCTTCAGCGCTTCTTCTTCGAGGGCGTGCCGCCGCGCTTCTCGCGCACCACCTGCTTGCTGGGCGCGCTGGCCGGCACCTTGCTCACGTTGCTGCCGCGCTTGACCTGCGCGACCGGGCGGGCGCGCGGACCGGCACCGCTGCCGACGCGCGCGGCCGGGGCGGCGCGCACCGGCAGGTAGACCACCACGCTGATGCCGCGCTTGAAGGCATGGTTGGGCTTGACGTCGTTCCACTCGGCGACGTTCGCGGGCCGCAGGTTGTAGCGCCGCGCGATGCTCGCCACGTTGTCGCTGCGCCCGGCCTTGACGGTGGTGCGGCGCGTGACGATCTCGGGCTGGAAGCTCAGGTGGCCGCTGTCGGCCACCACCGCCGCCACGTCCTCCTTGACGCGCGCGCCGCGCGGCACGATCAGCGTGGAGCCGGCCTTGATCAGCATGCGCGGCGGCACGTTGTTGAGCGCGCGCAGGTCCGACTCGCTCATGCCGGCGCGCTGCGCGGCATCGGCCACGGTCATGGTGTTGGGCACGACCCAGGCGGTCCAGCTCGCGTACTGGCCCTGCGTGTAGGCGTCGAAGTTGCGCTGGAACACGGCGGCGTTGTCCCAGGGCAGCAGCAGCTCGGAGGTGCCGGCGGCGATCAGCACCGGCTTGTGGGCCGCCGGGTTGAGCGCGCGGAAGTCCTCGATGCGCACGTCGGCGAGCTTGGCGGCCAGTTCCACGTCGAGGTCGCGCGTGAGCGGCACGGTCTGGAAGTAGGGGTGGTTGGCGATCACCGGCAGCTCGGCGTTGAAGGCCTGCGGGTTGGCCACGATGTTCTTCACCGCCTGCAGCTTGGGCACGTACATGCGGGTCTCGGCCGGCATCGTGAGGTCGCTGTAGGTGGTGGGCAGGCCCAGGCGCTGGTTCTTGGCGATGGCGCGGCTCACGCTGCCCTCGCCCCAGTTGTAGGCGGCCAGCGCGAGCTGCCAGTCGCCGAACATGTTGTAGAGCTTCTGCAGGTAGTCGAGCGCGGCGCGCGTGGAGGCGACCACGTCGCGGCGGTCGTCGCGGAAGATGTTCTGCTTGAGGTCGAAGTCGGTGCCGGTGGCGGGCATGAACTGCCACATGCCGGCGGCGCGCGCGCTCGACACGGCCTGCGGGTTGAACGCGCTCTCGATGTAGGGCAGCAGCGCCAGCTCGGTGGGCATGTTGCGCCGCTCGAGTTCCTCGACGATGTGGAAGATGTACTTGTTCGAGCGCTCGGTCATGCGCTGGATGTAGTCGGGCCGGCTCGCATACCACTGCTCGCGGTCGCGCACCAGGTCGCTGTCGAGGTCGGGCATCTTGAAGCCGCGGCGGATGCGGTCCCACATGTCGGCCGGCGGGGCCAGCGTGACCACGCTCTGCGAGCGCGCCTCGCTGCTGGCGATCGGGGCGAGCTGGCCGCTCGGGTAGATGGGCGCGGCTCGGCTGGCGGCGGCGCCGGTACCGCCGGCGGTGGGGGGAGAGGAGGGGGAAGGGGAGGAAGACGAGGAAGAGGGGGTGCCGGTGCCCGCGCAGCCGGCGAGCAACAGGATGCCTGCAAGGCAGGCGGCAGCGGTGAGTTTCATCGGAAGTCGTTTTTCCATTGGCGCAGCGCCGCGAACACGTCGGCTTCGCCCGCGTCGGGGGACAGCTCGGCATGCGCGTGCACCGCTCGAAGGACAGTGGCTTCGCGGCTGCGAAGAAAGGGGTTGATCCGGCGTTCGAGGGCCAGCTGCGATGGCAGCGTGGGCTCGCCCTGGGCGCGCAGGCTTTCGCAATGCGCCCGGTACTGAGTCAGGTCGGTGTTGCCGGGTTCCACCGCCTGGGCGAAGCGCAGGTTAGAAAGTGTGTATTCGTGAGCGCAGCATACGCGGGTGTCGCCGGGCAGCGCGGCGAGCGCGTCGAGCGAGGCCAGCATCTGCGCGGGCGTGCCCTCGAACAGGCGCCCGCACCCGCCCGAGAACAGGGTGTCGCCGCAGAACAGCAGCGGTGCACGGCCCTCGGCGGCCGGCAGGAAGTAGGCGATGTGGCCGGCCGTGTGGCCCGGCACGTCGATCACCTCGAAGCGCAGGCCCAGCGCCTCGGCCCGGTCGCCCTGCACCAGCGGGGCATAGGGCTCGGGGATGCGCTCGTGCTTCGGACCCCACACCGCGGCGCCGGTGGCGGCGCGCAGCTCGGCCACGCCGCCCGTGTGATCGGCGTGATGGTGCGTGACTAGAATCGCGGCCAGTTGCAGCTTGCCGCTTGCCAGTGCGTCGAGCACCGGCCGGGCATCGCCCGGGTCCACCACGATCGCGTTGGACCCGTCCTGCAGCATCCAGATGTAGTTGTCGGCGAAGGCGGGCAGCGGAACGAGGGTCATGAGCGGTCAAATTATAGGTTTGCAGGAGTGGTTCGCGACCCCCCCCGGACGCTACCTTCTCGCCTGGGAACAAGCCCAGTTCGACCAGGCCGTGGCCGACGTTTTCGGCTACCACGCGCTGCAGCTCGGGGCCGCCCAGGTCGAGGGCCTGCGCGCCAACCGCATGCCGCACCGCTGGCTGGCGCTCGACGACCCGGCGCACCTGGCGCACGCGCCGCAGGCCGTGCTGCTGACCGATTTCGCGGCGCTGCCGTTCGCGGCCAACAGCCTGGACCTGGTGGTGCTGCCGCATGCGCTCGAGCTCAGTCCCGACCCGCACGCCACGCTGCGCGAGGTCGAGCGGGTGCTGGTGCCCGAGGGCCGGGTGGTGATCTGCGGGCTCAACCCGACCAGCCTCTGGGGCATGCGGCAGCGCCGCGCGCACCTGTACCGGCGCCTGGGCTTCGGCGAACTCTTCCTGCCCGAGGGCGGCGAGTTCATCGGCTACTGGCGCATGCGCGACTGGCTGCGCCTGCTGAGCTTCGAGGTCGAGTCGGGCCGCTTCGGCGTCTACCGGCCGTCCGCGCGCAGCGAGGCCTGGCTCGAGCGCAGCCGCTGGATGGACGTGGCCGGCGAACGCTGGTGGCCGATCTTCGGCGCGGCCTACTTCCTGGTGGCGGTCAAGCGCGTGCGCGGCATGCGCCTCTTGAGCCCCGAATGGCGCCGCGCCAGCGCCCGCGCCACGGCGCCGGTGCCGATCGCGGGCAAGGTGCACCGGCAGGGACGCCGCGCCGACGGCGAATGACGTGAATGAATATCGACAGTGAAGAAATGAAGGAACAGAGAGCTTGAACGAAGTCGTGATCTACACCGATGGTGCCTGCAAGGGCAATCCCGGCCCCGGGGGCTGGGGCGCCTGGCTCAAGTCGGGCGCCACCGAGAAGGAGCTGTTCGGCGGCGAGCTGAACACCACCAACAACCGCATGGAGCTCACGGCCGTGATCGAGGGCCTGGCCGCGCTCAAGCGGCCCTGCAAGGTCACGCTCTACCTCGACAGCCAGTACGTGCGCCAGGGCATCACCGAGTGGATCCGCGGCTGGAAGGCCAAGGGCTGGCTCACCTCGACCAAGCAGCCGGTGAAGAACGTCGAGCTCTGGCAGCGGCTGGACAAGCTGGTGCAGGAGGGCGGCCACGCCATCGAGTGGCGCTGGGTCAAGGGCCATTCGGGCGACCCGGGTAACGAGCGCGCCGACATGCTGGCCAACAAGGGCGTGGACAAGGCGCTCGGCCGCGGCTGAGCGCGCGGCTGAACACGCGGAGACTACGGGTCAGCCCTCAGAGGGAAGCGGGGCCCGCACGCTAGAGTGCGCGGGCAGGCCTCGGCAAGGGCATGGATGTTGCTTGAGGCGTTGCGATGGCCATCGCGAGATGGTTTCCAACCCTTCGCTCGCAGCATGCACCTCGACTACTCCACCGACACGGTCGACGACGCCCAGCGCTTTGCGTACTGGAGCGACGTGGTGTGCCAGCACCTGATCCCGGCCAAGAGCGTGGTGCCCGACCGCCAGCATTTCAACGCGCGCTTCAGGCTGCGCTCGCTCGGCAAGCTCGCGCTGGCCGAGATGTCCTCGCCGCGCCATGTCTGGGAGCGCGATGCCCAGCACCTGCGCAGCGGCCCCAACGAGGACTTCATGCTGAGCCTGATGGTGTCGGGCCACGGCGTGCTCTCGCAGTCGGGGCGGGAAGTGGTGCAGCGCAACGGCGACATCGTGCTCTACGACGCCGCGCGGCCCTTCAGCTTCGACCTCGCGCCCGAGTCCACGCTGCTGGTTCGCATTCCGCGCCGGCAACTGCTGTGCCGCTTTCCCGAGGCCCACAACCTCACGGCGATGCACCTGGCCGAGGGCCATCCCACGGCGCGGCTGCTCGGCCACATGATCCGCGAGGCGGCGAGCCTCGAGCTCTCGGGCAGCGAGGCCATGGAGGCCAGCCTCGCGGGCTCGATGCTCGACATGCTCTCGGCCGTGCTGCAGGTGCAGAGCGACGGCGCCGAGGCCGCGCTGTCCTCGCATGCCCAGCTCTACCAGCGCACGCGCGAGTACATCGCCGCGCACCTCGACGACTGCGAGCTCGACGTGGAGCAGATCGCCGCGGCGCAGCACGTGTCGGCGCGCACGCTGGCGCGCGTGTTCGCCGAATACGGCAGCACGCCGATCCAGCACCTGTGGAAGCAGCGGCTCGAGGCCAGCCATGCGGCGCTCAGCGAAGGCCGGGTGCGGCAGGTCACGCAGGCCGCGTTCCAGCACGGCTTCAGCGACCTCTCGCATTTCTGCCGCGTGTTCAAGAAGGCCTACGGCGTGACGCCGCAGACCCTGCTGCGCCGCCACTGAGCACGGCCGTCCGCCGCGGCTGGCGGTTCCAGCCCATCGCGATGGCAGGCGCAGCCAAGCCGCGAACCGCGTCGTTGCCTATCGTGAAGCCAGCCCCCAGACGGGCGCTTCACGCAAGGAAACGACGATGCCTTCCTCTACCTCCGATCCATCCGGTATCCCGCCGGCGATCGACACCGCTGCGCTGGCGCGCTGCGCCGGCCTCGACCTGAGCCCCGAGCGGCTGGCCGCGGTCGATGCCGTGCTGCGGGCCTGGATCCCGGCCGCCAATGCGCTCAGCGCGCAGATGAGCGATCCCGCGCGGCAGGCGCTGATGCCGGTCACGGCCTTCACGCATGCGCACGAGCTGCCGGAGGAGGGGGCATGAGCGCCGCGCCGGGCCGCCCCAAGCAAGCTCGCACCGCAGTGCGAAGCACGGAGGTACTTCGATGAACGACATCGCGAACCTGGGCCTTGCGGAAGCCGCGCGCCTGGTGCGCGCGCGCAAGGTCTCGCCCGTGGAACTGGTCGAGGCCTCGCTCGCGCGCATCCGCGCCCACGACGGCGTGCTCAGGTCCTTCATCACCGTGTTCGAGGAGCAGGCGCTGCAGGTCGCGCGCGCGGCCGAGATGCTGTCGGCCGCGGGCCACGAGCTCGGACCTCTGCATGGCGTGCCGCTGGCGCTCAAGGACAACGTCGCGCTGCGCGGCAGCCGCACCACGGCCGGCAGCAAGCTGCTGGCCGACTGGCTGCCCGAGGCCGACGCCACTGTCGCCACACGGTTGCGCCAGGCCGGCGCGCTGTTCATCGGCAAGACCAACATGCACGAGTTCGCCTGGGGCGGCACCTCGGCCAATCCGCACTACGGCGCGGTGCGCAACCCGTGGGACACCGATCGCTTCCCGGCCGGCTCCAGCGGCGGCTCGGCCGTGGCGGTGGCCGCGCGCCTGTGCTTCGGCGCCATCGGCACCGACACCGGCGGCTCGATCCGGCTGCCCTCGGCCATCAACGGCATCGTCGGGCTGCGGCCCACCTATGGCCGGGTCAGCAACCACGGCGTGATCCCGCTGGCCTGGAGCATGGACACGGTGGGCCCGATGGCCCGCAGCGTGGAGGACTGCGCGCTGATGTTCGGCGCCATCGCGGGCTTCGATCCGAAGGACGCGGCCAGCGCGCCGCGCGCGGTGGACGACTACCTGCAGGACCTCGAGGGCGGCTGCCGCCACCTGCGCATCGGCATCGTGCCGGGCTACTTCTTCGAGCACCTGCAGGCGCCGGTGCACGACGCCGTGCAGGCCGCGATCGCGGCCTTCGTCGAACTGGGCGCGCAGGTGGTCGAGGTCGACATCGGCCACATCCACGGCAACATCTCGGCCCAGCTCACCATCGAGTCGGCCGAGCCCAGCACCTACCACCAGCGCAGCCTGCGCGAGCGGCCCGGCGACTACGGCGACGACGTGCGCACGCTGCTCGAGGCCGGCGAGATGCTGCTGGCCACCCACTACCTGCAGGCGCAGCGCTACCGTGCGCTGCTGCGCGCCGAGTTCCTCGAGGCCTTCCGCCGCGTCGACGTGTTCGTCTGTCCCTCCCTGCCCTTCGCGGCCACGCGCATCGGCGAAACCAGCGTGGAGATCGAGCCGGGCCGGCCCGAGGACATGCTGTCCGCGATCATGCAGTTCACCGGCGTGGCCAGCCTCACGGGGCTGCCCTCGCTCAACGTGCCCTGCGGCTTCGATCCCGACGGCCTGCCGATCGGCATGCAGCTGATCGGCCGGCCCTTCGCCGAGGCCGCGCTGCTGCGCGCGGGCCATGCGTTCCAGCAGGCCACCGATTTCCACCGCCGCGCGCCCGCGCTGGCCTGAAAGCGCCAACCCATCCACGACTGGCCGCGCCAGCACATCGCGATGGCGCTGCGAGCCAAGCCGCGAAGGCGGTGCTTCTATACCTTCGATGTCGGCGCCTTCCTACAGGCCGACCCCTTTTCCATCCACAACGAACGGAGCCTCCACACCATGCCGAATACCGATCTGCACTACCTCGAACTGCTCGAAGTCGGCCGCCTGATCCAGTCGAAGGAACTCTCGAGCGTCGAGGTCACGCAGGCCCAGCTCGACCGCATCGGGCAGGTCGACGGCGGCCTGCGCAGCTATGTGCGCGTGATGGCCGACTCGGCGCTGGCCGAGGCCAGGCGCGCCGACGCCGAGATCGCGCGCGGCGAATCGCGCGGCCCGCTGCACGGCGTGCCGGTGGCGGTCAAGGACCTGTGCTGGACCGCGGGCGTGCCCACGGCCGCCGGCATGACGCTCTACCAGGACTTCGTGCCCGAGGTCGACGGCACCGTGGTGCGCAAGCTGCGCGAGGCCGGCGCGCCGATCCTCGGCAAGCTGCAGCTCACCGAGAGCGCCTATGCCGACCACCATCCGAGCGTGTCGCCGCCGGTCAATCCGTGGAACGCGGCGCACTGGCCGGGCGTGTCCTCCAGCGGCTCGGGCGTGGCCACCGCGGCGGGCCTGTGCTACGGCTCGCTGGGCACCGACACGGGAGGATCGATCCGCTTTCCCTCGGCCGCCAACGGCCTCACGGGCCTGAAGCCGACCTGGGGCCGCGTGAGCCGCCACGGCGCCTTCGAGCTCGCCGCCACGCTCGACCATATCGGCCCGATGACGCGCAGCGCGGCCGATGCGGGCGCGATGCTCGGCGCCATCGCGGGCGCCGACGCGAACGATCCCACCGCCAGCCTGCTGCCGGTGCCCGACTACCTGGCCGACATCGACAAGGGCCTGGCCGGGCTGCGCGTGGGCATCGACCTGCGCTGGGCCACCGAGGGCGTGGACGCGTCGACGCGCGAGGTCTTCGATGCCGCCGTCGCCGCGGTGAAGACGCTGGGCGGCGAACTGCGCGAGGTGCGCTTTCCCGATCCGGCGCAGGCGCTGGCCGACTGGTTCCCGCTGTGCGGCATCGAGGCCGCGGTGGTGCACGAGAAGACCTATCCGGCGCGCAAGGAGATGTACGGCCCGGCCGTGGCTGGCCTGATCGAGCTGGGGCTGGCGCAAAGCGGCACCGATTACCAGAAGATCGTGCTGCACCGCCACGACTTCAGCGGCCGCGTGCGCGCGATGTTCGAGGACATCGACCTGCTCTTGATCCCGGCCACCGGCATCGCCTCGCCGACCATGGAGCGCATGGCGCAGATGGGCGTCGACGCCGAGCTGATGGCCGCGATGCTGCGCTACACCTGCCCCTTCGACATGACCGGCAGCCCCACGATCACGCTGCCCGGCGGCTTCACGCCCGCGGGCATGCCGGTGGCCTTCCAGTTCGTGTCGCGCCACTTCGACGAGGCGCTGCTGGTGCGCGCCGGCGCGGCCTTCCAGCAGCTCACCGACTGGCACCGCCGCCACCCCGCGCTGTGAGCGCCGCGGGCTTCCCATTCCTTCGTTCTCCCTCGTTCTTTTCTCCTTCCCTCGAAAGCACCACCATGACACTACGCAATGCGCTTCTCTCCCTGGGCTGCACGCTGGCGCTGGCCACCTCGGCGATGGCCGCCGATCCGCTGAAGATCGGCCTGATGGAAGACGTCTCGGGCGACCTCGCCGTGCTCGGCAAGCCCAAGCTCAACGGCTCGCTGCTGGCCGTGGAGGAGATCAACAAGGCCGGCGGCATCATGGGCCGCCAGATCGAGCTGATCCACCTCGATCCGCAGGGCGACAACGCGCGCTACCAGGAGTTCACGCGGCGCCTCCTGAGCAAGGACAAGGTCGACCTGCTGATCGGCGGCATCACCTCGGCCTCGCGCGAGGCGGTGCGCCCGATCGTCGACCGCACGCAGACGCCGTACTTCTATACCAACCAGTACGAGGGCGGCGTGTGCGACGCCAACATGATCAGCATGGGCGCGGTGCCCGAGCAGCAGTTCTCCACCCTGATCCCCTACATGGTCCAGACCTTCGGCAAGAAGGTCTACGTGGTGGCCGCCGACTACAACTTCGGCCAGATCTCCGCCGAGTGGAACCGCACCATCCTCAAGGACCTGGGCGGCACCGTGGTGGGCGAGGAGTTCATCCCGCTGGGCGTGTCGCAGTTCGCGCAGACGATCCAGAACATCCAGAAGGCCAAGCCCGACTGGCTCTTGATGCTCAACGTGGGGGCGGCGCAGGACTCCTTCTTCGAGCAGGCCGCGGCCGCCAAGCTGAACCTGCCGATGGGCTCGTCGGTGAAGGTGATGCTGGGCTTCGAGCACAAGCGCTTCGCGCCGCCCGCGCTCAACCGCATGCATGCCACGGCCAACTGGTTCGAGGAGATCGACACGCCCGCGGCCACCGAGTTCAAGAAGCGCTGGCATGCCAAGTTCCCGAACGAGCCCTACATCAACGACATGGGCTACAACGCCTACAACACGCTCTACATGTACAAGACGCTGGTCGAGAAGGCCAAGTCGACCAAGCTGGCCGACCTGCGCAAGGTGATCGCCGCGGGCGACGCCTGCATCGAGGCCGCCGAGGGCAAGATCTGCATCGATCCCAAGAGCCAGCACGTGTCGCACCAGATGCGGCTGATCTCGGTCGACGACAAGCATGCGGTGAAGGTGCTCAAGGACTACGGGACCATCCAGCCCTACTGGCTCGGCCAGATCGGCTGCGACCTGACGAAGAAGAACGACCGCAAGCAGTACACGCCCTCGGACCTGCCGAAGAAGTCCTGAGCGCGTTTGCAGCAGCCAGCCACTGACCGGGAGCCGCGGTGTTCGCCGAAATCTTCTCCTTCCTCTACCAGTTCGCCGACGTGTTCGCGTTCCTCATCCTCTCGGCGGCCGGCCTGGCCGTGGTGTTCGGAATGATGGGCGTGATCAACATGGCGCACGGCGAGTTCATCATGTGCGGCGCCTACGTCACCGTGGGCCTGGTGCACGGCGGGCTGCCGCTGCCGCTCGCGCAGCTGTGCGGCACGCTCGCGGCCGGCCTGATCGGCATGGCCGTGGAGTGGAGCCTGGTGCGCAAGCTCTACAAGCGGCCGCTCGACTCGCTGCTCGCCACCTTCGGCCTGAGCCTGATCGTCACGCAGGGCATGCTGCTGGTGTTCGGCTCCACGCTCGCGGGCGTGGGCACGCCCGAAGGCAGCTTCAGCGTGGGCGGCTACAGCTTCTCGGTCTACCGGCTGGTGCTGTTCGCGGCCGCGGTGGCGGTGCTCGGCGGCATCTACCTGGTCTTCATGCGCACCCGCTTCGGCGTGCATGCGCGCGCCACCATGCAGAACGCCTCGATCGCGCAGGCCACCGGCGTGCGCGTGGGCCGCGTGTACGCGCTGAGCTTCGGCATCGGCGCCGGCCTCGCGGGGCTGTGCGGCGCGCTCTATGCGCCGACCATGACCCTGATCCCGACCATGGGCGCGGCCTTCCTGGTCGAGAGCTTCGTCACGGTGGTGGTGGGCGGCGCCAACGTGCTGCTGGGCACCGCGCCGGCCGGCATTCTGCTCGCGGTCATCCGTACCGGCCTCAACGGCTGGGGCGGCCAGATCGTGGGCCAGATCGGAATGCTGCTGGCGGTGATCGTGGTGATCCGCATCCTGCCCGAAGGGGTGTCGGGCTGGCTGGCCCGACGCACCCGCTGACCGGCGTCTTCCCCTGCACGGAGTCCTTCTCGCATGTTCCAACTCATCAACGGGCCGCAGACGCTGGGCGCCAGCCGCGTCTTCTGGCTTCCCTTCCTCGCCGTGCTGGTCCTGGTGCTCGCGTACCCGGCCGTCGCCGATTCGTACGACGTCGGCAACATGGCCTACCTGCTGACCTGGACCTTCATGGCCATGGGCCTGTGCCTGGTCTGGGGCTACGGCGGCATGCTGTCCTTCGGCCAGACCTTCTTCTTCGGCGTGGCCGGCTACGGCTACGGCGTGCTGGCCACCAACCTGGGCGGCGAGTCGGGCACCACCTTCCTCGCGCTGGCGCTGGCCCTCGGCCTGGCCGCGCTGGCGGCGGCGGTGCTCGGCTACTTCATGATCTGGGGCCGCGTGGGCGGCGTGTTCTTCGGCATCGTCACCTTGTCGGCCACGCTGGTGCTGGCCTTCTTCCTCGGCCAGACGGCCGGGCCCGAATGGCACATCGGCAACGCGCGGCTCAACGGCTTCAACGGCATGAAGGACATGGCGCCGCTGAACATCCCGTGGTTCGGCGGCGAGCAACTGTTCTTCGAGGGCGTGGCGCTGTACTACCTGGTGGTGGCGCTGATCCTCGTGGTCTACCTGGGCCTGCGCATCCTGCTGAACTCGCGCTTCGGCAACGTGGTGGTGGCGGTGCGCGAGGATCCGCAGCGCGCCGAGCTGCTCGGCTACGACGTGCGCAAATACCAGCTCGCCACCTTCGTGATCGGCTCCGCGCTGGCGGGCCTCAGCGGCGTGCTCTACACCTCCTGGGGCCAGTTCATCACGCCCGCGAGCATCGGCCTGCCGGCCGCGGCGATGCCGATCGTCTGGGTCGCGTTCTCGGGCCGTGGCGACATCACGGCCACGCTGGTCGGTTCCTTCCTGGTGCTCTGGGCCTTCCAGGCGCTGACGGTCTACAGCCAGCAGGCGGCGCTGCTGCTGATGGGCGCGATGCTGCTGTGCACCGTGATGGTGGCGCCGCAGGGCTTCGTGATCGGCGTGGCGAACGTGGCGCGGCGGCTGTTCGCGCGGCGCGGCGCAACCAGGCCCGCGGCGCCGTCGAAGCTGCCCGAAGCCACCACGGCGGAGGTGCGTGCATGACCGAGGTGCTGTTGCAGACCCACGGCCTGTCGAAGCGCTTCGGCGGCCATGCGGCCGTGTCGGAGGTCGACCTCTCGGTGCGCCGCGGCGAGATCCATTGCCTGATCGGACCCAACGGCGCGGGCAAGAGCACGCTGTTCAAGCTGATCGTCGGCACCCACGAAGCGAGCGAAGGCCGCATCGAGTTCCAGGGCCGCGAGGTGACGGACGAGCGGCCCTACCAGCGCGTGCAGCAGGGGATGAGCATCAAGATGCAGGCGCCCAGCGTGTTCCGCGAACTGCCGGTGCGGCAGAACATCCACATCGCGCTGCAGCACCATGCGCGGCTGGCCGAGCTGCGGCGCGAGGAGGACCGGCTGCTCGAGCTGCTGGACCTCGCGGCCGATGCCGACAAGCCCGCGGGCGAACTGGCGCACGGCCAGCAGCAGTGGCTGGAGATCGGCATGGCGCTGGCGCTCAAGCCGGTGCTGCTGCTGATGGACGAGCCCACGGCCGGGCTGTCGCCCGAGGAGACCTTCAAGACCGGCGAGCTGATCCAGAAACTCAATGCCGAGGGCATGACGGTGCTGGTGGTCGAGCACGACATGGCCTTCATCCGCCAGATCGCGCAGCGCGTGACCGTGCTGCACTTCGGCAAGGTGTTCGCCGAGGGCTCGATCGCCGAGGTGATCGCCGATCCGCGCGTGGCCGAGATCTACCTGGGGAAGACGCATGAACACCACTGAGACCGTGCTCGAGATCCGCGGCCTGCAGGCCGGCTATGGCGCCACGCCGATCCTCCAGGGCGTCGACCTGACAGTGGGCAAGGGCGAGATCGTGGCGTTGATCGGGCGCAACGGCGTGGGCAAGACCACCACCATGCGCTGCCTGATGGGCCTCTTGCGCACGCGCGGCGGTGGCATTCGCTTCCTGGGACGCGACATCGAGACCCTGACCAGCGATGCGCGCGCGCGGCTGGGCATCGGCTACGTGCCGCAGGGGCGCGAGGTGTTCCCGCGCATGACGGTGGCCGAGAACCTGATGGTGGGCGAGCTGATCGGCGGCCCGCGCGGCCGCAAGCAGCCCGAACTGGTCTACCAGTACTTCCCGCGCCTGGCCGAGCGGCGCGACCAGCTCGCGGGCACCATGTCGGGCGGCGAGCAGCAGCAGCTCGCCATCGGCCGCGCGCTGGTGGGCAACCCGGCGCTGATGCTGCTCGACGAACCCTCGGAAGGCATCCAGCCCTCGATCGTGCAGTTGATCTGCGACGTGCTGCGCGCGATCCGCCGCGACCTCGGCACCACCATCCTCTTCGTCGAGCAGAACCTCGACACCATCCTCGACGTGGGCGAACGCGCCTACGTGATGGAGAAGGGCCGCATCGTCGGGCGCATCGAGCCCGGCGCCATGAACGCGCAGGCGGTGCGCGAGCACCTCTCGCTGTGAAGCAACCAAGAAGGAGACCCATCCCATGAGCTGGCTCGAACGATCGATCATGCAGACGCGCGGCGAGGGCCGTAGCCGCGGCGTGGCCACCCACGAACTCACCGAGGCGAAGCAGGGCACCTACCACTTCACCATCGGCCCCTACACCCAACCCGTGCTGACGGTGAAGCCCGGCGATCGTATCGTGGTCGAGACGCGCGATGCCTTCGACGGCAAGGTCAAGACCGAGCAGGACCTGCCCTCGAAGGTGCTGACCATGCCCTTCGTCAATCCGCAGAACGGACCGATCATGATCGAGGGCGCCGAGCCCGGCGACGCGATCGCGGTGCACATCGAATCGATGGCGCCGCGCGGGCCCAATCCGCGCGGCACCTGCTGCATGATCCCGGACTTCGGCGCGCTGAGCGGCACCGCCTTCACCGCGCTGCTGAACCAGCCGCTGCCCGAGACCGTGCGCAAGATCGACGTGGACGAGGAGGGCGTGTACTGGAGCAAGCGCGTCACGCTGCCGTACCGCCCGCACATCGGCACCCTGAGCTGCTCGCCCGAGCTCGATTCCATCAACAGCCTCACGCCCGACCAGCACGGCGGCAACATGGACCTGCCCGACATGGGCCCGGGCAGCATCACCTACCTGCCGGTGCGCACGCCGGGCGGGCGGCTGTTCATCGGCGACGCCCATGCCTGCCAGGGCGACGGCGAGGTCTGCGGCACCGCAGTCGAGTACCCGAGCCTCACGACCATTCGCGTCGACCTGATCAAGGGCTGGAAGCTCGAGTGGCCGCGCCTGGAGACCGAGGCCATGATCATGGCCATCGGCAGCGCGAGGCCGCTCGAGGACGCGACCCGCATCGCCTACAAGGAACTGGTGCTCTGGATGGAGGCCGAGTACGGCTACGACCGCTGGGACGCCTACATGATGCTGAGCCAGTGCGGCAAGGTGCGGCTGGGCAACTTCGTGGATCCGAAGTACACGGTGGGGGCGGGGATCTCGAAGGAGTATCTCGCGCCCTGAGTCCGCTCAGGTCGCGGGCCTGGCGCGCCGCTTCGGCGCCATCGTCGCGGCTCCGCGCCGCACCGCCTCGGCGAACTCGGCCAGGATCGGCGGGCGCTCCATGCCGTCGCGGCGGAAGAACAGGCCGAAGGACGGCAGGCTCACCTTCGGCGCGACGGCGAGCCGCCGCACGCCGCCGCGCGCAATCTCGTCGATCGCATGCTCCAGCCGCACCGCGCACAGCAGCGACGGATCGCGGCGCAGCACCGCGCCGACCGTCACCGACGACAGGGCCTCGACGACCGGCATCGGCGGCGTCGCGCCGTCGTTGAGGAAGGCCGTCATGAAGGCCTGCCGCACCAGCGTCTCGCGCGGCGGCAGCACCCAGGAGGACTGGGCCAGGTCGGCCCAGCGCAGCTTGCGCCGGGCGCCGTCGTCGTTGTCGGGGTGAGCGGTGGATGCGAGCACGCAGAGTTCGTCCTCGAGCAACACCACGGGCTCGAGCCGCGGCGCGATGTCGCTCGCGGACAGCTCGGGCGTGATGGCGCCGAAGACGCAGTCGAGCTCGCCCTCGAGCAGCCGCTCGATCAGTTCGTGGACGCGGCCCTCGCGCAGCAGCACGGCGGCGCCCGGCACCCGCCGGCGCAGCTCGGCGATGGCGGCCGGAATGGTGGCGGTGACGGAGGGCGCGCCGACCCGCAGCACCGCCGCGGCGCCGCCCTGCAGCGCGTCGACTTCCTCGGTAGCGCGCGCGAGTTCGTTGAGCACCGCCCGCGCGCGGAACACGGCGCTCGCGCCCAGCGCGTTGGCGTGAATGCCCTGGTGGCTGCGCTCGAACAGCCGCGCGCCGAAGCAGCCCTCGATCTCGCCGAGCATCTTGCTGATCGCGGGCTGGCTCAGGTGCAGCCGCGCCGCCGCGCCGCGCATGGTGGCGGTCTCGGAGAGCGCGGCGAGCAGCTCGAGGTGCCGCAGGCGCAGCTTGCGCACGAGATGGTGGGTCTTGGCGTCCATGGGCGGTTCGGTGTCGGAGGCGATAGCTGATCGTGATCGCTCCCTCACGATTATCGAATTTTCAAGAATAGGGGAAGGGGATAAGGTCCGGGCCGATGAACACCGAGACAACGACAGAGACAACCGGCCCGGCGGCACCGCTGGCGGGCGTGCGCGTGATCGACATGGGGCAGTACATCGCCGGCCCGGGCGCGGCGATGGTGCTGGCCGAGCTGGGCGCCGAGGTCGTGAAGATCGAGCCGATCGCGGGCGACCAGGCGCGCCACATCGGGCGCTACGGCGAGTCGATGATCCGGGCCTACAGCCGCGGCAAGCGCTCGATCGCGCTCGATCTCAAGAGCGAGGCCGGGCGCGCGGTCGCGTGGCGGCTGATCGAGGGCAGCGACGTGCTGATCCAGAACCTGCGCCCGGGTGCGGTGGAGGCCCTGGGCTTCGGGCCGGAGCCGGTGCGCGAACGCTTCCCGAAGCTGATCTACCTCTCGATCTCGGGCTTCGGCAACCGCGGGCCCTCGAGCGCGCGTCCGGGCTACGACGTGGCCGCGCAGGCCGAGAGCGGGCTGATGTCGGTGACGGGCGAGCCGGACCGGCTGCCGCAGAAGGTGGGCGTGCCGGTCATCGACGCGGCCGCGGGGCACCTGGGCGCGCAGGCGGTGCTGGCGGCGCTCTATGGCCGCACGCGCACCGGCCGAGGCGAGACGCTGCGCACCTCGCTGCTCGAGGTGGCGCTGCACCTGCAGGCCACCACCTGGTGCGACTACCTGGGCGGCGCGCCCGAGCCGACGCGCATCGGCGACGGCCAGCCGAACAACGCGCCGGCCGCGGAGGTGGTGCCCACGCGCGACGGGCACATCGTGCTGTCGGCCTATGCGGACGAGCACTGGGCGCGCTTCTGCCGGGTGGTGGGGCGCGAGGCGCTCGCGGACGATCCGCGCTTTCGCAGCAATGCCCTGCGCGTGCGGCATCGCACCGAACTGCGCGCGGTGCTGCGCGAATGCCTGTCTGCCTTCACCAGCGAGGAGTGCGTGGCGCTGCTGAGCCGCAACCAGATCGTCGTCGGCGCGGTGCGCAGCTACCGGCAGGTGCTCGACAGCGAGGACGTGCAGGCCAGCGGCATGCTGGTCGACGCGGTCGCGGCCGACGGCAGCCGCTACCCCTCGCTGGCGCTGCCCTACAGCCTGGGCGAGGCACCGCGCGCCCGGCCGCGCGCCGCGTCCGCCTGCGGCGCGGACACCGACGAGGTGCTGGGCGCGCTGGGCTTCGGCGCGCAGGAAATCGCCGAGCTCCGCCGCGACGGCGCGGTGGCCTGAGTGCCGGATGAGAGACGAAAACACCATGGACCTGTTCACACACCCCGACGAAGCCGCGGTCGTCCAGACGTTGCCGCTGTTCGAGATGATGCGCATGCGCGCCGTGACCACCGCGCGCCGCCATCCGCGGCTGGGCTTCGCCGCGACGGATCCCGGGACCCGGATGCGCTGGGTCAACCAGTTCACCCACACGCACCGCCGCCTGGGGCCGGAGGACCGTGAGGTGGTGAGCCCGAACAACGACACCGTGTACAGCAACGCCTGGCTCGACCTCTGCGAAGGGCCGGTGGTCATCGAGTCGCCCGACATGGGCGAGCGCTACTGGACCCTCGGGCTGCTCGATGCCTGGACCAACCCCTTCGCCTACGTGGGGCGGCGCACCACCGGCAACCGGGCGCAGCGCACGCTGGTCCATGGACCGGGCTGGCGCGGCACCGTGCCCGCGGGCATCACGCACACGATCCGCGCGGCGGGCGACGACGTCTGGCTGATCGGCCGCATCCTCGTGGAGGACGACGGCCCCGATGCCGAGCGCGTGCGCGAGTTGCAGGCGGGCTTGCGGCTCGTGCGGCTCGATGGCGCCGACGCGGCGATGCGCGTGGACACCGTGCTCGACGGCCGTGACACGCGCATTCCCGCGCCCGAGCTGTATCGCCAGGTCGTGGAGGCCGCGCTGCGGCGCAATCCCGTGCCCGAGGGCGAGCGGCTCGCATGGCCGCCCGCGGCCGGCGCGCTCGAGGCCGCGCTGCCGGCCGTCTACGAAGGCCTGCGCAGCGCCGGCCAGCCGCACGACCTGGGCGGCGGCTGGGCCATCCCGGTCATGGTGCGCACGCACTGGGGCGAGGACCTGCTGACGCGTTCCCGCATCGCGCGCAACTTCATCGGTGCGCTCGGCATCGACGAGGCGATGTACCCGACGGCGGAGGTCGACGCGCGGGGCGAACCGCTCGATGGATCGCGGCGCTACGAGTTGCGCTTCGCGCCGGGCCGGGCCCCGAAGGTGGGCGCCTTCTGGTCGCTCACGATGTACCGGCGCAGCGACTGCCTGTTCGTGGCCAACCCGATCGCGCGCTACTCGATCGGCGACCGCACGCCAGGCCTGCGCCACGAGGCCGACGGCAGCCTCGTGATCCGGCTGCAGGCTGACGATCCCGGGCCGGGCGCGAACTGGCTGCCGGCGCCGCGCGACGCGCGTTTCTATGTCGTGCTGCGGCTCTACCAGCCGCATGCCGACCATCTGGCGCTGCGCTTCGACTATCCGCCGATCCGGCAGGCCTGAGACTCGACGAACGAACACACTTAAAAAAATGGAGACGACACGCATGACGACCCTGAACCGCCGCCACCTTCTCGCCGCGGCCGCCGGCCTGGCGCTGCCCTGGAGCGCGCCGGCTTTTGCGCAGGCCTGGCCCGCGCGGCCGATCCGCATGATCTCGCCCTACGGCGCGGGCGGCTCCAACGACATCCTCACGCGCGTGCTCGGCGACTTCCTCGGGCGCTGGCTGGGCCAGGGGATCGTGGTCGAGAACAAGGCGGGCGCGGGCACGCGCATCGCCAACGACTTCGTGGCCAAGGCGCCGCCCGATGGCTACACGCTGCTGCATGCCGCCGCGCCGATCGCCATCGGCGAGGCGCTCTACAAGGACCTGCCGTACGACGTGCACAAGAGCTTCGCCGCCATCGCCAGCACCGCGATCGCGCCGCTGTTCCTGGTGGTCAATGCCCAGGCGCCTTACAAGACGCTGGCCGAGTTCGTGAAGCATGCGAAGGCACAGCCCGGGGGCGCCACCTTCGGCTCGCCGGGCGCGGGCTCCGCGCCGCACCTGACGGCCGAGCTGCTGCTGCGCGCCGCGGGCGCCAAGGGCGTGGTGGTGCAGTACCGCGGCGACGCACCGGCCTACACCGAGCTGCTGGCCGGGCGCATCGACGCCACGCTGACCGCCATCTCGACCGCGGTGCCGCATATCCAGGCCGGCAAGCTGCGGGTGCTGGGCGTGGCCAACGAGGAGCGTTCGCCGCTGTACCCCGATGCGCCCACCCTGCGCGAGCAGGGCCTGCCCTCGGTCGTGGGCTACGGCTGGTACGGCATGCTGGCGCCCGCGGGCACGCCGGCGGCGGTGGTCGAGCGGCTCAATGCCGAGATCAACGCGGCCGTGGCCGACGCGGACGTTCGCCGCAAGGCCGAGGCGGCAGGACTGCAACTGCGTGGCGGCAGCGCCGCCGAGTTCAGCGCGTTCATCGGCAGCGAGACGCGCAAGTGGGCCCAGATCATCAAGGCCGCGAACATCACGGCCGAGTGAAAACGCCCTAGACGAGCCCGTCGAACATCATCACGTCGACTTCGTCGCCCGCGGCCACAGGGCCCTGGTCGTGGTGCAGCACCACGAGGCCGTTGGCCTCGACCATCGAGCTGAGCACGCCCGAGCCCTGGTTGCCCGCCACCCGCACTTCGGGCAGCGCGCCGGGCACCGACTGCACGAAGCCGCGCTGGTACTCGGTGCGACCCGGCTTCTTGCGGATCGGCCCGAGGCTGCGCGCGCGCAGCAGCGGCGGGTGCGCGGCGGCCGCGGCATGGCAGCCCATCATGCGCAGCAGCGCGGGCCGCACGAAGGCGAGGAAGGTGACCATCACGGCGACCGGATTGCCGGGCAGGCCGAACAGCACGGCCGATTCGTGGCCCTGGGGCTCGCGCGGGATCAGGCCCACGGCCATCGGCCGGCCCGGGCGCATCGCGACGCGCCAGAAGGCGATGTCGCCGAGCTGCTGCATCACGTCGCGCGTGTGGTCGGCCGCGCCGGCGCTGACGCCGCCGCTGGTGACGATGGCATCGGCCTCGCGCGCCGCGCGCTGCACGGCGGCCGCCAGCGAGGCGGGATCGTCGCGCACCAGGCCGAGGTCGATGACCTCGCAGCCCAGCCGCTCGAGCAGGGCGGTGACGGTGTAGCGGTTGCTGTCGTAGACCGCGCCCTCGCGCGGCGCGTCGCCGATCTCGAGGATCTCGTCGCCGGTCGACAGGCAGGCCACGCGCAGCCGCCGCAGCACCGGCACGCCGGTCAGCCCCAGGCTCGCGACCATGCCGAGCGCGGCCGGCGACAGCCGCTGGCCGCGGCGCAGCGCGGGCTGGCCCTGCATCAGGTCCTCGCCCGTGAGGCGGCGGTTGTCGCCGCGGCGCACCACGCGCGCGGGAAAGCTCAGGCGATCGTCCTCGACGCGGCAGAACTCCTGCGGGATCACGGTGTCGAGCCCGGCGGGCATGACGGCGCCGGTCATGATGCGCACCGCGTCGCCCGGGACCAGCGCGCCGCGCCAGGTGGCGCCGGCCAGCGCGGTGCCCACGATGCGCAGCGAGACCGAGGCATCGCTGGCCGCATCGTCGCGCAGCAGCGCGCCGTCGAAGGCGAAGCCGTCCATGGCGGAGTTGTCGTGCGGCGGCACGCTGACCGGCGAGACGATGTCCTCGGCCAGCACGCGGCCGAGCGCCTGGCGCAGGCCGAGCTGTTCATGCTGCGCGACGACGGCGCCCTCGACCAGCCGCTCGATGAAGCTGCGCACACCGTCGACGCCGAGGTCCTGGGGGTCGTGGCAGGCGAGGCCGGCGGCGATGTCGGCGATGCGGCCCATCGGTGCGCTCATCCGCCGATGTAGCTCATCTCGACGCGGCGCTGCGCCTTGGCGCCGCCATCGTCGGGGCCGCGCAGCGCGCGCAGTTCCGAGTAGCGGTCGGCGCGGCCTTGCCAGACGTGGCCGATGGCCGAGGCGATCTCCTCGTCGCTGGCGGCACCGCGCAGCAGCGGGCGCAGGTCGTGGCCGGCGCTCGCGAACAGGCACAGGTAGAGCTTGCCCTCGGTCGACAGCCGCGCGCGGCTGCAGTCGTGGCAGAAGGCCTGCGTGACGCTGCTGATGACGCCGATCTCGCCGCGGCCGTCGGCATAGGCCCAGCGCTGGGCGGTCTCGCCGGCCACGCTGGCCTCGAGCGGGCGCAGCGGAAATTCGGCGCCGATGCGCGCGACGACCTCGGCCGAGGGCAGCACCTCGTCCATGCGCCAGCCGTTGGTGGCGCCGACGTCCATGTACTCGATGAAGCGCAGCACGACCTTGCCGTCGAGCTGGTCGCGGAAGTGGCGTGCCATCGGCAGGATCTCCTGCTCGTTGGTGCCGCGCTTGACCACCATGTTGACCTTGATCGGGCCCAGGCCCGCGGCATGCGCGGCCTCGATGCCGGCCAGCACGTCGGCGACCGGAAAGTCGACGTCGTTCATGTGGCGGAAGACCGCGTCGTCGAGGCTGTCGAGGCTGACGGTCACGCGCTGCAGGCCGGCGGCCTTGAGCGCGGCGGCCTTGCGCTTGAGCAGCGAGCCGTTGGTGGTGAGGGTGAGCTCGAGCGGTTCGCCCGCGGGTGTGCGCAGCGCGGCCAGCTGCTCGATCAGGCCCTCGATGTTCTTGCGCAGCAGCGGCTCGCCGCCGGTCAGCCGGATCTTGCGCACGCCGTGCGCGGCGAACAGGCGCGCCAGCCGCGTGATCTCCTCGAAGCTCAGCAGCGCGCTGTGCGGCAGGTACTGGTAGTCCTTGTCGAACACGTCCTTCGGCATGCAGTAGCTGCAGCGGAAGTTGCAGCGGTCGGTCACGCTGATGCGCAGGTCGGTCAGCGGCCGGCCCAGGCGGTCGTGCAGCACGCCGGTGGCGGGCACCGCGACGCCGGGCACGGCGAGGGCCGCGCGCGCGCGGCCGATCTCGGCGATCGGGATGACGGTGCTGGAGCTGCTGCGGTTGTTCATGGGGCGAGGGGTCCGATTTTGCGCCATGGCCCAAGGGCCTGTGCCGCGCAGGCTACTGGATCGCGCCGCGGCGGACCTTGCCCGCGGTCAAGCTTCGGCGATACGGGGCCGTTCAACCGCGGCAGAGCTTGAGGTTGGTGCGGGTGGCGCGCACCACCGGCAGGTAGATCTCGGCGTCGGCCGGCGGGTATTCCTCCTGGATCTTCTCGTCGCTCTTGCCCGCGCTCTCGGCCAGCGGCGCCAGGGTCTGCAGGCAGGCGGCGCGGTCGCCGAGCTTGTACTGGGTCAGCGCGAGGTCGTTGCGCATCCAGCCCTTGCTGATCCAGTCCAGGGTCTTGTCGCACTCGGTGAGCACCGGTGCCAGCGTGGTGAGGGCGGCGGCATAGTCGCGCGCGTCGTAGCGGCGCTTGAAGCCCTGGCGCGAGGCGGCCACGGCCTTGTCGGTGCAGGCCGGGGCCGGGCGGGTGTAGGTGCCCTCGAAGGTGGCGCGCGCGCCGCAGCTGTCGCGGCACTGGTCGGCGCCGTTGCTGCCGACCTTGACCGTGCCGCCGTCGACGGTGAAGTTCACCACGCATCTCGAGTCTTCGAGCTTCGCCGTGCCGCGCGCGAGCGTGCCGTCGAGGGCGCAGGTGTGGGCGTTGGCGCCGATGGTTGTGATGTCGAAATGGCCGTTGGGCTTGATGCGCAGCGCGCCGTTGCCGCCCTGGTAGATGTACTCGCCGGGCGGCGGCGAGGCGAACTCGGCGCGGGCGAGGCCGGCGGCGGCGAGCGCCAGCACGGGGAGGAGGCGGACGAAGGGCAGGGGGCGTGGAGCGTTCATCGGGCGTTCTTTGCGCAGGCGGCGACGGCCCGGCCAGTGTATCGGCCGCGCCCCGTCTGGCGGGTTCTCGCCATTCCCATGCAGCCTGTCTGGACATAGACAATGCGAACAATTATCATTTGTACGCCTGAGTACGTAGCGAATGGACGACGCAAAGGGCTTCTTTCAACCAGGAGCTTTGTCATCGTGCCCTACGTTCTTCCCGCCTTGCCCTATGCCTTCGACGCGCTCGAGCCCCACATCGACGCCCAGACGATGGAAATCCACCACGGCAAGCACCACCAGACCTACGTCAACAACCTCAACGCCGCGCTGAAGGACACGCCGCACGAAGGCCAGCCGGTCGAGGCGCTGATCGCCGGCGTCGAACAGCTGCCCGAAGCCCTGCGCGCGCCGGTGCGCAACAACGGCGGCGGCCACGCCAACCACGGCCTGTTCTGGACCGTGATGGCGCCCGTGGGCCAGGGCGGCGGAGGCCTGCCCGAGGGCGAGCTCGCCAAGGCCATCGATGCCGACCTCGGCGGCTTCGAGGCCTTCAAGGAGGCCTTCACCAAGGCCGCGCTCACGCGCTTCGGCAGCGGCTGGGCCTGGCTCACGGTCACGCCCGCCGGCAAGCTCGCGGTGGAGAGCAGCGGCAACCAGGACAGCCCGCTGATGCGCGGCATCGGCTCGGGCAACGTGCCGATCCTCGGGCTCGACGTGTGGGAGCATGCCTACTACCTCAAGTACCAGAACCGCCGCCCCGAGTACATCGCGGCCTTCTACAACGTCGTGAACTGGGCCGAGGTGGCCCGTCGCCATGCCGCGGCGCTGCGCGGCGGAAATTCCGGCGCATGAACCCCGACAGCTCCGAGCAACCGGCCGCGGCCCCCGCCATGCACGGTCCGCGTCCCGCCCGCAGCGCGCGCGAATGGCTCGGGCTGGCGATCGTGGCGGCCGGCGCTGTCGTCGTGGTGGCGCACTTCTGGCGTTTCGTGACCGCCGATCCGGTGGTCTGGAACGCGTTCCTCGGCGGTTCGGTGGCGGCCTTCGCCACGGCGCTGGGCACCACGCCGGTGATCTTCTCGCAGCGCCTGCCCGACCGCGTGCAGGACACGCTGTTCGGCTTCGGCGCCGGCGTGATGCTCGCGGCCTGCGCCTTCTCGCTGATCATTCCGGGCCTCGAGGCGGCCAAGTCGATCGGCGTCTTCGGCGGCGGCGACTGGGCGGCCGGCGGCGTGATCGGCGGCGCGATCCTGCTCGGCGGCATCGCGCTGATGGTGATGGACCGCGTGCTGCCGCACGAGCATTTCATCAAGGGCCGCGAAGGGCAGGCGGCACGCCAGATCCGGCGCACCTGGCTGTTCGTGTTCGCGATCGCGCTGCACAACGTGCCCGAGGGGCTGGCGATCGGCGTCGGCTACGCCGCCAACAACGGCCTGCGCGCCGACGCGCTGGCCACCGGCATCGCGATCCAGGACGTGCCCGAGGGCCTGGTGGTGGCGGTGGCGCTGCTGGCCGCCGGCTACAGCCGCAGCTTCGCCGTGCTGATCGGCATGGCCTCGGGCCTGGTCGAGCCACTGGGCGCGGTGCTCGGCGCGGCCGTGGTCGGCCATTCGGCGATGCTGCTGCCCTGGGGGCTCGGTTTCGCGGCGGGCGCGATGCTGTTCGTGATCAGCCACGAGATCATTCCGGAGTCGCACCGCAAGGGGCACGAGGCCTTCGCCACCGGCGGGCTGATGGTCGGCTTCGTGCTCATGATGCTGCTCGACACGGCGCTGGGCTGAACGGCTTCGGCGCGCAAGAAAAAAACGCGGCGGGCCTGGCGGTCCGCCGCGTTTTTGCTTGAAGGAAGGCGATCTCAGCCGTGCTTCACGGCCACCGTCTTCAGCGTGGTGAAGCCGTACAGCGCCTCGAAGCCCTTCTCGCGGCCATAGCCCGAGGACTTGACGCCGCCGAAGGGCAGCTCCACGCCGCCGCCGGCGCCGTAGTTGTTGATGAACACCTGGCCGCTGCGCACGCGCTTGGCCATGCGGAACTGGCGCGCGCCGTTCTCGGTCCAGATGCCGGCGACCAGGCCGAACTGGGTGGCATTGGCGAGCGCCACCGCTTCGTCTTCATCGGCGAAGGCCATGGCGGCGAGCACCGGGCCGAACACTTCTTCCTGCGCGAGGCGATGGTCCACCGGCACGTCGCGCAGCAGCGTGGGTGCCTGGTAGAAGCCGGTCTCGGGGGCTTCGTCGACCACGATGCCCTGCGCCACCATCGGGATGCCGGCCACCTGCGCGTCGCTGAGAAAATCCCACACGCGCTGCTGCTGGGTCTGGCGGATCAGCGGACCGACGTCGAGGTCCATCGCGGCCGGGCCCACGCGCAGCGCCTCGAAGGCATGGCCCAGGCGTTCGAGCAGCGGCTCGTAGATGGCCCGCTCGACCAGCACGCGCGAGCCGGCCGAGCAGGTCTGGCCGGCGTTCTGCACGATGGCGTTGATCAGCACCGGGATCGCCGCGTCGAGGTTGGCGTCGGCGAACAGGATCTGCGGGCTCTTGCCGCCGAGCTCGAGCGTGACCGGGCAATGCCGCTCGGCCGCCACCTGCTGGATCAGCGTGCCGATCTTCGGGCTGCCGGTGAAGCTGATGTGGTCGATGCCCTCGTGGCGCGCGAGCGCGTCGCCCACCTCGTGGCCGTAACCCGTGACGATGTTGAGCGCGCCGGCCGGAAAGCCGACCTCGGCCGCGAGCTGCGCCACGCGAATCAGCGACAGGCAGGCGTCCTCGGCCGGCTTGACCACGCAGACGTTGCCGGCCGCGAGCGCGCCGCCCACGCTGCGCCCGAAGATCTGCATCGGGTAGTTCCACGGGATCACGTGGCCGGTCACGCCGTGCGGCTCGCGCCAGGTGAAGACGCTGTAGCCGTCCTGGTAGGGGATGGTCTCGCCGTGCAGCTTGTCGCAGGCGCCGGCATAGAACTCGAAGTAGCGCACCAGCGCGAGCGCATCGGCGCGCGCCTGCTTCACCGGCTTGCCGCAGTCGCGCTGCTCGATGGCCGCGAGCTCGTCGACGTGCTCGGCGATCTTCTGCGAGAGCTTGAACAGCAGGCGGCCGCGGTCGGCCGCGCTGACCTTGTGCCACACGCCCTCGAAGCAGTCGCGCGCGGCGCGCACCGCGCTGTCGATGTCGGCGGCATTGCTGCGCTGGATCTCGTCGTAGGGCTGGCCGTCGGAAGGGTCGATGACGGGGAGGGTGCGGCCGGAGGCCGAGGGAACGTCGGCGTTGGCGATGAAGTTGAGCTGCATGGGCCGGGATTTTGCGCGAAGCGATGAAACCCCGCGCGGCGCCTGAGCCCTAGCGAGCGGCAGCGGCCTTGGGCAGCGCCTTCACCGCATTGAGCATGCGCTCGACATGCTTGTCGGGATTGAGGTTCTGGTAGTAGGAGGCGACCTTGCCGTCGGACGCGATCACGTAGGACAGCCGGTTGGCGAAGTCGGGCCGGGTCTGCATCACCGCGTCGAAGGACTGGATCACGGCCTTCGACTCGTCGGAGGCCACGGGAAAGCGGCTCTGGCAGGACTTGACCGAGAACTTCGACAGCGTGTCGATGTCGTCGGCCGAGACGCCGATCACCGTCGCGCCCAGGGCCGCGAACTGGTCGATGGCCTCGGCGAAGGCATGGGCCTCGATCGAGCACTCGTTCGAGTCGGCGGCCGGAAAGAAGTACAGCACCACCGGCCCCTTGGCGAGCGCATCGGCCAGCGAGTAGCGGAAGGTCTTGCCGCCGAGCGCGGCGGTGGCGGTGAAGCGGGGCGCGGGGTCGCCGATGTCGAGCGCGGCGCGCGCGGGTGCGCAGAGTGCCGCCGCGGCCAGCACGAGGGTTCCGAATGCCGCGCGCGAGAAGGTCGGAAGTTGCATGGCGGTGTGCTCCGGTCGCTGTGGGGGCGGATTCTAGGACGATGCAGCCGCTGAAACCGGCGCGGCGTGCGCGCCGTACTTGCTGCAGGGGCTGCGCTCGAAAAGAGGGAAGATGCGGCCCCGGGAGCGCGCTCATCGCGCCGATGGTGGGGAAGGACGGAAGAAATGACGAATGCCTGGATCCGGCGCGCGCTGCGCCTCGTGTACGCCCTCGGCGTGGCCGCGACGCTCGCCGCCTGCGGTGCGTTGCCGCCCGCGCGCGAACGGCCCGTCGAGCATGCCGCGGCCTTCGATCCCTCGACCCGGCTGGCGAAGATCGCCGAGGCCTCGACGCCGCCCGGCGAGCACTCGGGCTTCCGGCTGATGCCGCTGGGCGTGTATTCGCTCGACGCGCGCATCCAGCTCGCGCAGCGGGCCCAGCGTTCGCTCGTGGTGCAGTACTACCAGCTCGAGAACGACGCCACCGGCCGGCTGCTGCTGCGTTCGCTGCGCGAGGCCGCCGCGCGCGGCGTGCAGGTGCGCCTGCTGGTCGACGACCTCTACACCATGAAGAGCCAGCAGCTGCTGCTGGCGCTGGCCGCCGTGCCCAACGTGCAGGTGCGGCTGTTCAATCCCTTCTGCTGCGGGCGCGGCGGCGGGCTGCTGTCGCGCTTCGCGGCCTCGCCGCTGGAGATCGCGCGGCTCAACCACCGCATGCACAACAAGCTGTTCATCGCCGACGGCGCGATGGCCGTGGTGGGCGGGCGCAACATCGCCGACGAGTACTTCGTGCTCAGCGAGGCGCAGAATTTCATCGACATGGACGCGCTGGTGGTCGGCAAGGTGGTGCCGCAGCTCGAATCGATCTTCGACAGCTACTGGAACAGCCGGCAGGTCTGGCCCGTGGCCGAGATCGTGACGGGCGAGGGCGGCCGTGCGCCGGCGGCCGCCGATTTCGACGCCTGGATCGGCATGGCCGCGCCGCCGCCGAAGATCGTGCTGCCGCCGGTCGACATCCTCGGCTACGGGCCGATCGCCGAGGAGCTCGACGCGGGCCGCATGGGCCTGCTGTGGGGCGAGGCGCGCGCCATCGCCGATCCGCCGACCAAGCCGACCACCATGACCGCCGAGGAGGCCATCGCCACCAGCGTGACGATGAAGGTCTGGACCCTGATGCTCGACGCGCAGAGCGAGGTCGACCTGACCTCGCCCTACCTGGTGCCGGGCGAGCGCGGCATGGCGGCCTTCGAGGAACTCACGAAGCGCAAGGTCAAGCTCACGCTGCTGACCAACTCGCTGGCCGCCAACGACGAGCCGCTGGTGCACACCGGCTACGCGCGCTACCGCGAGCGGCTGCTGCGCAGCGGTGCCGACGTCTATGAGCTGAGCCCCAAGCGCACCAGCGCGGGCGAGCGCTTCGGCATGTTCGGCAAGTCGCTGGGTCGGCTGCATGCCAAGACCGCGGCCATCGACAAGCGCCGCATCTTCATCGGCTCGATGAACCTCGACCCGCGCTCGGCCAGCCAGAACACCGAGATGGGCGTGGTGGCCGACAGCCCGCAGCTCGCGCGCGAGATGCTGCGCGTGATCAACATCAGCAAGCTGCAGAACTCCTACCGGCTGCGGCTGGCCAAGGGCACGGGCACCCTGGAATGGCTCACGACCGACGGCGAGAAGGAGCTGATCCTGACCGCCGAGCCCGAGTCGGATTTCTTCCAGCGCTTCTACAACATGCTGATCGCCCCGATCGTGCCCGAGATGCTGCTGTAGCCTCGGGGGGATGGCGCAGACCTTCACGTCCCTTTCCGCCCCGCAGGTGATGCTGTGGGGGCTGCTGTTCTTCGGCGGCATCTACCTCGGCTTCGGCGCGCTCAATGCCCTGCTGACGAAGCGTGTGCTGCCGGCGCTGGGCATCGGCCGGGTGCTCGACCCGCGGCCGCTGCAGCCCGGGCAACTGCGGCGCGAGCTCACGCAATCGGGCATCTCGGTGCTGATCTTCGGGCTCGGCATGGTGTTTCCCTGGGGGCTGCTGCAGCTGGGCTGGGCGCGGCTCGATCCCGATGCGGGCTGGCGCCAGATCGTGGCCGAGATCGTGGTGCTCGCGCTGTGGAACGACGTGCATTTCTGGCTCAACCACCGGCTGCTGCACACGCGCTGGCTGCGGCGCTTCCACGGGCCGCACCACCGCTCGTTCGTGACCACGCCCTGGGCTACCTACAGCTTCCATCCGCTGGAGGCCGCGATGCTCGGCAACGTGATCCTGCTGCCGATGGTGCTGCACGACTTCAGCTTCTGGTCGCTGGCCTCGGTGCCGGTGTTCAGCCTGTTCTTCAACAGCGTCGGGCATTCGAACTACGATTTCTTCCCGCGCGTGTCGTACAGCCACTGGTTCGCGGCCAGCCGCCGCCACCACCTGCACCATGCCTGCCACAACGGCAACTACGGCTTCCAGTTCACCTTCATGGACCGGCTGTTCGGCACCCGCATCGCGGCCGACGCGGCCGAGCCGCTGTTCCGGGGTTTTCGCGACAGGCAGCGCGGCCGTGCGGCCACGCACGATGGCAGGCCGGCCTGAGATGCCGCGACTGCGTCACTGGCGCGACTGGCAGAGCCTGTTCTACCTGGCGGCCTTGCCGGCGCTCGCCGCCTGGCAATGGGTGCACGGCTTCAGCCTCTGGCTCTATGCGCCGATGCTGTTCCTCACGCTCGGCGTCGGCGTGATCCACCACAACCACGTGCACCTGCGCATGTGGCGCGGCCGGCGCATGAACCGGCTGACCGACTTCTGGATCACGCTGCTGCAGGGCCATCCGACCTTCGTGTTCTGGCCCGCGCACGTGGCGAACCACCACCGCCATCGCCATGGCCCGAAGGACGTGGCGCGCACCTACCGCTTCGGCGGCGACACCAACCACCTGCGCGGCTACCTGCTGCATCCGTTCCAGGCGGTGTGGGTGCTGTTCCCGCTGTTCATCGCGTGGCTGGGCCGGCTGCATCGCCATCGGCGCGGGGCCTGGCGCTACTGCATGGCGCAGTACGCGTTGTGGCTCGCGAGCTGGGCCGCGCTGCTCGCGCTCGACTGGCGCAAGGCGCTGGTGTTCGTGATCCTGCCGCAGCTGCACGGCCTGCACTGGCTGCTGGCCACCAACTACCTGCAGCACGCGCATGCCGACGGCCGCCGGCCCGAACGAGGGGCGCGCGGCGATACCTCGGGTACCCCGCTGAACTACGCGCGCAATTTCGAGGGCTGGGTCAATCCGCTGCTGTTCAACATCGGGCTCCACACGGCGCACCACGAGAACCCGCATGCCCATTGGTCCGAGCTCACGCATCTGCATCGCACGCATTACCGCGCGCGGGTCGATCCGTCGCTCAACGAGGGCGGGCTGGTGCCGTACATGGCGCGCGTGTTCGTGCTCGGCGCGGTCTGGCCGCGATGGCGCAGCCGACCGCTGATGCCGGGCGATTCCTTCACTTCCTGACACATGCCAGTTCCCTTCCAACGCGTCTACCTCGAAAGCGCCGGCTACTTCATGCCGGGCGACCCCGTGCCCAACGAGCGCATGGACGACTTCATCGCGCCGCTCAACCGGATGTCCGAGCGCATCAAGCGCCGCATCCTGGCCGAGAACGGCATCCGCACGCGCCACTACGCGATCGATGCCGAAGGCGCGACGCGCCACACCAATGCGCAGATGGCGGCCGGCGCGATCCGCGACTGCCTGCGCCGCGGCGGCGCCGAGCTGTCGCGCGTGTCGCTGCTGGCCAGCGGCTCCTCGGGCGGCGACACGCTGATGCCCGGCTTCGCCAACATGATCCAGGGCGAGCTCGCGGCGGCACCGATGGAAACGCTCGCGGTGCACGGCATCTGCGCGGCCGGCGTGTCGGCGATCCAGGCCGCGGCGCAGGGCATCGAGCTGGGCGCGCACCGCTCGGCGCTCGCGGTGGCCAGCGAGATGCCCTCGCGGCTGTTCAAGCGCTCGCGCTTCGCGGCGCGCGGCTACGAGACCGACTTCGACTCGCACTTCCTGCGCTGGATGCTGTCGGACGGTGCCGGGGCGCTGCTGCTGTCCGATGGCGCGCCCGCGCTGGCCGGCTCGCCGGGCCTGCGGCTGCGCCTGAAGTGGGTGCACCAGCGCTCGTTCTCGGGCGACTACCCGGTCTGCATGCAGCTGGGCCTGACCGAGGACCGCGCGCGTGGCCACCTCGACTTCGCTTCCTGGTCCGAGGCCGAGGCGGCCGGCGCGCTGTCGCTGCGCCAGGACATCCGGCTGCTGCCGCACCTGTTCGACATCGGCATCCACGAGTACGCGGGGCTGGTGCGCGACGGCTGGGTCGATCCCAAGCGCGTCGACCATTTCCTCTGCCACTACTCGTCGGAGAAGTTCATCCCGGTGGTCGAGGACCTGATGGCCAAGGCCGAGCTGTCGATCCCGCGCGAGCGCTGGTGGAGCAACCTCGCGTGGCGCGGCAACACCGGGGCGGCGTCGATCCTGGTGATGCTGGCCGAGTTCCTCCATACCCGCGCGCTGAAGCCCGGCGAGCAGGTCTTCTGCTACGTGCCGGAGTCGGGGCGCTTCATGGCGGCCTACATGCTGCTCGAGGTCGAGGCGGTGGAGGCACCGCCCGTGATGGTGGCGCCGCGCGCTACCGTGGCCACGGCCGACGACGAACTCGTGATCGCGCCGCCGCACGACCCGGCCGCCGCGCCCGAGGGCCTGGGCGCGCTGCTGACCGAGCTGGCCGCCATCTGGCACGACTACCGCTCGCGCGTCTGGCGCACGCCGCTCGTGCGGCAGATCCGCGAGCGCCGCTTCGCGGTGCCCGACTACCTGAACTGGATGGAGCAGTGGGTGCCGCAGGTGCGCGAAGGCAGCCTCTGGATGCGGGAAGGCGCGGCCTCGCTGAGCGAGCCGTACCAGGCGCTGTCGTCGCTGATCGGCGTGCATGCGGGCGAGGAGCAGAACGACTTCCAGATCCTGTTCAGCGACTATCGCAAGGCCGGCGGCACGGTCGAGCGCATCGAGGACCTGCGCCGCAACCCGGGCGGCGAGGCGCTCAACGCCTACCTGCATGCGCTGGCCGCCACGCGCGACCCGATCGGCCTGCTGGGCGCGATCTACATCATCGAGGGCACGGGCCAGCGCATCGTGCCGGCGCTGCTGCCGCTGCTCAAGGCCAGCCTGCGGCTGCCGCCCGATGCCTTCCGCTTCCTCGAGTACCACGGCCACAACGACGAGAACCATCTGAACCGCTGGCTGCTGGCGGTCGAGATGGTGATGGCCGTCGAGGGCCAGGCCCGCGCCGCGCGCCAGATCGCCGACACGGCGCGCCATACGGCCGCCCTCTACCTGATGCAGTTCCAGCACATCACCGAGCGGATTTCCCATGCGAACGCCTGAATTCCTGGCCCGCGGGCACGACGAGCGCGATCCCAGCCCCTGGCTGGCGCTCTACCTCGACCAGAGCACGCCGCTGCCCGACGAGGTCAAGGCGGCCTGGCTCGCCGATTCGAGCTCGGGCTCGCGGCAGTACCTGCTGCCGTTCCTGCGGCCGATCGCGCGCGCCACCATCATCCTGATCCAGGTGGTGAAGGTGTTCGTGCCGCGCAATTGGTCGCACTCGCGACTGCTGCACCGCATCCTGGCCTGGGGGCTGCGGCATTTCGTGTCGCCCGAGGCCAACTGGCTGATCCTGCGGCACTTCCACCTGGGCTCGCAGGTGCTGGCCTTCATCGGGCGCAATTCGCCGGCGCCGGTGGCCACTTCGCCGCTGGAGCCGCCGGACATCGAGGCGCTGAAGGACGACATGTTCCTCAAGCACGACCTCAACCTGTTCAATTTCGTGATCCGGCTGAACCAGGCGCTGCGCGACCGCGGGCTGGCGCTGGGCAAGGCGGAGGCGCCCGATTTCTCGATGATCCGGGAGCCCGCGTTGCGGCTGGAGGACATGCCGCACGGGCGGCTCAACTTCCTGGACCTGCAGAGCGCCATCGAGCTGTTCACGCCGCTCTACCAGCTGATGCTGACGGACAACGACTTCTGGCGCGCCGCCAACTCGCTGCAACTGGATGAAACCATCGGCATCTATGCCGCCACCATCCTGGCGGCGCCCGAGCACCTGATCCTGGTCAACAACAAGCACCCGCTGGTGCCGCTGTCGACCCTGCGGGCCGGGCACCGGCTGGTGATCCATGGCCTCTCGACCGAAATGCTGCACAGCCTGCTGCAGCGCATGAAGGCCGTACGGGCCGGCGAAGGCGGCGAATCCGGCTTCGTCCCGGCCGGGGAAGGGGCTTCGGCCGACACCCCGCCACTTGCATAGGGGTATGCTGTCCCCAGATGCAGACCATGAACACGACCCACACTCCGTCCCCCAAGACCGATCTGTCGGTGACCCATGTGCTGGCCCAGTTGCTCGAGCGGCTGGAGCACAGCAAGGTGCCCGTCGGTGCCGAGCAGTACCGCTCGGTGGTCGCGCACCTGGTGCACGAGTTCGAAGACGTCGAATCGGGCGCCGACCTCAGTCGCCTGCTCGACGCCTATCCGGCCGCCGCCGAGGTGTACGAGAACCTCAACTACCAGCACGCCGGCCTGTGCCGCTCCGCGCTCGACGCCTCGCTGGCGGCCGAGACCCGCGCCAGGGAAGCGATCGCGCGCGCCATGCGCCGCCCCGAACCGAAGAAGAAGGAAGAAACCGATGGCCAAGGCTGAGGTGAAGACTGCCGTCCTGGAAGACGGCCTGCGCTACAAGTCGAAGACGCCGGGGTCCCCGTTCCGCGCCTCCGCGTCGTTCAGCGGCGCCACCATGTCGTGCTTCATGTGCGGCAAGCACCGCGTGCGCTCGCAGCTGCGCACCCGCCAGGTCCTCGGCAAGTCCCAGACCGTCTGCGCGCCGTCCTGCAAGGCGCTCGACGAGGCACTGGAAACCGCCGCGGCCGCGCCGTCGTCGCCCGAATGACGCAGCGCCCGCAAGGGCGTTTTTCCGCGCGCCTCGCCTAGCACGGCGGGGCGACGCCTTGGCGACATGCCCGTGCGGGCATCGCGTCGTCCGACTTCCACAGCGGCCGCAATAGTTATACAGTTAGAAACAATTGATGCATGTAATTGCATTGGTCAAAAAGTTCTAATTTCAGGCCGACATCAGATGATTTGCAGCAAGGCAATGGGTGCTTTTGGCGTAGTGCGGCCGTCCGCGCGCGCAAAAGGAAGCTGCCGTGGCTAAACCGCGTCACGTCGTCATGCAGGTGGTCAAGCGGTCTTCGGGCAGCGCGTCGCACCATGTGGAATTCGTGATGGACGACAACTTCGCCGAGCGCCTGCGGCAGTTGCGTTCGCTGGTGCCGCCGCTGGGCAGCCTCAACAAGCAGCGCGACCTGGTCATCGACAAGGTGCGGGTGCGGCTGCCCAACGCCATCTGGCGCTCGGGCCATGGCACCGACAGCAGCGTGGACGGCTCGTGCATCGTGATCGCGGCCGAGGGCTCGTTCAACTGCGGCGGCAAGGACCGCCTGACGCGCGAGAAGCTGGTGACCTACAACTTCTCGATCGCGCGCCTGGTCGAGCTACACGGCGAGCGTCCCGAGGGCGAGACCTTCTACATCCGCGACGGCACCTTCGCCAACGACGAGCCGGCCGAGTCGCCGGCCGGCCGCTGGGTGGCCTCGATGCACGAGCTCGAGGCCGTGATGCGCGTGCCCGATGCGCCCTCGGACTTCGACACCCTCCACGAGGTGCCACTGCGCGTCGATCCGCAGCAGCAGGCCGGCGGCACGGTGCCGCAGCACCGCACCAGCTTCTTCTGAGGGGCCGCGCTCAGGCCGCGGCGGTGTCCGGCTGCGTCGCGGCCGCGCCGACCGGCACATAGGCCGCGCGGTTGTCCACCAGCCAGCGTTCCGACAGGCTGCTGTCCTGCTGCGCCGGATGGAAATCGGTGCGCAGGTAGCGGCGCCACATCGCGTAGTTGCCGCGCAGCAGCCCGTCGCGCGCCAGCAGGATGCGCGCGGCGCTCTTCCAGGTCGACCATTTCCACAGCTGCTTCTCGTGCCGCAGGTTGGCCAGCGTCTGGTGCATCAGGTCGCCGAGGAACATCAGCGTGACGCGGCGGAACCAGCGCGTGCGCCATTCGTCGGAACCGCCCGCGGCCCGGTAGACGTCGAAGGCCACGCTCTTGTGCTCGAGCTCCTCGGCGCTGTGCCACAGCCACATGGTGCGCAGCCGGGGCTCGGCGCCGTCGAGGATATGCGGATGCGCCAGCAGCCACTCGGCGAACATGGCCGTGAAGTGCTCGGTGGCGGCCGTCACCGCGAGTGCGTGGCGGGGATCGGCGCCTTCCATCAGCGACAGCCGCTTGCTCGCGCGCTCGGTCCAGCGGTCGACCAGGCCCTGCTTCTCGAGGTGGGCGTTGAACAGCGAATGGATGCGCCGGTGCGTCGCCTCCTGGCCGATGAAGCCGCGCACCTCGGCGCGGTACTTGTCCTGCGTCTCGGGCGGCAGGGTGGCGACGGCGTCGCGCACCGCGTCGATGAAGAACTGCTCGCCGAAGGGAAAACTCATCGACAGGGCGTTGAAGAAGGCGGTGGAGAATGCATCGCCGCCGCACCAGTCGCGGGCAAACGGGGCCTGGAGATCGATCAGAAGGCGGCGGACGACGAGTTCGGTGCTCATGAAGACAATCCTCGTGAATCGGAATGGTGGTGGCAAGGGGGCGTGGTACAGATGCGTACCGCGATGCCTGCATGGTGCCTCCGGGTGCTTGGTACTGTCAAGTACCAGAGCGTAGGAAAATGTTCCGTTCATGAGTGCCGTCACCGACAACACCTCCCAGACTCCGGTCGAATCGCGCAACGAGCACTACCACCGGCTGCTCGAGGGCATGGCCCGCGCGGTGGCCGCCAAGGGCTACGCCGACACCACCATCGCCGACATCGTGCGCGAGGCCGCGGTGTCGCGCCGCACCTTCTACGAGCACTTCGCGACCAAGACCGAATGCCTGATCGCGCTCTACGAGGCGGCCAGCCACCTGGCGCTGCAGGCGGTCAGCGAGGCCTTCGACCCGGTGCAGCCCTGGCATGCGCAGGTGGAGCGTGCGATCACGGCCTATTTCGACTATCTCGCGCAGGACCCGGTGCTGCTGCGCACGCTGTTCGTCGAGATCCTGGGCCTGGGCATGCCGGGGCTGGTGGCGCGGCGCCGGGTCAACGACGAGATCGCGAACTTCATCCAGGCCGCGATCAACAGCAGCGGCACGACCGGCCCGGGCCCGCAGGCGCACCTGACGAGCGAGATGGCGATGACGGTGGTCGGCGGCATCAACGAGCTGGTGCTGCAGGCCATCGAGCAGGAGCGCGCGGGCGATCTGCGCGAGCTGGTCGCGCCGGCCACGCGGCTGGTGCGCGCGGTGGCGGCGGAGAGCCAGCGCTAGGCGGGTGTCGCACGCTGCGGCGTTGCCGCGAGCCACAGCGCCAATAGGCCCGCGGTCAGCAGCGCCAGCAACACGCCCAGGTGCGGCAGCACGTCGTGCAGCGGCGCCCCCATCTGGTTGAGCCGCAGCGAGGCCTGGATGCCCGCCGTGCTCGGGAACAGCCAGCGCAGGGCCTGCAGCGGCGCGGGCAGGGCCTCGACCGGCCACGAGAAGCCCGAGAGAAAAGCCATCGGCAGGGCCGTGAACAACAGCACCTGCAGCGCCCGTTCGCGGTCGCGGAACCAGCAGCCCAGCAGCAGGCCCAGCGTGCAGATCGCGGGCACGTAGAAGGCCAGCAGCACCAGCGCGCCGAAGGGGTTGCCGCCGCGCGGATAGTCCTGCAGGAAGAACACCCAGCCGAAATAGAAGATGCCGCTGAGCACGCCGAAGCCCGACAGCGCCGCGAGCCGGCCCAGCCAGGCGCTCATCGAGGCGCGCAGCCGCCGTGCCTCGGCCCAGGTGCCGGCGAGCATGGCGGTGCCCATCAGCAGCGTCTGTTGCAGGATCAGCAGCGCCACCGCCGGCACCACGTAGCTGCCATAGCCCTCGGTGGGATTGAACAGCGCCACCAGTTGCGTGACCAGCGGGCTGCGGCTGCGCGCGGCCTGCACGGCGCTCTGGCCGCCGGCCTGCAGCTTGCGGATCTCGACGCCAGCCGAGACCGTGCCCACCGCCTCCGAGAAGCCGTAGAGCACCGCCTTGTTGAGCAGCGCATAGGCGCCGTTGCCCTCGATGCTCACCACCGCCGGCAGCCCTCGCAGCACGCTGCGCTTGAGGTCGGCCGGCAGCAGCGCATAGCCCTCGATCTCGCCGCGCCACAGGGCCTGCTGCGCCTCATGCACGTCGGTCGTGACCAGGCGCACGTCCAGCCGCGGATTGGCCATCGCGAAGCGTGCGATCTGGCGCGACAGCCCGGTGTGGTCCTGGTCGACCACCGCCACCGGCACGCGGGTCACGGCCTGCGAGCCGTAGGGCCAGGGGTAGAAGAAGCCGTAGATGATCGGCGCCAGCAGCATGATCAGCAGCACGCCCTTGTCGCGCAGCACGGCCAGCGCGGTGTCGCTCCAGGCGGCGCCGAAGCGGGCGAGGGCGCGGTGGTGGTCCATCAGCGGCCGCCCCACGAATCGGGCGCGCGCGCCGCGCGGCCCAGCGCGGTGGCCGTCGCGGCCAGCAGCACGGCGCTGCCCAGCACCATCCACAGCGGCGTCGCGGCCGAATAGGCCAGCGGCGCGCCCATCTGCAGCTGCTCCATCTGCACGCGGATGTAGTGGGTGTAGGGCAGCAGCGCGGCCCACAGCTGCGCCAGCGCGGGCATGGCGACCAGCGGGAAGCCCACGCCGCCGAACGCGAAGGCCGGCGCGGTGATGAAGCCGGTGGCCGACAGCGCGGTGCGCAGCGAGCGCGTGAGTGCCGCCACGAAGCCGCCGAGCGCGATCGACAGCGCGAGGAACACCACCAGCGCGAACAGCGTCCAGCCGAGCGAACCCACCGGATGCCAGCCGCGCCCGGCCGTGATCCACAGCATGGCGGCGATGCCGACCAGCGACAGGCTCGCGAATGGCAGCGCGAGCTTGCCCGCGAGCGCGGCCAGCGTCTCGTGCCAGCGCGGCGCGGCGCCCAGCCAGCCGCCGATGCTGCGGTCGCGCAGCTCGCGGCCCACGGCCCAGGCGCCGGCGGTCATCGCGAGGATGTGCAGCAGCGCCGGGATCAGCGCGGTGCCGAGGAACTGCTCGTAGTCGCCCGAGGTGTTGAACAGCGCGACGGTGCCCGCCTTCAGCGGCTCCATGGTGGCGCGCGCGGCGATCATCGATTCGCCGCGCTTGTTGCGCACCGCGAGCTCGACCCCGCCCGAGACCGTGGCGACCACGGTGCGCACGTCGCGCTGGATCAGGCTCGAATGGGTGCCGAGCTGGGCGTTGTGCAGCAGCACGACCTTTCCCGTGCGGCCCTGCTTGACCTCGCGGTTGAGATCGCGCGGCAGCTGCACCGCGGCATCGACCGCGCCGCTGGTGAGCGCGCGCGCCATCGCACCTTCGTCGTCGAAGCGCTGCACCACGCGCAGGCCCGGCGTGGCATCGAGGAAGCGCACGATCTGGCGCGACAGCGCCGAGCGGTCCTGGTCGAGCACGCCGATCGGCAGCCGCTCGGGCAGGCCGGCCGAGAAGATCCACCAGATCAGGAGCACCGCGAGCAGCGGCACCCAGGTGATCATCGCGAGGTCCCAGGGCCGCGTGCGCAGCAGCGCGAACTCGCGCCGTGCGCTGGCGGTGGAGAAGCCGTGAAGGCTCATGTGCTAGTCGACCAGCACGCTCATGCCGGGCCGCGCGCCCTCGATCGGCTGCAGCGGCCGCGCGCGGACCTCGAAGGTGCGCACGTCGAAGCCGGCGCCGCCGCGGGTGGCGCGCCAGGTCGCGAAGTCGGGCAGCACGCCGCTGTAGTAGACCTTGAAGCGCGCCGTGCGCCGGTCCTCGGCCAGCGCGGGCAGGCGGGCCTCGAACTCGCTGCCCATCGCGAAGCGCGGCAGCCGGTCCTCGCGCACGTTGAGCACCACCCACTGGTCGGCCAGGTCGACCACCGTGACCACCGCCACGCCCTGCGGCGAGAGCTCGCCGACCTTGGCGAGCACCTTGGCCACCTCGCCGGCGACCGGGCTGCGCAGCTCGGTCTCGGCCTTGGCGGCCTCGGCTTCCGCGACCACGCCGGCCACCTGGCGCGCCTGCGCGCTGGCCGCGGCCTGGTCCTCGGGGCGCGCGCCGGCGCGTGCCATGTCGTACTGCGCCTTGGCGGCGATGGCCGCGTCGCGCGAGGCCTTCCAGTTGGCCTCGGCCTCGTCGCGCTTCTGGTCGGCCACCAGGCCTTCGCGCGCGAGGCCGTCGACGCGGCGGAACGAAGTCTGCGCGAGCTGGGCCGCGGTCTCGGCGCGCTGCCATTGCATGCGCGCCATCTCGATCTCCTGCGGCCGCGCGCCGTTCTGCGCCTTCTGGGCCACGGCCTGCGCGGCCTGCTCGGCGGCGGTGGCCTGGGCGAGCTTGGCGCGCACCTCGGGGCTGTCCATGCGCACCAGCACCGCGCCGGCCTGGATGCGGTCGCCTTCCTTCACCAGCACCTCGGCCACGCGTGCCGTCACCTTGCCGGCCACGTCGGTCTCGCGCGCCTCCATCTGGCCCTGGAACACCTCGGGCGCGGGCCGCGAGGCGCGCCAGAAGCCCCAGGCCAGCAGCGCCAGCACGAGCAGCGCGGCCAGGATCGCGATCAGTTTGCGGGTCTTGGCACTCATCATTCAGTTCACCTTCACGTCGGCACGCGCGATGTAGTCGGAAAAGCGGTCGGACAGGCCCGCGCTCTCGAGCAACTGGGCCAGCGCCTGCACGTACTCGTTGGCGGCCTGCGCGCGCTCGGTCAGCACCTTGGCCTGGTTGGTCTCGGCATCGATCAGGTCGAGCGTGGTGCTGGTGCCTTCGCGCAGGCCCGAGGTGCGCAGCTTCAGCACCTCGCGCGCCAGTTCCACCGAGGCCTGCATCTCGAGGTACTGGCGGCGCGCGTTGTCGAGCGCACGCCAGTTGCGTTCCACCAGCAGCGAGATGTCGCTGCGCGCCTGGGCGCCGGTGCGTTCGGCCTGCTCGACCTGCTTTTGCGACGCGGCCGAGAGCGCATCGCGGTCGACCGAGTCGTACAAGGTCCAGCGCACGCCCAGGCCCGCCACCCAATCGGCATTGCCGCTCTTGAGCTGGCGCGTGCCGAAGGCGATGACCTGCGGGCGCCGCAGCGCTTCCTCGCCTTCGTGCAACTGCTCGGCCTGCGACTTCTTGGCCGCGACCTTCTCGAGGCCGGGATGCCGGTTGAGCGCCGAATCGATGAACCAGCCCAGCGGCTCGATCGGCGCGCTGATCACGAACAGCGGCGTCTGCGGTGCCACGCGGCCCTCGGCGCGCACCGTGCGCGCCAGCGCCACAGCCGCGAGCGCGGCGTCGTTCTCGGCCTTGCGCGCGTTGCGGCGCGCTTCCTCGTAGGCCGCGCTGGCCTGCAGCCGTTCGACGCGCGAGATCACGCCGGCCGCGAGCATCTTCTGCGCCGCCGCGTCGTGCTGCGCGATGGTGCGTTCGGCCTGCGCGCGCAACTGCGCCGCGCGCTGTGCGAGCTGCGCGCCGAAGTAGCGCTGCACCAGCAGCGTGTCGACCTCGTGGCTCGCCTGTTCGGCATCGGCCTCGGCCTCGCGCGTCTGCGCCGACACGAAGCCGCGCACCGCATCGGTGGCACCGCCCAGGTAGATCGGCCAGACCGCCGACACCGAGGCGTTGGAGCCGGTGTCGTGCCGGTTCAAGGTGTAGCTGTTGGGCAGTTGCGGTATCGGCACGCGCGCGATGAAGCTCTGGATCGAGGGCGGCAGCGCCTGCCCGATCTGGCCAAGCTTCTGGTTGAGCGGATCGAGGTCGAGGTTCAGGTTGGCGTTGTACGCATAGGCCAAGCCCGACACGCTGACCACCGGGCCGCCGAGCCGCTTGAGGCCATCGCTCTGCAACTGCTTGGCCTCGACCGCCGCGCGCGCGGCGGCCAGCTTGTCGGAGCGGTCGAGCATGCGGGCACGCGCGGCATCGAAGCTCATCGCGGTGGCATCGTCGGCTGGCGCGGGGGCCTGCGCGAAGGCCGCGCCACCGGTGGCCGCGAGCAGCAGCGGGGCCAGGGCCTGGAGGAGGGCGTTGCGAAGGTGAAGGTGTGTCATCGGATTCGAAATGCCTTGCGCGCAAGCGTAGCGGGCCGGCGCGGCCCGGTCACGCGAAACGTGGCGCGCGCACCTCGCTTCGATGGCGTGCGTTCTCGAGCGCGCAAGAAAAAGGGGCGACGCCGATGCGGCGTCGCCCCTTCCGGAATGGCGTTTCAGTCGGGCGCGAGCCTCAGGACTTCACCTTCACCTCGACGCGCCGCGCTTCGCCCGCGGGGCCGTCGGCCTGGGTCTGTTCGGGCTTGGCGAGCTCGATCTTGTCCTCGGGCGCGCCCGCGGCCTTGAGCGCATCGCCGACCGCCACCGCACGCTGCTTGGCGAGCTCGGCGTTCTTCGCGGCGTCGCCGGTGGCGTCGTGGTAGCCGCTCACCAGCACCGTGTTGCCGCTCTGCACCGCCTTGATCACGTCGGCCAGCGCCTCCCTGGCATTGGGCGCGACCTCGGCGCTGCCGGTGGCGAAGTAGAACTTGACCACGCCGTTCTCGACCTTGACCGCGGCGGCTTCTGCCGCGGTCACCGCGCCCGAGGCCACGGCGCCGGCCGGCGTGCTGACCGCGGCCGGTGCCGTGGCGGCCACGGGTGCCGGGGGCGGCACGGCTGCCGTCGCATCGCCGGCATGGAACTTCACCACCAGCGGCACGATGAGCAGCGCCACGATGTTGATGATCTTGATCAGCGGGTTCACGGCCGGGCCGGCCGTGTCCTTGTAGGGATCGCCCACGGTGTCGCCGGTGACGGCGGCCTTGTGCGTCTCGCTGCCCTTGCCGCCGAAGTGGCCGTCCTCGATGTACTTCTTGGCGTTGTCCCAGGCACCGCCGCCGGTGCACATGGAGATGGCGACGAACAGGCCCGTGACGATGGTGCCCATCAGCAGGCCGCCCAGGGCCTTCGGTCCGAGCAGCAGGCCGACCACGATCGGCACCAGCACCGGCAGCAGCGAGGGGATCATCATCTCCTTGATGGCCGCGCCGGTCAGCATGCTCACGGCCTTGCCGTACTCGGGCTTGGCGGTGCCTTCCATGATGCCGGGGATGTCGCGGAACTGCCGGCGCACTTCCTCGACCACCGAGCCCGCCGCGCGGCCCACGGCTTCCATCGCCATCGCGCCGAACAGGTAGGGGATCAGGCCGCCGATGAACAGGCCGACGATCACCATCGGGTCGCTGAGGTTGAAGGTGATGTTCAGGCCGAAGCTCTCGAGCTTGTGCGTGTAGTCGGCGAACAGCACCAGCGCCGCGAGGCCGGCCGAGCCGATGGCGTAGCCCTTGGTCACGGCCTTGGTGGTGTTGCCCACCGCGTCCAGCGGGTCGGTGATGTCGCGCACGCTCGCGGGCAGTTCGCTCATCTCGGCGATGCCGCCGGCGTTGTCGGTGATGGGGCCGTAGGCGTCCAGCGCCACCACGATGCCGGCCATGCTGAGCATGGAGGTCGCGGCCACCGCGATGCCGAACAGGCCGGCCAGCGCGTACGAGGCCAGGATGGCGATGCACACGAAGATCACCGGCCAGGCCGTCGAACGCATCGACACGCCGAGGCCCGCGATGATGTTGGTGCCGTGGCCCGTGGTCGAGGCCTGCGCGATGTGCTGCACCGGCTTGTACTGCGTGCCGGTGTAGTACTCGGTGATCCACACCAGCGCGGCCGTCAGCGCCAGGCCCACGAAGCAGGCGCCGAACAGCTTGAGCTGGCTGCCGCTGGCCGCGATCGCGTTGTCGGGGATGAGCCAGCTGGTGACGAACCAGAACGCGATCAGCGACAGGATGCCCGCCACCGCCAGGCCCTTGTAGAGCGCCGGCATCACGTTGGTCATGCCCGGCGAGGCCTTGACGAAGAAGCAGCCGATGATCGACGCGATGATCGACACGCCGCCCAGCGCCAGCGGATAGAGCACCGCGTTGACCGGCGCCGCCGTGACCATCAGCGCACCGAGCACCATGGTGGCGATCAGCGTCACCGCGTAGGTCTCGAACAAATCGGCCGCCATGCCGGCGCAGTCGCCGACGTTGTCGCCCACGTTGTCGGCGATCACAGCGGGGTTGCGCGGATCGTCCTCGGGGATGCCGGCCTCGACCTTGCCCACCAGGTCGGCGCCGACGTCGGCGCCCTTGGTGAAGATGCCGCCGCCCAGCCGCGCGAAGATCGAGATCAGCGAGGAGCCGAAGGCGAAGCCGATCAGCGGATTGAGCAGCGCCGCCAGCGCATGGTTGCCGCTCGGCAGGCCCCTGGAGGCCAGGAACCAGTAGAAGATCGACACGCCCAGCAGGCCCAGCCCGACCACCAGCATGCCGGTGATGGCGCCGCCGCGGAAGGCCACGTCGAGCGCCGGCCCGATGCCTTGGGTGGCGGCCTGCGCGGTGCGCACGTTGGCGCGCACCGAGACGTTCATGCCGATGAAGCCGCAGGCGCCCGAGAGCACTGCGCCGACCACGAAGCCGACCGCGGTCGTGAGGTCGAGGAACAGGGCGATCAGGATCGCGAGCACCACGCCCACGATGGCGATGGTGCGGTACTGCTTGGCCAGGTAGGCCGCCGCGCCCTGCTGGATCGCCGCCGCGATCTCCTGCATGCGCGCGTTGCCCGCGTCCTTGGCGAGGATCCAACTTCGGGCCCAGATGCCGTAGGCCACGGCCACGAGGCCGCAGACGATGGCGAGGATGAGGGGGGTGTTGCCATTCATGCGTTGCATCTCCATTCGTTCGTTGTGACGTGGAGACGGAAAGCGCGAGGATCCGTTGCGTGCAACGCGCGGGAGTCGAGATTTCCGCCGCGTTGCTTCCTCGAAGCTCGCTGCATCCCGGGGAGCCGGGGTGCGGAGCCGATTGGCCAACGGCTGCAATTTACAGGCAAAAACGAAATCGCGTGCGACGGGTCCGTGACTCGGAAAGTAAACTTCGGGTTTGTCCGCATCCCTCTCATACTTTTCAACTACTCGAAAAACGTCATGTCCTTCGACAAAGTCTCCCCCGGCAAGAACGTCCCCGATGCCTTCAACGTCGTGATCGAAATCCCGATGAATGCCGACCCGATCAAGTACGAGGTCGACAAGGAATCGGGCGCGATCTTCGTCGACCGCTTCATGACCACGGCCATGTACTACCCGGCCAACTACGGCTACGTGCCGCAGACGCTGTCGGGCGACGGCGACCCGGTCGACGTGCTGGTGATCGCGCCGTACCCGCTGCTGCCGGGCGTGGTCGTGCCCTGCCGCCCGCTGGGCATCCTGATGATGGAAGACGAAGCCGGCGTGGACGGCAAGGTGCTGGCCGTGCCGACCGACAAGGTGCTGCCGATCTACAGCCACTGGAAATCGGTGGACGACGTGAACCCGATGCGCCTGAAGGCCATCAGCCACTTCTTCGAGCACTACAAGGACCTCGAGGCCGGCAAGTGGGTCAAGGTGCTGGGCTGGGAAGGCATCGACGCCGCCCGCAAGGAAATCCTCGACGGTATCGCCGCCTACAAGAAGTGATCGGGCGGGGCGTGTCGGTCGCCCGGGCAGTCACTTCTGCTCGAACGGCGACCGGCGCGCATCGCGCACGAAGGTGCCGGCCGTCGACGGGCTCGCGCATTCCGCGGCGCCCGCGGGCGTGTCGGTCACCACGATGCGGTCGGCGCTGAATTGCAGGGTGCGGGTGCAACGCCCGCCGAACGGCACCACCAGCCGCTGCCGCTCGTCGAGCCGGCCACCGCCCTGCAGCAGCATGTTGCCGCGCGCATCGGGGCAGACGTAGAGCTCGATGTCGAGCGCGCCGTCGTTCGACGGCGTCACGTCCAGGAAACGCCCGTCCTTCGGACAGCGGCCCTCCACGTAGCGGCCGGTCCAGTGCAGCAGCGGCTCCACCAGGTAGCGGATGCGCCGCTCGTAGTCTTCCCGCAGGCATTTCACGTCGGCCTTGCAGTGCCGGTTGCGCACCGCGAGCCAGTCGCGCTGGTCGCGCCTCAGGTAGGTGGCCCATTGGCCGGCATCGGGTATCGCGAGCTGCTTGCGATAGAGCTCGGCCATGCTCTCGTCCTGCAGCGAGAGCACAGGGGTGGCGCAGATGGTCTTCTCGGTGGGGTTCGAGGCCTTGGCGCAGTCGAAGCTGGCGGCATGGGCCGGGACGCAGGCGAGGGCCGCGAGGCCCAGGGCCAGCGCCCAGGGGAAGAGGGGGCGGATCGATGCGGGCATGCGGTGCTCTCCTGCGCGCCGGGCGCGCGCGATGGCCGCATGCTCGTTCCCGCGCCGGCCGCTGTCGATCTGCCGAACGGCAGGGCCGGCTATGCCCTTGGTCGGGGCCTCGCGCTCGGCCTCAGCCGCGGGCCGCGTCGCCGGCCAGCCGCATCCATTCGCGGTTGACCGAGCGGGCGTGCGAATTCCAGTGGCGCGCGGCCTGCTGGAGCTCGTCCCACTGACGCCGCGCGGCGGCGCTGTCGCCCTGCTGCGCGAGCCAGGCCACGTAGCGCGCTCGCGCCTCGACGGTGTTGTAGAGGCTCAGGGTCGATTCGAAGGCCTGGCGCGCTTCGTCGTTGCGGCCCTCGGCGGCCAGGGCGCGGGCCACCAGCAGCGCGACCTCGTCCTTGCGGTAGTCGTCGCGGGTGGAGCGCAGGCTTTGCAGCGCCTGCATCGCTTCGCCGCCCGCGCCGGGACCGCCCGCGGCGAGCAGCGCGCTCGCGAGGCCGAACTGCAGCTCGGGATCGGAGGCCAGCGGGCCCTTGAGCGCATCGCGGTAGTGCCCGACCGCCTCGCCGGCCTGGCCGCGATCGAGCGCGGCCTTGGCGAGGCGCAGCTTGTTCTGCGCCGTCGGCGCGAGGTCGTAGGCCTGCTCGGCCGCGCGGTATTCGCGCTCGGGATCGATGAAGCCGATGGCCGCGCTCGCGACCTTGCCCGCGGTGCGCTGCATGCGCGAGGCGGGCAGGTACTCGACCACGAAGTAGACGATGCTGCCCAGCAGCGGAAAGCTGAACAGGATCAAGAGCCAGTACATCTGCTTGCCGTGGCGCATCGCGTGCACCGCGAAGAACAGCGCGATCAGGATGTGCAGACCCAGGCCGACGAATGGCATGACTTTTCCCCTTGTTGTTGGCGATCTGCCGGGGTTTATAGCAGCCGTGTTTGGCCGTGGCCTGACGCGGGCCCGCCGTCGCGCTCAGGCGGCCTTGAACGGGCTGCGCTCGCCCAGGTGGTCCATGTAGTTCTCGATGCCTTCGCCCTCGCGCTCGAGGAAGCGCTCGACCGCGTCGGCGAAGGCCGGATGCGCGAGCCAGTGGGCGCTGGTGGTCTTCACGGGCATCAGGGCACGCGCCATCTTGTGCTCGCCCTGCGCGCCGCCCTCGAAGCGCTGCACGCCGTGCGCGATGCACCAGGCCAGCGGCTGGTAGTAGCAGGCCTCGAAGTGCAGGCAGTCGACGCGCTCGACAGCGCCCCAGTAGCGGCCGTAGGCCACGAGCGGGCTACCGGTGCTGTCGTCGGTGGCCAGCGCGATCAGGCTGGCGGCGATCGGCTTGCCTTCGCGCTCGGCGATGAACAGCAGCCAGGCCTCGGGCAGCGTGTCGGCCAGGCGATGGAAGAAGTCGCGCGTGAGGTAGGGCGGGTTGCCGTGCTCGCGGTAGGTGCGCGCATAGCAGCGGTAGAAGAAGTCCCAGTCGGCGCGCGAGATATCGGCCCCGCGCGACCAGCGGAAGCGCACGCCGGCATCGGCGACCTTGCGGCGCTCCTGGCGGATCTTCTTGCGTTTGTCGTGCGCGAGGCTCGCGAGGAAGGCCTCGAAGTCCGCGTAGCCGGGCGTCGGGTTCTGCCAATGGAACTGCACCGTGTGCCGCAGCATCAGCCCGGCCTCGGTGCAGGCCTCGATGTCGGCTGCGGCACCGAACAGCAGGTGCAGCGACGAGAGTTCGCTGTCCTTGCACCAGGCCACCAGCGCCTGGGCCAGCAGCGCGCGGCCTGTCGCGTCGCGCGCGAGCAGGCGTGCGCCGGGCACGGGCGTGAACGGCACCGCGACCGTCGCCTTCGGGTAGTAGGCCAGGCCGTGCTGCTGGTAGGCGTTGGCCCAGGCCCAGTCGAACACGTACTCGCCATAGGAATGGTCCTTGACGTAGACCGGGCAGGCGGCCTCGAGCGTGTCGCCGCGCCAGAGGGTGAAGAACTGGGCCGTCCAGCCGCTCTCGGGCGTGGCGCTGCCGCTCTCGTGCAGTGCGGCCAGGTACTCGTGGCGCATGAAGGGCGAGGGTTCGGCCTGCGCGGCGAGCAGCGCGTTCCAGGCCTGCGGGTTCACGTCCGACGGCGACGCGACAACCCGAATGACATAATCGTTCAAGCCTGTTTCTTCCTTCCGTATGACGCTCAAGCTCGCCATCGCGCAACTCAATTTCGTGGTGGGCGATCTCCCCGGCAATGCCCGAAAAATCGTGGCGGCCGCGCGCGAGGCCCATGCCCAGGGCGCTCGCCTTCTGCTGACGCCCGAACTCTCGATCGCCGGCTATGCGGCCGAGGACCTGTTCCTGCGGCCCGCCTTCACCGAAGCTTGCGATGATGCCGTGAAAGGCATCGCTGCCGCTCTGGCCGACCTCAAAGACATGGTCGTGGTGGTGGGGCATCCGAGCGGCGGCAGCCTGCGCGGGCGCTCCGTGTCGGTACAGTTGCGCCACAACGCGGCCAGCGTGCTCAAGGAAGGCCGCATCCTCCAGACCTACGCCAAGCGCGAGCTGCCCAACTACCAGGTGTTCGACGAGCGCCGCTACTTCGCGCCGGGGCAGGGCACCTGCGTGTTCGAGGCCGGCGGCGTGTCGGTGGGCCTGCTGATCTGCGAGGACGCCTGGTTCGACGAGCCGGCCGAACTGGCGCGCTCCGCCGGCGCCGAGGTGCTGGCCGTCATCAATGCCTCGCCCTACCACGTGGGCAAGGAGGGCGAGCGCGTGGCGCGCATGGCCGATCGCGCGCGTGCCGTGGGGCTGCCGCTGGTCTATGCCCACCTCGTGGGCGGGCAGGACGAGGTGGTGTTCGACGGCGCCTCGTTCGCGCTGCAGGCCGATGGCGCGCTCGCGATGCAGGCGCCGGGCTTCGAGGAGAAGCTGGTGCTGACCGAGCTCGAGCGTGCACCGTCGCAGGGCGTGCGCTTCCTGCCCGAGCCCATTGCGGCGCCGCGCGACGCCGAGGCCCAGCTCTGGGATGCGCTGGTGCTCGGCGTGCGCGACTACGTGGGCAAGAACGGTTTTCCGGGCGCGATCCTCGGGCTGTCGGGCGGCATCGATTCGGCCCTGGTGCTCGCGATCGCGGTCGACGCGCTCGGCAAGGACAAGGTGCGTGCGGTGATGATGCCCTCGCCCTACACGGCCGACATCAGCTGGATCGATGCGCGCGACATGGCGGGTCGCCTGGGCGTGCGCTACGACGAGATCTCGATCCGCCCCACCTTCGAGTCGTTCAAGGCGGCGCTGGCCCCCGATTTCGCGGGCCGGCCCGAGGACACGGCCGAAGAGAACATCCAGGCCCGCATCCGCGGCACGCTGCTGATGGGGTTGTCGAACAAGTTCGGCTCGATCGTTCTCACCACGGGCAACAAGAGCGAGATGGCCACCGGCTACTGCACGCTCTACGGCGACATGGCGGGCGGCTTCGCGGTCATCAAGGACCTGCTGAAGACGACAGTGTTCGCGCTCGCGCGCTGGCGCAATGCCCACGATCCCTACGGCACCGGCGCCGAGCCGATCCCCGAGCGCATCATCACGCGGCCCCCGAGCGCCGAGCTGCGGCCCGACCAGACCGACCAGGACAGCCTGCCGCCCTACGACATCCTCGACGCGATCCTGGCACGCTACATGCAGGACGACGAGGGCATCGACGAGATCATCGCCGCGGGCTACGACCGTGCGGTGGTCGAGCGGGTGGCACGGCTCATCAAGATCAACGAATACAAGCGGCGCCAGGCGCCGGTAGGCATCCGGGTGACGCACCGCAGTTTTGGCAAGGATTGGCGTTACCCTATCACCAGCAAATTCAACGAAACCGCCGGAGCACGCAAACCATGAAGCAGATCACCGCCATCGTCAAACCCTTCAAGCTCGAGGACGTACGCGAGGCCCTGGCCGAAGTGGGCGTCACCGGACTCACCGTGACCGAGGTCAAGGGCTTCGGCCGCCAGAAGGGCCACACCGAGCTGTACCGCGGCGCCGAGTACGTGGTCGACTTCCTGCCGAAGATGAAGGTCGAGGTCGTCGTCAACGAGGGCGACGTCGAGCGCTGCATCGAGGCCATCGTCAATTCGGCGCGCACCGGCAAGATCGGCGACGGCAAGATTTTCGTGACGGCCGTCGAGCGCATCGTGCGCATCCGCACCGGCGAAGAGAACGAGAACGCGGTCTGAGCTGAACCGCAGGGGCCGGCGCTCGCCGGCCTTTCACAAGAGGTTCAGAGGTTCTCGGCCAGCCGGTCGTCGCGCGGATGGCGCGGCACCTCGGCACGCAGCGCCGCGAGCAGCGGCTCGGCTTCGGTGCCGGTGCGCACCAGGCTCATCTGCCAGTCGCCCATCAGGCCGTCGCGCACGCTCTGGTCGAGGAAGTCGAGCAGCTTGTCGTAGTAGCCGGCGCTGTTGAGGATGCCGACCGGCTTGTCGTGGTAGCCGAGCTGGCGCCAGGTCCAGATCTCGAACAGTTCCTCGAAGGTGCCGATGCCGCCGGCCATGGCCAGGAAGGCGTCGGCGCGCTCGCCCATCATCGCCTTGCGTTCGTGCATGGTGTCGACCACGTGCAGCTCGTCGCACAGCGGGTTGGCCAGTTCCTTGTCGACCAGTGCCTTGGGGATGATGCCGACCACGCGTCCGCCCGCGGCGCGCGTGGCCTCGGCCACCGTGCCCATCAGGCCGGTGCGGCCGCCGCCGTAGACCAGCTGGCCGCGCTGCTGGCCGATCCAGCGGCCGACCGCCATGGCGGCTTCAGTGAACTCGGGACGCTCGCCGGGGCGCGAGCCGCAATACACGCAAATCGAAAATTCAGGGGTCATCCCCCGATCATGCCTCGCGTGGCGGGCCCGCTCATGACACGAAGCGTGTCCACAGGGCGGCGGCCCAGATGCAGGTGCACAGCGACAGCGACAGCAGCACCGCGGCGCTGCCCATGTCCTTGGCGCGCTTGGAGAGGTCGTGCCATTCGGGGCCGATGCGGTCGATGGCCGCTTCCACCGCCGTGTTGAGCAGCTCCACGATCATCACCAGCACCGCGCTGCCCGCGAGCAGGGCGATCTCGACCCAGCTGCGGCCGAGCCAGAAGGCGGCGGGGATCATGACCATCGACAGGATGGCTTCCTGCCGGAAGGCCGGCTCGCCCCAGCCGGCGCGCAGGCCGTGCAGCGAGATCAGCGTGGCGTGCCAGACGCGATCGAAGCCCTTGCGGGCCTTCTGCGGATTGACGGCGGGATCGGGAAGTTCGGGCAGGGCGCTCATCGGCGGCTCATGGGCTTGGAGGTAATGAGCCGGGTGCCGGCCCAGGCGTCATGCCAGAACTGGCGTTGCGGATGGAAGCGTGCCAGCAGGGCCCAGATGGCCACCCAGCCGAAGACGAGCACCGTGACTTCGGGGCCCGACAGCTTGAAGGGCGCGACGGCAGCGAGCGGCGGCAGGAACCAGATCCAGCTCAGCAGGTAGCGCGCGAGCGCGCGGCGCTGGCTGACCGGGTGGCCGTGCGTGTCGACGATGCGGATGTTCCAGGTCTTCATCGCCAGCGTCTGGCCCTTGGCCCAGAACCAGACGAAATAGACGCCGAACACCACGAAGAGGAAGGCTTGAAACAGGTGGCGCCGCGAATCCATGGCGTCGCGCATCTGGCCCAGCGTGCTGAAGAGCCAGCCCGAAACGAACACCACCGCGAACAGCAGCATGCCTTCGTAGAGCCAGCAGGCCATGCGGCGCCAGAGTCCCGGAACCGGGCCCTGTGCCGTGGAAGAAGAAACGTCAGACGCAGGAGGGACGAGCGAAGCAGGCGAATCCGACTCCGAAACTTCGGAAGAGCTGGAAACCATCGAGACCTTGGGTCAGGGGGCGGCCGAGGGTTGCTCGAGCGTGCGCCCCGCAGAAGTGGAAGACGGTGTGGAGGATACCGAAGTCGACGGGCCGGACGATGAAGAGTACGGAGACGGCACCTGGGCTTCGGCCGGCACCGGCTGGGGCGTGAAGGTGGGGGGGGCCGCGGCCGAGGGCGTCGCCGGGGCGACGGTGGCCGCAGCCGTGCCGGACGATGCGGCCGGCGGGGTCGCGACGATGGCCGCAGCGGGCACGATGGCCGGCGTCGCGGGCGCCATCGGCGGCGCGAGCTGGATGCGGGGCGTGTGCTGCCCGGGCGGCGTGACCGTGGGCACGGCCACGAGCTTCTGGGACGACACCGGCCGCACCGGGATGGCGGCGCCCTTGGGCTTGGCGGGCGCACGCTCGGCGAGCTTGCGCTTTTCCTCTTCGCTCAGCGCCTGGTACTGCTCCCACTTGGCCTTGCGCTCGTCGGCCGGCACGCGCTTGACCTCGGCGAAGTTCAGGCGCGCCTGGACGCGCTGCTGGTTGCTGAGTGCGGCCCACTCGATCATGCGGCTGCGCAGCGTGATCTGGTCTTCGGCCGGCAGCGAGGCGTAGTTGCGCGACAGCGCGAGCCACTTGCGCTTCTGGCCGACGTTGAGAGTGTTCCAGTGCGGCGCCAGCGGTTGCAGGGCCTGTTGCTGCTCGGCGGTGAGCTCGGCCCACAGCGGCTTGGTGAGGGTGGGCGGCTTGGCGGCCGCGGACGCGGCCATGGTGCCGGTCGGCGCGGCCTTGGGCGTCTCCGCGCGAACGGCTTCCGAGCGCACGGGCGTGGTCTGCGCGGCCGCGATCGTCAGTCCCAGTGCCGCGGCGGCCACGGTGCCGGCCCCGGCGAGACGAGTCGCCACGCCTTGCGACCACGAGCGCGAGGAGCGGGGCGAAATCGCGGGGGGCAGGGTGCGGCGTGGCATTCGGATGATCGGTCGGATGGAGGCTTCGGACAGGCGGGAAGGTCTAGGCGGCAGACGGGAGCGGCGAAGCCGGGCGCGGGGCTGGGAGGGCGGGTGAGGCCCTCGTCAGTCGGAGGCGCCGTCGGACTTGAGGAACTGCGCGAAGCCCGGGTCGGTGTAGGCCGCCGGCGGCAGGTCGCCGGTGAGCAGCGCGGAATCGACCTCGGCCAGCTCGCTGGCGCGGTCCTCGTCCTGCATCACGCTGATGGTGACCAGGCCGGCCACCAGGGCCACGAGCGGCACCACGGTGCCGATGCGCGTCCACCAGCCCCAGCCACCACCGCCGCCCAACGCGGCGGTATTGCCCGCCTGCACCACGGCGGGCGCGGCGCGCAGCTGCGGGGCCTGCTTGCGCTGGGCCACGGCTTGCGCGCGCGCCACGCGCAGGCGTTCGCCGATGTCGTGCGGCAACGCCTGGTTGCCGGCGGACAGGCGCGCGGCCACGCGTTGACCGAATTCGTTTTCGGCAACAGAAGAAAGAGGAACCTTAGTATTCATAGCGAAATTCCCTTGGCTTTGAGCGCCTTGCTCAGAGCGTGGACGGCGCGCGAGCAGTGGGTTTTGACGCTGCCCTCGGAGCAGCCCATTGCGGCGGCCGTCTCTGCGACGTCCATTTCTTCCCAGTAACGCATCAGGAAAGCCTCGCGTTGACGGCCCGGCAATGCCGCGATCTGTTCTTCGATCTCGTGCAGGACCTGTGCCCGGCGCGTGGTGTCCTCGGCGCTCTCGGTTTCTCTGGAGTCGGTCGGCGAGGCGAAGTTCTCGAGCAGGTCGAAATCGCCGTCGTCGTCCGTGGCCTCGAAATCACTGAGGTTCGAGAACAGGGCGCGGCGGGTCTTCTGGCGGCGGAACCAGTCGAGCGTGCAGTTCGACAGGATGCGCTGGAACAGCATCGGCAGCTCGGCGGCCGGCTTGTCGCCATAGTGCTGGGCCAGCTTCATCATGCTGTCCTGCACGATGTCGAGCGCCGCTTCCTCGTCTCGCACGTGATAGACCGACCGCTTGAAAGCGCGGCGTTCGACGCTTTTCAGGAAATCGGAGAGTTCTTGTTCGGTGGCCAAGCGTGAGAGGGGCGCCGGGCGCCGCGTGGGAATGGATGTCGGGCGGGAATGCCTCGTTGTTGGCCGCGAATTATGCCCGCCGCTCTTGACGAATCGTGTTGCGGGGCGATACGGGCTCGGCGGAACGCCGCGGCGGTGTCATAATCGCGCTCGCAAGTCAAAAGGCAAACGGGTCACGGTCCGGCGGAACAATCAGTCCGCTCATGGCTTTGGCCTCAAGTCCTGGCGCGGCCCCACAAGGGTTGGCAAGGGGCACCCAAGGTTTTTCGTTCCCGAAAAAACTCCAAAGGTTGATCATGGAAATCTCGAAGGCGGAACTCGCTTCCGCAGCAGCCGCGTCCTCCGGCGCCGGCAATCACACGCAAGAACTCATGGGCGCCGAAGTGCTGGTCAAGGCACTGCAGGCCGAAGGCGTCCAGTACATCTGGGGCTACCCCGGTGGCGCGGTTCTCTACATCTACGACGCGTTCTACAAGCAGGACACCATCCAGCACGTGCTGGTGCGCCACGAGCAGGCGGCGGTCCACGCGGCCGACGGCTATGCGCGCGCCACCGGCGAGGTGGGCGTGGCGCTGGTCACCTCGGGCCCGGGCCTGACGAACGCGGTCACGGGCATCGCGACGGCCTACATGGACTCGATCCCGATGGTGATCATCTCGGGCCAGGTCCCCACGGCGGCGATCGGCCTGGATGCCTTCCAGGAATGCGACACCGTCGGCATCACGCGCCCGATCGTCAAGCACAACTTCCTCGTCAAGGATCCGAAGGATCTGGCGATGACGATGAAGAAGGCCTTCCACATCGCACGCAGCGGCCGTCCGGGCCCCGTGGTGGTGGACGTGCCCAAGGACGTCTCGTTCAAGAAGGTGGCCTATGCCGGCTATCCCGAGAAGATCGAGATGCGCTCGTACAACCCGGTGCGCAAGGGCCACGGCGGCCAGATCCGCAAGGCGCTGCAGCTGCTGCTCAACGCCAAGCGCCCCTACATCTACACTGGCGGCGGCGTGCTGCTGGGCAATGCCACCAACGAGCTGCGCACGCTGGTCGACATGCTCGGCTACCCGGTTACCAACACGCTGATGGGCCTGGGCGCCTATCCGGCGAGCGACCGCAAGTTCCTCGGCATGCTGGGCATGCACGGCACCATCGAAGCCAACAACGCGATGCAGAACTGCGACGTGCTGCTGGCCGTGGGCGCGCGCTTCGACGACCGCGTGATCGGCAACCCCAAGCACTTCGCGCAGAACGAACGCAAGATCATCCACGTCGACATCGACCCGTCGAGCATCTCCAAGCGCGTGAAGGTCGACATCCCGATCGTGGGCGACGTCAAGGACGTGCTCACCGAGCTCATCTCGATGATCCGCGAGAGCACGACCAAGCCCGATGCCGGCGCGCTCGCCAACTGGTGGACCACTATCGAAGGCTGGCGCTCGCGCGACTGCCTCAAGTACGACCGTGGCAACAAGGACGTGATCAAGCCGCAGTTCGTCGTCGAGACGCTGTGGAACATGACCAAGGACGCCGACGCGTACATCACGTCCGACGTCGGCCAGCACCAGATGTGGGCCGCGCAGTACTACCGCTTCGACGAGCCGCGCCGCTGGATCAACTCGGGCGGCCTGGGCACCATGGGCGTGGGCATTCCCTACGCCATGGGCATCAAGCTCGCGAAGCCGGAGTCGGAAGTCTTCACCATCACGGGCGAAGGCTCGGTGCAGATGTGCATCCAGGAACTGTCGACCTGCCTGCAGTACAACACGCCGATCAAGATCTGCTCGCTGAACAACCGCTACCTCGGCATGGTGCGCCAGTGGCAGGAGATCGAGTACTCCGGCCGCTACAGCCATAGCTACATGGATGCGCTGCCCAACTTCGTGAAGCTCGCCGAGGCCTATGGCCACGTCGGCATGCTGATCGAGCGTCCGCAGGACGTGGAGCCCGCGCTGCGCGAAGCACGCAAGCTCAAGGACCGCACCGTGTTCATGGATTTCCGCACCGACCCCACCGAGAACGTGTTCCCGATGGTCAAGGCCGGAATGGGCATCACCGAGATGCTGCTGGGGTCCGAGGATCTCTGATCCCTCGGCCTGTTTTCGACCGTTCGTTCTCAACCTTTCACTGACGAATCTATTGCCCGCCGAGCCCGCGCATTACCGTGCGCGGGGGAGGGCGGCGAAAGCGAAAGCTTCCGCGCTGGCGAAAAGAGGAGTCACGCACACATGAAACACATCATTGCCGTTCTGCTGGAAAACGAGCCCGGTGCTCTTTCCCGCGTGGTGGGCCTGTTCTCGGCCCGTGGCTACAACATCGAGTCGCTGACCGTCGCGCCCACCGAGGATGCGAGCCTGTCGCGCATGACCATCGTCACCGCCGGTTCCGACGACGTGATCGAGCAGATCACCAAGCACCTGAACCGCCTGATCGAGGTGGTCAAGGTGGTCGACCTGACCGAAGGCGCCTACACCGAGCGCGAGCTCATGATGGTGAAAGTGCGCGCGGTCGGCAAGGAGCGCGAGGAGATGATGCGCATGGCCGAGATCTTCCGCGGCCGCATCATCGACGTCACCGACAAGAGCTACACCATCGAGCTCACCGGCGACCATGGCAAGAACGACGCCTTCCTCGAGGCGATCGATCGCAGCGCCATCCTCGAGACCGTGCGCACCGGCGCCAGCGGCATCGGCCGCGGCGAACGCATCCTGCGGGTCTGACCCGATGAAAACGGAGCTCGGTCGCCGTCCGTTCGGGCCGAGCTTGTCGAAGCCTCCGCGCGAGCGGGGACTGCATTGAGCCCTTCGACAGGCTCAGGACGAACGGCACAACACACTGCAACTCGCATATCTATCTGGAGAACATCATGAAGGTTTATTACGACAAGGACGCGGACCTGAGCCTGATCAAGGGCAAGACGGTGGCCATCATCGGCTACGGCTCGCAAGGCCATGCGCACGCGCAGAACCTGAACGACAGCGGCGTCAAGGTCGTGGTCGGCCTGCGCAAGGGTGGCGCTTCGTGGGACAAGGTCGGCAAGGCCGGCCTGCAGGTCGCCGAAGTGGCCGATGCCGTGAAGTCTGCCGACGTCGTCATGATCCTGCTGCCCGACGAGCAGATCGCCAACGTCTACAAGAACGACGTGGCGCCGAACATCAAGGAAGGCGCTTCTCTGGTCTTCGCGCACGGCTTCAATGTGCACTACGGCTTCGTGCAGCCGCGCGCCGACCTCGACGTGTGGATGGTCGCTCCCAAGGCCCCGGGCCACACCGTGCGCAGCACCTACACCCAAGGCGGCGGCGTGCCCCACCTCGTGGCCGTGCACCAGGACAAGACCGGCAAGGCGCGTGACCTCGCGCTGAGCTACGCCACCGCCAACGGCGGCGGCAAGGCCGGCATCATCGAGACCAACTTCCGCGAAGAAACCGAGACCGACCTGTTCGGCGAACAAGCGGTTCTGTGCGGCGGCACGGTCGAGCTGATCAAGGCCGGTTTCGAAACGCTGGTGGAAGCCGGCTACGCGCCCGAAATGGCGTACTTCGAATGCCTGCACGAGCTCAAGCTCATCGTCGACCTGATCTATGAAGGCGGCATCGCCAACATGAACTACTCGATCTCGAACAACGCCGAATACGGCGAGTACGTCACGGGCCCGCGCATCGTGACCGACGAGACCAAGAAGATCATGAAGCAGGTGCTCAAGGACATCCAGACCGGCGAATACGCCAAGAGCTTCGTGCTCGAAGCCGCTGCCGGCCAGCCCACGCTGATCAGCCGCCGTCGCCTGGGTGCAGAGCACCAGATCGAAGTGGTTGGCGAAAAGCTGCGCGCGATGATGCCCTGGATCAAGAAGAACAAGCTGGTCGACCAGACCCGCAACTGATCTCCCGGCGAGCAGGGCGCTCCGGCGCCCGATTCCCCCAAGGGTCACCCTCGCGGTGGCCCTTTTGCTTGGAGGGGCGGGCGTGCCCCTGAACTACACTCCCGGGGATGCGATCCAGTGACCGAATTGCTATCGAAGAGATAGCTGAACCGACAATGCCCATGAGGGACGGAGACCTATCCAATGCATGACGACACCGTCCCCGACGAGGTCCAGCCGCGCAAGCGGCGAAAGGGCATCTACGTCCTGCCGAACCTGTTCACGCTGGCCGCGCTGTTCGGCGGCTTCTATTCGGTCGTGATGGCGATGAACGCGCGCTTCGACCTCGCCGCGCTGGGCGTCTTCGCGGCCATGGTGCTCGACAGCCTCGACGGCCGCGTGGCGCGCATGACCAACACGCAGAGTGCGTTCGGCGAGCAGATGGACTCGCTGTCCGACATGGTCTCGTTCGGCGCCGCGCCCGCGCTGATCGCCTACGAGTGGTCGCTCAAGGGCCTGGGCCGCTGGGGCTGGATCGCGGCCTTCGTCTATTGCGCCTGCGCGGCGCTGCGGCTCGCGCGCTTCAACGTCAACACCGGCGTGGTCGACAAGCGCTGGTTCCAGGGCCTGCCGTCGCCCGCGGCGGCGGCGCTGGTGGCCGGCTTCATCTGGCTCATGACCGAATGGGGCAAGCGCGGCGGCGAGGTGCTGTACCTCTCGTGGACGCAGATCACCTGGATCACCTTCGCCTTCACGCTCTATGCGGGCCTCACGATGGTGACCAACGCGCCGTTCTACAGCTTCAAGGACGTGCAGATGAAGAAGAGCGTGCCCTTCGCCGTGATCGTGCTGATCGCGCTCGGCATCGCGGTCATCAACATCCATCCGCCGACGGTGCTGTTCGGCCTGTTCGTGGTCTACGGCCTGAGCGGCTACGTGGTCTATGCGTGGCGCAAGGCCAAGGGGCAGCAGACCAGCGTGATCAGCACCTCGACCGAGGAACCCGACGAGCGCGGTTTGCACAACTGAGACAGGCATCGGGACACAGTCTTCACAAAGTCTCGACGCCTGTGCTAAATTCGCAACCCTCATGACGAAGATGATTTCGCTGCTGTCCCTACTAGCTCTCCCTCACGGGCGGAGACGGTAGCGCACGCGCAAATCCATCACCACGGCCCGTTCGCACCAGCAACGGGCCGTTTGTTTTTGGGGTTGCTGGTTGATCACCAACCATCACAGCAGAGAAATCGACATGTTGAAGCAACCTCAAGCCAAATACCGTGCGTTCGCGCCCATCGGTCTCAAGGACCGCACCTGGCCCGACGCCGTGCTGACCAAGGCGCCGATCTGGCTGTCGACCGATCTGCGTGACGGCAACCAGGCCCTGGTCGAGCCGATGGACATCACGCGCAAGATGCGCATGTTCGAAACCCTCGTGGCCATCGGCTTCAAGGAGATCGAGGTCGGCTTTCCCTCCGCGTCGCAGGTCGAGTTCGACTTCGTGCGCAAGCTCATCGAGGAAGACCGCATTCCCGACGACGTGACGATCCAGGTGCTGACGCAGGCGCGTGACCACTTGATCGCCCGCACCTTCGAGGCCTTGCAGGGCGCGCCGCGCGCCATCGTCCATCTCTACAACGCCGTGGCGCCCGTGATGCGCCGCGTGGTGCTCGGCATGGACGAGGACGGCATCGTCGAGCTCGCTGCCTCGCATGCGCGCATGTTCAACGAGATGGCCGCGAAGCAGCCCAACACGCGCTGGACCTTCCAGTACTCGCCCGAGATGTTCTCGGGCACCGACCTCGCGTTCTCCAAGCGCGTGGTCGACGCGGTCACCGCGGTCTGGGCGCCGACGCCCGAGCGCAAGTGCATCGTCAACCTGCCGTCGACGGTCGAGCACTCCACGCCGAACATCTTTGCCGACATGATCGAGTGGATGCATCGCAACCTCGAACGCCGCGATGCGATCGTGCTCTCGGTGCATCCGCACAACGACCGCGGCACCGGCACCGCCGCCGGCGAGTTCGCATTGATGGCCGGCGCCGACCGCATCGAAGGTTGCCTGTTCGGCAACGGCGAGCGCACCGGCAACCTCGACCTCGTGAACGTGGCGCTCAATCTCTACACGCAGGGCGTCTCGCCCGAACTCGACTTCTCGAACATCGACGAGATCCGCGCCACGGTCGAGCACTGCAACCAGATTCCCGTGCATCCGCGCCATCCCTACGTGGGCGACCTGGTCTACACCTCGTTCTCGGGCTCGCACCAGGACGCGATCAAGAAGGCCTTCTCGGCGCGCAAGGACGGCGACATCTGGGACATGCCCTACCTCCCGATCGACCCGAAGGACGTCGGCCGCAGCTACGAGGCCGTGATCCGCGTCAACAGCCAGTCGGGCAAGGGCGGCATCGCCTACCTGCTCGAGAGCGAGTACGGCATCGAGATGCCGCGCCGCCTGCAGATGGAATTCAGCCAGACGGTGCAGCGCGTGATGGACGTCGCGGGCAAGGAGCTCACGGCCGCGGACCTCTGGCAGCTGTTCGTGCGCGAGTACGGCATCGAGTCGGTGCAGGCGCTCCAGCACCGCGTGCTGCAGGAGGAGGGCAAGGACGGCGCCAACGCCTCGGTGCTTCTGCGCGGCGACCTGGCCTGGAACGGCGAGACCGTGGCCATCGAGGGCCGCGGCAACGGTCCCATCGATGCCTTCACGCACGCGCTGAGCGCCGCGACGGGCCATGCGGTGCGTGTCATCGACTACCACCAGCATGCGATCGGCGCCGGTGCCGACGCCAAGGCCGTGGCCTACCTGGAACTGCGCGTGGACGAGTCGCGCACGCTGTTCGGCGTGGGCATCGACGAGGACACCATCGCCGCGTCGCTGAAGGCGATCGTCTCGGGCGTGGAGCGCGCCAGGGGCAATGGCGCGCACAGCGCACAATCGGAGACCGCGACCGTCTGAGCCTCGATCCGACCGAAGCGCCAGGTGGCCAGAAACGAAGGAGAACCACGATGACCGACCAACTCATAATTTTCGACACCACCTTGCGCGACGGCGAGCAGTCGCCCGGCGCCTCGATGACGCGCGACGAGAAGTTGCGCATCGCCAAGCAGCTCGAGCGGCTGCGGGTCGACGTCATCGAGGCCGGCTTTCCGGCCAGCTCGAACGGCGACTTCGAGGCGGTCAAGGCGATCGCCAACGCGATCAAGGAATCGACGGTGTGCGGCCTGTCGCGCGCCAACGACCGCGACATCGCGCGCGCCGCCGAGGCGCTGAAGGGCGCGGCGCGCGGCCGCATCCACACCTTCATCGCGACCTCGCCGCTGCACATGGAGAAGAAGCTGCGCATGTCGCCCGACGAGGTTTACGAGCAGGCCAGGCTCGCGGTGCGCTTCGCGCGCAACCAGGTGGGCGACGTGGAATTCAGCCCCGAGGACGGCTACCGCAGCGATCCCGATTTCCTGTGCCGCGTGATCGAGACCGTGATCGCCGAGGGCGCGACCACGATCAACGTGCCCGACACCGTGGGCTACGCGATCCCCGAGCTCTACGGCAACTTCATCAAGACCCTGCGCGAGCGCATTCCCAACAGCGACAAGGCGATCTGGTCGGTGCACTGTCACAACGACCTCGGCATGGCGGTGGCGAACTCGCTGGCCGGCGTGAAGATCGGCGGCGCGCGCCAGATCGAGTGCACCATCAACGGCCTCGGCGAGCGCGCGGGCAACTGCTCGCTCGAAGAGGTGGTGATGGCCGTGAAGACCCGCAAGGACTACTTCGGCCTCACGCTCAACATCGACACCCAGCACATCGTGGCCGCGAGCCGCATGGTCAGCCAGACCACCGGCTTCGTGGTGCAGCCCAACAAGGCGGTGGTGGGCGCCAATGCCTTCGCGCATGCCTCGGGCATCCACCAGGACGGCGTGCTCAAGGCGCGCGACACCTACGAGATCATGCGGGCCGAGGACGTGGGCTGGGCCGCCAACAAGATCGTGCTGGGCAAGCTCAGCGGCCGCAACGCCTTCAAGCAGCGGCTGCAGGAGCTGGGCGTGACCATGGAGAGCGAGGGCGAGATCAACGCCGCCTTCCTGCGCTTCAAGGAGCTGGCCGACCGCAAATCCGAAATTTTCGACGAGGACATCCTCGCGCTTGTCAGCGCGGAGGAGGGTGCGAACGTTGGCGAACAGTTTGCTTTCGTTTCTCTCGCGCAGCACAGCGAAACCGGTGAACGCCCCCAGGCGAAGATCGTCTTCACCGTCCATGGCAAGGAAGTCACGGGCGAGTCGGACGGCAATGGCCCGGTCGATGCTTCCCTGAAGGCCATCGAGTCGCACGTGAAGAGCGGCGCCGAGATGGTGCTTTACTCGGTCAATGCCATCAGTGGCTCGACGGAAAGCCAGGGAGAAGTTACAGTCCGGTTACAAAACGCAGGGCGGGTGGTCAACGGCGTCGGGGCGGATCCCGACATCGTGGTGGCGTCAGCAAAGGCTTATTTGAGTGCGCTCAACAAGTTACAGAGCCAAGCTGAGAGAGTGGCGGCACAAGGTTAGGTTTTCGGGCGATCCTTGGTATTCGAATGAAGAAAAGGATGCAAGTAGCTGATATTGCGTGCCTTTTTTGATTTCGATACACTGCGGTCCTTATTCCTGCCGCTGGAGATTTTGTACATGCCCGAAGCCCGTCTCCACCGCGTTTCAAGCCTTCGCACCCTCGCCGTCGCGTTCTGCGCGACGGCTTTTTTGTTGTCCGGCGCCCAAGCCGCCAAGAAAGAGAAGGCGGCCCCTGCCAAGACGGCGGCCGTCTCGAAGAAAGCCCGCGGCGCTGCGCCGGTCGAGGTGAAGCGCAATGCCGCGTCGTCCAAGGTCGCCAAGCGTGGTGGCCGTGCCGAGCGCGACGACAAGGCCGACAAGGTGGTCCGTGGTGGCCGCAACGTGGTGGCCACCCTGCAAAAGAAGAACGGCAAGACCGTGGTGGCCGTGCAGCGCCGCTCGGTGGTCCGTGTCGAGGCGCCGCCGCGCCAGTCCTTCGGCCAGATGGCCGGCCTGCACACCACCGACGACGCGCTCGAGCTTAAATCGAGCGTCGCGCTGGTGGTCGACCAGGACACGCACGAGGTGCTGTTCAGCAAGAACGACCACGCCGTGCTGCCGATCGCCTCGCTCACCAAGCTCATGACGGGCCTGCTGATCAGCGAGGCCAAGCTGCCGAACGAAGAGCTCATCACCATCACCCAGGACGACGTCGACACCGAGAAGCGCAGCAGCTCGCGCCTGACGGTCGGCACCACGCTCACGCGCGGCGAACTGCTGCACCTGGCGCTGATGTCGAGCGAGAACCGCGCCGCCCACGCGCTGGGCCGCACCTATCCCGGTGGCCTGAGCACCTTCGTGAGCATCATGAACGCCAAGGCGCGCATGCTCGGCATGAAGGACACGCGCTATGTCGAGCCCACCGGCCTGTCGAGTCGCAACCAGTCGAGCGCGCAGGACCTGGCGCTGCTGGTGAACGCCGCCTACGCCGACGCCACCGTGCGTTCGCTGTCCACCTCGCCCGAGTACCAGGTCGAGGTCGGCCGCCGCACCTTGCAGTTCAACACCACCAACCGCCTCGTGAAGAGCCCCGACTGGGACATCGGCGTGCAGAAGACCGGCTACATCTCCGAAGCCGGCCAGTGCCTGGTGATGCAGGCCCGGGTCGCGGGCCGCAAGCTGATCATGGTGTTCCTCGATTCGGCCGGCAAGTTCAGCCGCATCGCCGACGCCGAGCGCGTGCGCCGCTGGGTCGAGGCCACGCATGCCGTGCCGGGTTCGCCGGCCGCCTCGCGCGCCGTGGCGTACCAGATCGCAGGCTGAGCGGGTCTGCCCAAAGACGAAAGCCGGCGGTTGCCGGCTTTTTTCATGGTGCGGGGCAAGAGCTTCGACCCCTGAGGGTCGCCCCAAGGGCCTGAAACGCGCCCAGGCGCGCTCAAGCCCCCACGGAGGGGGATGGGCCGCCCGGCGACCCCGAAGCGGCCGCCACGGCCCCGGCAGCGGGTGCCACGCCCTGCTTGAAGCCCAGCGCCTCCGAGATTTCGTTCGCCGTTGCCTGCAGCTTGGGCAGCCAGCCTTCGTCGAGCCGGTCGGCCGGCGCCGAGATCGACAGCCCCGCGACCAGCTTGCCCTGGTCGTCGTAGATGCCGGCGGCCATGCAGCGCACGCCCAGCTCCAGCTCCTCGTTGTCGCGCGCGATGCCGTACTGGCGCGCCTTCGACAGCTCGCGCTCGAGCGCCGGCAGCTGCGTGATGCTGTTGCGCGTGTGGCCGGCCAGCCCGGTGCGGGTGGCGTAGCTGCGTACCCGCTGCGGATCGTCCGCGGCCAGGAACAGCTTGCCGGTGGAAGTGAGGTGCAGCGCGGCGCGGCCGCCGATGGCGCGCACCACCTGCATGCCCGAGCGCTCGCTGTAGGAGCGCTCGATGTACACGATCTCGTCGCCCTGGCGCATGCTGAGGTTGACCGGCTGCTGCGTGAGCTTGTGCAGCTCGCGCATCGGGCCCAGCGCGGCGTCGCGCACGTTGAGCCGGCCCTTGACCAGGTTGCCGAGCTCCAGCAGGCGCATGCCGAGCCGGTAGCTGCCGGCCTCGGGACGGTCGACGAAGCGGCCGACCGCGAGGTCGTTGAGGATGCGGTGGGTGGTGGAGGGATGAAGCCCCGTCTTTTCGCTGATTTCCTTCAGGGAAATGGCTTCTTCGCGCGAGGCCAGCACGTCGATCAGCGCGAACATGCGTTCGATGACCTGGATGACGGGGGTGGCCGGAATGTCTGAATGGTTTTTTCTCATGGCGCTGTGCGGTGAAGACCGGGCGCCATTTTATCTTGTGAAATCGCTGGCGCGCTGCCAGCGGCCGTCGATCAGCAATTCGTGGGGCGCGAAGCGCGCCTTGTAGTTCATCTTCGGGCTGTGTTCGATCCAGTAGCCCAGGTAGACGTGGGGCAGGCCGAGCTTGCGCGCCTGCTCGATCTGCCAGAGCACGCTGTAGGTGCCGTAGGCCATGCCGTCCTCGGGCTCGTAGAAGGTGTAGACGGCCGAGATGCCGTCGTTGAGCACGTCGAGGATCGACACCATCTTGAGCGCGCCCGCGCTGCCGTCGGGCAGGGTCTCGCGGAACTCGACCAGCCGCGAGTTCACGCGGCTCTGCAGCAGGAACTGGGTGTACTGGTCGATGCTGTCGTGGTCCATGCCGCCGCCCGCGTGGCGGCCGTTCTGGTAGCGCAGGTAGAGCTGGTAGTGCTCGGGCACGAAGCACAGCTTGAGCACGCGGGCCTGCAGGTCGGCGTGCTGCTTGGCGGCACGGCGCTGGCTGCGCGAGGCCTTGAAGGCATTGGCCAGCACCCGCAGCGGCACGCAGGCGCGGCAGCCGTCGCAGTACGGGCGGTAGGTGAACATGCCGCTGCGCCGGAAGCCGCTGAGCACCAGGTCCGAGTACGCGTCGTTGTGGATCAGGTGGCTGGGAGTGGCCACCTGCGAGCGGGCCTGGCGGTCCGGCAGGTAGCTGCAGGGATAGGGCGCGGTCGCGTAGAACTGCAGCGTGTGGAGCGGGAGATCCTTGAGGTGCGTCACGTCGGGTGAGAGGGTCGCGCAGACAGGAGTTCGGACCAGTATACGGGCTCGAAACGCCAGGCGGGCCCCGTCGCTTCCCGAGCCCGGGCCACGTGTTCGACGAAGCGCGCGCGCGGCATTTCGTGCGCGCCCAGGCTCGCGAGGTGGGCCGTGTTCTGCTGGCAGTCGATCATCCGCACGCCGAAGCGCCGGCACAGGCACACCAGCGCCGCTAGCGCGGTCTTCGAGGCGTCGGGGCGGCGCGTGAACATCGACTCGCCGAACACCGCGCCGCCGATCGCCACGCAGTACAGGCCGCCCGCGAGTTCGCCGTCGATCCAGGTCTCGACGCTGTGGGCATGGCCAGCCCGGTGCAATTCGGTATAGGCGGCGACCATGTCGGGCACGATCCAGGTGCCCGACTGGCCCGGGCGGGCCGAGCCCGAGCAGGCCCGGATGACGGCCCCGAAGTCGTGGTCGATGCGGATCTCGCAGCCCGGCGCCTGCGCGAAGCGCGTCAGCGTCTTGCGCAGCGAGCGGTGGAGCCGGAAATCGGCCACCTGCAGCACCATGCGCGGATCGGGGCTCCACCACAGGATCGGCTGGTCCTCGCTGAACCAGGGGAAGACGCAGCGGCCGTAGGCGCGCAAGAGAGTATCGACGTCGAGCGAGCCGCCGGCCGCCAGCAGCCCGGGCACGGGATCGGCGATCCCCCACGCCGTCGAGGGGTCGGGCAGGGCATCGCCGGGTTCGAGCCAGGGCAGTTGTCGCATGGCCGTAGGTATACACGGCTTGCGGGGCGCATCTTCGTATCAGAGGCGAAAACCCAACGCCGGCTCCGCCGCGGGCCCCTCGGGCATGCCCCTTTCTGGTGCCCTCCCAATGCACTCGTCCAAAGGCGCACACGTTTGCTCCAGCTCACATATAGTGCGGAGCTTCCTTCGAAGAAGCACCCCATGACGGTCTCCGCGCGCCAGCGTTGTGCGCGGGCCCGGTACAAGAGGACCACGTTGACCACAGACCCCAATCCCATGCGTTTCGGCAGCGGCCAGGCCGTGCGCCGGCTCGAAGACCAGAGTCTTCTTTCAGGCGCCGGCCGCTACACGGACGATGTGTCCCTGCCGAGCCAGTCCCACCTGGTCTTCCTGCGTTCTCCCTATCCTCATGCGCGCATCGCCTCGGTCGACGCCTCGGCGGCGCTCGCGTTGCCGGGGGTGCTCGCCGTGATCACCGGCGCCGACCTGGCCGCGGCCGGCGTCAAGCCGATGCCCGGCGCCGCCGGCTTCAAGCGTGCCGACGGCGGCGACAGCGCCAGCCCCGCGCGCCATGCCATCGCGCACGAACGCGTGCGTTTCGTCGGCGAAGCCGTCGCCGTGGTGGTGGCCGAGACCGTCCAGCAAGCGCGCGACGCGGCCGAAGCCGTGATGGTCGAGTACGAGGAACTGCCGATGGTGGTCGACCTCGCGGCCGCCACCGCCGACGGCGCGCCGCAGCTGTGCGACGAGGCCGGCGGCAACATCGCGGCCGAGATGCGCCACGGCAGCAGCGAGGCCGCCACGGCCGCCTTCGCCAAGGCCGCCCACGTGGTGGCGCTCGACGTGGTCAACCAGCGCGTGGTGGCGCTGACCATCGAGCCGCGCTCGGTGCTCGCCGCGCCCGACGCCGACACCGGCCGCCTCACGATCCGCATGAGCACCCAGATGCCCTCGGGCGTGCGCGATTCGATCTGCGCCGCCATCGGCCTGGCCAAGGACAAGGTCCGCGTGGTGGTCGGCGACGTCGGCGGCGGCTTCGGCATGAAGACCGGCGCCTATCCCGAGGACATCGCGGTGGCCTTCGCGGCGCTGCAGGTGAAGCGCCCCGTGAAATGGGTGGCCGACCGCAGCGAGGAATTCCTCTCGAGCGCCCATGGCCGCGACATCGAGGCCAAGGCCGAACTCGCGCTCGATGCCAAGGGTCGCATCCTCGCGCTGCGCATCAAGACGCTGGCCAACGTCGGCGCCTATGCCACCGGCACCGGCGTCGCGATCCAGCTGCTGATCGGCCCCTGGGTGCAGACCAGCGTCTACGACATCCAGACCATCGACTTCCACTTCAAGGCGGTGCTCACCAACACCGCGCCCACCGGCGCCTACCGCGGCGCCGGCCGGCCCGAGGCGATCTTCACCATCGAGCGGCTGATGGACGAGGCCGCGCGCCAGACCGGCATCGATCGCATCGAGCTGCGCCGGCGCAACTTCATCCGCCCCGAGCAGATGCCGTACAAGAACCCGATGGCGCAGACCTACGACACCGGCAAGTTCGAGTCGGTGATGGACCAGGCGCTGGGCCTGGCCGACTGGAACGGCTTCGAGGGCCGCGCCGCCGAATCGGCGCGCAACGGCCGGCACCGCGGCCTGGGCATCGCCACCTTCCTCGAATGGACCGGCGGCAACGTGTTCGAGGAGCGCGTCACCGTCTCGGTGCAGGCCGACGGCGTGATAGAAGTGTTCTCGGCCGTCAATGCCATGGGGCAGGGCATCGCCACCTCGCTGGCGCAGCTCGCGGTCGACGCCTTCGGCGTGCCGATCGAGAAGGTGCGCGTGGTGCTCGGCGACACCGATCGCGGCGACGGCTTCGGCAGCGCGGGTTCGCGTTCGCTGTTCACCGGCGGCTCGGCCGTGCGCATCGGCGCCGAGCGCACCATCGACAAGGCGCGCGAACTCGCGGCCCAGGAATTCGAGGTGGCGATCGACGACGTGACCTACAGCCGCGGCGCCTTCGCCGTGATCGGCACCGACCTCGAGCTCGACCTGTTCACGCTGGCGGGCAAGCAGCCCGAGCGCGAGATCTTCGTCGACTCCACCAGCACCGTGGCCGGCCCGACCTGGCCCAACGGCTGCCACATCTGCGAGATCGAGATCGATCCGCCGACCGGCGAGATCAGCGTGGTGGCCTACAGCTCGGTCAACGACGTGGGCCGCGTGGTCAACCCGATGATCGTGCGCGGCCAGCTCGAGGGCGGCGCGGTGCAGGGCATCGGCCAGGCGCTCTACGAGCAGGTGGTGTACGACCACGAGACCGGCCAGCCCGTCACCGGCAGCCTGATGGACTACGCCGCGCCGCGCGCCGACATCGTCAGCACCATGTTCCACATGGAGATGGACGAGTCGACGCCCTGCAAGAACAACCCGCTGGGCGTCAAGGGCGTGGGCGAGCTGGGCACCATCGGTGCCACGCCGGCCATCGTCAACGCCGTGGCCGACGCCTTCGCGCGCAACGGCCTGGCCGCCCGCGCGCCGCGCCTGCACATGCCGCTGAGCCCTTCGCGCGTGTGGCAGGCGATGCAGACGGTCGACTGAGGACCCGCCGCACGGCCGGTACTGCGGGAGAACCACCATGCTCGTGGTCACCGAACTGCAGACCGAGCCGATCCGGGTCTCGAGCTACCGCTGCGACGCGGGCCCCGATGCCCCGCCGTTCGCCGAGATGCACGAGGGCCATTCGGTCTCGTACGTGCGCAAGGGCAGCTTCGGCTACCGCACGCGCGGCCATGCCTACGAGCTCGTGGCCGGCTCGGTGCTCGTCGGCGCGCCGGGCGACGAGTACGTCTGCACCCACGACCACCATGTCTGCGGCGACGAGTGCCTGGCCTTCCACCTCTCGCCGGGCTTCGTCGAGCTGATCGGCGGCGGGCGCGGTACCTGGCAGGCCGGCGGCCTGCCGCCGCTGTCCGGGCTGATGGTGCTCGGCGAACTCGCGCAGGCTGCGGTCGAGGGCCGCAGCGATCTCGGCGTCGACGAGGTCGGCATGCAGTTCGCCCATCGCTTCGTCGATCTCGTGGAAGGGCGCGATGCGCCGCGGCCCGGAGCGGCCCCCGCGCGCGACCGGCGCCGCGCCGTCGATGCCGCGATGTGGATCGCCGAGGGTTCGCACGAGGACATCGGCCTCGAGCAGGCCGCGGCCGAGGCCGGGCTCAGCGCCTTCCATTTCCTGCGGCTGTTCTCCCAGGTGCTGGGCGTCACGCCGCACCAGTACCTGGTGCGCTCGCGGCTGCGCCATGCGGCGCGCCTGCTCGCCGACGGCGACCGTCCCGTGACCGAGATCGCGCTCGACGTGGGCTTTGCCGACCTCAGCAATTTCGTGCGCACCTTCCGGCGCGCCGCCGGTGTCTCGCCGGGCGACTTCCGCCGTGCCGCGCGCGGCGACCGCAAGATTCTCCAAGACCGCCTCGCGGCCTTGCTCGACGATGAGCGCCTGATCCATTCATCGACCAGGAAGCCATCGCCATGCATCACGCCATCGAACTGACAGTCCCGGCCCGCGCAGGCCGCCATCCCTGAGCGCGAAGGAGCCCGCCATGGCCACCATCCACCGGGAATTCGAACTCGCCGCGAGCGCGGCGCAGGTCTGGGACGCGCTGCGCGACTTCCGCGCCGTGCACCAGCGGCTCGCGCCGGGCTTCCTCACGGGCTGCCGCATCGACGAGGAGGGCGCGCGCATCCTCGACTTCTCCAACGGCAGCGTGGCGCGCGAGCTGCCGGTGTCGATCGACGAATCGCTGCGCCGCATCGCCTACACCGTCACGGGCAGCCGCATGCGGCATCACCATGCGTCGGCGCAGGTGTTCGACGCGGGCGAAGGGCGCTCGCGTTTCGTCTGGGTCACCGACGTGCTGCCCGACGAACTCGCGCCCTACATCGCCGGCATGATGGACGAGGGCGGGGCCGCGATGAAGAAGAAGCTCGAGGCCGAGGCTCAGAAGTCCTCGAGCGGCAGCCCGACGTAGTTCTCGGCCAGCGAGGTCGAGGCCGCGTGCGAATGCACGAGGTAGTCGAGCTCGGCCTCCTGGATCTTCTGGCCGAAGGCACCGGTCTCGGGGAAGTGGTGCATCAGCGAGGTGAACCACCACGAGAAGCGCTCGGCCTTCCAGACCCGGCGCAGGCACAGGTCGGAATAGCGGTCGAGCGCCGAGGCCGAGCGCTCGCGGTAGAAGATCTCGAAGGCGCGCGACAGGTAGCCCACGTCGGCGGTCGCGAGGTTCAGTCCCTTGGCACCGGTCGGCGGCACGATGTGCGCCGCGTCGCCGGCCAGGAACAGCGAGCCGAAGCGCATCGGCTCGGCCACGAAGCTGCGCAGCGGCGCGATGCTCTTCTCGAGCGAAGGCCCGGTCACCAGCCGCTCGCGCGCTTCCGGGTCGAGGCGCGCGCGCAGCTCGTTCCAGAAGGCCTCGTCGCTCCAGTTCTCCACCCGTTCCTCGGTCGGCACCTGCACGTAGTAGCGGCTGCGCGTGGCGCTGCGCATGCTGCACAGCGCGAAGCCGCGTTCGGTGTTGGCGTAGATCAGCTCGTGCGACACCGGCGGCACGTCGGCCAGCACGCCGAGCCAGCCGAAGGGGTAGACCTTCTCGTAGGTCTGGATCGCATCGGCCGGCACGCTCGCGCGGCTCACGCCGTGGTAGCCGTCGCAGCCGGCGATGAAGTCGCACTCGATTTCGTGCGTCTGGCCGTCCTTCTCGTAGCGCACGCGCGGCGAGCGCGAATCGAAGTCGTGCAGGCTCACGTTGGCCGCGCTGTAGACCGTGGCCAGGCCCTCGGCCGCGCGCGCTTCCATCAGGTCGCGCGTCACCTCGGTCTGGCCGTACACCGTGACCTGCTTGCCGCCCGTGAGGCCGTGCATGTCGATGCGGTGGCGCGCGCCCTTGAACAGCAGCTCGATGCCCCCGTGCGGCAGGCCCTCGGCCTTGGCGCGGGCGTCGACGCCGGCACGTTCCAGCAGGTCCATCGTGACCTGCTCGAGCACGCCGGCGCGGATGCGCCCGAGCACGTAGTCGCCGCTCTGGCGTTCGACGATGACGTTGTCGATGCCGGCCTTGAACAGAAGCTGGCCGAGCAGAAGGCCGGCCGGGCCGGCGCCGATGATCGCTACCTGGGTGCGCATGTCGATGTCTCCGAGAAGTTCCGCGAAGCGTAGGGCGCGCGCGCCGCCCTGGCACGCCGGCCGATGCGGCTGTGTGCGATCATGCGAATGGCTGCGCGATGATCGCGCAACTTCCCGCTTCGCCTCACTCATGACCATCGCCAGAGCCGACTTCATCGAGGGCATCGCCAAGGGAATGGCGGTGCTCGAAAGCTTCGACACCGAGCGCCAGCGCCTCAATGCCACCCTGGCGGCCGAGCGCGCCGGTCTCACGCGCGCCGCGGCGCGCCGGCACCTGCTGACCTTGGCGCACCTGGGCTACCTCGAGACCGACGGCAGCTACTTCTGGATGGCGCCCAAGGTGCTGCGCTTCTCGGGCAGCTACCTGGCCTCGTCGCGCCTGCCGCGCGCGCTGCAGCCCACCCTGAACCGGCTCGCGGCGCAGACCGGCGAATCCTTCTCGGCCGTGGTGCTCGACGGCGAGGAGGTGGTGATCGTGGCGCGCAGCGGCAGCTACGGCACGCCCACGCGCGTGCTGGCCTATGGCCTGCACCTGGGCGCGCGGCTGCCGGCCCATGCCACCTCCACCGGCCGCGTGCTGCTGGCCGCGCTGCCGTCGGCCGAGTTCACGCGCTGGCTCACGGGCCGCCACTTGGCGCGCCTCACGCCGCAGACCACCACCCAGGCGCGCGCGCTGCGCCAGCTAGTGACGCGCGCTCGAAAAGAAGACCACTGCTTCGCGAGCGAGGAGCACGAGCTCGGCGTGCAGGCGCTGGCCGTGCCGCTGCGCGACATGCAGGGCCACACGGTGGCCGCGCTCAACGTGGTGCTGTCGGGCGCGCGCTACCAGGAGGAGGCCGTGCGGCGCGACATGCTGCCGCTGCTGTTCGAGGCCGCGCGCGAGGTGCGCGCGCTGCTTTGAACTTCGCCCGGTCCCACCGCCTCGAACCGCCAAACCAGAACACCAGGAACCCGCCATGCGACTGCTGCTCCTCGAAGACGACGTGATGATCGGCGAAGCCGTGCTCGACCTGCTGCGTGCCGAGCAGTACGCGGTCGACTGGGTCAAGGACGGCGACAGCGCCGAGTCGGCGCTGCGCACCCAGGACTACGACCTGGTGCTGCTCGACCTCGGCGTGCCGCGCCGCGACGGCCTGGAGGTGCTGCGCAACCTGCGCGCGCGCAAGCAGCGCATGCCGGTGCTGATCGCCACCGCGCGCGACTCGATCCAGCAGCGCATCGAGGGCCTGGACGCCGGCGCCGACGACTACGTGCTCAAGCCCTACGACCTCGACGAGCTGCTGGCGCGCATCCGCGCTCTGCTGCGCCGCGCGGCCGGGCGCGCCGAGCCGGTCTACGAGCACATGGGCGTGAGCATCAATCCCGCCACCCGCGAGGTCAGCGTGGCCGGCCAGCCGGTGGTGCTGTCGGCGCGCGAATGGGCCGTGCTCGAGCCGCTGCTGGCGCGGCCCGGCATGGTGCTGTCGCGCGCGCAGCTCGAGGAGAAGCTCTACAGCTGGAAGGACGAGATCAGCAGCAACGCGGTCGAGGTCTACGTGCACGGCCTGCGCAAGAAGCTCGGCGCGGAGCTGATCCGCAACGTGCGCGGCGTCGGCTACATGGTGCCGAAGGCGTGAGCGGCATGAGGGGTGTGATGGGACTGGCCGCGCGCATGACCGGCTCGCTGCGCGCGCGCCTGCTGTGGTTCCTGCTCGCGGCCATCGTGCTGGCGGCCGGCGCGCAGGCGCTGGTGGCCTACCGCACCGTGCTCAAGGAGGCCGACGAGATCTTCGACTACCACATGCAGCAGATGGCGCTGTCGCTGCGCGCCGGCCTGCCGCCCAGCGCGGCGGTGGGCGGCCTCGGCGGTGCCGAGCAGAACTTCGATTTCGTGGTGCAGGTCTGGACCGCCGACGGCGTGCGCATCTTCGAGTCGGCCGACCAGGCCGCGCTGCCGCAGCTCGCGGTGCTGGGCTTCGCCGACGTGCGCGCGCGCGGCACCACCTACCGCGTGTTCTCGATGCAGACGCGCGGGCTGGTGATCCAGGTGGCGCAGGACATGGCGGCGCGCCAGCACATGGCCGGCACCCTGGCACTGCGCACCGTCGCGCCGGTGGCGCTGATGGCGCCGCTGCTGATGCTGGTCGTGTGGTGGGTGGTGAGCCGCTCGCTCGCGCCGGTGGCGCGCGTGCGCACCCAGGTGGCGTCGCGCCAGGCCGACGATCTCTCGCCCGTGAGCGAGGAGAAACTGCCCGACGAGGTGCGCCCGCTGGTGCAGGAACTCAACCTGCTGTTCGACCGCGTGCGGCAGGCCTTCGAGGCGCAGAAGCACTTCGTGGCCGACGCCGCGCACGAGCTGCGCTCGCCGCTGGCCGCGCTCAAGCTGCAGATGCAGGGCCTGCAGCGCGCCACCGACGACGGCGCGCGCGAACTCGCCATCGGCCGATTGGTGGCGGGCATCGACCGCGCGACGCGGCTGGTCGAGCAGATGCTCGCGCTCGCGCGCCACGAGGCCAGCATGGCCACCGGCGCGCCGCCCGAGCCGGTGGTGCTCGCGGAGGTGGCGCGGCTGGCCGTGTCGGACGCCGTGGCCGCGGCCCAGGCGCGGCGCATCGACATCGGCATCGCGCGCGCCGACGAGGGCGCCGCGGTGAAGGGCCAGCCCGAGGCGCTGCGCATGCTGCTGCGCAACCTGCTCGAGAACGCCGTGAAGTACACGCCCGAGGACGGCCGCGTCGACATCGCGATCACGCGCCAGGGCGAGGCGGTCGAGCTCAGCGTCGACGACAGCGGCCCGGGCCTGCCGCCCACCGAGCGCGAGCGCGTGCTCGACCGCTTCTACCGCTCGGGCGAGCCGCAGGCGCCGGGCAGCGGGCTGGGCCTCTCGATCGTCAAGTCGATCGCCGAGCTGCATGGCGCGAGCGTGGCGCTCGATGCCTCGCCGAGCCTGGGCGGGCTGCGGGTGGTGGTGCGCTTTCCGCAGCACGCCTGACACCGCGGCCGCGCCCGGCCGGATCGTTCAGCGGCGTTTAAGCGGCGCTTAAGCGAGCGCAACGACATTCCTTCCATCGCATCAGCGTCACGACGCAATGAAAGGAACCGATCCATGAACACCCGACTGACTTCGCCCCGTGCCTTGGTCCTGGCCCTGGCCACCGCGGGCGTGATCGGCGCCGTCGGCGCCGGCGCCTACACCAGCGCGCGCGCCGTGGGCACGCCCACCAATGCCACCGCCACCGCGCCGGCCGCGATGGTCACGCTGCCCGACTTCTCGACCATCACCGCGCGCGACGGCGCGGCCGTGGTCAACATCAGCGTCACCGGCACCATGAAGGCCTCGGACGACGAGGAGGCCGCGCAGATCCAGGGCATCGATCCCGACGATCCGATGTTCCAGTTCTTCCGCCGCTTCCAGGGCCAGATCAACCCGCGCGGCCAGCAGCAGCGCGACGTGCCGGTGCGGGCCCAGGGCTCGGGCTTCATCGTCGACGCCAACGGCATCATCCTGACCAACGCCCACGTGGTGAAGGACGCGAAGGAAGTCACCGTCAAGCTCACCGACCGCCGCGAATACCGCGCCAAGGTGCTGGGCGCCGATGCCAAGACCGACATCGCGGTGCTCAAGATCGACGCCAAGAACCTGCCGGTGCTCGCGCTGGGCAACACCAAGGACCTGAAGGTCGGCGAATGGGTGCTGGCCATCGGCTCGCCGTTCGGCTTCGAGAACACCGTGACGGCCGGCGTGGTCAGCGCCAAGGGCCGCACGCTGCCCGACGACAGCTACGTGCCCTTCATCCAGACCGACGTGGCGGTGAACCCCGGCAACTCGGGCGGCCCGCTGCTCAACACGCGCGGCGAGGTGGTCGGCATCAACTCGCAGATCTACAGCCGCAGCGGCGGCTACCAGGGCGTGTCGTTCTCGATCCCGATCGACGTGGCGGTGCAGGTCAAGGACCAGATCGTCGCCACCGGCAAGGCGGTGCACGGCCGCCTCGGCGTGGCGGTGCAGGAAGTGAACCAGGCCTTCGCCGATTCCTTCAAGCTCGACAAGCCAGAGGGCGCGCTGGTCTCGAACATCGAGAAGGGCGGCCCTGGCGACAAGGCGGGCCTGAAGGCCGGTGACGTGATCCGCAAGGTCGGCGACCAGCCCATCGTGTCCTCGGGCGACCTGCCCGCGGTGATCGGCCAGCAGGCCCCCGGCACCAAGGTCACGCTCGAGGTGTGGCGCCAGGGCGAGCGCCAGGAGCTGACGGCGAAGCTCGGCGATGCCAGCGACAAGCCGGCCCAGGTCGCGAAGGCCGACAAGGCCACCGGCCAGGGCAAGCTGGGCCTGGCGCTGCGTCCGCTGCAGCCCGACGAGAAGCGCGAGGCCGCGGTCGAGACCGGTCTGCTGATCGAGGACGCGGCCGGCCCGTCGGCGATGGCCGGCGTGCAGGCCGGCGACGTGCTGCTGGCGATCAACGGCACGCCCGCCAAGACCGTGGAGCAGGTGCGCGAGGTGGTCGCGAAGGCCGACAAGTCGGTGGCGCTGCTGATCCAGCGCGGCGACGACAAGATCTTCGTGCCGGTGCGCATCGGCTGACCGCCCCGGGCCGGACCCCGACGCGCGACGACCGATGAAGCCGCCGCACCGACGGTCTTCGGCCCCGCAGGCCGAACGCCTCGACCCTGCCGACAGCGCCGCCAACGGGCTGTCGGCCCACATCCTGCCGACCTCCGCCACCATGATCGGCGTGTGCATGACCGTGATGTCCATCGGGCACCTTGGTCCGCGCGACGATCTGCGGCTGGTGATTGATCGGCTGCTCGCGGTCGACGCGCTGGTCTTCCTGGCCAGCGCGTTGCTGTCCTTCATCTCGATGCGCATGCGGCGCTCGGGCGCGCGGCTCGAGGCCTGGGGCGAGGTGGTGTTCATCGCGGGCCTGGCGCTGCTGGCGCTCGGCGCGGTGGCGCTGACTTTCGCCTTGCGCTGAGTCCAGCGCCCGCGTTCAGTGCTGCGGGCAGTCGATCGCGCCCGGCCACTCGAGCGTGATGCGCGTGCCGCCGGCGCTGTTCTCTTCCTGCTCGACCGCCGCGATCTCCAGCCGCGCGCCGATGCTCAGCGCGCGCGCCCGCATGTTCGCGATGCCATGTCCCGTCGTCTTCGGCGCGGTGCCCGCGGGCCGCAATCCGACGCCGTTGTCCGTCAGCACGATGTGCACGCGCGGCGGCTGCGCCTCGGCCTGCCAGCGCGCATGCAGCACGATGCGCGTGGCGCGCGCATGCTTGAGCACGTTGGTGAAGGCCTCGAGCAGGATGCGCTGCAGCTGCAGCGCGGCCTGGGCCGAGAACGGCGCCACCGGCGGGATCACGCCCACGTCCCACACCAGCGCGATGCCGGCCGCGTCCAGCCGCGGCTGCAGCCGGTAGCGCAGGGTGGCGAGCACGGTGGCGAGGTCGTCGTGCGTGGGCTGCAGCGAGTCGACCGCCATGCGCATCTCGTCGAGCGCGAGCTTCACGTGCTCCTCGACCACCGCGCGGTCGGGCGCGGGCTGGGTCACGACATTGAGCAGGCCCACGAGCTGGGAGCCGACGCCGTCGTGGATCTCGCGCATGATGCGCTGGCGCTCGAGCAGCACGGCCTGTTCCTGCTGCTGCAGCCGCAGCGCGTCGAAGGCCACGCGCAGCTGTCCCTCGCGCTCGGCCACGCGCTCGGCGAGGGTGGCGTTGAGCGCGCCGTAGTCGGCCACGGTGCGGCTGTAGCGGTCGACCACCAGGCCCGCGAGGATCAGCACGAAGAAGAACATCGCGCGCGGCGTCTGCGCGGTGTCGGAGCCGCCGAAGAAGCCCATGCGCACCAGCAGCAGGTCGTGCATGCCCGCGAGGATCGCGAGCACGCCCGCCAGCAGCAGCACCATGGCGATCGTGCGGCGCTCGACCCAGGCGCTGCGCGCCACCACCGGCAGGCAGGCCACGCCCGTGAGGTTCAGCAGTACCAGGCCGGCGGTCCACAGCGCCGGCCAGGCCAGCACGAAGGAGGCGATGGCGCTCGCGACCGCGATGCCCATCGCCGCGTAGAGCGCGCGCACCAGCCCCGCCGGGCCGCGCTGCAGCACCAGCAGCACGAAGCGCGTGATGAGCCCGATGTGCAGCGCATAGCAGACCGCGATCACCACGCCCCAGAGCGGCCAGGGCAGGTTCATGTCGGGCCGCACCCGGTCGACGTTGTGCGGCAGGCCCGAGAGCGCGGCGAGCGCGAAGCAGCCATAGAGCGCCTCGCGCTGGCGCAGCCAGAGCGCGCCCGACAGGCAGCCCATCAGCGCGAGGATGGCCGCGTTGGCGATCACCGAGGTGTGGCGCCAGCGCTGGTAGACGCGGTAGCGCGGCAGCAGCTCGCGCTCGGTGCCGTACTGCAGCGTGGCCAGCGCCGCGCCGCGCTGGCGTTGCACGGTGGTGCGGATCACCAGTTCCTGCGCCGCGCCCGTGCGCTGCAGCGAGGCGGCCACCGGCACGAAGGGCGTGCCCTTGGTGTCGTAGGACGGATCGCCCAGCGTGCCGAAGCCCGCGAGCGGCGTGCCGTTGAACTCGATCGCGACCTGGTTGCCCACGCCCGCGAACAGCAGCGCGGCCGGTTCGCTCGCGGGCGCCGCCGCCGCGGGCAGGGCGATGCGGTAGGTGGCCTTGCCGCCGCGGCCCGGAAAGGCCTGGTCCCAGCGGAACGGCAGCTGCACGCGGCGCTCCTCGGCGGGCAGGCCGTCGGGCTCGAGGCGGGCCTCGGCGCTGGTGACGGTGTAGGGCGTGGCGGTGCCGCCGCCGGTACTGCTGGCGGCGGCCGGGCCGGCGATCAGCAGCAGCGCGGCGACCAGGGCGAACAGGAAGCGCAGATCGGACGAAGAGGCGGCGGAAGGATGCTCAGGGCAGCCAGCCCAGGTTGCGCGCCTCGAACACGGCTTCGGACTTGTTGTGGACATCCAGCTTGCCGTAGATATTGCGGATATGGGTTTGGACGGTCGAAGCCGAGACTCCCATCTGCGCGCCGACTTCGGCATAGGTGAAACCACGGGAAACGAGGTCCAGCACCTCCGATTCGCGCGGCGACAACCGCACCGGCGGCGTGCGCGGGAGCGCCGAGGATGCCATGGCCGAGCCGATCGTGCCCTGGGCCAGTCCCACCAGCGCGCTGGCGCCGGCATGCAGGGGCGCGTCGGTGCGCGCCTGCCAGCGGCGCAGCAGCTGCCGCGCGATCACCGGCGACATCGGCGAGCCGCCCGCGCGCAGGTGGCGGATGTGGGCCGCGAGCTCGCTCTCGGTGCCGTCCTTGAGCAGGTAGCCGCTGGCGCCGGCCTCGAAGGCGCGCAGCATGTTGGCCTCGTCGCCGAAGATCGACAGCACCATCACCGCGCAGGCCGGCTGCATGCTGCGGCAGCGGTCGATGACCTGCAGGCCCGGCAGGTCGGGCAGGCCCAGGTCGACCAGCAGCACGTCGACCGCGTTGTCCTCGAGCCAGGCCAGCAGCTCGGTCGCTGTCGAGGCGCTGTGGGCCAGGGTCAGCGAGGGATCGGCATCGACCACGCGGGCCAGGCGTTCGCGCATGCCGGTGTCGTCCTCGACCAGCGCGACCTGCGTGGTCGAGAGAAGGGGGGCGGCTGCGGTGTCGATGGCCATGGCGCGGGGGCTGCGGTCCTCGGGTGGGTGGACTCCGCAGCGTAGGGGCCGGCGCGCGCCGTGCCCATCCTATATACGTGGGATACGTGGAGGAGCGGACCGCCGCGCTCAGCGGCCCGACATGCGTGCCAGCCGCGATGCCACCCGCTGCAGGTGCGCGCCGAGCTCGGGCGGCGACTCGACCTCGAAGTCGTGCCCGAGGCAGCCGAGCCAGACCGCCAGCGCATCGAGCGAATTGGCCGCGGTCTGGATGCGCGTGCGGTCGGGCGCCACGGCTTCGGGCACGCCACCGACCCACGACAGTTGCCCGTCGAGCGCGGCCACGGGCGCATGCACCAGCACGCGCGCATGGTGCAGGTAGGGCGAGATCTGCAGCGCGTGCTGCATGTAGGCCGCGATGTCGCCGTGCGGCAGCCGCCGCGGCGTGAAGTGCGCGCCGGTGGGCTCGGGGTCGACGATGCGGTCGAGCCGGAAGGTGCGCCAGTCCTCGCGGTCCGTGTCCCAGGCCAGCAGGTACCAGCGCTGGCCGGTCTGCACCACGCGGTGCGGCTCCACGCGGCGGCTGCTGACGACCTCGTGGTGGTCGCGGTAGCCGAAGCGCAGCAGCGCGCGGTCGGCGCAGGCCTCGGCGAACAGCGACACCGCCTTGAGCCGGATGTCCGAGCGCTTCTGCAGCACCGGCACCACCGTGGCGCGCAGCTTGTCGAGCCGGCGGCGCAGCCGCGGCGGCATCAGTTGCTCGAGCTTGGCCAGCGCGCGCATCGAGGCGTTCTCGATGTCGTTGCCGCCGTCGCTGGAGGCCGGGCCCACGCCCAGGCCGACCGCCACCGCGATCGCTTCCTCGTCCTCGAGCAAGAGCGGCGGCAGGCTGTTGCCCGCGCCCAGCCGGTAGCCGCCGGCCACGCCCGAGGTGGAGTCGACCGTGTAGCCGAGGCTGCGCAGACGGTCGACGTCGCGGCGCAGGGTGCGCTCGGTGATCTCGAGGCGGCGCGCGAGCTCGGCGCCGGTCCAGGCGCGCTGGGCCTGGAACAGCGACAACAGGCGGATGAGGCGGGCGGTGGCGGAGAGCATGGACGCGATGATGCCTGCGATCGAGGACAGGATCTGTCCGCAATGGACCTTAGTCTTCGGGCCTTCCAACACCTCAGACCCCCAGGAGAAAAGCCCATGCTCAAGACCTACAACGGCAGCTGCCACTGCGGCAAGGTCCGCTTCCAGGCCGACATCGACCTCGCGGCCGGCACCGGCCGCTGCAATTGCTCGATCTGCGCCAAGGCGCGCAACTGGGGCGCGATCGTGCGGCCCGAGGCCTTCCGGATGGTCAGTGGCGAGGAGGAGCTGTCGAGCTACCAGTTCGGCTCGTACAGCACGCACCACCTGTTCTGCCGCCATTGCGGCGTGCGGCCCTTCGGCCGCGGCGACGTGGCCGAGGTCGGCGGCAAGTACGTCAGCATCAACGTCAGCTGCCTCGACGACGCCACGCCCGACGAACTGGTGGCCGCGCCCGTGATGTACATGGACGGGCGCAACAACAACTGGTTCAACCCGCCGGCCGAGACGCGGCATCTCTGAAAGACGGGCGATAAAAAGCCCCGCGGCCTGGCGGCGGCGGGGCTCGCGCGACGGTGCTCGTCGCTCGCCGCGCTTACTTGCGGCGGCGCGTCGGCTGCTCGGCCGGCACGTAGGTCTGCGACGGCGCCGCGCCGCCATCCACGCCGAGGCGGCCACCGCCACCCAGGCCCTGGCCGCGCACCGTCTGCGCCTTGTAGTTGCGCAGCGAACGGACCATCTGGTTGAAGGCGTCCATGAAGGCCGCCGCGATCACCTTGCCCTGCGGCGTGCGCGTGTAGCCGCCGATGCCACCGGCCGCGCGGCCGCCGGCGAGGTCGGCGAAGCCCGCGAAGTCGGTCTTCGAGGCGCTGCCTTCCGCGGCCGCGACTTGCACGCCCGAACGGTTGTCGATCAGCGTCAGCAGCGCCGAGGCTTCCTTGGTCTGCAGGTTCGCGCCCAGGCTCGCGATGGCACGGCCGCGGCCGCCGCCGACCAGCCCGCCGATGGCGCCGCCGAGGCCGCCCGCGTCGTTGTTGCTGAACACGATCTCGGGCGACAGGCCGTAGTCCGACGCCACCATCTGGCCGCGACCGAAGTTGCTGCCGCCGCGCATCTCGCCCGACTGCTGCAGCGCGCGTTCGCGCGTCATCGCGTTCATGCCGGCCGCGCCGCGCTCGACCACCACGAAGCAGTTCGATTGCTGCACCAGCAGGCGCAGCAGGTTGGCGGTGGGCGGCAGCTTGTATTCGCCGGTCAGCACCGTGTACCAGCCGGCATTGACGTTCTCGATCAGCGAGACGGTGCCCAGCGGCGAGTCGCAGCGCTCGAGCGCGCTGCTTTCGCCCGAGGTGGCGGCGCCGGCCGCGCTGCCCGTGGCCACGGTCTTGGCCGATTGGCTGCCCATCTGCATGTCCATGGTCTGGCAACCCGAGAGGGCCAGCAGGCCGGCCAGTGCGCTTGCGAGAGAAAGTTTGGAAAAAGCCATGTCCCGATCTATCAAGTGAAACAACACGGCGCCTGCGCGGCAGGCGCCCCTATCGAACAGCCGAAGGTGGGACCGCGTGGCCAATACGAGCTCCCGATTCGATACCGCGTCGCAAGCGACCGCGCGACGATACGGACCGGTCATCCGGTACGCCAGTGTCGAAAGTCATGTGCGCATGCGCGTCGTCCGCGGGGCGGATTTCGGCATGGCCTGGGATGGAAAACGGCTCCTCGACCTCGGCTCGAACGGGGGCTCTTGGAAGGTGGCCCATCTTCGAAACGCGCCGCCTGAAGCGATGCGCGAACGGCAAGGCCCGAGGGCTTGCGCGATGCGCCGGCTGGCGGAGCGAGGCGCGATTATCCATCTTGAAATCTTCAGGAAAGATGAGCACGGCGAGGGCGTTTTCGCTGTGCATTTTCGATGAAAACCTTCGTCGTATTTTTGACCTCCAGTTAACATTTCATCGTTGGCGGAGGGTTGTGGCGCGTGATGGATCTCACGCGACCTGCAGTCGGCTGGCGTTGTTTTGTTTTTTCCTCACTTCCAGAATCAGGAGTTTTCAGATGGCAACCACCAAGAAGAACGTCGTTGGAGAAGCGGCAGCCGAACTCACCCGCCAGCAGGTGCAGCAGGCCCTGGCCATCGCGGGCGCTTCGGATTTCAGCGGCTCGACCGACCCGGCCTTCGTCGGCTCCGTGCTCGTGGCGCTGGCCATCAACACCAGCTCGGTCAGCGCGACCATCGACAACGCGAAGACCCGTCGCGACGCGACCGGCGGTGGCGGTCTCACGGCGCACTGATCGGACCGTCGGAAATGAAAAGGCCGGCAAGCGCAATGCTTGCCGGCCGGAGTGGATCGAGTGTCGCGGGATCGGTGCGAGCCCGACGATGCCTGTCTTTGCAAGGCCGCGGCTCAGCGCGCGGCTTGCCTCATCGCATCAATCGCAGCGGAACAGCACGCCGCTCTCGGCCGGTGCCTTGCCGAGCCAGCGCGGGGTCTGGTTCTTGTTGTCGCAGTACAGCTGCGCCTGCGTGTAGGTGGTGGCGCGCAGAACACCTTCGCGGAACTGCATCACTTCGTTCGGGGGCGTCGAGCAGCCGGCGATGGCCAGCGCGCAGGGGATCGACAGGAGGGCCAGGAGGGACGGTGCATGCCAGTTCATCGCACGATTCTCCGACATTCCCGCGTCTGCCAAGACATGCACCCTCGTGCCCAACGCTTCACCCCTGATTGGCCGCGGCCGCCGCGCCTGGGTACAGGTACCGGAAGTAGGGCCCCGAGCTGCCGAACAGGCGTGCCGCGAGCTGCACCGGATCTTCGGCGCTGTGCTTCTCGTAGAGCACCGGCCCCCAGATGATGAAGCCGTCGATGCTGAGCGTGGCGGGCGCGGGCTCGATCGCCTTCCAGGCATGGGCGAATTTCGAGATCCACGAGAGGGCGTCGGTCAGCGCGTAGTTGGGCACGACCACCGGTTGTTCGATGCGGGGCATGGCAGTACTCCTGGGTTGAGAGGACTGTACAAATATACAGTAAACTCCATCCCATGGCAGGCGCGCGGCGCACCACTTTCCATTCTCCTTGACGGGTTGCCCGTCCCTTTGATGCTTGACTGCAAGAAGGCTTGAGCCCGGTCCGATGCCGGGCTTTTTTTTGTCCGCGCGATTCGTCGATGGCGGCGTCATCGCGCTGCATGCGGGCGATGAAGAAAGAGCGGATGCGATGCGTGCGATCGGCCGTCGATCGTGTCGCCGCATTCGATCATCGGCACGTGTTTGCAGGTCGATGCGCGAGCACAAAGGAAAATGCCCCGCTACCTTGTGAGTAGCGGGGCATCCAGTAGCCTTGCGGCTTGTTTTGGCTCCTCGACCTGGGCTCGAACCAGGGACCTACGGATTAACAGTCCGGCGCTCTACCGACTGAGCTATCGAGGAACAAGCCTCAGATTATAGCGTCGTTTTTGAGGGTCTGGCAAACCGACGCAACTTTTCGCTAAAAAAGTTCAGAGCGCGATGCTCACGCCCAATCGCAACGTGCGCGGCGCGCCCGGGAACAGGTAGACGTGGCTGAACTGGTAGGGCGATTCCTTCCAGTAGCGGCGATCGAAGACGTTGTCGACGGCCAGCGACCAGCTGGTGTTCACGCCGTTGAGCTTGGTGTCGTAGCGCAGCACCGCATCGAGGCGCGTCCACGACGGCAGTCGGATCGAACCGTCGGGCAGCACGTTGCGCCGGCCTTCGTACGACAGCTGTCCCGCGATCTCGAGGCCCGCCACCGCGGGCACGCGGTAGGCGACCTGCGCGCGCAGCACCTGCTTGGGGACGTTGGTCGGCGACTGTCCGTTGAGCGCGGGATCGGCCGTGCTGCCGCGGCGCTTCGCATCGATGATCGACACGCTGCCGCCGAGGCGCCAAGGCCCCTGGTTCCATTGCGCACCGGCCTCGAGCCCGCGATGCACGGCGCGGCCGTCGTTGCGCACCGTGCACGATTCGCCGCAGGCATCGAGGTTGGTCAGCGGCCGCGAGATGTCGAACCACGCAAGCTGCCAGTTGAAGGCCTCGTTGCCGCCCTTGAGGCCCAGCTCCCATTGCCGCGACGCGAGCGCCGCGAGCGCCTGCCCCGCATTGCCGTAGAGGTCGGGGCGGTTCGGCACCACCTGCGATTCCACGCCCTTGCCCCAGCTCGCATAGGCCAGCAGCTCGGGCCGCAGCACGTAGCTCACGGCCACCCACGGCGTGGTCACGTCCTGCTTGTAGCCGGTCGGGTTCGAGCCGTCGTTGCCGATGCTGCTGCGGTCGAGCCGCGTGTGGCGCACGCCGACCCAGGTGGTGAAGCGCTCGTTCCAGCGGATCGCGTCCTGCAGGGTGAGCTCGGTCGAGCGCTCGTCGCGGTTGGTCTGCGGCGTGGTGGCATCGGGCGCCGGCGGCACGAAGGAGGTCGCCCAGATGTTGCCGGTGCCCGCGTAGTTATAGGCCTGGTTCTGGAAGCGGTTGCGCACGCGGCTTTGCAGCAGGCCGATGCCGAGCTCGTGCCGCACGCTGCCGGTCATCACGTTGCCCTTGAGGTTGAGGCTGCCCGCGGTCTGCGTGCGGCGCTCGTTCTCGCTGCGGAAGTCGTAGACGTCGAAGGTGCCGTCGCTGCAGTAGCGGTCGTAGTTGCCCTCGGCGCCGCAGCCGAAGGCGTAGGCCAGGCGGTCGTCGGTGCGCAGCCGCTGGCGGCCGATCTGCGCGCTCCAGCGCCAGTCGGCGTTGAGCGCCTGGCTGAAGCGCAGCGTGCCGGTCAGCGCATCGAATTCCGAGGGTTGCGACCAGGGCTGGTTGTTGAGGTTGATGCGCGGATCGACCGGCGCCGGCAACCGGGCGCCCAGCAGGCTGTAGCCGTTCTGGCTCGGCTGCGTCTTGCGGCTCTTCTCGATCTCGAACTCGAGCACCGAATCGCGCGTGATGCGCCAGTCGGCCGCGAGCGAGAACAGGTTGCGGTTGCCGTCGAGGTCGTGCACCAGCGGCTTGAGGTTCTCGGCCGCGACGTTGATCCGGTAGCCGAACTCGCGCTGCGCGCCGAAGCGCCCGCCGAGGTCGACTGCGCCGAGCAGGCTGCCGCGGCTGGTGGTCTCGATGCGCACGGTGCGCAGATCGTGTTCGGTCGGCCGCTTGACCACGTAGTTGACGAGCCCGCCCGGCGCACTGGTGCCGGCCTGGATGCCGCTGGTGCCGCGCAGGATCTCGACGCGCTCCTTGTTGTCGAGCGGGATCGAGGTCTCGGCGCTGATCGGCAGGCCCTCGCGCCGGTAGTTGAAGCGGTTGTCGAGCACGAAGCCGCGCACCGTGAGGTAGTCCCAGTAGCCGGCCGAGTTGTAGGCATCGGTCACCGAGGCATCGAACTGCGTGAGGTCGGCGAGGCGGCGCGCGCCGCTCGCGCGCAGCTGGTTGCTGTCGATCACGGTGGCCGACAGCGGCAGCTCGCGCAGCGGCACGTCGCCGAAGCCGCTGATCTCGGCCGGCGGCGCGAGGGCGGCCGGGTTCACGGTCACGGCGGGCAGTGCGGTGGTGTCCTGTGCCTGGGCGAAGGCACCGTGAGCAGCGAGCAGGGCGGCCATCGCGCAGGCGATGGGGGTGCGGGAAAGAAGAAGAGAGGGATGCGTCATTCGGTCGGGTTTCAGGGCTTCGCAGCCGATGCGGTGCGGTGGGCGTCGATGGCCGCCATCCATTGCGCGGCCGTGCCTTCGGGGTCCTCGGCGGCGACCAGCGCGCGCACCACGGCGACGGAACCCACGCCGGTGGCGAGCACCTCGGGCAGGCGTAGCGCGTCGATGCCGCCGATGCCCACCTGCGGATAGCCATGCAGCAGGCGCGCGTAGGCCGCGAGACGCGCCACGCCCTGCGGCGCGGTCGCCATCTTCTTGAGCGTGGTCGGATAGACCGCCCCCATCGCGATGTAGCTCGGGCTTACGGCGTCGGCGCGCACCATCTCGGCATAGCCGTGCGTGCTGACGCCCAGGCGCAGGCCGGCGGCGCGGATCCGTTGCAGCTCCTCGGGCGCGAGCGCATCGAGGTCTTCCTGGCCCAGGTGCACGCCGTAGGCGCGTGCCTCGATCGCCACGTGCCAGTGGTCGTTGATGAACAGCAGCGCGCCGGTGCCTTGCACGGCCGCCACGGCCGCGTGAACCTCGCGCGCCACGGCCGCCGCGTCCTCGGACTTGAAGCGCAGCTGCACCGTCGGCACGCCCGCGCGCGCCATGCGGCCGACCCAGGCCGCATCGGGCAGCACGGCATAGAGGCCGAGCTGCTCGGGGCAGGGCGCGAAGGCGTTGTCGCGCGCCGCCGGCGGAAATTCGCGCAGGCCGAAATCGACGGGCGCGTCGGGCCAGCGCTGCGCATCGAAGCCGCCGAGGCGTTCGCTTTGCGCGCGCCAGGCGCGTGCGATGCATTCGGCGTCGATGTCGATGAAACCGAGCGCGCCGCAAGCCTGTCGCGCGCCGCGGTAGATGGCGTCGTCGGCGCTGTAGGCGATGGCGGCCGCGGGGGCCGAGGTGGCGGTGCCGAAGCGCGGGCCATGCGCCGCGACGATCTCCTGCGCGACGCGCGCGCGGTCCGGTTGCTGTTCGTGGTTCATGGCGCCGCTCACCCCGCGTGATGCCAGAACGGCGTGCCCAGCACCGGCGTGCTGGCCTGCGCCGCATCCTGCGCGGCCATGGCGCCGGCGCGGCGCGCGGCCCGGCCGGCCTGCACCGCATCGGCGAAGGCGCCGGCCATCGCGACCGGGTCCTGCGCGAGCGCGACGGCGGTGTTCAGCAGCACGCCGTCGAAGCCCCACTCCATCACCTGGCAGGCATGCGAGGGCAGGCCCAGGCCCGCGTCGACCAGCATCGGCACCTCGAGCCGGTCGCGCAGCACCTGCAGCGCATAGGGGTTGACCGGCCCGCGGCCGGTGCCGATCGGCGCGGCCCATGGCATCACGGCCTGGCAGCCGATGTCGACCAGCCGCTGGCACAGCACCAGGTCCTCGGTGCAGTAGGGCAGCACCTTGAAGCCGTCGCGTATCAGCTGCGAGGCGGCATCGACCAGGTTCAGCGTGTCGGGCTGCAGCGTGTAGTCGTCGCCGATCAGCTCGAGCTTGATCCACGGCGTGTCGAACAGCTCGCGCGCCATCTGCGCGGTGGCAACCACTTCCTGCACGCTGTGGCAGCCCGCGGTGTTGGGCAGCACCGGCACCTCGAGCCGGCGCAGCAGCTCCCAGAAGCCGTTGCCGAGTTCGCTGTTGCCCGAGCCCTGGTTCGCGGTCTGGCGCCGCAGCGAGGCCGTGAGCATCGCGGGCTTCGCGCGCTTCACGGCGGCCTCGAGCAGGTCGGGCGAGGGGTAGCGCGCGGTGCCCAGCAGCAGGCGGCTGTGGAAGGTCTCGCCGTAGAGCACCAGCGGGTCGTTCGGGGTCGTGGTCATCGGTCTTGTCTCCATCAATTCGTTCAGCCGCCCGTCACGGGGCGGATCACTTCGACGCGGTCGTCGGGCCGCAGCGCACGCGCGGCATAGGCCGAGCGCGGCACGAACTCGCGGTTCACGGCCACCGCGAAGGGCGGCGTGGCGTTCAGCGCGGCGAGTGCATCGGTCAGCGTGGCGTGCTCGGGCAGCGCGAAGGGCTTGTCGTTGATCAGGATGTTCATCGTCGTCATGGGGTCTCCAGGCCGAAGCCTTGCGCGAGCGGCGAGCGGCCCTGCGCGAGCCACTCCATCGCGGCATCGAGCAGCGCGGGCGCGATCATGAAACCGTGGCGGTACAGGCCGTTGATCTGCAGCACGCGCGGCCGCGGCTGGCGCAGCGCGGGCAGGTTGTCGGGCAGGGTGGGGCGGCACTGCGTCGCGATCTCGACGATGCGCGCCTCGGCGAAGCCGCTGTGCACTGCATAGGCGGCACTCAGCAGTTCGAGCGTGGAGCGCACGCTCGCGGGCGACATGTCGTCCGATTCGATCTCGGTCGCGCCGATCACGAACAGGCCTTCGGGCTTGGGCGCGATGTAGAGCGGATAGCGCGGATGCACGAGCCGCGTGGGCCGCGCCAGCGTCACGTCGGGCGCATGCACGCGGATCACCTCGCCGCGCACGCCGCGCAGCGCGTTCCACTGCGGCCGGGCGCCGAGGCCGCGGCAGTCGATCAGCCAGTCGGGCTGGCCCGGCGAACCGGGCGCGAAGTCCTCGGGCGCGCGCGGCGATTGCCAGTGCAGCGTGACCTTGTCGTCGGCCTGCAGCGTCGCGAGCAGCGCGGCCAGCAGCGCGCGGTTGTCGAGCTGGCCTTCGCCGGGCAGGAACAGGCCGCTGGCGAAACGCCGGCCCAGCGAGGGTTCGAGCGCCTCGATGCCCGCGCCATCGAGCGTGCGCATCGGCGCCAGCTCGGGCACCTGCGTGCCGGTGTGGGCCAGCACGCGCGCGAGCCGTGCGGCCTCGTTCGCATCCTGCCGGTGCCACAGCACCAGCGTGCCTTCGCGCTGGAAGAACACCGGCCGCGCCAGCGGCGCGAGCAGCTCGGGCCAGCGCGACAGCGCGTGGTGGCCCATGCGCACCAGCGGCACCGGCGCCACGGCCGACTCGGCCAGCGGCGCGAGCATGGCCGCGGCCACGCGCGCCGCAGCGCCTTCGGCCTCGGCGCTGCCCGCTTCGTAAAGGTCGACGCGGCAGCCGGCCCGCGCCAGGGTCACGGCCATCAGCCGGCCCATGAGGCCCGCGCCGAGGATCGCCGCCGATCGGAAGGGCAGGTTCATCGCGATGCTCCTTGCGCCTTCGAATCGCGTCGATAATTTTCGGCATGACCCAAGGACCCACTCAGCGCTATGCGCGCGTGCTCTCGATCGCCGGCTCCGACAGCGGCGGCGGCGCCGGCATCCAGGCCGATCTCAAGACCTTCGCGGCCCTCGGCTGCTATGGCATGACGGCCATCACCGCGCTCACCGCGCAGAACACGCTCGGCGTCACCGGTATCCACGGCGTGCCGCCGGCCTTCCTCAAGGCACAGATCCAGGCCGTGGTCGAGGACATCGGCGTCGACGCGGTCAAGCTCGGCATGCTGCATGCGCCCGAGGTGGTCGAGGTCGTGGCCTGGGCCATCGACCACTACCGCCTGCCGAACGTGGTGCTCGACCCCGTGATGGTCGCCACCAGCGGCGACCGCCTGATCGCGGCCGAGACGGTGCAGGTGCTGGTGCGCGAACTGTTCCCGCGCGCCGCGGTGATCACGCCCAACCTCGACGAGGCGGCCCTGCTGATCGGCCATGCGATCGACGGCATCGGCGCGCTCGACGGCGCGGCCGACGAGCTGCTGGCGCTGGGCGCGCGCGCCGTGCTGCTCAAGGGCGGCCACCTGCCGGGCAGCGAGGTGGTCGACGTGCTGTTGCAATCCAGTGGCGAACGCACGCGCCTGGCCTCGCGGCGCATCGAGAGCCGCAACCTGCACGGCACCGGCTGCACGCTGTCGTCGGCCATCGCCGCGCACCTGGCACTGGGCGCGCCGCTGCCCGAGGCGGTCGAGCGCGCGCGTGCCTACATCCTCGGCGCGATGGCGGCCGCTGTCGACGTGCAGGTCGGCGCCGGTCATGGCCCGCTCAACCACGGCTTTGCGCCAGTGCCGACGCAGCGCCTGCCGCTGCGATCTTCGGCCGGCTGAGCCAGGCCAGCACGAAGGTCAGCGCCAGCGTCGGCAGCGCCGAGCCGAACTGCGGCGCCCATTTCGCGAGCGCGTGGTAGGCCGCGATGCCCGCGATCCAGATCAGCGCCGCCGCCAGGTCGACCTTGGGACGCGCGCCGGCCGGCGCCACCGCGCGGCCGCCGCCCAGCCGCCCGAGGATCACGCCGTAGAGCGGTACGAACACCGAGCTCAGCAGCAGCAGGAAGGGCTCGAGCGTGTGCATCGGCAGCACCAGCGCGAGCGCGATGCACAGCACGGCCAGCAGCAGGCCCCAGCGCTTCACGCTCCAGCGCGGCAGCAGGCTGTGGGTGGAGACCGAGCCCGAGTAGACGTCGCCATAGGCGTTGTCGAGCTCGTCGATCAGGATCAGGCCCAGCGCCACCAATCCGCCCTGCGCCAGCAGCAGCGCCGTCACCAGGCTGGTGCCGGGCTCGGCCACGCTCACCACCATCACGCCCAGCGCATAGCACCAGATGTTGGCCAGCGCATAGCCGATCCAGGTGCCGCTGAAGGCGCTGCCGAGCCCGCCGGTGCTGCGCTTGCCATGCCGCGCATAGTCGGCCACCAGCGGCAGCCACGACACCGGCATCGCGATCACGAGGTCGAGGGCGCCGAACATGCCCATGCTGCCGTCGCCCGGGCGGGCCCAGAAGGCATCGAAGCCCTTGGCATGCAACTGGGTTGCGAACTGCCAGCTCAGCCACAGCAGCGACAGCACCACCAGCGGCAGCCCGAAGCGGCTCACGAAGCGCCGCACCAGTTTCACCATCGAGCCCGCGAGCAGCGCCAGCAGCACCGCGCCCCACAGCAGCGTGGTCGCCACGCCGCCCCAGGCGCTGCCGAGCCATGGCCCGGCCACCGACTGGCCGATGGCCTGCGTGCCCTCGCGCATGATCACCAGCTCGAAGGTGGTCCAGCCCACCAGCTGCACGATGTTGAGCAGCACTGGCAGCCGTGCGAAGGCGCTGCCGTAGGTGGCATGCATCAGGCCCGCGCTGGCGAGGCCGCTCTCGCAGCCCAGGCGCGCGGTCCAGGCCAGCAGCGCGGCGCCGAGGCAGGAACCCAGCGCGATCGCGATCGCCGCGTCGCGCGTGCCCACGGCCGGCACCAGGTAGGCGCCGATCTGCATCACCAGGAGGCCCACGCCCAGGCTGAACCAGAGCGAGGCATGGTCGTGCCAGCCGAAGACGCGCTGCGACGCCGGCAGCGGTGTCAGCGCCTCGTTGGCGAGAGGATTCGATGTGTCGTCGTGTGCCATCCGTTTTGCTCCGGGCAAAAGGTTTGGCAGGTGGGCGAGGCTCCAGCGGCACGGCTGGCACGCGAGAGAACGTGACAGGCCGCCGGACCAGCTTCCCTGCGCGAGGATTACCTCAATCAGGTTCAAAGGGACTTTCTCAGCCGGGACGGCAAGCCGACCCAACACCCCTAGCGAACCGACATTTTAGGCCCGTCGCGGCGTACCGGGGGCATTCCGTGAAGTCCGGGACAATCCGCGCCACGACGAACGAGGCGCGCACGAGCGCGCCGAAAGGGAATGACATGGCAGAAGCTGCGACACCGCCGGACCCCACGGATGCCACCCGGCCGTCCGCGGCCGCGACCCGCCTGCGCCGCTTCCGGGTCGATGTCGGCACCATCATCTGCGCCGTCGCGCTGGTCCAGTCGCTGCTGCTGGTGGCGCTGGGCTACTGGGGCGCGCAGCGGCTGGTGTCGCGCGTCGGCGAGTCGGCGCACAAGGTAAGCCACGACCGCGTTGAGGACAACGTGCTGGCCTTCCTCGCCAAGACCCAGGCGGTGGTGCACGCCGTCGGCGATTCGCCGAGCCTGCATCCGCTGGGCGAGGACGGCGAGCGCAGCGCCGAGATGCTGTGGACGATGCTCGAGGAGGCCACCGAGCTCGACAGCCTCGGCGTGGCCAGCGACGACGGCCACCTGCTGATGGCCGAGCGCTACCCGGTGTCGGCGATCCGCCAGGTGGTGCGCGATCCGGCCTTCAGCACCGAGACCTGGGAATACAAGCGCTCGGTCGACATCGAGGGCGGCGATCCGCGCCAGCGCTTCGCGACCACGCGCATCGAGTCCTTCCGCAGCGACCACGACGCCACCGAGCGCGACTGGTACCGCGAGGCGCTGGCGCGGAAGGCGCCGGTGTGGACGCCGCCCTTTCACCTGGCCGACGGCGAGGAACTCGGCGTGAGCTACGCCCAGCCGGCCGAGCGGCTCGACGACGAGGGACGGCACCTGCAGTCGCTGGTGGTGGTCGGCCATCTGTCGCTGGGCCACCTGTCGACGCTGGTGCGCCAGTTCGGCAGCCGCGGTCCCGGCGAGAGCGTGCTGCTGAGCGACGACCACCACGTGCTCGCGCGCAGCGACCATCCCGATCCCGTGCGCGATCTGCAATGGCCCGAGGGCGGCGTGCTCGGCGCGGTACATGCCTACATGCTGGCCCACGGCATCTCGGAGAACGTGGAGGACGAGAGCTTCGTCGTCACCCATGCGGGCGAGCGCTACCGGGTCGAGTCCTCGCGCATCGGCCCCACGGGCTGGGAGCTGATCAGCTGGGAGCCCGAGGCCGCGCTGCTCGCCGGCGTGGAGCGCCTGGTGCGCTGGGGCCTGCTGCTGACCCTGGCCTTCCTGGCGTTCGCGCTCTTCATCTCGCTGCGGCTGTCGAAGCTGGTGACCGCGCCGATCGAGAAGCTGTCGCAGACCGCGCGCCGCATCGGCCGGCTCGAGCTCGACGACCTGCCGCAGCAGCCCAGCCGCGTGCTCGAGATCCAGCACCTGAACCAGGCGCTCGATGACTCCGCGCGCAGCCTGCGGGCCTTCAGCAAGTTCGTGCCGGTGCACCTGATCCGCCAGCTCGTGGCCGAGGGCCACGCGCTGGCGCCCGGCGGCTCGCCGCGCCGCATCACGGCGATGTTCACCGACGTCGAGGGTTTCACCAGCATCGCCGAATCGCTGGAAGCCGGCGTGCTGGTGCGCCAGCTCACCGAGTACTTCAACCTCGCGCAGCGCGTGTTCGCGCGCCATGGCGGCGTGGTCGACAAGTACATGGGCGACGGCATCATGGTGCTGTGGGGCGCGCCGCTCGACCTGCCCGATGCCGAGTACCGCGCCTGCCTCGCGGCACGCGAGCTGCATGCCGAGATGGCCGAGCTCAACCGCCGCTGGCAGGCCGAGGGGCTGCAGCCCTTCCACACGCGCATCGGCATGCACACCGGCGTGGTGATCGCCGGCGTGCTCGGGTCCAGCGACCGGCTCTCCTACACCGCGCTCGGCGACGTGATCAACGCCGCGAGCCGCATCGAGGGCAGCAACAAGGAGCTGGGCACGCGCACGCTGATGTCCGAAGCCACCCACGCGGGCCTGAACGGGCGGCTGCCCACGCGGCGCATCGAGGAGCAGGTGGCGCTGCGCGGCCGGCAGACGCGCATGGTGCTCTACGAACTGCTCGAGGAGAACGAGGCGCCCTAGAGATCGAGCACCAGCCGCGGCGAACGCGCGCGCGAGCAGCAGGGCAGGAACTGGTCGTTGGCGGCCTGCTCCGCGCGCGTGAGAAAGAGGTCGTGGTGCGCGATCTCGCCCTCGAGCACGCGCGTGAGGCAGGTGCCGCAGACGCCCTGGGCGCAGGACACCGGGATCTCGACGCCCTCTGCCGCGAGCGCGTCCACCACGCTGAGCGTTGCTGGCACGCGCACCACGCGGCCGCTGCTGCGTAGTTGCACCTCGAAGCTGCCGGCCTCTTCGACGGGCGGCGGCGCGCCCGCGAAGCATTCGAAATGCACGCGCGCCTCGGGCCAGCCGAGCGCGCGGGCGGTGGCGCGCACCGCCTCGATGAAGCCCTTCGGTCCGCAGACGTAGAGATGGCGCCCGGGCGCCGGTTCGCCGAGGGTGGCGGCCAGGTCGATGCGCTGCGCGGGCGGGCCGTCGTCGTGGTGGAAGAACACCCGGTCGGCGAAGGTCTCCGCCCGCAGCCGCGCGCGATAGGCCGAGCGCGCCGCGCTGCGGCTGCAGCAGTGCAGCGCGAAGTCGCGGCCCAGCGCCGCGAGCCGGTGCGCCATCGCGAGCAGCGGCGTGATGCCGATGCCGCCGGCCAGCAGCAGGCTGTGGCTCGCCGCTTCGTCGAGCGCGAACAGATTGCGCGGCGTACCGACCTGCAGCAGCGTGCCCTCGGCCACCGTCTCGTGCAGCGCGCGCGAGCCGCCGCGCGAAGCTTCCTCGCGCAGCACGCCGATCTCGTAGTGGCCGGGCGCCTGCGCGGGCGGGTTGCACAGCGAGTAGGGCCGCACCAGGCCGCCGGGCAGCAGCACCTCGATGTGTGCGCCGGCCTCGAAGGGCGGCAGCGCGCCGCCGTCGGCCGCCTCGAGCCGGAAACCCGCGATGCCCTCGGCCTCGATCGTCTTGCGCGCGACGCGCACCGCGATGCGTTCGACGGCCGCGCTCATTCGCCCTGCAGGAAGTTGCCGGCCTCGAAGCGCACCGGCGGCGCGTCGGCGTCGAAGCTCACGCCGGCCGGGTCGCGGCCCTCGCGCAGCGCGTCGAGCTGGCGCTGCAGCAGCCGGCGCAGCATCACGATGCCGCGGTCGGAGCTCGCCAGGTGCTCCTCCGAATGCGCGGTGATCGCGCCCTGGCTCACCTGGGCCTCGTAGTCGCCGGGAAAGCGGCGGTGCTCCTCCTCGCTGAGTTCCTCCCACAGCTTGCCGTTGAGGCGCGAGCGCACGCGCGCGAGGTCGCCGGGCTGCTTCACCCGGCCCACGGTGTAGATGCGGAAGCTGTGGTCGTCGATCGGCAGCACCCAGCCGATCGACTCGACCCGGCCATAGGCCGCCACGCGCGGGTTCGGCACCACGCGCAGGGTCGGCAGCACCGGCCCGGCCACGCGGCGGAACACGCGGCCGTCCTCGAGGCGGCGGATCGAGGTGATCATCACGCCGGTCTCGGTGCTCTCGAAGTTCACCTCGGGCATCTGGCCCATCAGCGCCACGAACTGGGTGCCGCTGAAGCTGCCGTGCAGCACCGGCACGTGGAAGGGGTCGGCCACGTTCTCGTAGTGCTGCAGCCAGTTGCAGGGGATGATCCGCGGCCCGCCGCCGCCGATGCTGTTGTCGTCGGCCTCGAGCGTCTCGCCCTCGTCGAGCACCTCCAGGCAGTCGTAGCGCGGCAGCACCGGCTTCTTCTCGGCCGGGCCGAGGTAGGCCCAGACCAGGCCGTAGCGCTCCTCGACCGGGTACCAGGGCTGGCGCACGCGGCCGCGCGTGCGCGCGCCGTTCTCGGGCTCGCAGGGCTGGTCGACGCAGTGGCCCTGCACGTCGAACATCCAGCCGTGGTAGCAGCAGCGGATGCCGCCTTCCTCCACGCGGCCGTAGTAGAGCGAGGCGCCGCGGTGGGCGCAGCGCCAGTGCACCAGGCCGGGCCGGCCGCTCTTGTCGCGGAACAGGATCAGGTCCTCGCCGAGCACGCGCACCTGGCGCGGCGTGTCGGTGGCATCGGCGGCCAGCCCGATGGGATGCCAGTAGCGCCGCAGCAGCTCGCCCATCGGCGTGCCGGCGCCGACCTCGGTCAGCTCGGCCTTGTGGCTCGGCGGCTTGCGGCCGTAGGCGGTGCCGGTGTCGAACGCGACCGGCTGCCATTCGGACGCGGAAGAGGAAGAAGAGGGGGGAAGGACGGTGCTCATTCGGGGGTGACTCCTGCGGCCTTGATCAGGTCCGCGACACGGGGGAAATCGGCTTTCTGGCCGGCGCGGAACTCGGCCGGCGTGCTGCCCAGCGGCTCGAAGCCGAAGCCGGCCAACCGCTCCTGCACGTCGGGCTGGCGCGTGACCGCCTGCAGCGCGGCGACCCATTCGTCGATCACGGGCTGCGGCGTTTTCGCGGGCGCGTAGACGCCGATCCAGCTGTCGAGGTCGAAGCCCGCGAAGCCCTGCTCGGCGAAGGTCGGCACCTCGGGCATCGAGCGCACGCGGCGCCGGCCGGTGATGCCCAGCACCTTGATGCGGCCGGCCTGGGCCAGCCCGCGCGCGGTGGCCGGGTTGGCCCAGGCCACGCCCAGCGCCTCGCCGAACAGGTCGTTGTGCGCGGCCGCCTCGGCCTTGTAGGGCACGTGGATCAGGTCGATGCCGGCCTGGCGCGCGAGCAGTTCGCCGAACAGGTGGGCGTTCGAGCCGTTGCCCCAGGTGCCGTAGCTGATGCCGCGGTGCGCCTTGGCGTAGGCGACGAACTCGCGCACGTTCGAGAACGGCGCCGAGGCGCGCGCGATCAGCATCGGCCCGCCGGTCGCGAGCTGCGACAGCGGCTCGAAGTCCTTCACCGGGTCGTAGGGCAGGCGCGGCTGCAGCACCACGTTGTTGATGTGCGTGAGCGGCAGCGTCAGCAGTACCGTGTAGCCGTCGGGCGCCGCCTTGGCGACCGCGTCGGCCGCGATGGTGCCGCTGGCGCCGGGCCGGGGCTCGACGATCACCGGCTGGTTCCAGCGCGCCTTGAGCTTGTCGGCGTAGATGCGCGCGATCGAGTCCATCGGCCCGCCGCCCGAACCGAAGGGGATGATGCGCACCACGCGGGTGGGAAAGTGGGGCGGGCTCGCCTGCGCGAAGGCCGGGCCGGCGGCGCCGGCCATGACGGCGCCTAGAAGGCCGAGCGCGCGTCGGCGCGTCGGCTGGGGTCGCAACGGATTCATCGTGTCTCCAGGTCGTGCTGTACTTGTGGACCCGACGATAAGTACCGCCCGTGCCCCGGGCAATTCGAAGCTTTGGATATGAGATATGGCCCGACGTGATATCCGCAGCCTCGACGTCGGCATGCTGCGGACCTTCGATGCGCTGATGCGCGAGCGCAGCGTGTCGCGCGCGGCGACGCGCCTGTTCCTGAGCCAGCCCGCGGTGAGCGCCTCGCTCAACCGGCTGCGCGAGACCTTCGACGACCCGCTGTTCACGCGCACCGCGCACGGCGTGCAGCCCACCGCGCGCGCCACGGCGCTGGCGGGCCAGGTCGAGCGCGTGCTGGCCGACCTGTCGGCCATGCTCGAGCCCGACGACCGCTTCCAGCCCGAGCATTCGCAGCGCATCTTCCGCATCTCGGGCGGCGACTACGCGAGCCACCTGCTGCTGCCGCGGCTGGCCAACGAGCTCGTGGCCTGCGGTTCGCGCGTGCGGCTGTACTGGGAGACCAGCTCCTTCCTCACGCTGACCGAGCGGCTGCGCAAGGGCGATTTCGACGTCGCCGTGCTGCCGCGGCTGCAGCCGCCGAGCGACTGCGAATCGGCGCTGCTCTACGAGGATCGCTACGTGATCGCGGTGCGCCGCGGCCATCCGACCCTGGGCGAGGCCGCCTCGCTCGACGACTTCTGCGCCGCGCCGCATGTGTTCCTGGGCTACGGCAGTTCAGCCCTGGATGACCTGATCGACCAGGTACTGGCGCGCCAGGGCCGCCAGCGCAGCATGAGCGTGGCCATGACCAGCTTCGGCCAGATCGTCGACCTGCTGGCGCAGACCGACCACGTGGCCGTGATGCCGCTGCGCGTGGCCGCGCGCTTCGACGCGCTGCTCGCGGTGCATCCGCTGCCCTTCGAGCTGCAGGGCTACCGTTCGGTCGTGTGCTGGAACCGGCGCTCGAATTCCGACGCCGGCGTGCTGTGGCTCAAGGACGCGCTGCTGCGCATCGGGCGCGAGGCCGATGCGGTGCCGATGCCCGTGCCTACGTCGGCCTGACGCGCCGCGCGAAGGCCTCGAGCCCGTCGATGGTCATCTGGACGTGGCGCTCGAAGCTGCTGTCCAGCGGCACGGTGCTGCCGTTGTCCCAGCGCACGATGAAGGCGCGGTTGGCCAGCAGCGGCAGGTTGCGCGAGAGCACCGGGTGGTCGAGCGGGCGGATGGTGTGGACGCGCTCGCGCAGCTCCTCGGCCCAGGTCTGCGTGTTGTCCGAAGGCAGCGGCGAGAACTCCATCGTGAGGAAGCCCAGCATCGCAGCGATCGTGCAGTTGTAGGCCTCGCGCAGCGGCTCGCCCTCGAAGCCGGCCTCGGTCAGCGCCGTGAGCACGCCCTCGACCAGCGCGGTCGGCAGGCTGCCGTTGGACACCAGCTGCGCGCCCAGCAGCTGGGCGACGTTGGGATGGCGCCGCACGGCCGCGCGGCAGCGGCGGAACAGCTCGGCGATCCAGCCCTGCCATCCCGGCTGCGCGGCATCGGCGGGCGGCGCCACGTCGGCCATGACCGTGGCCGCGACCTCGGCCAGCAGCGCCTCGCGCGAGCTCACGTGCCAGTGCACCGTGGCCGGATAGACGCCGAGCCGTGCCGCCACCTCGCGCAGGCTGAAGGCGCCGAGGCCGGCCTCGTCGATCAGCGCCAGCGCGACCTCGGCGATCCGGCCCCTGGTCAGCGCGGCGCCGCCCGCGGGTCGGCCGGCGGTGCGGGGCGGGGGAGCGGCTTTCTTGCGCGCGGTGGTCATCGGGTGGGTGCCATTGTTCGGTCGGTGAATTGATTGTATAAACATCGGAAAATTGAGCATCGAACAATTAACGCTGAGCCAGGCGTCAATTCCAGCCGTCCAACCCTTTCCAGGAGCCGCCATGACCCTTGCCCCCATCGACCACGCCCTGGCCGAGGCGCACCGCCGCTTCACCGAGGCCAACCCCGCCAGCCGGCGCCAGTTCGAGGCCAATGCCGAGTCCATGCCCGGTGGCAACACGCGCTCGGTGCTGTTCTACGCGCCGTTCCCACTGACCATCGCGCGCGGCGAAGGGGCCGCGCTGTGGGACGCCGACGGCCACCGCTATGCTGACTTCATCGCCGAGTACACGGCCGGCGTCTACGGCCACTCGGCGCCCGAGATCCGCGAGGCCGTGATCGAGGCGATGCGGGGCGGCGTCAACCTCACGGGCCACAACCTGCTCGAGGGCCGGCTGGCGCGGACCATCCGCGAGCGCTTCCCGCAGGTCGAGCGACTGCGCTTCACCAACTCGGGCACCGAGGCCAACCTGATGGCGCTCACGGCCGCGCTGCACTTCACGGGGCGGCGCCGCATCGTGGTGTTCTCGGGCGGCTACCACGGTGGCGTGCTGGGCTTCGGCGACCAGCCCTTGCCCACCACCGTGCCCTTCGATTTCCTCGTGCTGCCCTACAACGACGCCGAGACGGCGCGCGCGCGCATCGCCGAGCAGGCCTCGCAGATCGCGGCCGTGCTGGTCGAGCCGATGCAGGGCGCGGCCGGCTGCATCCCGGGGCAGGCCGATTTCCTGCGGGCGCTGCGCGAGGCGGCCACGGCGGCCGGCGCGCTGCTGATCTTCGACGAGGTCATGACCTCGCGGCTGGGCCCGCGCGGGCTGGCCAACGAGCTGGGCATCCGCGCCGACCTCACGACCTTGGGCAAGTACATCGGTGGCGGCATGTCCTTCGGCGCCTTCGGCGGCCGCGCCGACGTGATGGCGCAGTTCGACCCGCGCACCGGCGCGCTCGCGCATTCGGGCACCTTCAACAACAACGTGATGACCATGGCGGCCGGCCAGGCGGGCCTCACGCAGCTGTTCACGCTCGAGGCGGCCGGCGCGCTGGCCGAGCGCGGCGAGGCGATGCGCGCGCGGCTCAATGCGCTGGGCGCGAAGGAGGGCGTGGCGCTGCAGTTCACGGGCGTGGGCTCGCTGATGAACGCGCATTTTTTGCAGGGCGAGGTGCGGCGCGTGGCCGACCTCGCGGCGGTCGATGGGCGGCTGCGCCAGCTGCTGTTCTTCCACCTGTTGAACGCGGGCATCTACACCTCGCCGCGCGGCTTCGTGGTGCTGTCGCTGCCGCTCGGCGACGCCGACATCGAGCGCTACGTGGCCGCCATCGGCGGCTTCATCGCCGAGTACCGCGCGCTGCTGCCCGCGCTGGGCTGAACGCGGCTCAGGCCTTGCCGGCCACGCCCAGCAGCTCGTGCAGCCGGGTGCTGGTGGTCGTGTACTGCAGCGGGATCGCCTTGCCGGGGAACACGATCGCCGCGGCGCCCCAGGCGGCCAGCGTGGCCTCGTGGAAGCCGCAGACGATCAGCTTTTTCTTGCCCGGGTAGGTGTTGATGTCGCCGACCGCGAACACGCCCGCTTCGCGCGTCTGGTACTTCTCGGTGTCGACCGGCACCTGCTTGCGCTCGAGTTCGAAGCCCCAGTCGGCGATCGGCCCGAGGCGCGGCGAGATGCCGAGGCAGGCGACCAGCGCATCGAGCGGCAGCTCGACCGTGCTGGCATCGGGCGTGGCGATGCGCAGCGTCTGGCCGTCGAAGCCGCTGGGCTGGCCGACCTGGAAGCCCAGCCGGCCCTCGGCCACCAGCGCGCGCATCGCGGCCACCGTGGCCTCGTCGGCCTGGAAGCCGTCGCGCCGGTGCACCAGCGTGACCTGCCTGGCGATGGCGGTCAGCGCGATCGCGGTCTCGAGCGCCGTGTCGTCGCCGCCATTGACCACCACGGCCTGGCCCGCGAAGCGGTCGAGCGAGTCGGGGTGATAGAACAGCGATTGGCCTTCGAAGCGGCCGATGTCCTCGAGCGCGATGCGCTTGGGCACGAAGGCGCCGACGCCGGCCGCGATGAACACCGTCTTCGCGAGGAAGCGGCGGCCGGCCGAGGTGCCCAGCAGCAGCCGCTGGTCGGCCTGGCGCTCGAGCGTGGCGACCTGCTCGCCGAAATGGAAGACCGGCTTGAACGGCGCCACCTGCGCCAGCAGCGACTGCGCGAGCTCGCGCCCGCTGGTCACCGGGGTGCCGGGAATGTCGTAGATCGGCTTGTGGCCGTACAGCGCCACGCACTGGCCGCCCGCGGCGGGCAGCGCATCGACGATGTGGCAGGAGATCTCGAGCAGGCCGAGCTGGAAGGCCTGGAACAGCCCCACCGGGCCGGCGCCGATGATCAGGGCGTCGGTCTCGATGGGGGCGGGGGGCTGGCTCAGCGCACCAGCTCCGAGATCTTGCCCGTCTTGTCCTTCCACTCGTCGGCGTCGGGCAGGGCGGGCTTGCGCTTGGTGATGCTCTTCCAGCCGTCGGCCTGGGCCAGCTCGGCATTGAGCTTGATGAAGGCGATCTGGTCGGCCGGCAGGTCTTCCTCGGCGAAGATGGCGTTGGCCGGGCACTCGGGAATGCAGACCGCGCAGTCGATGCATTCGTCCGGGTCGATCACCAGCATGTTGGGACCTTCGCGGAAGCAGTCGACGGGGCAAACGTCCACGCAGTCGGTGTATTTGCAACGGATGCAGGCTTCGGAGACGACGTGGGTCATTTGGCGTTGTATGCGGTCTGTGGTCGGGAAAAACCCTTGATTTTAGGCCTTTGCGGCGCTCGGCTGCACGAGCACGGCCGCCGAGGTGCGATGCGAGGCCGTATCGACCAGCACCAGCGAGCCCAGCGTGCGCGAGCGCGTGAACGGCAGCACGGCCAGCGGCTGCTGCAGCGCGAGCACCACGTCGCCGATGGCATTGGCCTCGAGCTGGGTCGCGGGCTCGGATTCGAGCGTCGTGATGTTGACCCGGTCGACGATGCGCGCGACCTTGGCCTTGACCCAGCGATGCCCCTGCAGCGCCCAGTAGACGCGGCCCGCGACCAGCGGCTCGTCGTCGAGCCAGGCCACGGTGGCGGTGATCTCGCGCACCGGCTCGAAGGCCTCGGGCGCCAGCAGCCAGTCGCCGCGCGACACGTCGACCTCGCGGTCGAGCACGATGCCGGCGCTGTGGCCCGCATGCACGGTCTTCGGCTGGCGCGCGTGGCTCAGCACCTGGGCCACGGTGGCGGTCTGGTTGCTCGGCAGCACGGTCACGCGCTGGCCCGGCTCGACATGGCCCGAGGCCACGCGGCCCCAGAACACGCGGCGGCCCTGCGAAGTGTCGGCCGAGGACGAGAACTTCTCGACCCACTGCACCGGGAAGGCGAAGGGCACCGATTCGTCCTGCGCCGTCACCGGCAGCTGTTCGAGCAGCTCGAGCAGGCTCGGGCCCTCGTAGCCGACCCAGTCGGCATGGCGCGTGGCCACGTTCCAGCCCTTGAGCGCCGAGATCGGCACGATCGCGGCCACCCGCACGCCCGCGGCTTCGGCGAAGGCATTGAGCGCGGCCGAGATGCGTTCGAAGGCCAGGCCGGCATCGGCGATGGCGTCGAGCTTGTTGACCGCGAACACGATCGACTGCACGCGCAGCAGGTGCGTCAGCAGCGTGTGGCGGCGCGTCTGCGGCAGCAGCTCGCGCTTGACGACCGTGCCGTCCTCCACCTCGGCGGCCCAGGCCAGCTTGGTGGCATCGACCAGCACCACGGAGGCGTCGGCGGCCGAGGCGGCCGTCACCATGTTGCGCGTGTACTGCTCGTGGCCCGGCGCGTCGCCGATGATGAACTTGCGCCTGGCGGTCGAGAAGTAGCGGTAGGCCACGTCGATCGTGATGCCTTGCTCGCGCTCGGCCGACAGGCCGTCGGTCAGCAGCGCGAGGTCGGTCTCGCCGCCGCGCTGCACGCCAGCGAGCTGGTCCTGCAGCACGGTCTTGCTGTCGACCAGCAGGCGGCCGATCAGCGTGCTCTTGCCGTCGTCGACCGAGCCGCAGGTGATGAAGCGCAGCGCGGTGCCGGTGTCGGCTGTGATTTCGGGTTGAAGCGTGGTGGCGGTCATGGGTTTCTTTCGGGAGACACCGCGGAACCGGCTTTGCCGGGCCGCTGGTGTCGCCCCCTTGAGGGGGGAGTCGAGCTACACGAAGTGAGCGAGGGACGGGGGTGGGTCAGAAATAACCGTCTTTCTTGCGTTTTTCCATCGAAGCTTCGGAGGTCATGTCGTCCATCCGGGTGGCGCCGCGTTCGCTGACGTCGACCGACAGCGTCTCGAGCACCACGTCGCCCGCGTCGGCCGCGAGGCTCTCGACTGGGCAGGTGGTCGTGATGTCGCCCACGGTGCGGAAGCGCACGTCGCGCACCTGCACGGTTTCGCCGTCGCGCGGCGGGGTCAGTTCGGTCACCGGCACCAGCAGGCCGCGACGCTCGACCACTTCACGCTTGTGCGTGTAGTAGATCGAGGGCAGGCCGACGTGCTCGCGCTCGATGTACTGCCAGACGTCGAGTTCAGTCCAGTTCGAGATCGGGAACACGCGGAAGTGCTCGCCCGGTGCCAGGCGGGTGTTGAACAGGGTCCAGAGCTCGGGGCGCTGGTCCTTGGGCTGCCATTGGCCGAAGCTGTCGCGGTGCGAGAAGATGCGCTCCTTGGCGCGGGCCTTCTCTTCGTCGCGGCGCGCGCCGCCGATCAGCGCGTCGAAGCGGAATTCCTCGATCGCCTCGAGCAGCGTCACCGACTGGTGCGCGTTGCGCGATTCGCCCGGGTGCGCGAGGCGCACCGTGCCGCGCTTCATCGAGTCCTCGACGCTGCGCACGATCAGCTCGGCGCCGAGCTCCTTGGCGCGCTGGTCGCGGTAGTCGGTCACTTCGGGGAAGTTGTGGCCGGTGTCGATCATCAAGAGCGGATAGGGCAGGCGGCCGATGCCGAAGGCCTTCTCGGCGCACTTCAGCAGCACCAGCGAGTCCTTGCCGCCCGAGAACAGCAGCGCGGGGCGCTCGAAGGCCGCGGCCACTTCGCGCAGGATGAAGATGGTCTCTTCCTCCAGCGCATCGAGGTGCGTGTTGGACAGGTGCGCCGGCGGCAGCAGCAGATCGGATTCGGTACGGGCGTTCATCGGGTGGGGCGCTGGAGATTCGGAGTCGGTGGAGCGTGCGTTCAATGCGAGAGGTGCAGGCCGCATTCGCGGTTGTCCTCGCCCTTGGTCGGGTCCACGTAGTCGAAGTTGTTCGGCAGGCCGTGCGCCTCGCAGTAGGTGTAGAGGTCCTTGGACGACCAGTGCAGCAGCGGCGCGACCTTGATCAGGCCGTCGGGGTTGATGCTGACCGGCTCCATCTGCGCGCGCACGGCCGTGTCGGTGGCGCGCAGCGCGGTGAACCAGACCTTGGGCGCCGTCTCGCGCAGGGCACGCGCGAAGGGCTCGAGCTTCACTTCCTCGGTGAAGGCGGCGTGGCGCGGATCGTCGAGCGCCGGCGTCGGGCCGTCGACCGCCTCGCGGTGCGCGCGCGAGCGACGCGGCAGGTAGATGTGCAGGTCCAGGCCCAGCTGCTTGGTCACCTCGTCGGCGAAGCGGTAGGTGGCCTCGGTGTTGTAGCCGTTGTCCATCCAGATCACCGGGACGTCACGCTTGGCGCGCGTCACCATGTGCAGGATCACGGCCTCGAAGGGCCGGAAATTGGTGGTGACGATCGCGTTCTGGCCCAGGCCGATGGCCCAGTCCACCAGGCCTTCGGCGTTGCGGCCGAGTTCGGTGTTGATGCGTGCGAGGTCGATGCTCATGGATGAATCAAGCTTTGCTGGGGGAACTCAGTTGCCGGCCGCGAAGTGCGGCGCGGTCTGCACCGCGTCGCCCTGGTAGAAGGCCGAGAAGCGGTCGAACTGGCGCTGCGCGTCGGAGGCGTCCACGCCTTCCTTGAGCACGGCGCTCGAGAATCCGGTGCGTTCCATCTGCACCAGCTGGTCGATCAGCACGTCGCCGGTGGCGCGGATGTCGCCCTTGAAGCCCAGGCGGCGGCGCAGCAGGAAGGCCTGGCTGTAGGCGCGGCCGTCGGTGAACTTCGGGAAGTGCAGGTCGATGCGTTCGATGTCCGACAGGCAGACCTCGATCGCGAGCGGATCGGCGTCGTTCGCCAGTTGCAGCACCTTCGGGTCGCCGTCGTCCACGTGTTCCTCGGCAGCCAGGATGTTGAGCGTCTTGTTCATGCTGCTTCCTCCACCTTGAAACGCGCACCGTTGGCCGCGGCCTTGAACGGGTCGGGTCCGACGCGGCGCAGCGTGTCGATGAAGTTCTCGCCGTTCTCGCGGGTGTCGCGGTAGGTCGTGAGCACGGCCTCGATCACGCCCGGCACTTCGGCCGCCGAGAACGAGGGGCCGACCACCTTGCCGGCCTGCGGCGCGCCGCTGAGGGCCGAGCCGTCGGAGCCGCCGAGCGTGACCTGGTACCACTCCTTGCCGTCCTTGTCGACGCCCAGGATGCCGATGTGGCCGCTGTGGTGGTGACCGCAGGAGTTGATGCAGCCGCTGATGTGCAGGTCGATCTCGCCGATGTCGTCGAGCTCGTCGAGGTCCTGGTAGCGCTCGGTGATCGCCTCGGCGATCGGGATCGAGCGCGCATTGGCCAGCGCGCAGAAGTCGCCGCCGGGGCAGGCGATCATGTCGGTCAGCAGGTGCACGTTGGCGCTCGCGAAGCCGGCCGCGCGGGCGGCGAGCCACAGCGCATGCAGGTCTTCGGCGTGCACCCAGGGCAGCACCACGTTCTGGTCGTGCGTCACGCGGGCTTCGCCGGCCGAGAAGCGGTCGGCCAGTTGCGCGAGCGTGTCGAGCTGGTCGGCCGAGGCATCGCCGGGCGCCTGCTTCAGGCGCTTGAACGACAGCGTGACCGCGCGCAGGGCCGGGTTCTTGTGCGGTGCCACGTTGCGCGCGAGCCAGCGCGCGAACTGCACGTCCTCGGCGGCATGGGCGCGCAGCTCGGCGTCGGTCTTCTCGGCGCTCTGCAGCACGCGGGTGGCCAGTTCCGGCGGCACGAAGGAGGCGGCCACGCGGTCGAACTCTTCCTGCGTGATGGTGTGCGGCGCGCCGTCGTGCTCGAGGATCTGCTTGTACTCGGCATCGACGTCGTCGATGTAGCGCTGGCCTTCGGCCTTCACCAGGATCTTGATGCGCGCCTTGTAGATGTTGTCGCGGCGGCCATAGCGGTTGTAGACCCGGATCACGGCCTCGAGGTAGTTCATGATCTGCTGCCACGGCAGGAACTCGCGCAGCACCGTGCCCACGATCGGCGTGCGGCCCATGCCGCCGCCCACCTGCACGCGGAAGCCGATCTCGCCGGCCTCGTTCTTCACCAGCTTCAGGCCCACGTCGTGCCAGCCCGTGGCGGCGCGGTCCTCGTCGGCGCCCGTGATCGCGATCTTGAACTTGCGCGGCAGGAACGCGAACTCGGGATGCAGCGTGCTCCACTGGCGCATGATTTCGGCGTAGGGGCGCGGATCGGCCACCTCGTCGATCGCGATGCCCGCGCGCTCGTCGCTCGTGATGTTGCGGATGCAGTTGCCGCTGGTCTGGATGCCGTGCATGTCGACCGAGGCGAGCAGGTCCATCACGTCGGCCGACTTGGCGAGCGGGATCCAGTTGAACTGGACGTTCTGGCGGGTCGAGAAGTGGGCGTAGTGGGTGGGCAGCTTCTGGCTGCCGAGCTGGCCCTGGGTCTCGATGGCCTTCTTGTAGACCTCGGCCTCGGGCTCGTCGTACTCGCGGGCGATCTTCGCGAGCACGCGCACCTGCCGGCTCGAGAGTTCGCCGTAGGGCACGGCCACGCGCAGCATCGGGGCGTAGCGCTGCACGTACCAGCCGTTCTGCAGGCGCAGGGGACGGAACTCGTCTTCGTGGAGGCGGCCCTTTTGCCAGCGCTCGAGCTGGTCGCGGAATTGGGCGGCTCGTTGATGAACGAACTGGCGGTCGAAGTCTGTGTATTGGTACATCGTGCGTGAGTCTTGTCTTGAAGTGCGGTGCGTCCAGCGCGCCAGCAAGAAGCCGGGATTCTGAAAGCGTGCCTTATGGAACCAAACTATTTTTTGGTTCGCGCCTTATGCGGATAAGCTTATTCGCCAGTGTTCATGCGGGTTTGCGGGCGGTTGGATGCTTATTCTGGATAAGGGCGGGTGCGGGGTGCAGGGTGGATTTTAGGAATGTGGGGAGTTGGTTTCAGGGGGCGGGGTTCTTTGGGGGCGTTCTGCTCTAGCAGAGGCAGGAGCCGGGATTTCGCCCCGGCGGGCGAGTCACTTTCTTTTGTCTCGCCAAAAGAAAGTAACCAAAGAAAAGGCGACCCCACTGTCTGCGACCCTCCGCTTCGCTACGGGCAACCTGCGGTGCTCGCGTTTCGCGGGGTCTCGCA